>NZ_JQCA01000017.1 GCF_001437125.1 Levilactobacillus paucivorans | reverse complement strand
CTTGAATTGTCAAATTAAGTGCAACACTACATTAAAGAATATTTCATAAGGCGTTTTCCATCCGAGACATTTACGGGGACGATTATTCATTTGTTCTGCATATGCTTGTATCCGGCGGTCAGTAATTGAATCAAGGTCAGTTCCTTTTGGCAAATATTCGCGAAGCAAGCCGTTAGTATTTTCGTTAGTTCCTCGTTGCCAAGGAGAGTGAGGATCGGGAAAGTAGAAGGGCGTACCAAACTTATCAGTTAAACATTGAACTTTGGCAAACTCTTTACCCCTATCCGGGGTAATCGTTAACGATCTACCAGGCCATAGCTTCATTAAGTCGCTCAAAGTATCCGTGACTGCTTCTGAAGTTCTTTTAGCAGCTTTACCAATAAGCAGGTAACGAGATTTTCGGTCAACCAATGTAACGACACAAGCCTTTCCGCTTTTGCCTAACACGGTATCACCTTCCCAGTGACCAATTTCTACACGGTTGTCAGCTTCTCGCGGACGATCATGAATCTTGTTGGGGATTGGAATCTTGCCTCGCTTTTCTTGATAAGCTTTATTGTGGCGAGACTTGCCGTGATGCCTTAGATGGCGCACGGCACTAGAGCTGCCAGATTTAAACAAATTATCAAATAAGCCATTGAAAATCCCACGGTAAATAGTCGTGGTACTGATCTGCACCGGATACTTTTCGACTGCCAAGCGATTCGATATTTCCTCCGGAGACCAAAGGTCTTCGCAGAAGTGTTCTCTCACCACTTCAAACACCTGAGGATTACTCAAAAGAGAGACTCTGCCACAGTTGCCTTTGCGCTGTTTGTACTTCTCCTGAGCCTTCGAAGGTGAATAGGATTTACCAGTAGAATTACGGCTTAATTCTCGAGAAATGGTTGAGTAACTTTTCTTGATATGGCTGGCAATCTCACGAAGTGAGTTTCCATGATTCCTCATTAAAAAGATAGTTTCCCGTTCATCTATGGTAATATGCTTGTAGTGATCCATGGCTAAATTCCTTTCATGATTGTTTTCGCAAACATCATTTTACAGAAATTTGGCCATGGGCCATTCTTTATTTAATTAGTGTTGCACTTAAAGTGTAAATTCAAG
>NZ_JQCA01000118.1 GCF_001437125.1 Levilactobacillus paucivorans | reverse complement strand
CATATTATATGTACGAAGGCATTTCATTTACACAAGATTCTTGACGCTACCCATTTTTCTATAGAGGGAGTTAGTTATTTGTGAAAATTCTATTATGATTTTAACAAGCAAATTGCTGAATCATTGAAGATGAATAGAGACATCGAAATCTTTATGTGAATTGTCATCATCTATATTATCAGTTTCATAATAAGCCAACCATTTTAGTCTTATAGAGGAAATATCGGAAACATCATTTAGTTTAGGTATGAGAAAATAAATATTGCCATCTGAGTGTGTGCCAGAATTTAGTGATCCGTCAAAACTGTCACTATCAAATGAATCAGCTTCTACCTGTTGTCCATCATCGGTACTTAGAGTCGCTTGAGTTGGAAAAGCATTTATGTCACGGCCAGCGTCAATATTCATATGGACTTTGATGATACCGTTAAAAGATTGTTTGTAACGTCCTTTTCATTTGGTGTATTCACCATCAGTTTTATAAACAGAAATTTTGTCGGGATTAAGAGTTGATCCCGCCCATGATTCAGTTGCGTTGGTAGTGAAATCTTTGCTATTTGCAATATCGATGGTTGAGTCACCCAGATCAAGGGAGGGTAAGTCTGAAGTATCATCAGATTCGTCCTCTTCATTATCGTTTTGACTTGAATCTTCAATTTTATCATCTTTTGAATCAGCATCATTATTTTCAGTCGATGATGTTCCTGAAGTAGAGTTATCAGGCAACCCATACGCTGATAAGTCCTCGCTATTGACAAATTGAGTAGTTGTTATCAGTGAACCGGTGGTTAGGAGAGCACCCATGATTAAAATTGTCCAAGGTAGTGGCTTTTTGAACCACAAGTTCTTTGAAAAGTTACGGTCAAACCTACTTCCCGATACATCAGATTTTTGGGACAAGAAAATGAGGATAATAATAGGTCCAACCAGAGGAAGCAGGAGCAACCATAGAAAGTGGCCAGAACGATTTGTATCATGTAGACGACGGATTTCAGCAGTTAAGCAGGCGATCGCCAGAAATGTATACGTAATTGAGAATAGGAGTAGGAGAACTGTCCAAAGTTGGTCATCATCAAAGGCCAGTTTTTTATAGAAAATAGGTAAGGGGGCACTTAAAATAAGTCCCATAATAATCACATCCAAATACCACCACCAAAATGCTGCACGACTCATTCTTTTGTCTATCGTGAAAGCATCAGTAATTCCATATTTCAATGATTGAAGCATATTCTCATTGGAAGTTTGGTTCATGGTAGATGTTGAATTTGAATGTATTTCTATAGATTGTTTATTTTTGAATATTGAATCCTGTTTTGTTCCACAATGCGGGCAAAACTCCGAGTTTTTCAGGATCTTCTTCCCACAATGACTACAATAATATGTTGGTTCCTCTTCCATATGTATTTCCTCCTTGAAATCTCTACAGCTTTTAACGTCATCAGTTTTGGACAAACCATCCTTTTGGAGAATTAGATAACGTCATCGTTACAGGCTCCAATTTAAAAATTAAGGACAGAATTTACATATTTATTTATCAAATATAATCATTGACGTTATAAGTAAACGATGTGTTTAGTTAACATGGAACTGCATTATACAACGAGAAAAAACAAGAAGACAAGGACTTTTACTCGAGATGGTTTGATTCAAAGAACGATATGTTCGATAGTTCAATTGCAAGGATTGTTTGGATAAAAATATGTCTTGAAACGCAAACTGGCTGGCGGATTTCCAGTAAAATACCGGGAATCTGCCAGCCAGTCAACAGCCAAAAAATCAATTCAATTTTAGATACCACTCGGAAGCCTATGCATAATGGCTACCTAGTCTATAAATGTTACAGTCCCAGCAACTGCTTCTTCTTAGTATCAAACTCCTCCTGCGTAATAATCCCGTCATCCAAGAGTCCTTTAAACTTACGAATCTCGTCAACGGGGTCTTGCGTCGGGCTTGCCACGGCAGCCTGTGGTTGATGAGACAGGGCCACATAGCTATTAATTAAGTCAGCTGCTTGAAGGAAGTGTTGACGCAAAGCATCCCCAGTTAGGGTGATGGTGTTTGGCGATTCCTGTGGGGAGTCGGAACCAGTGGACCAGTAATTTTTAGCGGTGTTTTGAACCCCACCGGCCGCAATTTCAAAGTAGCCGCTTAACATATGATAGTCGACCTGAGCGTTGGTAATGTTGCTGTAGGGCATTCTGAAGACGCCGCTTCCTAAGGTGTGGCCGGTCATGAAGCCAGTTTTGATAATGGCAACTTGATCGTTGGTGGCAATCAGATATTCCTTGTTGGTTCCCCTGAGGGCAATCACGACAGAAGACCAATCGATGCCAGATTTAACCGCAATCTTATAGGCTGTCATGACGGTTGCTTCTTGGTAAAGCTTGAGATTGGTAATAAGACCGTCCTGCGTTGGCTCGGCAGGGGCCGCTTGTTTAGCTTCCTGATGGTTGATATCGATTTTTTGGTGATTATCGATTAAAGTTTTAATTTCTTGCACGGTGTAAGTGCCAGCGACGTCGGTAAGATGATCGATGTCTTCGGTCAGACCAACCTTCTTACAACAGTCGCCACAAAGTCGGCCGTCTACCAAATAGTTCATGGTCCAGAACTTTAATTTTTTACTCTTGAATTGTCAAATTAAGTGCAACACTACATTAAAGAATATTTCATAAGGCGT
>NZ_JQCA01000117.1 GCF_001437125.1 Levilactobacillus paucivorans | reverse complement strand
CTAGACCACTTCTAAGAATAGATTCTTAGTGTTGCACTTGATTTGACAATTGAGGGACTATCTTCCTTTACCCATTAGGGGGAACGTTAATCGCCAGTGGGATCATGGTTTACCTGATCGGGGCGCCAATTGCAAACTTCATGACGTTCCTGACTCACTTCCTGAATAGCTTGAGTGGCGCCGCTAAAGCCCCACTTGGAGCGGTTCTGGGTGCCATGGTCGGGGTCGATATGGGTGGTCCAATCAACAAGGTTGCCTATACCTTCGCTCAAACGCAAGTGGATACCTTACCATTCCTGATGGGTGGTGTTGGTGCCGCCGGTGCAACTCCACCAATTGGTTTAGGGATTGCTACGTTAATCTTCAAGAAGAAGTTTAGTCCTGAAGACCGTGATGCCGGGATTGCCGCTTTATTGATGGGAACCATGGGAATTACCGAAGGTGCTATTCCATTCGCTACTGCGGATCCACTTCGGGTCATTCCAGCTAACACGATTGGTGCCGCTGTCGCTTGTTTATCAGGATTTATGTTTGGGTGTTTGAACCATGCGCCTTGGGGTGGCCTTATCGTCTTACCAGTGGTGGATAACCGCTGGGGATACATTGCCGCCGTTGCCCTTGGTTCAGCGGTAGTCGCATTAATTGTCGGATTTGCTAAGAAACCGTACGTTGCGGAAACGCCGGCGGAAGAAAAAGCAGAAGCTGACGATGATGACATTGATTTCGATATTCAACAATTCTAATTTACAGGAGATGGCATTATGAAAATTGTTGGTGTGACATCTTGTCCTAGTGGGGTTGCCCACACGTATATGGCAGCCGAAGCGTTACAAAAGGCTGGCAAGGAAAAAGATATTGAAGTTCACATTGAAACCCAAGGAACCAGCGGGGTGGATGACGAGTTAACCAGCGGTCAAATCTCCGCAGCTGACTTCGTGGTTCTCTCCACCGATACCAGTATCCGGGGAACTGAACGTTTCAAAGGAAAGAAAGTGGTTCAGTTAACGACGACTCAGATCATTGAAAAAGCCGACGCATTGATGAACAAGCTATCAAAGATGGCTTAGACAGAAAAGCAAATTTATTGGAGGCAAATATATTATGAGTGAAAAGGTTTCTATCAAACAATCAATCAGTACCATGTTGAAGTTACAAGATCAAGGACGTTACGCAACGTTACTGGGTATCGGCCCAATGTCACCAAATTTATTGCGGGCTAGTTTCGAATTAGCCAAAGACGATGACTTCCCATTAATGTTCATCGCTAGCCGTAACCAAGTTGATAAAGATGACCTCGGTGGGGGCTATGTAAATGGCTGGGATCAAACCCGGTTCAGTGCCGACATCAAGAAGGTTGCCGATGCTGTTGGTTTCAATGGTCTTTACTACTTATGCCGTGACCATGGTGGTCCATGGCAGCGTGATAAGGAACGTAACAACCACTTGAAGTTTGACGAAGCCATGAAGCTCGCCAAGGAATCCTACTTAGCTGATATCGAAGCCGGATTTGACTTACTGATGATTGACCCAACCAAGGACCCATTCCAAATCGGGAAAGTTGTTAACTTAGATAACGTTATCGACTGGACCGTTGAGTTGATTGAATACTGTGAAACTGAACGTAAGAAGCGTAACTTGCCAGAAATTGGTTATGAAGTTGGTACTGAAGAAACAAATGGTGGGTTAACCACGACTGCTAAGTACGAAAACTTTATTCAACGTTTGAAGGGTGAACTCGACAAGCGTAACTTGCCAATGCCAACTCTGATTGTTGGTCAAACTGGGACGTTGACTCGTATCGGTGTTCAAGCCGGTGAATGGAACTTTGAAAACGCCGTTGAATTAGGGACGATGGCTAAGAAGTATGGTGTTGGTTTGAAGGAACACAACGCTGACTACTTGGACGATGTGACCTTGCTCTTACACCAACCAGCACACATCACGGCTTGCAACGTTGCCCCTCAATATGGGACTGCTGAAACCCACGCTTTGATTCACTTAACTGAAGTTGAACAACAACTGGTAAAGCATGGCTTAGTTGAGAATCCATCAAACTTATACAAGGTTCTTTTGGACAAGGCTATCCGCAACGGTCGTTGGACTAAGTGGATGGAAGGCGACGACGACAAGTTGACTGTCGACCAAGCTTTGAACCGTCCTGACTTATACCAAATCATCCTGGACGTTGCTGGTCACTATGTTTACAATGAACCCGAAGTTAAGGCTGAAGTTGCTAAGTTATACGCTAACTTATCCGAAAACAACATTGATGGTCAACGTTACGTGATTGACCGCATCAAGGATCCATTACGTCAATACGTTGAAACCTTGAACTTAACTGGTTTAACCAGTGACATTCGTAAGAACGTTTCCCAAGCACAAAAAGCTTAATGTAAAGGAATGATGACTGATGAAACAAACAAAGACAAGTAATCATGGTGTCGGCAAGTTTATTCGCGGGTTAGTTATTACCGTCTGCACGCTGTTTATCCTCTACCTAATTATTGGGTTCTTCGGTTTAACTGCTGCACAGAAGACCACCGGGTTCATGTTTAGTTGGATTGGGATGTTCTTCGTCAGTGTTTACATCATCGTTCGTTGCATCTACCCGAGAGCGAGATTATCAAACCTCTTTCGAGGGAAGCTATAAGCATAACAAAGAAGCCTTCCTTAACGGGAAGACTTCTTGGCATTAATAAACGAATACGGTTTTCTGCTAAAAACAGTATAGGTTATTTCTGCCGTTAATGCAAGCGCTTTCAATTACCGATTATTAAGCTCTTTTAGGTCGCCAATGAAAACGGAGGAAGATCAATGATTAACGCAGAAGATATTTCGACTAAAAAATTTGATGAAACAGACGAACTAGCGGTTAACACCCTGAGAATGCTGAGTGTTGATATGATTCAAAAGGCCACGTCTGGTCACCCAGGTATCTGTCTGGATGCTGCACCCATGGCTTATGTGCTGTGGAATTACCAGATGAACGTTGATCCTAAGCACCCTGACTGGATTAACCGTGACCGGTTTGTCCTGTCAGCAGGACATGGGTCTGCCCTACTTTACAGTCTATTACACCTCAGTGGGTATGATTTACCAATGAGTGAATTGAAACAATTCCGTCAGCTCGGTTCGAAGACGCCTGGTCACCCAGAGTTTGGGAAGACCGTTGGTGTTGACGCGACGACGGGTCCTTTAGGCCAAGGGATCAGTATGGCCGTTGGGATGGCGATCGCTGAAAAGCATATGGCCGCTGTCTACAACCGTAACTATCGGCTGATTGATCACTACACTTACTCCATCGTTGGTGATGGGGACCTGATGGAAGGGATCAGTCAAGAAGCTATCAACATTGCCGGAAAAGAAAAGTTAGGCAAGTTGGTTGTGCTTTATGATTCGAATGATGTGACGCTTGATGGGCCACTGAACAATGAATCTGTCGAAAATGCTGGCCAACGTTTCCAAGCTGCTGGTTGGGACTACCTCTCCGTTTCTAATGGGGAAGACTTAGCTGCCATCAATGACGCTATCGACCAAGCCAAGAAGACTGACAAACCAACGTTGATTGAAGTTAAGACTGTGATCGGCTATGGTTCGCCACAGGCCGGCACTAACAAAGTCCATGGGTCTGCATTGGGTGATGAAAACATTGCCGCTACCCGGAAGGCTTTGCACTATACCGATGCACCATTTGAAATTGAAGATACGGTTTACGAACAATTCCAAAAGAACCTTCAAAGTCGTGGAATTCAAGCCTACAACGATTGGGAAGCAGACTATCGTGACTTCAGTGATAAGGATGCCTTGGCTAGAGACTTCTCCGCTGACCCACGTGAAAAGCTCAATCTGGATCAGGTCACGTCATCCTACAAGGTGGGCGATGAGATCGCGACCCGAGTGGCTAACTCAGATATTTTGCAACAGATCAGTGATCACAACCTTAATTTCTGGGGTGGGGCTGCCGACTTGTCTTCAAGTAACAAAACGCAATTAGCAGACAGCGGACGCTTCTCACCACTGAATCCTCAGAATAAGAATATCTGGTTCGGGGTTCGTGAATTTGGGATGGCCGCTGCCTTGAACGGGATTACCTTACATGGTGGTAGTCGGGTCTTTGGGAGTACTTTCTTTACCTTCTCTGACTACATGAAGTCCGCCGTACGTTCTTCAGCCTTACAGAGTTTGCCCGTAACTTACGTCTTTACGCATGATTCTATTGCCGTTGGGGAAGATGGGCCAACTCATGAACCTGTCGAACAATTGGCCGCATTACGGTCGATGCCAAATGTTAATGTTATCCGGCCAGCCGATGCCAATGAAGTTCTGAGTGCTTGGAAGTTCATTGCTGAAGAAACTCAGGCGCCAAGCGTCTTGGTTCTTTCACGGCAAAAGTTGCCGGTTTTGCAGGAGACGGTTGATGCCGATGTCTCCAAAGGGGCTTATGTGCTTTCACCAGCCAAGACTAGTAATCCAGATGCCATTCTGATTGCTACCGGGTCTGAAGTCCCATTAGCTTTAGCTGCTAAGGAAGCTTTAACTAAGCGTTCTTACGACATTTCAGTGGTTTCGATGCCAAGTATGGAACTCTTTGATAAGCAGTCTAAGGACTATCGTGAATCCGTTTTGCCAAGTGACATCAAGCGGCGGATTTCCATTGAAGCTGAAAGCACCTTTGGTTGGGGAAAGTATGTTGGCTTAGATGGGACCAGCGTTGGGATCGATTCCTTTGGTGCCAGTGGTAATGGTCCAGCTGTTCAGAAGCACTTTGGCTTTACGGTAGATAATATTGTTAAGCACTTTGAAATGTTATGGAATAAGTAAGTTTGTCTCAGCTGGTTTCTAAATCTCTTGGAGGTTTTGAACTAGAAAGGGCGGTAGAAATGGACTTAATGAGTACGATTAATCCAAATAATATTTCACTACATCTTGAATGTTCCGATCAAGAAGCACTTCTGCAGAAAATGACGCATTGGTTATTTCAATCACATGCCATTACGAATGAAGCAGGTTTCCTAGAGGATGTTGACTATCGTGAAATGTTGGGAATGACTGGAATTGGCAATGAAGTTGCCGTTCCTCATGGGAGTAATTGTGTGGCCTATCCTACTGTTGCCATTGCAACCCTCCAAGCGCCAATCGCGTGGAAGAGTATTGATGATGCGCCAGTTCGGTTGGTTCTGTTATTTGCGGAACCTGACGAACCGACCCCTGATCAAGCCCATAACACGTTGCTAACCAAGATGATTCGGAAACTCAGCAATGATGAGACCCTGTATGCCGTGAAACAAGCGGCGACAGTGGATGAAATTGTAAACGCCTTGAAGGAATAGGTCAGGAGCTAGTTGAACCCAAGTCTTTCGTCAGTTTCAATTTCGTGAAGAGTTGAAATGAAAAGAGGGATAACGTGTCTAGCAAAATCAAAGGAATCGCAGCCAGCAATGGTATTGCTATCGAGAGGGCCTACGTTTTAGTTGAACCAGACCTATCTTTTCCGACTGGGAAGACGGTAGATGTGGACCAAGAGATTAGTAGCCTGCATGCCGCACTGAAAGATTCCGAAAAAGACTTAATTGTTATTAAGAAGAATGCTGCTGAATCTATGAGTGATGAGGAAGCTCAGGTTTTTGAAGCCCATATTACGATGGTCAATGACCCTGAGTTTATTGGGGCAATTGAGAAACAGATTCGTGGAGACCAAGTGAGTGCTGCCGAAGCACTGAGTCAGGTGGCCGACCAGTTTATCGCTGTGTTTGAAGGGATGACTGATAATGCCTACATGCAAGCCAGAGCCGCTGATGTGAAGGATGTCCGTAAGCGGGTGCTGAGTCATCTACTGGGTGTTGCACTGCCATCACCGTCATTGATTGATCACCCGTCAATCGTGGTTTCTCATGATCTGACGCCAAGTGACACTGCCCAAGTTAACAAAGCCTTTGTTAAGGGCTTCGTAACTGATATCGGTGGTCGGACGTCACATTCCGCCATCATGTCACGGACGTTGGAAATTCCAGCGGTTGTCGGCAGTGAAACGGCAACGCAGGTCATTCACAACGGTGATACGGTAATTGTGGACGGCTTGCACGGTGAGGTCATCGTGAGTCCATCCGCTAAAGAGGTTGCGACTTATCAGCAAATGAAGGTCGACTATGACAAGCAACGAGCCGAGTGGGCTTTGTTAAAGAATGCTGATTCGGTCAGTCAAGATGGTAAAGCCTTTACGATCGGTGCCAACATTGGCACTCCTAAAGATGTCGAAGCCGTTACCGCTAATGGTGGGGATGCTGTTGGGCTGATGCGTTCAGAATTCTTGTATATGGATTCCCAGGAATTACCAACCGAAGAGGATCAGTTTGAAGCTTACAAAGCCGTCGTTAGCAAGATGAATGGTAAACAGGTGGTTGTCCGGACTATGGACATCGGGGGTGACAAGAAGTTGCCATACCTGCCGCTACCAGAGGAAATGAACCCGTTCTTAGGTTACCGGGCCATTCGGATTAGCTTGGATCGCCAAGAGATCTTCCGTACCCAATTGCGGGCACTGTTACGCGCTTCGCACTTCGGCAAATTGGCGATCATGTTTCCAATGATTGCTACGGTGGCCGAGTTCAAACAAGCTAAAGCAATCTTTGAAGAGGAGAAAGCCAAGTTAGTTGAGCAGGGGACCCCGGTTGCGGATGATATCGAAGTTGGGATGATGATGGAAATTCCTGCTGCCGCGATGATTGCAGACAAGCTAGCCAAGTATGCTGATTTCTTCAGTATTGGGACGAATGATTTGATTCAATATTCCTTTGCTGCAGATCGTGGGAATGAACATGTTTCCTATCTGTATCAGCCTTACAACCCATCATTGTTGCGGCTGATCAAGCGGACCATTGATTGCGCACATGCCAAAGGAAAATGGGTTGGCATGTGTGGTGAAATGGCTGGTGACCAGGTTGCTGTTCCATTGTTAATGGGCATGGGCTTGGATGAATTCTCCATGAGTGCCACGTCAATTCTTCAAACGCGTTCATTAATGAAGACGCTGGATACGCAACAGTTAACCGGACTGGTGGATCGCGCGCTAGATGCTGAAGGCAATGAAGAAGTCAAACAAATTGTTGAGGACTTTACAGCTGTTCTTAATAAATAATAAGTAGCGCAAGACAGAGAGACTGTGACTTTTGTCGCAGCCTTTTTGTTTTGTGCTACTTTTACGCGGGTCTATCAATTTTAGCTACCTTAACTTCTGTCCATTGCTCTGGACGAAAACCAGATAGTTCTGTATATTCGATGGGTTTATGATTAAATTACGATGAAATCATAATCGAAAATTCTCATTATAAACCGCATAGTGACAAGGGTTTATTGATTAACAGCTAAGCAATTTAGCCAGTCTAAAGATGCAGAAAAAGGTATAAAGATTCACTTCTTGCACTCTATAAGAGTGCATTGACTGCACTTGGAACCGTTTCCATAACAAGTTAAGGTGTAGTTGTCTTTAGAAGCGGAGGTTGATTAGAATGTTAGAAACTTTATTGACGCCCCAGACTGTCCAGGTAAGACAGGCTGGTCACCTAGACTGGAAGGAGGCAATTAAGCAGGCAGCATCGCCGTTGTTAACTACAGGGAAGGTTGAACAATCGTACGTTGATGCCATGATTAATGTTGTCGAGAAGAACGGCCCATTTATCAATATTGGACCCCACATTGCTTTAGCACATGCTCGTCCCGAGAATGGTGTAAATGAAATGTCGATGGCACTCATGAAAGTTGATCCAGCAATCAACTTGGTTAGTGAAGACCATCCAATTACATTATTCTTCGTTCTGGCTGCTAGTGATAACACCAAACATTTGGAAGCGCTACAAGAATTAGTATTGAAGCTTCAAGATGCGGATAGTTTCGCCAGAATGGAAAAAGCAACAACTGTCGAAGAGTTGGTTAATGAATTCAGAGGAGTGGAAAAATAATGAAAATCGCAGCAGTTTGCCAATCAGGTTTAGGTTCTAGCTTCATGATTCAAATGAACATCGACGCTGTCCTCAAAGCAGAAAACGTCGACACGGATGACATCGAAGTTACCCACTTTGATACTGGTAGCATGAACGTTAATGCCGCTGATTACTTCTTCTTAGGGAACGACTTGGCTGAACAAGCTTCCGACATGCCCGAAGAAAAGGTCTTTGTCTTAAAGAGCATCATCGACAAGGATGAATTACAAGAAAAGCTCAATGTCTTATTGGACAGAGAAGGTATCAAGCACGACTAGTGTTTTTAACGTTAGATTGGAGGAATAGCAATTATGCAAGCAGTTATTAATTTTATTGTTTCTATCGTTAGTACACCTGCCATCCTAGTTGGGTTAATCGCTTGTCTAGGTTTGGCACTTCAAAAGAAGCCCGGAACTAAGATCATGGAAGGAACTGTTAAGACCTTCGTTGGGTTCTTAGTTCTGACCGGTGGTGCCGGCATCTTATCAAATTCATTGGCACCATTCGCTTCAATGTTTAAGTTTGCTTTACACGTTCAAGGGGTTGTTCCTTCTAACGAAGCCGTTGTGGCTATTGCCTTACAACAGTACGGGACTACCACTGCTTTGATCATGTTCGTTGGGATGATTGTCAACGTTCTGTTGGCTCGTTTCACGAAGTTCAAGTACATCTTCTTAACGGGTCAAGCAATGCTTTATGTTTCTTGTTTAACTGCCGTTATCCTGATTTCTACTGGGATGAAGGCCGGTGCAACCACGATTCTCTTAGGTGGGTTGTTTGAAGGTACTTTGTTAACTGTTACGCCAGCACTGTGTCAACCATTTATGCGTAAGATTACTGGTGGTGACGCCGTTGCCATGGGGCACACGGGTAACATTGGTTATGCAACTGCCGGTTTGATGGGTAAGTGGTTCGGTAACTCTAAGAAGTCTACCGAAGATATCAACGTTCCTAAGGGCTTAAGCTTCTTACGGGACTCAACCGTTTCTATTACATTGGTTATGGCTATTGTTTACTTAGTATTAGCTTTAGTTTCAGGTCCACATTTCGTTGAAACGAAGTTGAGTTCAGGCACTAACTACTTAATTTACGCATTAACTCAAGCCGGGACTTTCGCCGCTGGTTTCTACGTTGTTTTAGCCGGTGTTCGGATGATCTTAGGTGAAATTGTGCCAGCCTTCCAAGGGATCGCAACGAAGCTTGTTCCAAATGCCAAGCCAGCCTTGGATGTTCCTATCATCTTCCCATACGCACCTAACGCTTTGCTGATTGGGTTCTTCGTCAGCTTTATCGTGGGTACTTTGAGTATGTTCGGTATGATCGCTATGGGGTCAACCGTTATTATCCCTGGTGTTGTTGGTCACTTCTTCTGTGGGGGTGCCGCTGGGATTTACGGGAACGCTACCGGTGGTCGTCGTGGGGCCATCATTGGTTCTGCTGTTAACAGTCTGCTGATCAGTTGGTTACCATTATTGATTCTGCCTGTTCTGGGTGGTTTGAAGATGGCTGCTTCAACTTTCGCCGATACCGACTACTTGGTACCAGGTATCTTACTTGGTAACTTGGGTCACTATGGTGAAGCTGCTGTTATCGCTGGTATCATCGGCTTTACAGTTGTTGTTATTATTTGGTCTTTCTTCCTCAAGAGCAACAAGAAGGCTAAGACTGAAGCCGAAGGTTAAATTTAGAGCATCACTTTTTAAAATTTCAGTCCAAGGATAAGGAGTAATCGTTAATGACAAAGACAGGCGTAAGCGAAGTTCAAGCGAACTTCACAGAGAAAGACGAATTAGCTGTTAATACTTTAAGAATGTTAAGTGTGGATATGATTGAAAAGGCTAAGTCAGGACACCCAGGCTTGTGTTTGGATGCCGCTCCAATGGCTTATGTTTTATGGAACTACCACATGACGACTGATCCCAAGCGTCCTAACTGGATCAACCGTGACCGGTTTGTCCTTTCAGCAGGTCATGGTTCAGCCTTACTTTACAGCTTACTTCACATGAGTGGGTACGCGGTAAAGATGGATGACTTAAAGCAATTTCGGCAGATGGGTTCATTAACGCCCGGACATCCCGAATACGGTCACACCCCAGGCGTTGACGCAACGACTGGGCCACTGGGCCAAGGGATCGGCATGGCTGTTGGGATGGCCTTAGCTGAAAAGCATTTAGCAGCTAAGTACAACACGGCAGATTACGACTTAATCGATCACTGGACTTATTCAATCGTTGGTGATGGGGACTTGATGGAAGGGATCAGTCAAGAAGCCATCAACATCGCTGGTAAGGAAAAACTGAACAAATTAATCGTGCTTTACGATTCAAACGACATTACGTTGGATGGACCGTTGGCCAATGGTTCTGTGGAAACGCAAAGCTACCGTTTCAAGGGTGCTGGCTGGAACTACCTCTTCGTCGAAGACGGGGAAGACTTAGCGGCCATCAACAACGCCATCAACGAAGCTAAGCGTTCAGCACAACCAACGATCATTGAAGTTAAGACTGAAATTGGTCACGGTTCACCAGAAGCTGGGACGAACAAGGTTCACGGTTCCGCTTTAGGTGCCGAAAACGTCAAGAAGACTAAGGAATTCTATCACTGGAGTCAGACCCCATTCTCCGTTTCTGAAGACGCCTATGCCCAATTCAAGCAAGGTATTGAAGAACGTGGGACGTCCGCTCATCATGACTGGACGGAACTCTACACGAATTACCAACGCAACGAACCTAAGTTGGCTGCTGACTTTACCCCTGAAGTCGGGCCTAAGTTGGACATGAGCCAGGTTAAGTTGAGTGATGAGACGATTGGCAAGGAAGTTGCCACCCGTGTCAGCAACTCAGAATTGATGCAACAAATCTCCAAGTACAACCCGAACTTCTGGGGTGGTGCTGCTGACTTGTTCTCAAGCAACAAGACGCAATTGAAGAATGAAGGTCGCTTTAACCCTGACGAACCTGCCAACGACAACGTTTGGTTTGGTGTTCGTGAATTCGGTGAAGCCACGGCCTTGAACGGGATGACCTTACATGGTGGTTCTCGTGTCTACGGGTCAACCTTCTTCACCTTCTCCGACTACATGAAGGCTGCTATTCGTTTAGCTGCCTTACAGGGACTCCCTGTTACCTTCATCTTCACGCATGATACGATTGCCGTTGGTGAAGATGGCCCAACTCATGAACCAATCGAACAATTGGCTGGTTTACGGGCTATTCCAAATGTGAATGTGATTCGTCCTGCCGATGCTCACGAAATGTTAGGGGCATGGCAAACGATCGCCAACACCACCGACAAGCCAACGGTTCTGGTGCTTTCTCGTCAAGGGTTACCTCTGTTGGAACAAACACGTCCAGAAGATGTTGCTCGTGGGGGCTACGTGGTTTCGCCAGCTAAGAACGAAGACTCAGATGGTATCTTAATGGCCACTGGTTCTGAACTTCAATTAGCGCTGAAGGCCCAAGCTGCCTTACGGGAAAAGCAATACGATGTTTCTGTGGTTTCCATTCCTAGTGTCGAACTCTTCGACCAACAGAGTGAAGACTACAAGAACTCCGTCTTGCCACCAAAGGTTGACAAGCGGATCTCGATCGAAATGGACAGTACCTTTGGCTGGGGTAAGTACACCGGCTTAAAGGGTGCCAACATTGGGATCGATACCTTCGGATTAAGTGGTAAGGGTTCAGACATCATCGAACACTTTGGCTTTAATGCGGAGACCATCGTTAAGAAGTACGAAGAATTGTGGAAGAAGTCGGAATAAGCATTTGAGGTGAAGGCAGACATGTCAAAGAGAATTACAGGTATTGCAGCAAGTGATGGGATTGGGATCGCCAAGGCTTATCGCCTGGTTGACCCAGACTTGAGCTTCGAGAAAAAGTCAGTGACGGATGTGGACGCCGAAATCAAGCGTCTCACTCAGGCCATGAGTGACTCAACAGATGACTTGAAGGTCATTCGCGACAAGGCGGCGCAGAACCTTGGCGAGAGTGAAGCTGAAGTTTTCGATGCGCACATGACGATTCTGGCCGATCCTGACATGACTGGTCAGATTGAACAGCTCATTAAGGATCAGAAGATTAACGCTGAAGAGGCTTTGAAAGAGGTCACGGACCAATTCATTGCCATCTTCGAGGGAATGACTGACAACAAGTACATGCAAGAACGGGCAGCCGATGTTAAGGATGTCACGAAGCGTGTCTTGAGTCACTTACTTGGGAAGGCGTTGCCTAACCCAGCATTAATTAACGAACCCGTCATCGTGATCGCTCATGATTTGACCCCTTCCGATACCGCTCAGATGGATACCCAGTTTGTTAAGGGTTTCCTGACGGATCTTGGTGGTCGGACCAGTCATTCAGCTATCATGTCACGGACCTTGGAAGTGCCAGCTGTTGTTGGGACTGAAGAGGCCACCCAAGAAGTTCAAGACGGGGATCTTCTCGTGTTGAATGGGTTGGATGGATTTGCTCTGGTCGCTCCCGATAAG
Organism: Levilactobacillus paucivorans; assembly: GCF_001437125.1. Classification (GTDB taxonomy): domain Bacteria; phylum Bacillota; class Bacilli; order Lactobacillales; family Lactobacillaceae; genus Levilactobacillus; species Levilactobacillus paucivorans. The sequence continues at coordinate 15,399 of NZ_JQCA01000117.1, read as the reverse complement.
GATGAAGTTCATCAGTATCAGGAACAAGCTAAGCAATACGCTCAGGAGCGTGCCGAATGGCGGAAATTGAAGGATGCGGCGTCCGTCTCTAAAGATGGCAAGCATTTCGAAGTTGCCGCTAACATCGGAACCCCCGATGACATCGACGCCGTTGTTGATGCCGGGGCCGAAGCAGTTGGGCTGTTCCGGACGGAATTCCTTTACATGAACAGTGATAAGTTGCCTTCTGAAGATGACCAGTTCGAGGCTTACAAGTCCGTGGCTGAGGCCATGAAGGGTAAGCCAGTGGTCATTCGGACGATGGATATTGGTGGGGACAAGCACCTCCCATACTTACCACTTCCTGAAGAAATGAACCCATTCTTGGGTTACCGGGCGATTCGAATTTCGTTGGACCGGCAAGAAATCTTCAGAACGCAGTTACGGGCATTAATCCGGGCTTCCCACTATGGTGAGATTCGGATTATGTTCCCAATGATTGCGACGCTGGATGAATTCCGCGCAGCCAAGAAAGTCTTTACAGAAGAAAAGGCCAAGTTGGTTGCTGCTGGGGTTCCCGTGGCGGATAAGATCAAGCTGGGGATGATGGTTGAAATTCCAGCCTCTGCAGTCTTTGCGGACCAATTTGCCAAGGAAGTTGACTTCTTTAGCATTGGGACCAATGACTTAATTCAATACACCTTTGCTGCCGACCGTGGGAACGAACACGTTTCCTACCTCTACCAGCCTTACAACCCTGCCTTACTGCGGCTGATCAAGAACGTGATTGAAGCTGCGCACAAGGAAGGTAAGATTGCGGCGATGTGTGGTGAAATGGCCGGTGACAAGATTGCCGTGCCACTGTTGATGGGGATGGGCCTCGACGAATACTCGATGAGTGCTACCTCTGTCTTACGGGTTCGGAGTGAAATGAAGAATATTGACACCACTGATTGGGCTAAGGTTGTTGACGAAGCTGTCACGACCTGTCAGACCAATGAAGAGGTCAAGGCTCTCGTGGAAAAGCACCTTCAGGCTTAATCACGAGTGAAAAAGAATAGTTTTCATAGAACGTATGACAACCAAGTGTCTTTGGTGTCATACGTTTTGTGTCTGTCGGCCACTTTCGGCGCTTTGATCGCGGCGAAACGCGATTGGACGTGGTACAATCAATAACAATTGAGTCTTTAACAGCTCGATCAGTTGTGGGGGCCAACGCCTTGGCAATTGGTCTAAATCCGCTGGGGTTCCGAAGTTAGTCGAACCCACCACGAGAGTTGAGGGGGTAGCCGATGCTGAACATTAGTGAAAAGGGTCAGATCAACCTCTTGGTTTCCATTTTGGCCGAGGGTAAAAAGTATAAAACGGTGGCTGATCTGGAGGATAAGATGAGCCTCTCCCGGCGCAGTGTATTCTACTGGTTGAAGCAGACCAACGAGGCGCTAAAGGCCCTGGGATTGGATGATATTCAGCGACTGGCTCAGGGGGGGTACTTCCTGACACAGTCAACGCTGGATGATCTTCAGGAACATAACCAGGCCGACACACGACCCGTCTTAAACGCCAGTGAGCGTCGTCAAATGATAATCTGGGCTCTCATCCAGCATGACCCGCATCTTTCGCTGGTGAACCTCTCAGAGCACTTAGCGGTCTCCAAGAATACCATCATTAAGGATTTTCGAGAATTGACGCCCAGTCTTCCTACAGACACTGAGGTGATCAATACGAGTCACGGAAAGGCCTTGGTAGGAAGCGAGGGTGCTCAGCGACAATGGGTCTACCAGCAGTTGGCCCAGCAGAATCCGTTAATTATTCAGCAGATTCGACACTTGCCACATCTGCAAACGGTCACGGAACAGTTGACCCAGTTACAAGTGACAACCGGTAATTCATACAGTGGGGATGCCGCTCAGCTCCTAATCTGGTATCTCACCTGGTTACTGGCGCGACTGCAGGACCGCGACCGTCAGCTGACTGGGGCCAATAACTATCCGCTAGATCGGTACAGTCAATGGTGTGAGGCCCTCCTAGCCCAATACGGTCAGGTGACCGCAGCCGAGGTTGGCAATCTAAGAAAGCTACTATTAGCCGGTCAGTTACAGCAAGTCAATGAGGATGGCCAATTTAGCAAGCAGCTCCTGACGACCACGAAGGAAGTGGCCCAGCGTTTCAGTTCCGTTTCTGGCATTGATCTCGTTACGGACGCTTTTCTTGGCGCGCTGGCCACCCACCTGCACTCGACTTATTTTCGAATTAAATATAACGTTCAATACCACAATGCCAATCTGACGGATGTGAAGTTGGAATATAGTTACCTGATGAGTCTGACGAAGTACGCCCTGAAACCCTTTGAAGACTTTTTACAGTCTCCGGTTTCCAGTGATGAGCTGGCCTTGATTGCGGTGTACTTCGGTGGTGAAGTGAAACGAATTTCGCCGGATTGGCTCGATTCGGAAAAACAACCTGACGTGATCCTCGTCTGTACCAGTGGTATTGGGACGAGTCTCATCTTGTATCAACAGCTCTCAGATCGTTACCCCGGGATCAGTTTTTCACAACCGTTTAGTCTGGAAGAATTTCAGAAGATGGATCTGACCCATGGTGGGCCTAAGTTGGTTCTGACCACGGCACAGATGACGGCGACAGCCGATGTGCCGGTCTTGTGGGTCCAGGCAATTCCGACTTCTAATGACTTCCAACGGCTGAGCCAGGAATTTCGTCAATTGGGGTTACTGGATAACTCGCGGGAGACCAAGTTGGTCCATGCGGTCTTGGATATTATCACGGATTACGCACGAGTCGATGACTTTGAAGGCCTCACGGCGAGTCTGCGTGACTATTTCCAGCAAGTTCAGCCGGAGACCGCGGGCACGCCTAACGATCGGCCATCTCTGCGTGATCTGTTGACGGAGCCGCACGTTCAGCTGGCTGATGCGGCGGTGGACTGGCAGGCCGCGGTGCACACCGCGATGGCACCATTGGAACGTGATGGGTCAGTTCAGACTAAGTATGCCGATCAGATTATCAAGATTACCTTAGAGAATGGGCCGTATATGATGATTAAGGAAGGTGTCATGCTGGCCCACGCGAAGCCCGAGGATGGCGTTAACCGGTTGGGCATGTCGCTACTTATCCTAAAGGAACCGACAATCCTGCAAGTCAATGGCCAATCTAAGCGACTTCAGGTTATCTTTGGTCTGGCTTCGGTGGATCGGGATGCCCACGTCCACGCCTTGAGCCAATTGTTGGCGTTACTCCAAGACGAGGGACTTTATCAGCAGCTATTAACAGCAAATGATTACGCAAAAATAAAAACGGTTATTGGGGAGTCTACTAGGCAACAAGTTTAGCGGATGGCCGTCATATTCGGACTATCGATGTCCACTAGGGGAAACAGCCAGTATCGGCTGTTCCCTTTTTGTATGCCATGAATAGTCAATGGTCAAAGTGCTTCTGGCCAATGTCCAATGCTCTGGACAATAGTTGAGAAAACGCTTACCAATTCCGATGATATGATTACTTATGTAGAAAGGAGCATGCCAAATGGTTAAAACCGACATTAATCGTGAGTTAATGAATCTGCTCTACCAGCAGGATTCCTATGTTACGGCAAAGAAACTCTCCGAACAATTGGAAGTTTCTCCCAAGACTGTCTACCGTACCATCAACCATATTAACGAGAAAGTCGGTGCCCCGCAGCTGATTACCACGGCCAAGGGGAAGGGCGTTGAGATTAACCGGTCACGTTCATTGAATGAAAGTGGTCAATTCGTCCAGCATGATCTCGCCAAGCTATCTGAGGATACGTTGTCGCCCAGCAAGCGGCGGAAGCAAGTCATGATTCGCTTACTCTATGTGTCACCAAGAGCCATCGATGTTCAGTACTTATACGAACACTTTTATGTAAGCGATTCAGTGATTAGTAATGATGAAAAAATTATTAATCAGTGGCTTGACCGTTACGGGCTTCGGCTACAGCGAACCAATCGGAAAGCTTCGATTCAAGGCGATGAATTAGCAGTTCGGCAAGCAATTTCTGTGCTGACCGACCTGACTGGAATCATCGACTTCGATAATATCTTTAGTCGTTCGGAGGTCGCTTTGAACCAGGTCGATGTCAACTTTGTCATTGACCTGATTCGGGATGCCGAGAAGGACTTAGAAATCGAGATTCCTTATCCATATGATGTGAACCTCTTCTCACATATTTACATTCTAATCAACCGGTATCGGAATGTTGGCCAGAAAGGGTCCCTGCCCGCTAGCCAAGTTCCCGGTACCATTACTCAGAACAAAGAATTATTACACTGTGCGGAGGTGTTGAGCCATAGAATTGAACAATATGCGCACGTCAACTTACCCCAAACGGAAATCTCGTTTATTTACGAGTATCTAGAATCATCGCGGATCACGAATCTCAGTGATCGCACCGAGGTTGTGCCCCAACGGGCCATCCTCATTGCCGATGATTACGTCCGTCAGGTGAGTCGGCTACTGCAAATCGAGATTGATGGGAAAGCAATTTTACCCGACTTGATTAATCACGTTAGGCCGATGTTAAATCGCCTCGAGAATGGCATTCATGCCACGAATGAGTTGCTCGAACAGATTAAACAGGAGTATCCGACAATCTTCAACGCCGTTTGTACCGCGTCTCTAAAGATTGGGCAGGATTACGAATTACCGAAGATTCCCGTTGATGAGAGCGCCTTTATTAGCATTTACTTTGCCCGAGCAGTCGAGCAATCTACCCGGGCATTACATATCCTGATTGCCTGTACGACAGGGGTTGGGACGGCCGAGTTGCTTCGCGTGAAGGTCAGCAAGAACTTACCGGAACTCGTGATTGATGATGTGGTGTCGATGCGGCAATACCAAGTCAATCGCCAACAGTATTCGGGGGTTGATTTCATCATCTCAACCATTCCTATTCGAGATGAACAGGTGATTCCGGTCATTGTAGTCAGTGCATTATTCAGTGCTCGCGACCAAGCTGCCATTAGAAAAGTTGTCACTAAACTTTCTGGGGCGACCAAATGAATGATGTTCAAGGAACCCAAGCTATCTTGGTTAAGCGGCACTTAACCAAACAACAGCTATTCAAGCGAGTCTGCCAGGCGCTGGGGGATCAAGCCGTGATTACGGAACCCGAAGTTGCCGTGGCGGCATTAGAAGAGAGAGAACGATTAGCGGAAACGTTAATTACCGAGAGAGTAGCCATGCCTCATTGTCAAAGTGCGGTCATTAAGCAATCTAAGGTCGTGTTAGTTAATTGTAAGCGTTTCCCAATTACTTGGGATGACGTCGGCCATCAGGTTGAGGGACTTGTGATTTTGTTACTGGCAAAGGATGCGCCACAAGATCAACTGCAAAGAATTACTGATTTTGTTCGCCAGTTGGCGGACAGTGACGTCGCGGATTCCCTGTTTGAAGAGGAACCGACCGCGGCAGACAGCATAGAGATTTGAGAGGGAGAGAAAATATGACTGTAGTAGAGGAAGCGTTAGATCCGAATGCAATTGTCGTCAACAGTTCGGCAAAAAGTAAAGATGAAGTTTTGAAGGAATTGATTCACCAATTGGCCTTAGCTGGCAAGGTGAGTGACGAAGCCGGCTTCCTAAAGGACGTGTATGTTCGCGAATCCGAAGGCGTAACTGGTATCGGGAATGGCGTTTCCATTCCTCATGGCCGGAGCGTGAGTGTTTCTGAACCTGCCGTTGCCATTGCCACTTTGACGACACCCGTTGAATGGGAAAGCTTGGACGACGAAAAGATTTCTATCGTTATCTTATTCGCCGTTACGGATTCAACGGAAGGGGCGCAAGACCACCTCAAGATGTTATCTGAATTTGCTAAGAAACTCGGGGACGACGACGTTCTCGACAGCTTAAAGGCTGCTCAAAGTGTTCATGAAGTCATTGCTGCGTTTGAATAAATAGGAGGACTTAATTATGAAAATTGTTGGCGTTTGTGCTTGTACCGTTGGTATTGCCCACACTTATATTGCGCAAGAAAAGCTGGAAAAGGCCGCTGAAAAGGCCGGCTACGATATTCACTTGGAAACGCAAGGGACTATCGGGACGCAGAATGAATTAACCCCTGAAGATATTGCCGATGCTGACATTGCTATCCTAGCGATCGACGTCAAGATCAAAGGAATGGAACGTTTCGACAAGATTACCAAGATGACGGTGCCTACCGATATCGCCATCAAGTCACCAAATAAATTGATGGAAAAGGCTGCCCAAGTTATTAAGCAACGTCAAAACGCTTAAAAAGAAGAAGGTATTGATGATGAAAAGCGCATTTAAAAAGTTACGGTTGAAGAATCATTTATTGACAGCGATTTCATACTTAATCCCCGTTGTTTGTGGGGCTGGGTTCATGATTGCCATTGGGATGGCATTCGGTGGGAGTTCATCCGCTGATTTGACGAAGTCCTTCTCATTCTGGGATGCCTTGTCAACCATGGGTGGCGCCGGTTTAGGTGTCTTACCAATGATCATTTCCACCGGGATCGCCTTCTCTATCGCTGACAAGCCAGGGATTGCCCCAGGTTTAGTGATTGGTTTAGCTGCACAGCAGATTGGTGCCGGATTTATCGGTGGGTTAATCGGTGGGTTCATTGCCGGTTGGTTAGTTTTAGCTATTTTAAAGTATGTCAAATTACCTACCTGGGCCAACGGGTTAATGCCAATGCTGATTGTGCCATTTCTAGCATCATTCATTGGCTGTCTGATTATGATTTACGTTATCGGGGGACCAATTGGTTGGTTCACGACTTGGTTGACTCATTACTTAGGGACGTTAAACAACACGTCCAAGCTGTTCTATGGCTTGATGATTGGGGTCTTAGCCAGTGTTGATTATGGTGGCCCAATTAACAAAACGGTCTTTGCCTTCGTGCTGACCATGCAAGCTTCTGGTGTTAACGAACCTATCACGGCGTTAATCCTGGTTAACATGGCAACACCTTTAGGCTTCACGGCCGCTTACTTCATCGGCAAGTTGTTCCGTAAGAACATTTACAACAAGGTTGAAGTTGAAACGATTAAGACGGCGTTCCCAATGGGGATCTTCGAAATTGTTGAAGGGGTGCTCCCAATTGTCTTGAACGATATCGTTCGCTGTGTGGTTGCCACTGGTATCGGTGGTGCCGTCGGTGGGGCCATCTCCATGTACTTCAGTGCCAACAGTAAGGTGCCATTCGGTGGCTTGTTAGCTATTCCAACGATGACTAAGCCAATGGGCTTCATTATCGGATTAGTTGCGAACATCTTGGTCACTGGGACCGCACTGGCTCTTTTGAAGAAGCCAGTTCCAGTTGATGAAAAAGAAGAGGAAGAAGATACCAGTAGCGAAGCTGAATTGAATATGGATGATATTCAGATTTCATAGGAGGTTAATTGAATTGAACGTAAAGTTTGCACCATCGCTGATGACGATGAATTTAAAGAATTTCAACGAAGAAATTAGTTTCTTGAGTGACAAGGTGGATTCCTTCCACGTGGACATTATGGACGGTAAGTTTGTGCCAAACCTGACGCTGTCACCTTGGTTTATTGAACAAGTTAAGACGGTTACCGATACCCCAATCTCCGCCCACTTAATGGTTGAAGACCCGGCCTTCTGGGTTGACGAACTGATTAAGGTTAACTGTGAAGTCATCTGTTTCCCAGCCGAACGAGCTAATGGGATTGCCTTCCGGATGATCGACAAGATTCACCGGGCCGGTTTGAAGGCTGGTGTGGTCTTGAATCCAGAAACTCAGATTTCTGAAATTCTGCCTTACGTCGCTGATGTTGATAAGGTGACTGTCATGACGGTTGACCCTGGCTTTGCCGGTCAAAAGTTTGTGGCCTCTGCCTTGGAGAAGATCAAGCAACTTCGTCAGTTGCGGGATGAGAATGGTTATGGCTATGAAATCGAAATGGATGGCTCCTCTAACCGGAAGTCCTTCAAGCGGATTCACGATGCCGATCCTGACATTTACATTATCGGTCGTAGCGGGCTCTTCGGTTTGGAAGACAACATCGAAGATTCCTGGAATGAAATGACCAAGAACTTCTACGACGCTACGGGGATCCCCGTTACCGAATAGAAATGCGCATAATTTGAGAGAGAATTGAGAACACAAAGAGAGCTGCCAGCACGGGCGTTAACCCGGCCGACAGCTCTCTTTGTGTTCTTGAATCTCGGTAAAAACCTGACCACGACTGGTCGGGTTTTCATGGTATACTGGTTCTATTGTTCTGGTGGGTTAAGGCCAACCGTCAACAGGGTCACCTGGTAAGACCCATTGGGGGATTGAACCGTGACGGTATCATTGGCGCGATGCCCCATGAGGGCCTTGCCCAGTGGTGAAATCCGGGTGATCTTGCCGGCATCGAGGTCGGCTTCGGCGGTGCCAACGAGTTGGTAAGTTTCTAATTCCTCGTCGTCTGCGAAGCGCAAGGTGACCCATTTACCTAGTTCCACGACGGGACTGGAGCTGGGCGTGACGACGCGGGCATACTGGAGTTGTTTGTTTAAGAAACGCAACCGACTCTCCAAGTGTCGCAGATCACGTTTAGCGGCGGAGTAGTCCGCATTTTCCGAGACGTCGCCGTGCGCTCGGGCCTCGGCTAAGGCCGCAATCTTGGTCGGCCGATCCGCCTGGAGGGCAGCAATCTCGTCTTCAATGTGGCGGTAACCCGCCGCGGTGATGGGATTGAAATCTCGTGAATTTGCCATAATCGAACACCTCATTACTTATATTTAAAGCTAGTCTATAACAGTTTTACCGGAAAGGGAAAGGTGGACAGCTATGAAAATTAATGGATCGTACTGGTTACGTCAAGCCGGGATTGGCCTGGTCATCGTCCTCATCATTGCCCTCCTGGGACACCTGAACTACGCGCAGTGGCGGCTGATGCCTGGTATCACCGGGGCTGACTGGTACTTTTTAATCAGTTGGTTATGTTTCCCATTTGCCAAGTGGGCGATCTTAGAAGACAACCGCGACGTGAAGGCACCAACGATTCGGCGCAAGCGTAAACGCCGGCGCCGAGCGGTCGATGAGACGGCCTCGGTTTACGACAAGATGGGCAAGTCCCAACGTGAACCCCGGCTGGTCGCGGCTCCCAAGACCACTTTGAAGTGGTACTGGCGCGGGTTGATCGACATCGTCGTTGCCTTTGTGGGACCCTTAATCCTAGGGGGTTACATCACTTATTCGCTACGACACAATTAAATTGTGCTGATTATCCGGGCATTAACGTGCAAATATTGACGTTTTTGCCATTTAACGACTGATAAGCTAAGAACATGGTAAAGTGATAACAGTTGGAAGGGGTCAGTTTTACGGAAACTGATTTCGCGAATCAATCAATTAAAGTATGCGTGATTAACACGACATCTGGGGGATATTGATTGGGACGTACTTGAGATTATCTAATCACATGGCGGCTTGGTAGAACGCAATCTTTGTCAGATGCTTAGGATGGCTAGTAACAAGACTTTCAGCAGTGACTGAAGAGTAAGTGTACAGCAGTATCTGATGACTTAATTAGAACTTGGGGGAGTGCTAATTTAGCCAGCACCAAATTAAATAATCCATGCGGATTGGGAACTATCTGAGGGGATGGTTCCTTTTTTGCGTGAGTAAAACGATTGCAAGTCGTCGCGATTCAATATATATTAGTGGGTGATAGATATAGTCCCGACTTAGTTGAAAGGGTGTGAGATGATGTTAGCCGTGTATCTGTGTGAAGACAACCCGGAACAATTACAACACTACAGCGACGTGATTAAGCGCTACATCATGATTAATGACTACGACATGGTGGTTAATCTCGCCACGCCCAGCCCCCAAGAACTCCTGAAGGCACTTGAGGAAAATCCGCCGGAGTATGCGCTGTTCTTTCTCGATATCGAGTTTCCTGCGGAGAAGATGAGTGGGTTAGAGACGGCCATTGCCATTCGCAAGCTCTTGGGTTTTGCCGAACTTGTCTTCGTGACCACGCATTCCGAAATGGCGCTCCTCACCTTCGAACGAAAGGTGGAACCGATGGATTTCATCGTCAAGGACTTGGGACGTACTCAGATCGACCAGAAGCTCCGCGAGAACGTCGACTACGGTTATCAGCGCTACACGAACTACCTTGGTAACACCGAAAATCTCTTCAGCTATAGCATTGGCGGCCGAAATTTCAGTCTGCCGATGGGTGACGTGTACTTTGTCGCGACTGCGGAGACGCCACATAAGGTCACGGTGCACGCGGCCAACCAGTTGGTGGAGTTTCCAGGATTTCTGAAGGACATTGCCGACCAGTATCCGGAACTTTACCGAACGGATAAGAGTTTTCTGGTGAATATCGACAATGTCAGTGGCATCGATTCGGAGAACCGGCGACTGATCTTTCCCAATGGGGACGAGACAGACGTGGCCACTCGACGATTCCACGAGGTAAAAACGTTGGTACAAAAGCATTTAAAATCCTAAGAGGGTGCAGTGATGGACGCCGTGCTACAACTATTCGGACGTCAATTTTGGACGAACTTCGTGCTGGCGATGACCATGCAGTGGTTCCTCACAATTTGGATTGGTCTCATTCGACCACAAAACTGGAAATTACCTCTGAAATGGGTGGGCTGGGCGTTGTTCCCGGCCTTTATTGGTGAGCCGTGGAGTCTGCTCATTCCGCCGATCAGTGCCTGGTTTTATTTGCTCCGGCACCGGCGGCATTTGGTGTTGATTTTTGTCAACGCCACCATTGTGATCTTTCTAGTGGTCGTTCTGATTAACGATGTGACGCGACAGGTAGCAATCGAGCTTTGGAGTAGAAAAATTGCCGACGGCGCGCCGGCAATTGCGGCGCGGCTGTTCTTTCAGATTTTTATCTATAGTCTGATCTCCCTAGCGGTATCCGGTATGCATATCCAGCCCGGGAATCTCACCAAATTGGCGTTGAGTCGTAAGGAACAGTGGACGGTCATGGCCATGCTAGCCAGTCTCACGGTGCTGGCGGAGACGTCGTCACTCATCATTCATCACCTCCAAATTTCGCATGCCATGCTGACATTTTCCTTGAGTATCGAACTGGTGATGGTGCTCTTGATCTCGGCGAGTCTCTTTGGCTTTCTCCAGAGCTTCTTCTCGCGGCAACGGATGCGGGCAAAGTACCAGGAAACCCTGTTGCGAACGCGCTACGACCGGCGAATCTCCGATCAGGTTCAGGCCATTCGTCAGTTTAAACAAATTTATCAGAAGCAGATGCTTCAGCTGGGAGATTACCTGGATGCCGAGGATTATGAGGGCTTAGCGGCGTATTATGAGACACTTAACAACCGTTGGCAGGCCACGAGTCACTTGGCCGGACTGGAGGCGGATGGTCTCCAGCAACTAGGGGACCCCGCCCTAAAGAGTTTACTATTTCAGAAAATACTAGCCGCCCAGAACCGGGGCCGGGATCTGCATCTGGAAATTCCCGATGCCATCGTTAGCCTCCCAATGGCCAGTATGGATCTATTGCGAATTGTCGGGATTCTGCTAGATAATGCTATCGAGGCACCAATCGTAGGTGATCGGGCAGAGATTTACTGCGCCATTTTAGTTTATCCGGAATCTTATGAGATCGCTGTCGCCAATCCCGTTTCGATGACGACGCCACCCCAGATTAATCGTTTCCTGAGGGCGGGCTATACGACCAAGGGAAATGGTCACGGCCAAGGACTCAGTACCGTGAGGGAATTGATTGATCGGACCGAGAACGCTGCCCTACAGGTGGCGTTAAAGCGCGGGATGTTGTACTTTACCGTGATTTTAACCAAGCCGGGGAGGTGAGCGCATGATTACAGTAAGCATTTGGAGTTTCGGAGTGGCGGACTTTACGCTGATTTTTTGGTTTGTCTACTTTCAGTATTATTGGTTCCCGGAACTGCGGCAGAAACACTTTCTCACCTACTGTGCGGGGATGGCGGTCGGCTTCACCTTTCTGGATATCGTCAACCCCTTCACTGCCCGGAGTTCCTTACTGGGGGCACTAGCGGTCGTGGTCATGCTGATGATTGAAGTCGCGCTCCTTGCCAAGGACCATCAGTGGCAGTATCTGCCGGCGTTCATTGACGTAACCATCATGGCCTACCTGCTGACGGAATTTGTTGATATGGTGGTGTTAAATAGCATCATCTGGTTGACCAGTCTGAGTTTTGCTACCAGCTGGTGGGGGACTCTGACGGAGATGACCATCGATGCCGTCATCTTCACGTTGATAGGAATGGGACTGTGGTTGACGCGAGCGCCAATGGAAAATCTCATTCACGCGACGATCGGCAGGTCCATGGAGTATCTCTTTCTGATCTTTATGACCGGGATTGCTTTGGTGTACATTCTCTTCGAATACTCTTTGCAGGAGCTGGCTGATTCCGACCACTACCTGATCTTTCTGACAGGGGTTACCGGAACCTTGTTGATTGGGTTGTCATTGAGCACCTACATGCTGATGCTGACCCATTTACAAGAGGAACATACTCAGCTGCAACGGCAACAACAGGAATTTCGTGAACAATATACCAGTGAATTGAACCGGCAAATGGGCGCGATTCGCAAGTTCAGCCACGATTATCAAAACATGTTGCTGGGACTCGGTGGCTACCTTGAGGACAAAGATTATGAGGGCTTTCGGCAATTGTACATTGATATTCGTTCGGGCTGGGAGACCAGTAATGCAGCGGAACTGACGATTGACGATCTCTCTAACATCCCCAGTGCTGGCCTGCGCTTCGACGTTTATCATAACTACCTGATGGCCCAGGAGGCCGGCGTTCAGCTGTTTATTAAGGTACCCGAACCTCTGACTGCGACGATTACGACCCTCAAGTTGCTGGGTAACTTGTTGAACCGGACACTACCCCCATTGGTTGATGGCGTGAAACATCTGAAGCCAGCGGTCGTGACGCTGGATCTTCAGGAGTCGTCCCAGCTAGTGCGTTTCCAAATTATCTTCCCAGTACCGGATGATGCGCAAGTTGGCGGCGAGGCCCGTGTTCAGAGTGAAGAGGCCGAGTTAGACCTATCTCGCCTGCAGCGCATGCTCCCCACGAGTGCCACCAGTACGCTGAAATTAAAGCGCCACTGGGGCCAGTTAACGGTGGCCTTACCGAAGGGATAACCCAAGGCTTGAATGATTCACAAAGTCGGATTGTGTGGTCAACCGGTTTCACAGAAAAACAGTTATCGTTTCATCCTTGAAAACGTTTGCAATTCTAGGGACGTCTGCTATACTTAATGAATGTAATACCAATCAATCCTTCAGAGAAGTCGTGGAATGTGGAAGTTCTGCGGGGTCTCAACTTTGTGAAGTAACCCTTACCGTCATGATGAGAGTTACTTTAATGGCTCGACTGGGTTCCCAACCTGATCGGGTAGAGTTGCTCAATAAAGATTACATATTGAGGTCTAGCAAGCCTGAGATAACAGCGATTTCCTGACTACAAACGGTGAAACGTTGCGACTCAAAGCTGCTAACTGGGAGCCGGAGCGTGGTTACTCCGGTTTTTTTGATCTCTTTAAAACCGGGTCTTAGTGTGAAATTGGCCGCCTGCGGCTGCCAGGGATTCCGCCTGCTGTGGGGACGCTTCAGCCCTCTGGGCTTCTCGCTCGACTTTAAGCCCCGCCAGAGGCGCGGGTCTTAAAGGTCGCCCGTGCAGTAAGGCCGAGAATATCACTCGGTCTAACTGCACCACCACGGCCGGCTCCATCCCTGGCCTCCTCCGGCTAGAATGGACGAAAAAGTCAAAACTAACCGGGGGTTGCCACGGTATCGTGGCAGTTAAATTAACAGTTTAATGGATAAATTGAAAAGTAGTGTCGTCGAAAAAACTTCGTTGGCACTACTTTTCAATTTGGGTGGGAAGCTAAGACTCAGGTTCAGATAGCATGACCACCAAGATAATTAGAACGGGGTCTTGAACGGCGATACCGCGCTGTTTTAGTAGTTGCATTATGGTCTTTGAAGGGCCAAAATGAACACTAATTATATAGTCCGCTGGCATTAGCGGTGGACTAGCGTGTCCCTTAGATTGTTAGTGATTAACTGAAGAAGGAACGGTGAGTGAATATGGATATTTGGGAAGAACTCTATCGGGAAGCCAAGCCGTACTATCATCCCACGGCGGTGAATGATTTTATCTATACGCATAACGTGGTCTGTGCCCTGCAAAGTAAATCCGGGAAAATCTACACCGGGTACTGTGTCGAAGCACTATCTGGGGTCCTGAACCTCTGTGCGGAACGGGTTGCCCTACTTCAAATGTATATGGACAGTGGCGAAACCGAGGTTCAGCGGTTAATTGCCTTTCGGGATACGCCGCCCGAAGGTAACGGTGGTATGCCTTGCGGTGCCTGTCGTGAGGCGTTCATGCAGTATAATCAGGCCAATAAAAATATGCAAATTATGGTGGATTATGCAAAACGAGAGACTGTAACTCTGGGTGAACTCATGCCTCACTGGTGGGGGACATCGGTCAAGCCTGAATCAGATTAGATCACAATATGCGGGCAGCTTGCTAAGTAGGCAAACTGCCCGCTTTTAATGGCCAGTGTGATTGGAAGAGACAATTTAAGCCGGAGGAGGTCAGGGATGGAGCCGGCCGTGGCGGTGGCGTTAGACCGAGTGGCTTGCTCGGCCTTACACCACGGGCGACTTTGAAGACGCGTGGTCTTCGTGGCTTCAAATCGAGCGAGAAGCCCGGTCCTCAGGCTGAAGCGTCCCCACAGCAGGCGGCCCTTTAACACCGATAGAAAGCACCAGCTAGATAAACCCCAATGGTCACGCTAGCTGGTGCTATTTAAAAGATGCTCATCGACGAAGATTGAAGAGTCCCCAGATTAATAAGATGGCTAACAGTCCCGCAAGAATAATCAGGGCTCCTTTTTGTTGCCAGCGCATCTAATCCCCCCTAGTGAATCCAACTGACTAGAGTATAACTGGTTTTAATGATTAACGGTGACAATCGTCTCTATCGTGAGAATTTTGACGATTATGCTGACTTGAAGAAGACTCAGTCGAGGACGTCAAAATCAGCGGGTACGGGGGCCGTGACGGTCGTTAACTGGTCATCGGTGGCAAAGGGTTGGGGGAAGCTTAATTGCCAACAGTGGAGCCGTAAGCGTGTCTTAGAAGGGATCCCGTAAAGGGGATCACCGATCAGGGGATGACCACTAGCGGCCAAGTGAACCCGAAGTTGGTGGGTCCGGCCGGTCTCTAGCCATAATTTGACCAGAGTGGCCCCTGGTTGCTCGTCTAAGACCGCGTAATGGGTGATGGCTCTCTGTGGATGGACACCGTTAACTTGACGCTTACGGCGGTCCTGAGGGTCTCTGCGAGAGCGTAAAATATCTTGTGTAAATGCATAAAAGATTTCTGAATTGTATAGAAA
>NZ_JQCA01000116.1 GCF_001437125.1 Levilactobacillus paucivorans | reverse complement strand
GTCAGTAATTCTTTCTGTTCGGATTCACTTAATTCTACCGGTAAAGCCACGTTAAATTCTTTCGCATACCGTGAGTTTGATTTACGATCGTTCTTTTCAACTTCATTCCATAATTTTTCTCGATCACTGGCCCATTCTGGTGCATTTTTGGGGGTTAAAATAAAGCTTTCTGGAATTACCGATCGGGCATAGAAATATCGGCGACCTTCTTTATCATCAAATAATTTTTCACCACTTCGATAAGCCGCACTGGCAATCGCACTTCGTCCTTTTCCAGCACTAATATTACTAAAACTCATATGAAAAATTGCCATGTAAGTCACCTCTTTACTTTGATTCTATGGGTTTTCTTCTGTTGTCGACATCGGCGACTTCTAATACAGTTTTTTTGAAGTTAGCACAACATAGAATTCATTCTATGTGTAAGTGCGCATTGACCTCGTTTCACTCGGTCTTCTGATTCTCTTAACTTTAACTTAGTGTATGCCTTCCGCTTCGCTATTTCAACTTTTATCCTTTTACTTAACGTTTCTTATATGATATAGTTTCGGTGATTATTTCTAATATGATTGGAGGGATCGTTATGTCT
>NZ_JQCA01000115.1 GCF_001437125.1 Levilactobacillus paucivorans | reverse complement strand
TATTGTGTATAAATATTTGGTTGATTATAAGGCACCTAGGAAAACTTGACACATACCCCTAGGCGGTGAAGTTGACGAACCCGGGCGTTTCGTGGTAAGTTACTGCTTATATATTGTTTAGATAAAGGCCTTGACGCTGTCGAGGCTTTTATTGCGTGAGAAGAGAGGAAGGATTTTTGTGCCACTATTAGAAGTTGACAACCTGAGCCTGAGCTTCGCTGATAAGAAGCTGTACGAAGGTGCCAGTTTTCAACTCAACAAGGGAGAACACATGGGCGTCGTTGGGCAAAACGGTGTCGGCAAGTCAACCTTGATTAAAATTATTACCGAACAAGAACTGCCACTGACTGGAAGCATCAAATGGCAGAAGAAGACTCATATTGGGTACTTGGACCAATACGCCGATATTCCGGCGGGGATGACACTGATTGATTTTCTCCATACGGCCTATGCAGACCTGTACAAGATGAATGATCAGATGACGGACCTGTATTCACAATACGCTGAAACGATGGACGACAAGCTCTTAGAACGCGCCGGTCGGATTCAAGAAGAACTCGATGCGCGGAACTTTTACGGTGTCGAAACCGAAATCGAACGGGTTATCTCGGGGTTAGGTCTCGATGACATTGGTCGGGATCATGAAGTCGCGAAGATGTCCGGGGGCCAACGTTCCAAGATTATTTTGGCCAAGTTGCTGCTGGAAAATCCAGACGTCATTCTGTTGGATGAACCGACCAACTACCTGGATACCGCGCACATCGCGTGGCTGGAAGACTACCTGAATAACTTTGAGGGTGCCGCCCTCATCATCTCCCATGACTATGATTTCTTACAAAATGTGACGAACTGTATCATCAACCTGGCCTTTGGGCAGATTACCAAATACCGGGGGAACTTCAAGCAGGCCATGCGCCAACGGGCCGAGAAAGAAAAGGTTCAGCAACGTGAATTCGACAAGCAACAGGTCGTGATCGAGAAGGCTGAACGCTTTATTCGGAAGAACAAGGCCGGGACTAAGTCAACGATGGCGAAGTCGCGAGAAAAGATGCTGAATCGGATGGATCGGGTTGATCCACCTTCGACGAACATCCAAGCTCACTTTGATTTCCCTTATCAGGAAACTGGGTCACAGAATGCCTTGGTAGTGGATGAGTTGTCCGTTGGTTATGACCGACCACTGTTAAAGCCCGTAACGTTTTCCGTGACGACCGACCAAAAGGTGGGTCTGACTGGATTCAACGGGGTGGGGAAGTCAACGCTGATCAAGTCGATCCTGGGCATCATCAAGGCCAAGGGTGGCTCGGCCAGCTTCTCACCTTCCGCACGGATTAGCTACTTTAGCCAAGACTTGGTCTGGGAGAACAACCGGCAAACGCCACTTCAAATCATTCAAGCGAAATACGAAAAGATGCCGCAAAAGGCTATTCGGGGTAAGTTGTCCAAGTGTGGCCTGGATTCGGCTAACGCTATGAAACCCATCGGCGAACTCTCCGGGGGAGAACAGACGAAGGTTAAGTTAGCCTTGCTGGAATTTGAACCCGCAAACTTTCTGATCATGGACGAACCTACGAACCATTTGGACGATGAAACGAAACATGCCTTGAAAGAGGCCATCGACAAGTTCCCGGGGAACGCCATTATCGTGAGTCATGAGGAGAGCTTCTACACGGGATTGGTCGACAAGATCTTAAACGTGGAGAAGTTAAGCTTGCGTAACGCACCACAAGAGTAAGTTACGGTAAGATTATAATTCGGTTAAGGCCGTTCCCTTTTGACGCAAAATCCGTTACAGTGAAGCTAGCATGAATTTTACTGAAAAGGACGGAAGAACATGAGACGATTTAGACAGTTACTCGTCATTGTCGTATTGGTCCTCGTGGCGGGATTTGGAATTAATCGCGTGATTCAACGGACTTCCGCTAATCGGACGCCGGTGGCTCAGACGATTCGGAAAAAGTTTACGCCGACTAAGCAAATCAATTGGCGGGAACCTTCGGAAGATAAGGCTTATCCTAACCTGAAATCCTATCCCAATGCTTGGCTGGATGTGAATACCAGTAAGCAGCGGGTCTACGTCCGGAGTGGTAACAAGGTGCTCTACACCATGTACTGCTCGACGGGGACCGGGAAAGACAATGCCACGCCGCACGGCACGTATTACATTCAGGCCGAGCGGGGCAAGTTCTTCTACAACCAAAATTCTGGCGAAGGGGCCAAGTACTGGGTCTCTTGGAAGGACCACGGGATTTATCTCTTCCATAGCGTGCCAACCGACAAGGACGGGAATTACATTGAAAGCGAAGCAAAACAGCTCGGTAAGACGGCGGCCTCACACGGTTGTGTGCGGTTGTCCGTGGCCGATGCCAAGTGGGTCTACAACAACGTGCCTTATGGGATGAAGGTTGTGATTCACTAGCTTCATTTATAAAGCAGTCCGACAACAAGCCTTAGTGGGTGGTTGTCAGACTGTTTTTTTTGACGAAAAAAATCCCCATCACTAATTTTACTAGTGATGAGGATTTTCGATGATTATGATTAAGCGTTAAAGTTGTCAGATTCCACGTCGCGGATAAACGTTGCCAAATGGTCATAGTAGACCGGGGCATTGTCGATCATGTGGTGGTGACCACCCTCAGGCGTCGTCACGAAGCGAGAGTGCGGAATCAATTCAGCCATTTTTTTACCGGTGGCAATTGGCATGGTTTCGTGTTCACCGAAGGTCAAGAGCGTTGGCACTTGGATTTCCTTCAGGTGTTCGCGGAAGTTCCATTCTTTGAGCTTACCCTTGATGACGAATTCGTTGTCTCCTTGGAAGGCGCCGTAAACGGCAGTTGCCGTGGTGTCGATCAAGTGAGAGATAGCGGCTGGCTTTTTCCGGTCAACGTAGCCATCGTTTAAGATGCCCACATAACTCTGGTATTTGGCGTCGTCGTAGTTCCCTTTGGCTTCGACTTGTTGCATGTAAGCCACTTGGTCGGCGGAAAGGACCGTTTCACGGATATGGTTGATGCTTTCAACGTATTCGTCGATGTTATCAACCATGGATGAAATGATGGCACCCTTTAAGTGTTGACCATACTTGGCAGCATACATTTGAACTAATGCGCCACCCCATGATTGGCCAATCAAATAAAATTTGTCGATACCTAATTTTTGACGAACTTCTTCGACTTCATCCAAGAAGTAGTCGTAAGTCAGGTACTTTTTAGCGATCTCTGGGTCGCTATAGTCGGGTTGGTCTGAGTACCAGGACCCAAGCTGGTCGTACATGTGAACCTGGACGTTGAGTCTTTGGTTCGCTAATTGTTTCGCGGTGTCTTCCCAGTATTCGTGGTTGCCACCGGGGCCACCGTGTAAGGCGAGCAGGTGAATATCACCAGTGCCTTGGGTGTTGGTCCAGAGGTGGTAGCCGTTGTCTAGCGTGATAATCGTGGTTCCTTGTTTCATGGGAAAGCCCCCGTTTCTAATAAAGTTATTATTATTTTATCACTGTTATCTTAGTTACGAAACCGTGACCTGTAAATTCAAGTTAGTCCGTGACGATTGGAATGGCCAAATTGGCCTGAGCCAACTGGATGGAATATTGCAAATCTTGATTGCCACGTACCGTCATGCCAAAGTCAGTGGCATAGACGACGAGACCGAGTTGGTGACCCGCAACTAACTTGTAGTGAGTGGGTTGCAGGGTGACGGTGAGATCATAGAACTGGTTCGGCTTGAGCTCATCAACTTGGTAGGCGTTGGTGCGGTTCTGCAAGTTACGATGGCCCTTGGTAATCATCTTCCAAGGCGTCGGTGCGGCCAGTTTAAACTCACGCAGGTCATCTTCACGCCAACGGTAGCCCTCATCGAGTGCCTTGCGGGCGAGAATGGTTGGGCTGACGCCTAAGCGGGCCGCTTCACCATAGTCCACGACTTGGAAACTCAGCATACCGACAGGTTGGTTAACTGCCACCTGTAAGGTCACGGTTGGCTTTCCATCTAAGATCAAGTCATCGGTAAGGACCGCTGACTTGAAGATGAGTCGGTGACCAAAGAGGTCGTTGTGCTTGTCACCGAGTAAATCCTTCTGCCAAGCGTTGACGTCCTTGGTGTAGCGTTGGTATTGAGCAACCGGAAGCTGGTCGTTGAAACTCGTGGCGTAGGGCTGCGGGTCCTGTGTGCCGGCGTCGACCAGTTCATCATGCTGGAGGTTGAAGACCCGTTCGTTGTTGGCAGGATTATCCCAGTCCGCAGCGGCGTGCCAAGTTTCGGGTTCGACATTGTCCTGAATGATGACATTTGGCAGGAGGGTGTCCGCTTGGTTATCGACACCCAGGAGCTCGTGGGTCAACCAGAGATTGACGATGTCGGTATAGTCGATGGAACGAAAGGCATTGATATAGATGTGTTGTCCTTGATGCAGAATAAGTTTCTTGGTGACGGGGAGATCACGTACTGCGTTCCATAGGTTGTTGACGTTACGAGGCTTGACGTTCCAGTCATTGAGACCGTGAACAAGGAGCAGGTCGGCCTTGATGTTCTGCGTGTGTTTGAGGTAGTTCCGGGCGTCCCAGAAGCTGTTGTAGTTACCAGTGGTACGGTCTTGGTCGTGGGTGATACCCGCCAGATCAGCCTGCCATTTGGCTTGAATGCGGTGATAGTCACCGGGCAAGAGTTCACGGCTAAAGGTTTCTTCGGCCAGAACATCGGCGTCTTCGCCAGGGAAACCACCAGGAGCGATGACCAAGCCTCCG
Organism: Levilactobacillus paucivorans; assembly: GCF_001437125.1. GTDB lineage: Bacteria > Bacillota > Bacilli > Lactobacillales > Lactobacillaceae > Levilactobacillus > Levilactobacillus paucivorans. The sequence goes on along the minus strand of NZ_JQCA01000115.1, from coordinate 28,499 downwards.
TCACGGTAGTAGTCATACCAGTTGGAAATAGCAGCTTCACTGATGATGGTCTTGAGCCCCGTGACCCCACTAGTTGCGGCGGCGGTGGCCAAGGTTCCCAGGTAGGAACGACCGGTCATGGCAACTTGGTGGTTGCTCCACCAAGCAGGGATGGCTTCGGTCGCGGCGCGGGTGGTGAAGGCGGTGCGGTTGCCGGCTAGCCATTCGATGATGGCAATGGTCGAGGTTGTTTCCTCGGGGTCACCAGTCGTACGCACCCCATCGGAATCCTTGGTCCCAATGCCAGCGGCGTAGACCACGGCAAATCCCCGGGCTAAGAAGTAGTCATTTAAGGTGTATGACTGTTCCCGCGCAAAGGTTTCAGCGGCGACGTGGGTGCTGGTCGTGACTGGACGGGGGTCCGGAACATTATCCGTTGCTGGAGTGGCCAAATCAGCCAAGGTGACCTGTTGCGGTTGCTTGGGTTGTAGTGGAACGTTGACGTTGTGCGTCAAGGCTTCGCCAGCCTCGTCGTTAGTGCCTTGATTGTAAGGACTAGCGGTATAGAGGACGGGAACCTTGAGGCCCGTGGCGGTCTCGACTGGACGAATAATCTCAGCCTTCAACAGGTCACGGTGGCCGTCGTGGTCGGTGTCTTGAGGACTTTCGACGTAGACGACTTCGCGGATAAGGTGGGTCGTATCGAAGACGGCCTGCGCCTTACCGTTAAAGATTAACGGCTTAGGCACGCTAGGATCGGTCACGAAGGGGGCAAAGTAGCCGTGCGTTGTGAGGTGATCCAGGAAGCTTTGACCATTCTTAGTATGGGTGGTCAATAACAGATACCAAGCTTGTTTTAATTCGGCCACGGTAAAGTCATCGGTGGCGTGTTCACTGACGGGCAATTGGATCTTAGCCATCGCAGCCAAGGGATCAGTCAGCTGAAAGTCCAGCTCAGGACTGAAGCCTAAACGTTGAAGCGCCAAGTTGTAGAAGACCGCGACTGATAACGTGTCATGGGTGGTCAGGTACGTCCAACCGTCTTCGTCAGGAGTGGCCATGAGATTGGCTAACTGGGCGGTGACACTGGCTGAATCCTGATACTCAGGCCAACTTAAGTCATAGAAGTTTAGGAGCAGGGCGGTAGGACTGGTTAAATCCTGATTGTCCGTCGTTAAAAAGTGAATCTCTTCGAGCTCGCGCAGGGCATCTGCCGGCTGCGTCGGTCGAATAGCAAACTGTTGATTACGCAAAACGATCGCCTACCTTTTCTAAAGTCTGACTAACTAATTTTAATCCTGATCATTTAAGCGGCTGTGATGTAACCCATAGCTGAAGTAAATCACCAGGCCAAGCGCAAACCAAATGGATGATGCAATCCAGGTCTCGGCAGGTAATTGCAGCATCATGCCGAAGCACAGGAGCCCCGAGATAATGGGTAAGACGGGGTAGAGGGGCACCTTGAACCCGGAGTTCTGAGGTAGTCCTTTGAGACGACGGAGCCGCAGAATCCCGAAGGAAACGAAGAGGAAGGCCACCAGCGTGCCGATGTTAACCAAGTTGGTCAGCTGAGCCAGGGGCACGAAGCCTCCGAGCAGGGCAATGACCACGGTAATCACGGCAAGACTGTTGCGCGGCGTTCCCGTTTCATCGTCGATCTTACCGAGAAACTTGGGTAACAGGCCGTCACGACCGATCGAGTAGATCAGCCGCGATGAACTATAAATCATGGTGACCATCATGGTAAACATTCCCGCGAGGGCCCCTAGTGAGATAATCCCAGACGTCCAATCCTGGTGAACCAAGGTCAGGGCAAAGGCAACGGGGTCGGCCACGTTGAGCCGGGTGTAGTGCACCATCCCCGTGAGAACCACGGCGACCAGCATGTAGAGCACGGAGGCCACGACGAGGGTCCCGATGATCCCAATTGGCATGTTCTTCTTAGGATTCTTAACCTCGGCAGCTGAGGCCGAAACGACATCAAAACCGAGATAGGCAAAGAAGACGGTCGAGGCGCCCCGGAGAATTCCTTTGGTGCCAAAGGGAGCGAAGGGGTGCCAATTAGCCGGCTTGACGTAGAAGATCCCCACCAGGACGAAAAGAATAATAATGGCAATTTTAACGATAACGATGACGTTGTTAATCCGCATCGATTCGCGCATGCCCCGGCTGAGTAGCCAGCTAATCAGGATGACCACGAGAATGGCAATGATATTGCCGTAGGTGCCGTGAGCCGGGTCATAGGGGCCAGTCACTGCCGTTGGCAAGGCAAGGTTGAAACCCTTCAGGAGTGAGTTGAAATACGCCCCGAAGGAGTTGGCGACCGCCGCCACGGCGAGCACATATTCCAGAATGAGGGCCCAACCCAGGACCCACCCGATGATTTCGCCGAAGACCAAGTTCCCGTAGGAATAGGCGGACCCGGCGACTGGTAAGACGGAGGCAAATTCGGCGTAGCACATCGCCGCAGTGGAACAGACGATCGCGGCGAGGAGAAAAGACAACACGATTCCCGGTCCGCTGTATTGGGCCGCGATGGTGCCGGGGAGAATGAAGATCCCGGTCCCAATCACCGCCCCAATACCCAGTGACATCAAGTCCTTTGCCGACATCGTCTTGGCAAAGTGTTGGTCACTTTCTAAATAATTATCTAAGCGTTCGCGGCGGAAAATTCGCGAAATAGCCATAAGAAGCCTCCTTAATTAATGGTGATATCTCGGATAGTGTACCCTAGACTTAAATTAAAAGTCAATGAGAGTTGACGGTTGTTTTCAAAAATGCAGAGGAAAACCTTTCCGTTCGGGGGGCTTTCGGGCTAAAATAGAACAGAACTAATAACGAGGAGGAACGCTAGTCATGATTACTGAACGCGCAAGTGGCGCTGTGGTTTACCAGCGCCGTGCTGGTGTGCCCTATTATTTATTGTTAAAGAGTGCCACCAGTGATTTCTGGGGGTTCCCTAAAGGCCACGTCGAGGGTCAGGAGACCGATGTCGCCACGGCCCAACGGGAGATTCGTGAGGAGACAGCATTAGAAGTTAAAGTGGCCACTGAATTCCATGCTGACCTCGATTACGATATGGCCAATGGGCACCACAAACACGTGGTACTGTTTACTGCGGAGGTGCCAACGGATGTGGTGATTGACCGGCAAAAAATTGAAATCAGTGATACAGCTTGGTTACCATACAACGAGGCGCGTGAACGGCTGACGTTTGATAATCTCAAGGGATTATTGGATCAGGCCAATGACTACCTAGTGGGGTCGACACATGGCAAATAAGGTGTTGGTCATTACTGGGGCGACGGGAACTGGGAAGACCACGGTCCAAGACTACCTCGTTGAACACTATCCAGTTACTAAAGTAATTACGCATACGACGCGGCCACCGCGTCCAGGAGAAGTTGACGGCCGGGATTACTATTTCGAGACGGCCGAGAGTTTTGAACAGAACCATTATTTGGAATCGGTTCGTTACGCGGGCTACCAGTATGGATCGTCTCGTGAGGGTCTGGCTGATGGCTTTAATCGTGCGCAATTCGTGGCCATTGTGCTTGATTCCAAGGGTGCGGTGACTTATCAGGAGCAGCTAGGTGACGAGGCGGTTGTCTTGTTCTTAACGGTAAGTGATCCCGAGTCACTGATGCACCGGGTGACGCGTCGTGGGGATGACCGGCTGATGGTCAAACAACGCTTCGCCAGTGCCGAGTATCAGCGCGATCTGACGATGCCACTAGCCTTACAAGGGCGGGCTATTCAGATCAACAATGACAACTGGTCACAAACCAAGGTTAAGTTGGCGAACCTGATGCGAACCCTTCACGCGGACTAAGCGATTCGGTTGAGTTTATCCCTGATATATGCGACACTGGCAAGGAATTCGGACTAAATTTGAGAAGGAGGCCGCCCCTCATGGCAGAGTCATTAAACGCCGCTGTGGCTGTTTTAAGAAAGAATAAGTTGAAGTTAACCAAACAACGGCATGCGCTGCTAGAATTTTTGCTGACTAATCAGAGCCATTATACGGATGTGGTGACCGTCGATGCGTACATGCGCACCGAGTTCCCGGGGATGAGCCATAACACCGTCTACCGCAACTTGAAGGAGTTTGAGGAAGTCGGCATCGTTGAGCAAAACACGGAACAAGAACGCGCCCGGGTGAAGTATCAGTGTGATGCCCAACACTCGCATCACCACCACTTTATCTGTCAAAACTGTGGGAAGGTTACGGAGCTTCAGATGTGCCCCATGGCGTTCTTCACGGATCAACTGCCCGGGTGTGAGGTAACGGGGCACAGCTTCGAGTTGTATGGCCTCTGTGCCGAGTGCAAGACGGCCGGCGTAACCACCGAGAGCTTAGCTAAAAATTAAGAGAAATTTGAGAGATTTTTGAGTTCCACGTGGGATAATAGATGTAATGAGTAATTGTGAAGGGAGGATGACGACATGGCATACCGCACACCACCGTTTATCACGCCATTTGCCTTGGTCTCCATGGCCTTGGCTTTAGGGGCAACAAACGTGGTTACCAACTCGGTCACCAAGACGAATGAAGGGGCAACGCGGACTTCGCAGACCTCTTCAATTGTGTCGAACTCGTCAACGAGTTCCAAGAAAAAGGAAAGCGACGACAGTTCGAAAAAGAAGGATTCGGATTCTTCTAGCAGTAGCGAGTCATCCGATGAAAGCAGCAGTAGCAGTAGTTCATCGACGACCACGCAGAGTTCTTCGGCGGACAACACGTCCGAAACAGAGAGCTCTCATGGTACGACGACTGGTAATACTGGAACAACGTCTTCGTCAACGACCTCGTCAAGTACACATGACACAACGGACGATGATACCGGGACTTCCGGCGATACCGCTAACGATACGACCACCCAGAGTTCTCACACTTACAGTGGGACCACTGACAAGGGTGAATAAGACAGAAAGGGGGACCGATAATGCTTAGTTTTCTAGACATGATTAACCACTACTTAGGTTATATCAACGTGAGTGTTAAGCTGAAGAACCGCATTTACACGGTGCTCGGGGCCCTAGGAAATCTCTACCTGTTCTACATTGGGTTCCGTTATCTCCAAAATGGCCATCCTTTCTGGGGATTGTTAATTCTGGCAATTGCCGTGGTGATGCTCTACTTCGTTTATCTCAATACGATGTACTACTTCACCAAGAAGAAGGCACCCTTCGACATCTCACCGAAGATTGAGAAGTGGCTGCACATGAAGCCCAAGGATGCCGACCTGGAAACGGGTAAGCCGGTCATTGGGGGTCGCAACATTCCAGCCAATGGGTATTTTGATGAGAAAAAGATATTACCAGGGAAATTGTCATCATCCACAATCGAATTGCAGAACATTCAAAATTTGGCCACGCGGTTGCAACAGAATCAACTGATGCAACTGGATTACTCTGGCCTCGGTGACCGAGAGATTACCGACCAAGTTCGTAAACTTGGAAAGCCAGTTTACGCTTCGGGACCAGGTGTGCTGATTCCCTATTTTGAGATGCAGACCGAAGGCAACCAACTCGTGGTCTACGCTGGGATTAACCAGGCGGAGAAGCAACGGGTGGGGGTCGTGGCCACGGTTGGCCTCCAGAAGGTCGCTGATGTTCAGGATCAGATTGAATTATATCTGGCTAATGCCACACTGGTCGGAGGGCCTTTCAAGGTTCTCGGCCGGACGAGTCTGATCGAACAGGACAATGATTTCCAAGTGGCCGTGCAATTGGCCTATAAACATCAAGGGTCAACGACACCCAACTCACGAGTTACCCGCGAGGCATCACCGGTCACGCCAACCCGTGAGTCGGAACCAATGACGCGGACCTCGCGTTACCATCACTAAAGCTAGGAATGAAAGTTTAATCGCATAACCAAGCATTCAGGAACCTCGGACTAGATATTCTAGTCCCGAGGTTCCTTTTTCGTTGGCTGCCAATTAGGTCGCTTGCCGTCCAAACGGCGCGTCAAGATATTTATTTTTTCAGGGGACCTGGTTACGAAGAAAATCCTTGGTATATCTAATATTAAGCGGCCTAAACTTTTTTCGGGGGTTGCCATAGTGGAAGTGTTTGTTTTGACCGGGTTATTTTTTTGGTTTAAACTTTGCATTAGACCCTAATCAATTCAGGTAGCGACGGGATCTGTAAGAGAGTTGATGGGACGCCGCCGAATTCAGTTTGTGACGGTGTAACTAGACGGATAATCAGTTTGCATAAGTATTCATGTAAGCCGCAACAATTTTTTAAAAATGCGATTAATCAAGCAGGGGGAAAAGCTTATGTCAATGATTGAATTTCACAACGTGGAAAAGTATTACGGTGACTTCCACGCGCTTCACAATATTAATTTGACGATTGAGGCCGGCGAAACGGTCGTGCTGATTGGGCCTTCCGGTTCCGGAAAATCGACGCTGATCCGGACTGTCAACGGGTTGGAATCCATTCGTCACGGGCAATTGATCGTTAACGGTCAAGACCTCGCCAACCCCAAGACGGATATGAACAGAATTCGCAAGAACGTGGGAATGGTGTTCCAACACTTTAATCTCTATGCCAATAAGACCATTCTCGAAAATATCATGTTAGCCCCACGAATTGTGTTGCACCGAGAAGAAGCCGAGAACAAGAAGGCTGCTATGGAGATGCTCGACCGAGTGGGCCTGGCTGACCAAGCCCCAAAGATGCCTTCCCAACTTTCCGGGGGCCAACAACAACGGATTGCCATCGCGCGTTCTCTGGCGATGAAGCCGAAGTGCTTACTGTTCGACGAACCCACCAGTGCCTTGGACCCAGAAATGATTGATGATGTGTTAAATGTTATGAAATCCATTGCCCGTGACTCCAGTATGACGTCGCTCGTCGTGACCCACGAAATGGGCTTCGCTCGTGAAGTGGCTAACCGAGTGATTTTCATGGCGGACGGCCGCGTGCTGGAAGACGACACTAAGGAACAATTCTTCGATGGCCAGCCAACCAATGAACGGGCTCGTCAATTCTTAAGTAAGATTTTGACTCATTAGTTGGGAGGATATCGAAATGAAAAGATTAATTCGTTGTCTGGGCCTGCTGGTTGCCCTGACTGTCCTCACGGTGATGGTAACGGCCTGTGGGAGTAAGCCGTTGTCGTCACGAAATGTGTGGCACACGGATCAGCAGTCCAAGACCATTACGTGGGGTGTGAAGGCCGATACCCGGTTGTTCGGGCTTCTCGACACCAAGGATGGCAAGATTAAGGGTTTTGAAGTTGATCTGGCCAACGCTTTAACTAAGCAGATGCTAGGTAAGCATGCCAAGGCCAAGTTCATTCAAGTGACGAGTTCGACGCGGATGCCCATGTTAAAGAATGGGAATATCGATGCCATTATGGCCACGATGACCAATACGCCAGAGCGGCGTAAACAGGTCGATTTCTCAAACACCTACTTCTTTGCCGGCCAATCGCTTCTGGTGAAGAAGGGCAGCTCGATTAAGAACGTGAAGGACCTAAACCGTGAGAAGGGCACTGTCCTTGGGGTGGTTGGATCCGACTCCGTTGAAAATGTTGCCAAGGTTGCGCCGAATGCCAAGGTGCTCCAGTTGACCGACTATGCGCAAGCCATGACGGCTTTAAAGTCGGGGCAAGGCCAGGCGTTAACCACTGATAATGGGATTTTATATGGGATGTCTGTCCAGAACCCGGGCTACGTCGTCACGGGTGGCACGTTCGTCTCTGAACCTTACGGCATCGCGGTTGATAAGAACCAACAAGACTTCGTCAAGGCGACCAACAAGGCCTTAAAAGAACTCCGGGCTAACGGAGAATATAACCGGTTGCTTCACAAGTGGTTCCACAACGTGAAGGGCTTCGACTACGAGGAGGCGGCTAAAGAATGATTAGTATCTTTCAAAATTACGGGGGAACGCTCCTGTATGGACTGGGCCAGACACTGTTGTGTAGTCTGATTGCCTTGGTTCTCAGCCTCATCATTGGGACATTCTTCGCGTTACTTGAAGAGTCTCCAAGCAAGCTTGCTCGGGGCATTGCCCGAGTCTACATCGAAATTTTCCGGAACATTCCGTTACTGGTCATCACGATGTTCTTCTTCGTGGTTTTCCCACTGTACATTGTCAAGATGAACGGGTTTACCGCCGGCACCATCGGACTGACGTTGTATACCTCTTCCTTCATTGCCGAAACCGTGCGAGCGGGAATCAAGTCTGTGGATCCCGGTCAAATGGAAGGGGCCCGAGCCAATGGCCTGAGCTTCTGGCAAAGTATGCGTTACATCGTGTTACCACAGGCTTTCCGGTACGTTATTCCGCCATTAGGTAATCAATTTGTTAACCTGGTTAAAAACTCTTCGACGCTGGCCTTCGTGGGTGGCTTCGACCTGATGTATCAGGGAAACGTGATTGCTTCGAGTTCACTGCAAACCATTGCGGCATACTCCACTATTGGGGTGCTCTACTTGGTTATCACGTTACCAATTAGTTACTACATGCGTTACCTGGAAAAACGGTTAGCTTAGGGGAGGAGAATAGATATGCTACAAAACTTTATTAACGCCTACTCCCCTGACAACCTCCGCTATCTCTTTGGCGGACTGGGGATCACGCTACTAGTCTCTGTGATTTCTATCATCGGGAGCTTTATTATTGGGGCCATTCTAGGGGTCATTCGTTACGTCAAGATTAAGTACGTCTCCGCCGTTGTCGGGGTCGTGATTGATGTGATTCGGAACCTGCCACTGATTTTGATTCTGTTCTTCACCTACTTTGGATTGCCTAACCTGGGGGTCAAGCCAGAAATTATTCCGGCGGCGATTCTGGCTATGACCATCTTCGAATCAACGATGCTAGCCGAAATTGTGCGGTCAGGGATTCAAGCCGTGGATTCTGGCCAAATGGAAGGGGCTCGAGCCAATGGGTTAACCTACTGGCAAGGACTCTGGTATATTGTCTTGCCGCAAGCTTTGGTGAAGATGATTCCAGCGATCGTGAGTCAATTCATCTCGCTGGTTAAGGATACGTCGTTGGCGACGATTATCCTCTTGCCAGAAATGCTGTTCCGGTCCCAGATTATCTATGGGCAGAACACCAATTACATTATTCCAATGTTCGTGGCCATTGCGGCCATGTACTTCGTGGTTTGTTACCTGCTATCATTGCTGGCACGCCACTTGGAAAAGCGTCAGGCTTAACAGTTAAACGCCATACCGATTGGGTTTCGGTATGGCGTTTTTTGCTATGTTGTTTAAAGGTTGACCGCCTGCGGCTGCCAGGGATTACGCCTGCTGTGGGGACGCTTCAGCCCCTTGGGCTTCTCGCTCGATTTGAAGCCTCGCAAGAACGCGAGTCTTCAAAGTCGCCCGTGGTGTAAGGCCGAGAGAACCACTCGGTCTAACACCACCTCCACGGCCGGCTCCATCCCTGGCCTCCTCCGGCTAAAATTTATCGTTACCGCGACAAAGAATAAAAGACAATGATACTATCGTTTTGAGCATTCGGACCGCCGCTTTGGGGTGACTTGTTGGCGTTTAAGTTATGGGAGGGTTACTTGACTCTACGATGACTAACTGAAAGGACTTCCCCCTGGAGTTGACTTGGTGCTTCCACCTAAGCCGTGAGGACGGCAGATAGGGGCTCAGGCGCGTCGTTCTCCTTAGTCAGTGAGTGGCCTTCTCGCTGGCTTAGGAGAAAACCAAGCTTGGAGACTCGTGGGTTTCGAGGCTTCAAGTTGTGTTCGCACCGTTCCAGCCCCTAGCTACCGGCCGGTAAGGCGAGTAACTCCGCCACAGTTGCCGAATCTTGGAGATTAGCTGATTGTCTTAGCACACCCCTAAACGCGATTGAGTAAAAGAAAAGCCACCCCAGCAGATGCCAGGATGGCTCACAAAACAAGTTTAGCTGTGTTCTTCGGTAACAACGAATTTCTTGAAACGGTCAAAGTCAGCCTGTTGGAGTTCAACTTTGATGGCTGTCCCATCCTCGACGTAGTCCGTGCTCAAGACATGGGCATGTTCGTTGAGATAGGAGACCACTTCACCCTCAGAGAAGGGGATGAGGAAGTTAGCCGTGACGTAGTTGTGGAAGACCTTTTCCTTGATGGCTTGAACCAACAGATCCAAGGAAGCATCATCCAGCGCCGAGAGAACCAACTGGTCACCAGCCCGGGTTGGGTAAGTGGCTTCGGTCAGGTCAGCCTTGTTGAAGACGGTAATCATCGGCACATCGGTCACCCCGATGTCCGTTAAAGTCTTCTCAGTTGTGGCCATCATTGATTCCTTATTGGCATCGGCGTAGTCGACGACTTGAATCAAGAGGTCAGCATTGGCCGCTTCGGCAAGCGTTGAACGGAAGGCCTTGACCAGTTGCGTTGGCAACTGGCTCACGAATCCAACGGTATCGCTCAACAACATTTTCTTTTGGTCGGGGAAGACCAGTTGCCGCACACTGGTATCCAGCGTTGCGAACAGCATGTCCTTAACGAAGACCTGTTTGTCTTCGTTTTTTCCGAATTTACGAACCAAGGCGTTCATCAACGTTGATTTGCCGGCGTTGGTGTAACCAACCAAGGCCACGGAAGGCAGTTGGTTGCGTTCCCGTTGTTGCCGCTGGGTCGCCGCGGCCTGATTGATTTCCTTGAGTTCGTGGTTGACGTGGTTGATGGACCGTTGAATGGTCCGCCGACTCATTTCAGTCTGAGATTCACCGGAACCACGGTTGGTGAAGCCACCGCCACCACCGCTACCGGTCTGTTGGTCCAGTCGCTGTGAGGCGCTGGTGTGCAGGCGAGGTAACTGGTATTGGAGCATAGCCAGTTGTACCTGAAGCTTGGCTTCACGGGACTGCGCCCGGTTAGCGAAAATTTCGAGAATAAGGCCGGTCCGGTCAATGATGCGGGCCTTGGTGCCGTTCTCCAAGTTACGAATCTGACTTGGGGTCAGTTCGTCATTGACGATGACGATATTGACTTCGTCATCCGCCACAATCTCGGCCAATTCTTCAACTTTCCCAGTCCCGAAATAAGTTCCGGGATTTGGTTTGGTGAGTGATTGTTGAATCTCCTCAACCACTGTCATGTTATTGGCTTCGACTAAGTTTTTAAGTTCCGTCATTGAGTAGTCAAACGTGGCCTGACCAGCGTTTAATCCAATCGTAATAACGGGTGTTCGTGGGGTTTCTTCCATGAGATGACCTCCTCTTAAAGTCCTTGTGTTGAGTATAACATGCAGGGGAAAATCCGGTTGATTTTTTGCCAGTAAATTAAATTAATTAAAAAAACATGTTGATTCTCACCGTTTTATAATCTACAATGAGTCCTGACGTTTACGTCGAGAGGAAATGAAAGATTGAGAGGGGTCGGAATTAGTATGAAGGCTAGGTCATTAATTACGTTAGGAGCCGTTGCCACACTTGCTGCAGTTTCATTAGCAGGTTGTGGGAACTCCTCGAGCAGTGCCAGCCAGGCCAAGGATCAAACCTTAACTTGGATGGAAAGTTCTACTTTACCCACCATGGATAGCTCACTGGCAACCGATGTGGTTTCCGGTGAAACGCTTAACAACACTGGTGAAGGTCTACTGAAGTTTGGGAAAAACAGTAGCACACACCCAGGTGTCGCTAAGAGCTATAGTAAGTCCAAGGATGGCAAGACGTATACGTTTAATCTCCGGAAGTCTAACTGGAGTAATGGGGACAAGGTTACCGCAAAAGATTTCGTTTATGGGTGGCAACGCACTGTAAACCCGAAGACGGGGTCACAATACGCCTACTTATACGCTGATGTTGCGAATGCCAACGCCATTATGAAGGGCAAGAAGGCTGTCTCCACCTTAGGAATTAAGGCTGAAGGGGATTACAAGGTTAAGGTTACCTTGACCCATCCCGTTAGCTACTTCCCAACGTTGGTTGCTCAGACCGCGTTCTTCCCGCAAAACCAAAGCGTCGTTCAAAAGTATGGTAAGAAGTACGCCACGACCGCTGCGAATAACGTCTACAACGGGGCATTCACACTGAGCTACTGGACGGGGACTTCCGATAACTGGACCCTTTCCAAGAACAGCAAGTACTGGGACGCTAAGCACGTGAAGTTACATAAGATCAAGTTTAACGCGGTTAAGGATCCGCAGACGGCACTGAGTCAATACCAGAGTGGTAAGCTCGACGCCATCTACTTGAGTGGTCAACAACCAAAGAATTACAAGCACGATAAGGAATACCATGCCCGGAACAGTTCTCGAGTTTCTTACATCGAACTGAACCAACGCAAGGATAGCATGATGCAAAATGTCAAGGCCCGTCAGGCTCTGTCACTTGCGCTCAACCGTAGCCAATTCGTCAACAAGGTTCTCGACGATGGGTCAAAGGTGGCTACTGGTATCGTTACCAGTGGGTTAGCTATCCGTAATGGCAAGGACTTCGCCCAGCAAGGGACGATTCCAGCCGCTACTGAACACAACGTTGCTAAGGCTCAGAAGTTGTGGAAGGAAGCCTTGAAGGAAACGGGTCGCAAGAGTTATGACCTGACCTTAACGGCCGACGACACACCTGAAGGAAAGAGCACGACCGAATACGTTCAGAGTCAATGGTCGAAGTTGTCTGGTTTGAAGGTCACGAATGCCAACATTCCTTACAAGACGCGTTTGTCTCGTTCTGCTTCAGGGGACTTCCAAGCCGTTGTGACCCTTTGGGGGGCCGACTTCCCAGACCCAATCACCGACCTGTCACTGTTCACGTCCGACAACACTTACAACGATGGTCGTTGGAAGAACAGTCAATATGACAAGTTGATTGACGAAGCTACCACGAAGAATGCGAACAAGCCAGCCGCTCGTTGGCAGAACTTGATTGATGCCCAGAAGATTCTTTTGAAGGACCAAGGGATCATTCCAGTCGCTCAAAGTGGGAAGCCACAATTGGTTAAGTCTAACGTCAAGGGTGTTATCTACTTCCCAGTAAGTTCTAACTGGGACTTCAGTAGAGCCTACATTAGCAAGTAAAGATTAAGCCTGAAAGGTGAGAATCAGCATATGTGCTGGTTCCCACCTTTTTTAGGTCTCAAGCTAATGAAGTAATGGAGGCGACGCAACGGGTTAAATACTTAACCTATAATAGGAAGAAACTGATGAAACCGTTACCAAAGCGTTATCCGAATATGAGAAAAATGTGTAATTTAATTTTAATTTGCCATTTTAAAGGCTATTAAACCGGCATTTGCAAGTAGTTCGTTAATCTAAATTAATATTTAGCATTGATTTTAATCGTATTCTAATATACAATTGGAAACATCAAATTTGAGGCTATCAATTTATTTCACAACTACACGTAAAGGGGTTGGATTTATGAAAGTCAAATCAGCAGTCAAACTGGGGACGGTGGCTACTTTCGCCGCAGTAATCCTTGCGGCCTGTGGGTCATCGTCGAGCAGTTCAAGTGAAGCAAGTAAACAAACGTTAAATTGGATGGAAGCTTCGGCTTTACCATCTATGGATTCTGCTACAGCAACTGACGTGGTTTCTGGAGAAACTTTAAACAACACCAATGAAGGACTGTTACGGTTCGGTAAGAACAGTAAAGTTCACCCTGGGGTTGCCAAGAGCTATAAGGTCTCTAAAGATGGTAAAACCTACACCTTCAATTTACGTAAATCTAACTGGAGCAATGGGGACAAAGTTACCGCCAAAGATTTCGTTTATGCCTGGCAACGCACGGTGAACCCCAAAACGGCTTCGCAATACGCCTACATGTATGCACCCGTTAAAAATGCCAATGAAATCATGACCAGTAAAAAAGCTGTTTCTAGCTTAGGGGTCAAAGCCGTTGGCGATTACAAGTTGGTTGTGACATTGACGCAGGCAACGGATTACTTCCCATCCTTAGCCGCTAGTCCAATGTTCTTCCCACAGAACAAGACGGTCGTTCAGAAGTACGGTAAAAAGTACGCCACGAACGCGAAAGACAACGTCTACAACGGACCTTTCAAGTTAACCTACTGGACTGGGACGTCAGATAATTGGACGTTAAGTAAAAACAGTAAGTACTGGAATGCAAAGAATGTTAAACTAAAGAAGATCAACTTTAAGACGGTGAAGGATCCACAAACCTCTTTGAGTCAATACCAAAGCGGTAAACTGGATGCCACTTACTTGAGTGGTCAACAACCAAAGAACTACAAGCACGATAAACAATACGTTGAACGGAAGGGGGCTTCGACGTTCTACATTGAATTGAACCAACGGAAAGACACCATGATGAAGAACAAGAAGGCCCGTCAAGCCTTATCACTGGCGATCAACCGGAAACAATTTGTGAACAAGGTCTTAGCCGATGGCTCCTCAGAAGCTAAGGGCTTGGTCTCAACTGGGTTGATGTCATACAAGGGTAAGGACTTCAACACCGCTGCCGCCGTTCCAGAAGCCACCTCCACTGATTTGACCAAAGCCAAAAAGCTTTGGAAAGAAGCCTTGAAGGAAACTGGTCGTTCAAGCTACGACTTAACGTTAACGGCTGACGATACGCCAGCTGCTAAGAACACCTTGGAATTCGTTCAAAGTCAATGGTCGAAGTTAGGTAACATCAAGGTTACCAACCAAAGTCTCCCATTCAAGACGCGGTTGAGCCGTTCTGAAAACGGTCAGTTCCAAGCCGTTGTTTCTGGCTGGGGTGCTGATTACCCAGATGCTATCTCCTTCCTGGAAATGTTCACCAAGACCAATTCCTACAACCGTGGGAAATGGATCAATGTTTCATACGACAAGGATATTGCCGCTGCTGATGGCAAGGACGCTAACAACGAAGCCGCACGTTGGACCGACTTGGTAGACGCTCAGAAGACGTTATTGAAGGACCAAGGGATCATCCCACTGTACCAACAAGGGAAATCACAACTGGTTAAATCCAACGTCAAGGGTGTTATCTACTTCCCAACCGGCGCTAACTGGGACTTCAGTAAAGCATACATTGCCAAATAATTTCATTTAAATTAGTCATTACGTTATAGAACCAATCGTGATAGTTTCATCGGGGAGTAAGGATTAACGAGACTGTTAGTCCTTACTTTTCGATATTTAGCAATCATTTATCGTCTTGTTGTTTTCATCTAATTCTTGTTAAGCTTAACAACTTAACGGTAACGAATAAGTCTACTGATTGAGAGGTAAACAAATGGCAAAGTACCTAGCAAAGCGGATCTTTTATCTGATCCTGACCTTATTCATCGTTATTACCGTCACATTCTTCCTGATGAAGTTGTTACCAGGGACCCCCCTGACCAACCAAGCCAAGCTCTCACAGAGCCAAATTGCCTTAATCTACAAGCAATACGGTTTGGATAAGCCAGAATGGCAGCAATACCTGATTTACTTAGCAGGGGCTGTCAAAGGAGACTTTGGAACGTCCTTCCAATTCAGCGATCAACCCGTATCCTACCTGCTTTCTAGTCGGATCGGACCATCCTTACAGATTGGGCTGCAAGCCATGGTTGTTGGGGTTGTTCTAGGAATTCTGATTGGCGCCATCGGAGCTATGCGGCAAAACACTTGGGTTGATACGACCACTACGGTGGTGTCAATTCTGGGGATTTCAATTCCTTCCTTCGTTCTTGCGGTCTTACTCCAATACTATTTGGGGTTAAAGGCTCAGCTCTTCCCAATCGCCGAATGGGGTGGCTTCATCTACACGGTGCTCCCAACCTTGGCGTTAGGCGCGACACCGTTAGCCGAATCGGCGCGGTTCGTTCGAACGGAAATGGTTGACGTACTTAGTTCTGATTACATTGAACTGGCAAAAGCCAAAGGGCTCAGCCGGATGGGGGTTATCTACCACCATGCCTTACGAAACAGTCTGATTCCGCTAATTACCATTGTGGGGCCTTTAGCGGTTAATATCATGACCGGGTCCATGGTTGTGGAAAACATCTTCTCCATCCCCGGGATTGGGGAACAATTCGTCAAGTCCGTCTTGACCAATGACTACCCAACCATCATGGACTTAACCATTATCTATTCATTCATGCTGTGTGTCGTCCTGTTGTTCACCGATATCCTTTACGGAATCGCTGATCCACGGATTCGACTCACAGGGAAAGCTAACTAGGAGGTAAATAAATGGCAGATACAGCAAAACTTCCAGCAGATAGCTTCAAGCCAATGTCGGCCGACGATCGAGCTGCGTTAGATAGCGAAAAGATCGCGGCGCCTTCACTGACATTTATGCAAGATGCTTGGCGTCGACTCAAGAAGAACAAGGGTGCTTGGGTATCCTTGATTCTCTTGGCGTTGATCTTCCTCTTCGCTTTTGGCTCAGCCGTCGTTTCACCACATGATCCGAACCAAGTTCATCCAGAGTATGCTAACTTGCCGTCTAAGATTCCTGGCATCGGCATTAACGGCTTTAATGGGACGTTAGTTCAAGCCGGTCAACGGATCGACGCCTACAAGCAGGCCAGGGCTACCGGTGCCCACTACTTGATGGGAACTGACTACTTAGGTCGTGACTTGCTCTCTCGGGTACTCTACGGGACACGGATTTCTCTGATTATTGCCTTAGTGGCAACGTTGTTTGACCTGACCATCGGGGTGACCTACGGGATCTTCTCCGGTTGGAAGGGTGGCCGCGTGGATACCTTCATGCAGCGGGTCATTGAAATCATCCTGTCTATCCCTAACTTGGTGGTTATCGTCCTGTTAATCCTGATCTTAAAGCCCGGGATGCTGTCGATTATCATCGCGATCGCGTTGACGTCGTGGACCAACATGGCCCGACTCGTCCGAGCGCAAACGTTGGAGATTAAGGAACAAGAATACATTTTGGCGGCGCGAACCTTGGGGGAAAGTTCCTTAAAGATTGCCTTCAAGCATCTGTTGCCAAACCTCTCGAGTGTCATTATCATCAACACGATGTTCACCATTCCAAGTGCCATCTTCTTCGAAGCAACCTTGTCCTACATTGGGATCGGGATTTCTTCACCACAGGCTTCCCTCGGGACCCTGTTGAACGATGGGCAAAAGAACTTCCAGTTCTTGCCTTACCAGATGTGGTGGCCAGCCTTGGTCCTATGTATCATCATGTTAGCCTTTAACCTTCTGGGTGACGGGTTACGGGATGCATTCGACCCACGCACGAAAGAGTAGGTGAAATAACGTCATGGATAACGAAAACAACATTTTAGAGGTTCGTAACTTACAAGTGAACTTTAAGACCTATGCCGGTGACGTTAAGGCTATTCGTAACGTGAGCTTTGATTTACGGAAAGGGGAGACCCTAGCGATTGTTGGGGAATCCGGTTCCGGGAAGTCCGTGACAACGCGGACGATCATGGGCTTGAATGCCAGCAACGCCGACATTGCCAGTGGTAGCATTATGTACAAGGGTCAAGACTTACTCAAGAAGAGTGAGAAGGAAATGGAAGGAATTCGGGGACAAGACATTGCCGAAATCTTCCAAGATCCCATGACATCGCTTGACCCCACCATGAAGATTGGCCGGCAGATCGCCGAACCCCTCATGGTTCACAAGGGTATGAAAAAAGATAAAGCCTGGGCGCAAGCTCTGGAAATGATGAAGCTGGTTGGAATCACCGATGCCGAAAGCCGAATCAATGACTATCCGCACCAATTCTCTGGTGGGATGCGGCAACGGATTGTGATTGCCATTGCCCTCATCAACTATCCAGAAGTTCTGATTGCCGATGAACCCACGACCGCTTTGGACGTGACGATTCAAGCGCAGATTCTGAACTTGATGAAGGAATTGCAAGATAAGATTTCGACGTCAATCATCTTCATCACCCATGACCTCGGAGTTGTGGCGGGGATGGCTGACCGAGTAGCCGTTATGTACGCGGGTAAAATCGTGGAATACGGGACCGTTGATGAAATCTTCTACAACCCAAAGCACCCTTACACGTGGGGCTTACTGAGCTCGATGCCCACGTTGGATTCCAGCGGTGATGAGTTGCCTTCCATTCCAGGAACGCCACCCGACCTATTGGATCCACCAACTGGGGATGCCTTTGCGGCTCGTAACGCGTATGCGTTGAAGATTGATACGGAACAGGAACCACCATTCTTTAAGGTTTCTGATACCCACTATGCGGCTACCTGGTTGCTCCATCCGGATGCACCTAAAGTGACGCCACCCGCTCAGATTGTCGAACGACAAGAGAAGTACGCAAAGATGCAACAAGCCTTGGCGCAAGCACAGCAAACGACTGGGCCAGTTGAAGAAGAGGAGGAACAGCAATAATGGACTACGAAAATGCCGAAAAAATCCTCGAGGTCAAGCACCTCAAGCAGTACTTCAACGTGGGTAAATCCGACGAAGTTCACGCGGTTGATGACATTTCCTTCGATATCTACAAAGGCGAGACCTTTGGACTTGTCGGGGAATCCGGTTCTGGTAAGACCACGACTGGACGCGCCATCATTCACCTCTACGAACCCACGTCCGGTGAGATTCTATTTGACGGTAAGAACGTTGATTCCTTTACCAGTAAGCAGGAAAAACGTGACTTTCGTCAAGAGATGCAAATGATCTTCCAAGATCCTTATGCTTCTCTGAATCCACGGATGAAGGTTAAGGATATCGTCGCCGAAGGGATTGATATTAACAATCTGGCTAAGGACGATGATGACCGAACCAAGCAGGTCGAGGACCTGTTGGAAACCGTTGGGTTGAATAAGGACCACTCTAGTCGTTATCCCCATGAATTCTCCGGTGGGCAACGGCAACGGATCGGGATTGCCCGAGCCTTGGCGGTAAAGCCAAAGTTCGTCATTGCCGATGAACCGATCTCCGCTTTGGATGTGTCGATTCAAGCCCAAGTGGTTAACCTGATGAAGAAACTTCAACGTGAACAGGGCTTAACGTACCTGTTCATTGCCCATGACTTGTCCATGGTGAAGTACATCTCCGATCGAATTGGCGTTATGCACTATGGCCAGATGTTAGAGATCGCCGATTCTGACGAAATCTACGCCCACCCCCTGCATGACTACACCAAGAGTCTTTTGTCAGCCGTTCCCGTGCCGGACCCTGAGTTCGAACGGGCGCGTCAAGAGATTGCCTACGATGGGGGCCAAGAAAATGACGGCAAAGAACGTCACTTGGTTGAAATCGCACCACGTCACTGGGTCCGTGCGGCCGATGACGAGATCGACATGTACACCCAACGGGCACATGAGGCATCGTTGATTCAAGATTAAAAGACAGCGTGTAATAGCAGGCAGTTAGTCATCGAGCATTAAGGCTGGTAATTAAGTAATCCTGGTTCTGGATTAGTTGATTACCAGGTTTAAGCGGAGTCGACTGCCTGCTAACACACGTTTCAACAGTGTAAATTCAAAAAGCATCAAGGGGTGTGACGATTGTCACCCTCCTTGGTGCTTTTTTGTGAACCGAATGTTTTTACTGTCGTGTTGGTTTCGGTACAATGGGATCAAGATCTATTGTAATTGAGGAGGACTTCGCATGACAGAATATTCGGAAAAGCTGCGTTTACGGTCGGGCGTGACACTGAAGAATCGGCTGATGATGTCGCCGATGACGACGCGGCAGAGTTTCTTTGATGGTCAGGTTACACGAGATGAAATCGCCTATTATCAGGAACGGTCACAAGGACTAGGGGCCGTGATCACTGGGGCGGCTAACGTTCAGGCGGGTGGCAAGGGCTGGCCCGGTGAGTTGAGCGTGGCCAGCGATGACATGATCCCGCGGCTTCACGACTTGGCCAGCGCGATCCAGGGTCAAGGGGCCAAAGCCATCTTGCAGATCTTCCACGCTGGACGAATGACTTCACGAGCAACCTTATCTGGCGAGCAGCCCGTCTCGGCCAGCGCAGTGGCTGCCGAACGACCAGAGGCCGAGACCCCGCGAGAACTGACGGATGCCGAGATCGAAAGGATTATTCGAGACTTTGGTGAGGCGACGAAGCGGGCTATCGTAGCTGGCTTTGATGGCGTTGAGCTTCATGGAGCTAATACCTATCTGCTCCAGCAGTTCTTCTCACCACATTCCAACCGACGGACCGACAAATGGGGTGGTGACCGCACGCAGCGAGCGGCCTTTATTCGGCGCGTGATTGAGCGTACCTTGGTGGCAGTCAAGGAGACAGCTGACCGGCCGTTCATCGTTGGTTATCGCCTCTCTCCGGAAGAATTCGAAAACCCGGGAATCCGGTTCGCTGACACGCTATATCTCCTGACACAGTTGCAGGAATTCCCATTGGATTACATTCACGTTTCCCTCGGCAATTACGATCGAGTGGCCAGAGGAACCGACTATCAGGATAAATCAATGATGGCCTACATGTATGACGCCTTAAAAGGTCAAATCCCATTGGTCGGGGTCGGCGGCGTCCGCACCCGACAGGATGTCGCTAATGTCCTCCAGGAAGCCGACTTGGTTGCGGTAGGGCAACAGCTCTTGTTTGACCCGAAGTGGGCTGTTAAGCTCGCTTTACACCAAGATAAGCAGATGGTGACGGCCGACTTCGGCAGTCTGGTCATGACCGGGGACTTTACGTTGCCATTGCGGGACTTTTTGGAAGGGCGATATCATAAGTAAAAGACATGTGATATTACGTTTGTTGTGAGGAGTGATTCGTCGCTCCATAAAAATAGCCTCATTCCATTTATAGTTCATTAATCCTAGATCCATCAAATATTAGATTAATCTTGATTAGTGTTGCAGTTCATTCAGCAGTAGTTTTGCCACTGCCCGTACAGAAAATGGATTTTGACCCGTTAATAACCGGCCATCTTTAACCGCGTATTCGCTGTAAAAACGCTTCTTCATAAAGTGCGCGCCGTGAGCTTCAGCGACCTGCTGATTCAAAAATGGGACAACCGACTTTTTACCAGCAATTCTTTCTTCAGCCGTCGTAAAACCGGTAATCTGCTTACCCGCAATCAGGTACTTTCCCTGCGCGTCTTTTAAATTCAACAACCCGGCAATTCCGTGACACACCGAGCTAATGTAGCCGCCGTTATCGTAGATTGCCATGGCTAAACGTTGCAAGTTAGGGTCATCCGGAAAATCCCACATGACCCCGTGACCGCCCGTGTAGTAAATAGCAGCATAATCACCGGGGGTTACTTGATCTGGTCGCAACGTATTCTTCAACGCCCGTTCAATAAAATCGGAATCTTCATAAATGCGCATAATCGTATCGTCCGTATACTTCATGCTCCGTGGGTCTAGCGGAACGAATCCGCCCTTAGGACTCATGTAATCAACCGCGATCCCGTCCTGATTCATTTCATCCACAAACTCAGCCGCTTCGCCTAACCACAAACCAGTCGGGTCCGTTGTTCCTTGATAGCGCGTCACGTTCGTTTCAACTAACAATACTTTTTTCATTGTTTGCTCATCGCTCCCATTCTAGCGTCGTCGTATCCTGCACGAGGAAGTTACCTTGTAAATTTTAATTCGTTACAATCGACCATACCAGTCCTATGTTCAATATTTTAAACTATCCGATGCCTTAGTGGTCAACCAAAGTCCCTTGGAAATTCAGCCTCTTAAAACGGCACATCAAAAAAGTACCCCCAATCACCTCTTACTAAGAGGGCTCTAGAATTATTGGGTGTTGATGGATTTCCATCAACACCCAATATTCTAGAGCCCATTTGTTTGGAATGAGGCTATTTCAGTTATTCTGAATTGTTTAACTAAATAGTACTGAATGTTCGATCTTAGCCGCAGGCGGCCAAGTCTCAACTCAATTCCAACTCAGTTTAGACCTAGGCAATCGGTCCTTCAGTATTATTATAGTCATCGACGCGATACTTGCCATCGGTCACGGTCAGCTTGGTAATACTCCCGTTGGCTACGGGAACCGAGACATCAACGTCGGAGAACTTGGACACAATACTCCGAATGGTTGTACTGTGAGTGGCGATCAAGACGCGGTCACCGTCACTAGCATTGGCCACGACATGGTCCAGACCGGGTTGTAATCGAGCCCAGTATTCCTGGTTGTCTTCGGCATCACCGTAAGGATCGTTGGCCTTGAAGAGGTCCTTGGTCCTCTCAATGGTGAGACTGGCAATCATTTCGTTAAAGTCATCGAGACCCATAGGACTGCCCAACGTGTGCCAGGTGAAACTGGTGTCGAGTCCTTCGAAGAAACCGAAGTTCTCTTCCCGAAAGGCTGGCATAATGGTTGGCTGGTTCAGGGCACTGACATTGCGCGCCAGGATCTCCTTGGCCGTGTTGCTGGCCCGGGTGGTGTCACTCGCGTAGGCAGCGGCGAAAGGTACCTTAGCCAGCCGTTTACCGGCGTTTTGGGCATCCGCGATACCCTTTTCCGTGAGTGGGGAGTCGGACCACCCTTGGATGCGATTGTACTTGTTCAGATAGGTTTGGCCGTGACGGACCAAATAGATTTCAACTGTCGCCATGTCATCTCTCCTTTAAACTTAATTACTTTTATTTTAGCAGTTCTAGTTGAGAATGCCTAGTTCGCGCCGAATTTCACGAGCCGTCTCGGGACTACTGGTGAAGATGATCCGGTCGTTAAATTTCAAGGTTGTCGCCCCAGTTGGTCGAACGAAGTGACCGTTTCTGAAGATCTGACTGATGGTGATGTTCCCGACAAATGGCAAGCTGCGAATGGCCTGGTTGGTGTACCGGCGGTTGCGCAGGGCAACTTCGTAGACAGCCGAAGTGGAAGACGTCAACAGGCGTAGCGTCGTTGGGGTTTCGATCAGGCTACGTAACATGGCAATGTTGACGTTAGGCGTGTTGTAGACTTCAATACCCAGTTCCTTGAGTTCGTCTTCCCGTTCGTCGAGGACGTTACGATCTTCGAAACGAACGATGACGCGGGTAACCCCGTAGGCCTTAGCGGATTTAGCCAACTCGTAATTTTTGGTGGCATTGAGGTGGCCTAAGACCACGATGTCAGCGTCGAAGACGTCTTGGTCCTCGACGTATTGGGTTTCCAGTGAATCCAACAGGTGAACGTTGACCTCGGAGTTGTAGGTCTTGAAGTTCGTTTCCTTGTTGGTGTACATCGTGATATCGTAGCGATCCTGGGTTAACTGCTGGGCCACGGGTACGGTGAGGAGGTTGGTGCCAATAAAGTGCACCGTGGACTTCTTCAGGTCCTCGGCTTCAGCAGTGTAGCCGGTGTTAAACAACAGCGGTCCTAAGACACAGGTCAAAATGGCAGCCAGTAAGAAGGCACCAGACTGTTGGGTGGTGACGACCTTCATGGTTTTTGCCACTTGTAAGACTGCCAGGACCATCGTGATGGTGGCACTATTGATAGCCATCCCGGCAAAGGCATTGCCTCGTTTGAAACGCAGACGGAGGCAGAAGTAGACGCCCGCCTTGGCTAAGAGATAGGCCGCAAAGAAGGCGGGAATCAACAGGAGCGTGGCCGGTGAAGCTAGCAAGGTTCGTAGATTCAGGCCAGCGCCACTCATCATGAAGAAGATCGGGATGAAGAAGCCGTAGCCGATCCCATCCAGACGAGTCCGCGTGTCTTCTTGCGGTTGCAGGAGCTTCATGACAATCCCCGCCACGAAAGCCCCGAGAATTCCTTCGGCGCCCACGGATTCGGCGATGACCACCATGCTGAAGATGAGGAAGAAGGCCAGCCGGATATCCAGTTGGGTGGTGGACTTGTTGATGCTCTCAAAGAAGCTAAAGAATGGCTTGAAACGCCGGAAGAGCACTCCAGCAGCTAGGAAGACCAGTAGGAGAAGCCACAGAGACTTGCCGCTCTTGCCAAAGATTGAGGCGTAGATGGTCAGGGCGAACAGGGGGATGATTTCCCCAAGAGCCGCGATCAACAGGACGGTTTGACCAAAGGGCTTACTGAGGAGTTCCTTTTCCTTGAGGGTTGCGATGACAATTCCAAGCGAAATGGTCATGAAGATAATGGCGGCGAGCCAAGGATCCTTGAACAAACCGGTCCAGCGGCAAATGAAGCCCAGCAATAGGGCACTGACAGCAATCGCCGCATAGCTACTGATGGCGATGAAGACCGGCGAGTACTTCGGTGCTTTGCCAGCGACCTTAGCCGCTAGTGGGGTCTGCGGACGTTTCCGGCGGTTGAAGAGACTGAAATCAATCTCCATCCCACTTAGAAACATTAGGAAGATGACCCCGGTGTTGGACAGTAAATTTAGGGTTGAATTAGCATGCACGACGTTTAGAATGCTGGGTCCCAGTAAGATCCCGACGAGGATTTCAACGACGGCCGTTGGTAAGACGGTGAGCTTGAATTTGGCCATCACTAAGGGGGTCACTAATGCGGCAGTTAAAATAATTAATAGAGAAACTTGATCCATTGTTTCACCTCCGAAAAATATCCCCTCAAGTATACCAAAGATAGGGGAAACTAACTGACTTAAAGCAATCACATTCCTTTCTTTATAAGGGGAAGACGTGTAAAATGGTAAGTCGAATTATTAAGCGTTTCACATACAGTTTGTCCGGTTAATTCGAGGAGGGATTGGCTTGCCAGATTCAATTAAGGCCCAAGAGCAGAAGCATTTAGACGCAGTCATCGCGAAGATTAAGGTCGCTGAGACTGCCGCCAAGAAACGGATTGATTCCGCGGAGGGTGATGAAGCCGGTATCCGGAAAAACTTCGTCAATGACTTGCGAATCAAGACCGACAGTTATGAAGGATTATTGGAAACGGCGCTGTCCGTGCGGCAACAACAACAGTTACTGGCGGAACGTCAGAACAGTTGGCAACATGCCACGACGGAACTCAGTACCCTAAAACGGTTGGAGGATAAGTCTTACTTCGCCCGAATCGATTTTCAAGAAGGCCCAACCGCTAAGCCTGAAACCATTTATATTGGGCTGGGGTCATTCTCAGATACCCCGGATCACTTCCTGGTCTACGATTGGCGGGCCCCGATCTCCAGCATTTACTATGATGGGGAACTGGGTAACGTCAGCTATCAGACGCCCGATGGGGAACAGACCGTGGACGTTCAGTTAAAACGACAATTTCAGATTGAGGATGGAACGATCGTCACCCTCTATGATACGGACCAAACGGTGACCGACCAGATGTTATTGTCGGCGCTGAGTGAACACTCCGATACCAAGATGAAGAGTATCGTGACGACGATTCAAAAGGAACAAAACCGAATTATCCGGGATACCCACTCCGATCTCCTGTTCGTTCAGGGGGCCGCGGGTTCCGGGAAGACGGCGGCGATCCTTCAACGGGTGGCTTACCTGTTATATCGGTATCGAGGACACTTGAATGCCGGACAAGTGATGCTCTTTTCACCCAATCAACTCTTTAATGACTATATTGACCAGGTGCTGCCCGAATTAGGGGAACACAACATGGTCCAGATGACGTACTACCAGTACGCTGGTCGGCGGTTGCCTAAGATTGAGGTCGAGACGCTGGCCCAGCGGTTTGGCGAGGTTAATACCCCTATTCAAAACCGAATCAGTCGGTTGAAGGGGAGCCTGACTTTCTTCGATGCGGTGACCAACTATGCCGATCATCTGGAGGGCCGCGACATGGTCTTCCGCAACATCAAGTTCAAGGACAAGGTGTTCATCGACAAAGAGAAAATTGAAGAAATCTACTATGGCTTTAACCGGAACTATCACCTGGCCAACCGATTACAGGCGACTAAGGAAGCCCTGATCCGAATTCTAAATCGCCGGATTTCCAGTGAGATGCGGACCAAGTGGGTGGAAGAAACCATTGAGGACCTCGACCGTGAACAGTTGAACGCCCTCTATGGGGATGACCCCCGGGAGTTCGAATCCGCCGACAAGGAATTTCAATTCTTGGCTCGGAAGGTTGTCATGAAGGCCTTCGATCCCATTCGTAAGGCCATTGTGCGGGCCCGTTTTCTGAGCATCAACACGCAATACGTGCACATGCTACGGGATATGCCGAACCGCATCGACCTCAACGACTTCCACATCACGACCGCCGATTGGCAGGCCAGTGTGGACGAAACCATTGAGAAGTTAAAGGAACGGCACATGCAGCTGGTCGACACCACCCCATACCTGTACCTCTACGATAAGATGACGGGTAAGGAAGGCGAGCGGAACATGCGCTACGTCTTCTTGGATGAAATTCAAGATTACAATGCCTTTCAACTGGCCTTCCTGAAATTCAGTTTTCCACGGGCCCGTTTCACCATGTTGGGAGATTTGAATCAAGCGATCTTCACCAAGGAAAATAGTCGCACGCTCCTGCAGGAGTTGAGTACGATGTTTGACCCCGATAAGACCAAGGTGGTTCAGTTGACCCAGTCGTATCGGTCAACCCAACAGGTGACTGATTTCACCAAGCACATCCTGAAGAACGGGGAGGCTGTGACGGCCTTTGACCGTGAGGGTGAGTTGCCAACGGTGACGGTGGCGAGTGACGAAGCTGATGGAATTGCTAAGGTGATTGCCCAGGTTCAACGCAACAATGCTGAGGACGAAACCACGGCCATTATCGGCAAGGATCTCGAAGACTGTCGGCGCTTGACCGAAGAACTCAAGGCCCAGGACGTGGCGGTCACACTGATTCAGTCCGAAAACCAACGACTGGCACCCGGCGTCATTGTGGTGCCATCCTTCCTGGCAAAGGGACTCGAGTTCGATGCTGTCATTGTTTGGCAGGCTTCGGCGAGTCGCTATGCGGCTGAGGATGAACGGCAGTTGCTCTACACGATCTGTTCCCGTGCCATGCACCGGCTCAGTCTGATTGCGGTGGCGGAACGTTCACCATTAGTAGCTGGAATTCCGGAAGATGAATACGAAACCATTTAAAGACGAGGAGTCGTGCCGAGGGGTACGGCTCTTTTGGCTTTTCTAGGGCGTTTAGTAGCGTGGGCGAAACGAGGCAAATGGGGTGAAGTTGCGGTATAATATGACTAATTATTTCAGAGTAAGGTTGAGGTGTTATTATGAGTGACCCCATTAATTACAATGCGTTTTCGCGCGATGAGTGGCAAGGTTTCGCCGACCGCGCGACGTTGCCCCTGACGCCGGAAAGTCTGCGGCAGATCAAGGCCTTTAATGACCGGATTTCGCTACAAGACGTTCAGGATGTCTACATTCCGTTGGTCCATCTGTTGCGGCTACAGGTCCAACATTATCGGCAGTTACAACGTGATCAGGCGGCCTTTCTGCAACAACCCGCCCATCGGATTCCCTTTATTATCGGGATTGCTGGAAGTGTGGCGGTTGGTAAGAGTACCGCGGCACGACTGCTGGAGGTGCTACTCAATCACTACTTCACCGACCAGCGAATCCAACTGATCACGACCGACGGGTTCCTCTACTCTAACGAAGAGCTAAAGAAGCGGGGCTTGATGAGTCGCAAGGGATTCCCCGAGAGCTACGACATGGCCGGGTTGATTCACTTCCTAAATGCCGTGAAGTCGGGAGCACCCCTGGTGAAGTCACCGGTGTATTCCCATAAGGTTTACGACATTGTGCCGGATCAGTTCGACTACATTGAGCATCCGGACATTCTGATTGTGGAGGGAATTAATACCCTGCAATTGCCGACAAATGAACAGATTTATGTTAGCGATTTTACCGACTTCTCCATTTACGTCGATGCCGATTCGGATCTGATTGAGGATTGGTTCCTGGAACGCTTCCAATTGCTATTAGAGACGGCCTTCCAGGACCCATCGAACTATTACTACCCCTATGCCACGGGCGACCGTGATGTGGCCTTAGCGAAGGCACGACAGGTCTGGCATGACATTGATTTGAAGAATCTGGAAGAGTATATTTTGCCCACGCGCAACCGGGCGGATATGATTATTCACAAGACGGTGGGTCACCGGATTGACCGGTTGCTCCTGCGAAAGTATTAGGGGGCGACGCCATGTTACGAGCGGCAACGATTGTCGATGCCGACGCGGTGGCGATTCTGGTGTTGCACGAGTTGGAACGGCGGCATCTGCGCCGGTTGCGGCGACTGACCAAGGAACAACTCTCACAGTTGTTATTTGTCGGTTACCATCAGGAGAACTTCCGTTATGGTTATCGCCAGGCGCGCGTCTATCAGAACCAGGGCGTGGCGGTCGGGGTAGCCTATGGTTATCCTGCTGCGGTAGAACCAACCCTGGATAATCAGTGGGCGGCGTTGTTTGAACGTTTGCAGGTAGCTCCATCGCAGCAGCTGGTGGTGACACCCCGAGCGTTGCCCGATGAGTGGTATCTGGACCTGTTGACGGTGCGACCGCGTTCGGCCAATAAGACCTACCAACAGTGGTGGTTTGATGAGTGGTTGATGGCTGATGCACTACGCCAGGCCCGTCAGAGTGGCGCGCGAGTCGTGGGGATGGATGTGCGGCCCGGCAGTCGGAATGCCCAGTTGGCCGCAGAGTTTGGCTTTCTGGTGAGTGCCTATCGCCAGCTTGACCGCCAGCCTTATGTCCATTTGCGTTATCGGCTTAACTAGTTGGGTTAGTTTTGCATTGACCCGGGTTTCAGAAATCTGTATGATATAAGCAATGTTTAAAAAGCCTCAATTGTCAAATCAAGTGCAACACTAAGAATCTATTCTTAGAAGTGGT
>NZ_JQCA01000114.1 GCF_001437125.1 Levilactobacillus paucivorans | reverse complement strand
AGTGAACTATGAATTCTCTTCCTATTGTAGAAAGCATGCACATATTCAAAAAGGACGGCAGCGGCAGTTTCATAATCTTCAAAGACCGGCACTGGATAAACACATTCCTTTTTGAGGGAAGCGTGAAAGGATTCCATTGGCGCATTATCATACGGACACCCCTTACGGCTGTATGAGTGGCAGATATGTAGTTCAGTTAAACGTTGATTGTAATCATCGCTGGTATACTGTGATCCTAAATCCGTATGGATAATCAGGTCCCCAGTAATGGTTCGATTTTTAACCGCGCTTTCAAGGGTCTTTAAGACTAAATCAGTATCCATCTTTTTTGAGAACGAATAGCCGATAATCCGTCGTGAGTGCAGGTCCATGATGGTTGATAAGTAACACCAGCCATTACGCTTCGTTTGAATATAGGT
>NZ_JQCA01000113.1 GCF_001437125.1 Levilactobacillus paucivorans | reverse complement strand
CTAAGAATCTATTCTTAGAAGTGGTCTAGTTGCTAAGCTAGTTCAGGCATTAAATCAGCTGGACAGCGATAGTTCAATGACCGCCGCAGCCGGTTGTTTAAGGTATCTTGAGCCAGTTGAATATCAACCAGTGAGGCCAATGCCAAGGATCTGCCCTTCGGGAAGAACTCGCGTAAAAGGCCGTTAGTGTTCTCATTGGTTCCGCGTTC
>NZ_JQCA01000016.1 GCF_001437125.1 Levilactobacillus paucivorans | reverse complement strand
CACCGTGATCAAGCTACCTTCATACGAATTTTACCAACAACAGTTGACAGAGAACCGCTATTAGACCATGAGAGTGATCGACAGAACTTGTCGGTCACTCTTTTTGATCGCCTTACAGTTGCAATCTGCGGCGAGTTTCGGTACACTAGAAAACAATTCAGCTAAAAAAACTGAATGCAAGGAGATGATCGACGATGATGGCATCGTTATTTGTACAGATGAGTGCTGGCTGTTAGCGACACTTTTCTGTCATACCTTTCGGAGAAGTGTCTGGTTTAAATCTGAAAGGAACTTTATTCATGGAAACAACAATAACTGCATACAACTATAGTGATATCACCCAGAAGGTTAACACACTCGTCAGTTCTTATCTCTCGGTCAATGACAGCCGCATGCGGCGGGTCATTCGCGACAGTACGATTGCCGAAATTCAGGCTATTTTGCCAGCTGACAATCCGATTACCGAGGCGTTCATAGAACGACTGAAGCCGGATCGCCTGACACGGAAGGCCGCGGCAGCACTGTTGCCAACCTTAGAACCGTTAGTCGAACCCTTCCCAGATCTGACGTCGAAGCAACTGAGTAAGTTGTTCCGGAAGGTCAAGAAGCTGAAACAGCCTGAATGGGCGTCGGTTAACCGCCATCAACTCACGTATCTGGGCTGGAATGATGGGGGTAACCAGAAGAAGTATCTGGTGGCACCCTATCAAGGCAAGCTGATTGGTATTCAGGGTGATATGGGTCCCAAGACCGTTAAGAATGTATGTGCTATCTGTCATACGATCGGGAATGTCTCGCTCTTCGTTACCACGACGAAGGCCGGACTGGAAACCTATACGCGTAATGGTAATTATATCTGCCGTGATAGTGACCAGTGTAATCGGCAATTGACCGATCCACAGGGCTTAGCAGAGTTCATCGAAACCGTTCGTTCAAAACGGTAACCTTGATTAAATCTAAACTTCAAATAGAGCCGTTATCTTCGCTTGTCGGGGATAACGGCTTTTTTCGGGACGTGAGTTTGACGAAACCATCAGAAAAAGTCAATGATAACTATTCGAAAATGAAATTTTAATTTTAACGTGTGATGAAGTCTGATGTGGGGAGGTTGCGAGAGTCCCAACTTTGTGAATTTTAGAATTTATGGTGCAGATGTCGAACGAAATGGGATGTTTTTTGCCAGTCAATGCCTGGAAGAGTAGTCAAGTTTAGGTGAACGATGGTATTATCATTTCCAAGATATGAAGTACGAAACTTCACATAATATAAAAAACGAAAGCTGAGGAAACCACCATGAAGAAATGGCAAGCAACTCTTTTATTCACGAGTCTCGTCCTTGGAATTACCCAACCTATTGCTGTATTAGCGACACCCAACAGTCAACCAACGGTAACGGCTCAGGCCGCGACTACTCAATCCGAAGCAACACAGTCCGACACAACAAAAGGTGATGTTGTCGCCGAAGGGGACTACGGCGTGCATTGGTACTTGACGGCCGCGGGTGAACTACATTTAGGCGCCGGAACATTAAAGGATACCCCAATTCCACCAACTACGGGTGACGGCTCAAACAATGGCCAGTTATCGACCCAGATTGCTGAAGCACAGGGGATTACCAACCCCAAGCTACCACAATTGCAAGAGGTCGGTGCACAAGTTACCCGAGTGGTATTGGATGGACCGGTGGCAACTTCAGCCAACGCAGTTAACCTCTTTGCTCAGTTCGGCCATGTGAGCGAATACGTTAACCTTGATAAATTGGACACGTCGGCGGCAACCTCGATGAAGGGGATGTTCTATTCGGACCAGGCCTACGTGGACCCAGAGGATAACGAAACGAAAAATGGCAATAACGTGTTGACCGCCTTGGATGTTTCACACTTTGATACTAGTCACGTGACAGACATGACGAACATGTTCACTCAGTTACGAAAGGTCTCTAGTTATAACTTGTCGAGTTTCAACACTGACCAGGTGACTAATGCCGGCTCGATGTTCTTTGGGAACTCATCGTTGAAATCGCTCGATATGTCACACCTGACTTTCGCCAATTTGAAGGTTGCGGCCTTCATGTTTAGTGGGAGTGACTTAGAAGTGTTACGGCTTGACTCATTCGCACCGCCAGCTAACTTTACGGGTTGGGCAATGTTTGGTGGTAAATCAACGCTCCAACAGTTAACGCTGGGACCCAAGACGACCTTGACGGGAGACACTTATCTGAATGATGCCAATACGATTGAAGATGAGGCTTTTCTTGACAAGTGGCAAGCCGTGGGGAGTGGGAAGGTTAAGAACCCATTAGGTGACAAGTATGACACTGGAAGAGCTGTGACGACCCTGTATGCTGGTGAGAACAAGCCAAGTGCAGTGGAAACTTATGTCTGGGAGCCAGTCGAGCGGGAAGTTGACCCAACACCAGCGCCCGTAGAGCAAGGGCAACCGGTGACCGTAAAGCATTTAGATACCAAGGGCAAACGACTGGCAGCTGACCAAGTGTTGACGGGAAATGTCGGAGAAGTTTATAAAGCGGAATGTCTCGCCATCAATGGGCATAAGCTCCACAAGGTTGCCGGTGATGCTAAAGGAACCTTTACGAGCACGCCAACTACGGTGACTTTCCACTACATTCCACACCAAACGACCGGGGGAGAATCCGATGGGTCCGTGCCGGTGAACGGGGTGGTCTACGCCAAGAAGACCATCAACCTGCACAGTAACAAGAACTTTACGGACAAGACGCCTAAGGCCACTTACCACAAGCAGAAACGGGCCAACCGACCAGTATTTGCGGTGACGGGTTACGCCACGAGTAAGCAAGGCTACAAGCGCTACAAGGTTCGTGATGTGAACCAGAACTCAAAGACGGCCGGTAAGACGGGTTACATTACGGCAAAATACGAGTATGTTTCCTCAGCTTACTATATCTTGAACCAGAAAAAAGTGAAAGTTCTGGGGGCTAAGGGGATCAACGGCTACAAGCAAAAGAATTTGAAGGATAAAGTTCGACACTACAAGAAGGGCCAAACGCTTAAGATTAAGCGAATCATCAGTAACAACAAGATTACGCGTTTCCAACTGACCAATGGCCAATACGTCACTGGTAATAAGAAGTTAGTTATCGCTGAATAGTAACGACTAGCATCGTGAGTGTTATAGCTCACGATGCTTTTTACGTATAAAAGTGAAGTCAGTCCGTCAATAAGGGGTATCAGCGTTTGATAATTGTTGACTTCGTTCACTCTGTTGCATAAGGCCAGAGGTCGCTCTAGAAAATTGAAATCTGGATGTCCTATCACCAGAAACTCCGTAATAATGGCGATGACAGGTGATATAAATCAATGAATAATAAAATGTGTGAGATAATGAAAGGGGAAGAATGGGAACTTTTTTGCAATGTGTGCAATAAAATGCTGGTAGAAACTCATTAACGGTGTTATTATATCCAACGTAAAAGTAAGCGATTCCACAATGGTAAATTTTTTGAAAGTTGAGGAGACCAACATGAAAAAATGGCAGGCAACAATTTTACTCACGAGTCTCACCTTAGGGGTGACACAGCCATTAGCCACGTTAGCTGCGCCTAGCTTGCGGACAACTGTGGTGGCACAGGCAGCCACGACATCTGACACGACTAAGTCAGACATTGCCGTTGAAGGGGACTATGGCGTTCATTGGTATTTGACGACCTCTGGCGAGCTTCATTTGGAAGCCGGGACATTGGCAGAACCGACAAGTTCTGAAATTACTGGGAATAAGGGGCAATTGGTCACACAGATTGCGCTTAAAGAAGGCAAGCCGGCGTCAACCGAGGCAGACCTGAACAAGGTTGGGGAGCAAGTGACCAAGGTTGTCCTGGATGGACCGGTAGCCACCTCATCAAATGCAACCAACCTTTTTGCCCAATTTGGCTTTGTCAGCGAATATGTCAATCTCGATAAGTTAGATACGTCCGCAGCAACGACCATGAAAGGGATGTTTCTTTCAGGTCAATCTTTCGTTGACCCAGCTGATAACAAAACCAAGACAGGAAACAACGTCTTACAGTCGCTGGATGTTTCTCATTTTGATACGAGTCATGTGACCGACATGTCATTTATGTTCTATCAGCTCAGAAAAGTTTCCAATCTAGACCTTTCGCACTTTAATACGGATAACGTCACCACTACGATGTCAATGTTTGTAAATGATGCTTCGTTACAGGAATTAGATATGTCTAAACTCACTTTTGCCAGTTTGAAGAGTGCTTTATACATGTTTAGTGGCAGTAACGTACAGATCTTGCGACTTGATTCGTTTGCGCCACCAGCTGACTTTAGTGGCAGTTCGATGTTTAATGGGAAAACGAACCTCTGGCAGTTAACGCTCGGACCCAAGACGATTTTCAAGAGTACCTCCACTTATCTTAACGATCCCAACACCATGAACGATGATGAATTTCTTCACAGTTGGGAAGCTGTTGGTGAAGGGACGGTTCAGAATCCACTGGGTGAGCGTTATGCCAAGGGAGCTGAAGTTGCGGCGCTTTACAGTGGCGATCACAATCCAACATCCGTGGAAACTTACGTTTGGGAACCCGCAGTGCGGGTCATTGAACCAGTGACGCCTCCGGTAACACCACCCGATACGCAACAAGGGCAACCCGTCACTGTGAAGTATGTGGATGCCCAAGGCAAGAAACTTGCCGATGACCAGGTCTTGACGGGAACCCTTGGGGCAACCTACACAGCCGAACGTTTGGCGATTTCTGGTTATAAGTTGAGCACCGTGACTGGGGATGAGAGTGGGACTTTTGGGAGTACGCCGACAACGGTAACTTTCCACTACGCCGCCGATCTCTCAACTGGTGGGTCCGGAGCCACAGTTGTGCCAATTACCGGCGTGCTTTACGCCAAGAAGACCATCAACCTCTATAGCAGCAAGAACTTCTCGAAGAAGACCAAGAAGGTCACCTACCGGAAGCAGAAACGGACCAACCGGCCAATGTTTGTGGTGACCGGGAATGCCAAATCCAAGCAAGGTTACCGTCGTTACAAGGTTCGCGACGTCAATCACCATTCTAAGACGGCTGGTAAGACGGGATACATTACGGCTAAGAGTGCCTATGTTTCTTCAGTCTACTATGCTAAAAAGCAGAATAAAGTGAAGGTCCTGAATGCCAAAGGGGTTAATGCATACAAGCAGAAATCCTTAAAGGGCAAGGTTCGTCACTACAAGAAGGGGCAGACACTGAAGGTTAAGAAGATCGTTAGTTACAAGAAAACGACGCGTTTCCAGTTGACCAACGGCAAGTACGTCACAGCTAATAAGAAATTAGTGATTGCTCAGAAGTAATCATGCTAACTAAATAGCATCAAAAACACGTCCTTCAAATGGTCAACGACCAATTTGGAGGACGTGTTTTTGATGTTACAGGTTATCTAAAAAGCTGGACATCCTAAAAAAGGATGACATATAACACCGGAAACTGGTATATGGTATAAACGGATTAACAACTGCGTGTTGCGGACACTATCCGGTTTAAAATTGCCGTTAACAGTGGATTTTTGATGATTATATAACGAAAAACAGGCTAACCAGTATGAACAAACTGCCGTTTTTAGATAAGTGTGGAAAAAATTCCTTCCCTTTTATGATTGTAGGTGTTATTATATACATATCGAAACGTATTAGCGAAATACTTATTCGAAATAATTCTTACTAGGGAATTGTTATGGAGGAGGAAGTATTCATGAAATGGCAAGCAACAGCATTATTATTTGGATTAACTTTGGGGGTTGCACAACCGATTAGTGCGGTTGTTTTACCTAATTTGGCACCGGTGGTTACGGCGAAGGCTGCGACGGATGCAGATACGACATCAACAGATGCCGATGATAGCGACGAAATTCAAGGGAATTTTGGGACGTCACACTTTTATATGAAGTCTGATGGCGTCTTGCACTTTGGTGCTGGGACTTTTGATGAATCGAGAGTCGTTGATGAGCGTACCAACATAAACTCGGTAATGGGGTATTTACTAGTTACCGATGATAATGGCAAGTACAACGGTACACCAACAACCAGTGAGACGGTTATTGAAAACGCTGCTAATGCTGCTGCCAAAAAGATTACGAGAATTGTCTTTGACGGGCCCGTTACGGTACCAGCAAATTCGAAAAATCTATTTGGAAACTTGCCCAATCTTACTGGTTTTGATAATCTTGACCTTTTGAATACCAGTCATGCAACAGACATGAGTTACATGTTTTCAAACTTACCTCAGGTCACTTCACTCGACACTTCGAAGTTTGATACCAAGCAGGCAACCACGTTCTTTGATATGTTTGCATATGACAAGCAATTAAGTGCTGTGGATGTCAGTGGTTTTGAAACACCTAATTTAACGACTGCAGCTTATATGTTTAAACGAGATACCGTCCTCAAAGAACTTAATTTTGCGAAGGCCAATTTTTCTAAGTCGGTACGGTTGGATTCGTTCATTTCCTACTCAGGTGTAGAAAAAATCGGTTTGAAAGATTTTGCTGGGAAAACCTCAAGCATGTTTAACCAAGCGCAAGCCCTCAAACAATTCTCGATGAATTTTAGTGAAAGCACACAGGACACGGGAAACTTGCCAAGTGTTAAAGCAACTGATGAGTATACCGGCAAGTGGCGGGCTGTTGGCAAGGGAACGGTTGGTAATCCTTTAGGGCAAACCTTTGATAGTGGGGCTGATGTCTTTGATAACCGAGTCAACCAGATTATTGGCATGGAAACCTACGTCTGGGAACCCGTAACACCAGTCATCGAACCCACGACACCTGATGTTGATCCCACAACACCAGTGGTTCCAACCGAAAGTGGCCAACCAGTCACGGTGCACTACGTCGACAACGATGGCAAAAAGCTTGCAGATGATGTGACCTTAACTGGTAAGTTAGGCGCAAGCTACCAAGCTGAAGAATTAGGCTTCTCTGGGTACAAGCTGGCCTCAACAGATGGTCAAGCCAAGGGAACCTTCACCAACAACAGCCAATCCGTGACGTTCCACTATGCACCGGACTTAGTTTCCGGTGGGGATGCCGACACGATTGCGCCGTTGACCAGTGTGGTTTACGCGACTAAGAAGATCAGTTTATACAGTAGCAAGAACTTCTCTAAGAAGGCTCGCAAGGTAACTTACAGCAAGCAGAAGCGGACGAACCGGCCAATGTTTGTGGTTACCGGCTACGCCAAGTCTAAACAGGGCTACAAGCGGTACAAAGTTAAAGACGTTAACCATGAATCCAAGACGGATGGTAAGACGGGCTACATCACCACGAAGCATGCTTACGTGGTTCCCGTATACTACGCGGTTAAACACAATAAACTTAAAGTTATCAACCCTAAAGGGGTTAACAGTTACAAGAACAAGGCTTTGAAGACCCACAAGGTTAAGCACTACAAGAAGGGGCAAACTTTAAAGGTTAAGAAGATTGTTTCTTATCACTTGACGACACGTTACCAATTAACGAATGGCAAGTATGTCACCGCTAACAAGAAATTAGTTCTGGCGAAATAAGATTTGAGGTCAATGCGTTCAGCGCGTTGGCCTTTTTCTTTGCCGAAATTTGAGTAAGCAAAAAGGATTGCGACACTCGTGAGCGTTCACAATCCTTAGTTAAGTTATTTTTTGCGTAACGTGAAGGGGACAACGCCTGACTGCAGGCGCTTGGGTCCCCAAGCTTTCTTGGGGAGGAGGGCACCCTGCTGATGTTTGGCCCACCGATCGAGGATGGCTGCTAGACAAATGATGAGGGGTTCGTTATCCAGTTGATCCACCACGAGCTCCACGGTTTCTCCGCCGGATCCGGCCATCGTGGTAATGGTGGCGATACGATCACGGCCACGGAAGATGCGGAAGTGGCCGCTGTTAAGATTTCCCATGATGACCCAGTTAAGGCCACGGACGAAGAGAACTTCGCGGATCACACCGAAGGTTTTGCTGACGCGGCCAACCGTTTGACGATGGTAGATCAAGCGAAACTTTGGCAACAAGCCGAGCGATTCTTGTTTGACCTCGGCCTCCAAAGCTCCCGCAATGGTATAGACGGAGAGAACGTCGGCGCGCAGACCCCACTTACCAACTAACAGGTAACAGGACTGATTCTGGTCGTCACGAATAACCGACGTGGCCTTGGCCGACAGTGCCGCCTCATTTAAATAGAGTGTTCGCAAAGAGACCCCTCCTTTCTCCAGATTTCCTAGACCCATTCTACCATGTTTTGGGGTTCTGGTTGGACAATATCATTTGTGAGGGTCTTATGCTAAAATAAACCTTGAGGTGTTGGGAATGAAACCGTTTATTCACAATGATTGGTGGCCGGTGCTGGAACCCGAATTTGAGCAGGCGTATTATCAACAGTTACGTCAGTTTTTAGTCGAGGAATACCAGCATCATGAGATTTACCCAGACATGTATCATATTTTCACAGCGTTTGAGTGGACGCCATTTAGTCAGGTCAAGGTCGTTATTTTAGGACAAGATCCCTATCACAACCCTGGTCAGGCTCATGGGTGTAGCTTCTCGGTTCTGCCCGGGACGCCAATTCCACCGTCGCTCAAGAATATTTATAAAGAACTTCAGAGTGATTTGGGGATTGCCCCAGTCAACCATGGCTATTTAGAGAAATGGGCGAAGCAGGGGGTTCTGTTGTTGAATTCCGTACTGACGGTGCGTTATGGTCAAGCCTTTTCACATAAGGGCCATGGTTGGGAGCGTTTGACGGACGTGGCAATTGCCAAGTTGTCGGCGCGCAAGGAACCCGTGGTCTTTATCCTATGGGGCAATGCGGCCCGGTCTAAGATTAAGTTGATTGATACCAAGACCAACATCGTCTTGCAGTCGCCGCACCCGAGTCCCTTATCGGCCAACAGGGGATTCTTTGGGTCCAAGCCATTCTCAAAAACCAACATCGCTTTACAGTCCTTGGGGGAGGCTCCCATTGATTGGCAATTACCCGCAGAGGTAACGGTTGCGGATCCGAAAGGGTCGCCCAACCAGACGTCGCAACAGAACTGAATCGTGGGATTATTTTATGGAGGTCTTCAACTATGGAACTTTTTGATAGTCTTAAGCAAAAGATTAATGGTCAAAATAAAACGATTGTGTTTCCTGAGGGTGCCGATGTACGAGTTCTCGGAGCCGCTAGCCGCCTCGCAGCGGATGGTTTGATTAAGGCAATTGTGCTTGGAGATAAGATTGATATTCAGGCGACGGCTACGAACCACGCGATTGATTTGACACCGTTGACGATTCTCGATCCCGCCGACATGTCGACAGCTGATCACGAGGCTATGTTGGATGCCTTAGTCGAACGTCGTAAAGGCAAGAACACCGTGGAACAAGCGGAAAAAATGCTGACTGATCCCAATTACATTGGGACCATGATGGTTTACATGGGCCAAGCTGATGGGATGGTTTCTGGTGCGGTTCATCCAACCGGGGATACCGTTCGGCCAGCCTTACAGATCATTAAGACCAAGCCCGGTGTTCGTCGTATCAGTGGGGCCTTCATCATGCAGAAGGGTGACGCGCGTTATGTCTTTGCTGACTGTGCTATTAACATCGAATTAGATGCTGCCGGGATGGCCGAAGTGGCTGTCGAAAGTGCGCACACCGCCAAGGTCTTCGATATTGACCCTAAGGTTGCTTTATTGAGCTTCTCAACTAAGGGTTCCGCTAAGGGTGACATGGTCACCAAGGTTCAGGAGGCCACACAGTTGGCTCACGAAGCCGCTCCTGACTTAGCCGTTGACGGTGAATTACAGTTCGACGCCGCCTTCGTTGCCAGTGTCGCCGCGCAGAAAGCCCCAGACTCCAAGGTAGCCGGGCACGCCAACGTCTTCGTCTTCCCTGAATTACAATCTGGTAATATTGGCTACAAGATTGCCCAGCGCTTCGGGGGCTTCGAAGCCATTGGACCTATTCTGCAAGGCTTGAACAAGCCAGTCTCAGACCTTTCACGGGGTTGTAACGAAGAGGACGTCTACAAGGTAGCCATCATCACGGCTGCTCAGTCCTTGAACTAAAAATTTTGGTTCTCTGTCAAACATCCTAAAGTAAGAGGTATCAAGATTGTGACGACAATCTTG
>NZ_JQCA01000002.1 GCF_001437125.1 Levilactobacillus paucivorans | reverse complement strand
GGCCTAGTACTTTTGGAATGGAAATACTTTCCAACACCAAAAATTCTAGACCCACTGTTGTGTGTGGCTTACATCATTCGTTCCATTCCGCTATTACACCTGTCTAAGGATGACTTCAACTTAGACACAAATGAACTCTGGCAACACTTTACGACGGGGATGCCCATGGGCTTCCAACTGTCGATTATTGCCATTGGGACGATGGTGATGCAGGCGGCCCTGAATTCCTTGGGGACCGACTCCGTGGCGGCGTCCACGGCGGCTTCTAAGGTTGACCAACTTTGTTCCTTACCAATGTCTTCATTTGGCGTGACCATGGCCACCTTTGCCGCTCAAAACTTCGGCGCTGGCAAGTATGGTCGAATCATGGAAGGGGTCAAGAAGACTCTCTGGTTATCCGGGAGCTTCGCGGTTTTTGCCGGCGGCTTAGTGATCTTCCTTGGCAAGCCGATTGTGACCTTGATTATCGGAACAGCCGACGAAAATGTCATTCAGTTATCCCAGACTTACTTCAACATCATCGGGAGCACTTACCTGTTATTGAGTGTGCTCTTCGTGATTCGTAATACCCTCCAGGGACTTGGCCGCCGGGTGCTGCCAACGTTGGCCGGTGTCGGTGAACTGAGCATGCGGATCTTCGCTGCCGTCTTCATGGTGGGTGCTTTCGGTTATGCCGGAGCCGTTTCCGCCGAACCATTGGCTTGGTTGGGCTCCTGTGCCATCCTGATTCCTTCATGGATCAGAGCGGTTCAACAGTTGCGGAACTTGCAACGGGCTGAAGATGTCGTTGCCGGCAACCCAACGTCAGAGCAACTGGCGCAAGAAGCTGCCGAAGTGGCACCTAGCGAATCGGCTATGGGTGTGACCCCTAAGTTCGAGTCCTAAGACAAAGCATGATACACTAGGGAAGATGAGCGATCATCTTCCTTTTTTGATCTCAAACACAAGGAGTTTTTAAACCAATGCAAAATTTAATTTTCGATCTTGATGGTACCCTGCTCGATACTGAAACGATGTACATGCGGGCTCTACAGGCGGTCCTGCACGAACGCGGGATCGACCGGCCTTATGCTGATTTGACCGCGACCTTTGGCATTCCCAGTCGTGATGCCCTGGTGCGCCTGCAGATTCCCGATCTCGAGAACGTTCTGGCAGAGTGGGGGGATCGGACGTTAGCCTACAAAGACACGGTGTCCATCTATCCGGGCGTCACGGCGGCCCTGGCTGAGTTGCAAGAGACCGGCGTTAACCTGGCTATCATGACCTCGAAACGACGCTTTGAATACGAGCGAGACGTGGTGAGTGTTGGCTTGGACCAGTACTTCAAGGTGACCGTCGTTGCTGAGGATGTGGCACATGGAAAGCCAGCCCCGGATGGGATTCTCCTGGCGATGCAACGCTTAGGCGCCGATCCGGCAGCGACAGTTTATGTTGGCGATACTGCCTATGATTTTACAGCCGCACATGCCGCGGGGGTTGCCTTTGGCTTTGCCGGGTGGAATGGTAAACAACCCGTAAATTACCACCCAGACAGACTCTTTACGACCCCGGGAGACATGCTGGTCCATTAGCTTTCTGGATTAGTGGAGCTGACTGGCGTTTTGTGCTATATTTGACGCATAAACAAGTGGGCTTGAAAGACGTAAACCGTTTTATAAAAGGGGTGGCAGGATGCTTGCCATAATTATCACCGGTCACGGGGACTTTGCTCGTGGTATCTTACAGAGTGCCGAAATGATTTTCGGTAAAGCGCAGAAGGTCAAGGCTGTGACCCTGAGTGCCAATGAAAGTGTGGAGGATCTGGCGAACCATTATCAGGCCGCTATTCAGAGCCTGCAACCCGTTTCGGAGATCCTTTTCTTGGCTGATCTCTGGGGTGGGGCGCCTTTTAACGCGGCCAGTCAGTTAGTCCAGCAGAACCCGGACCACTACGCCGTGATTGCCGGGGTGAATTTACCCATGTTGATCGAGGCTTTAGATAGTCAGGATCAGCCATTGACGACGGTGTTGCCACGGTTGGAACAGGATGGACGGAGCGGTATTCGCCGCTTTAATGGGCACATGTCGACCGATTAAAATGCAGAGAAAGAAAAGCTATGCCCGCGGGCATAGCTTTTTTAGGGACAATTTTCAGTGAAAACAGTTTGCACGATAGGTTCAAGTGCTGAAACGGCCACTTAAGCAAAAAGAAAAAGTTTGGGATTTCTCCCAAACTTCCTAATTGCATGGAACTAAACTTGGTTTACCGTAAAGATACCCTTGATGAAGGGTGATGCCAAAGTGTTTGGCCAGTGCTTGGTCCTTGGCGTCTTCCACACCTTCGAGAATGAAACTCAACCGAAATTGATGGGCGATCTTAGCCCAGAACGCCAGGCATTCTGGAATCTTGGTTGCGACACCCGCCATGCGGAAGTTCTGCATGGCAAATTTGATTTCATCCACGAATGGCAACAGATATTGAATGTTAGGGAAAGTGTTGGAGCCGGTGCCCACGTCATCTAATACCAACCCAATGTTGTATTGGTGAAGGGCCAGACTGAATTGTTGAATTTCTTCCAATGTGGGTGCTTCCGTTAACTCGATGGTTAACGCGGCTGGGTTGATTCTCTTCTTGAGAGCAATGATCGTTCCCAATGTTAGCGGATCTCGTAGTTGTTGGTTATTGAGGTTAAAGGCCAAGACTTGTTTGGTAACGGCGGTGTTTAGAGCCGTCGCCGTTTGTTCAAGGAGCTTAGCTTGGTCCGCCACGGAGATGTCGGTAAACTTCTGAGGCAGAACCCACGTTTCATTCTGTTGCTTACGCAGGAGAACCTCATAGCCAAAGACCTGTTGATCATCTTGATTTACTTGTGGTTGAACGAAAAACCGGTACATATTGGTTGACTCCTTTAGTTACGGCGTACCGCATAGAATTAATTGACTCTATTCTAGCCCTTTTTTGGCAAAGAACAACGCCATATATCGTTTAGTGTGGTGATTGATTAAGGATGCAAGTAGATGGATACGCTTACGACTACCCCCGTGTATGGTTTTGTGTTGCGGGGAATTATTTTAGCCTGATGGGCTGGAATAGAAGGTCAACAAAAAAAATCGCGCGATCTCAAGGATTGCACGAGTTTCAGCTTTAGTAGCCGTAGCCACTGTTATTTGCATTACTGTTATCGTAGCCACTGCCATCGGATCCATAACTGGTATCCGTGGTCCCGTAGGCCGAGGTATCGGCATCGGTGGTAAAGCTCTTTGTTTCTGAAAGTTCCAAAGTCTTACGGATGTGATTGGAAATCTTCTTTAATTCTTCGTTGGTTGGGACTTGGTAGGAGAGACCATCGATCATCGCGTCTTGACCCTGTAAGGTTTCAGACTTGATGTGGTGGGAAGCATCCCCATACTTGGCCCGAATCTGCATCAGGTCATCAAAGGTCAGGTCGGTCTTGAGGTTCCCGTTGAGGGAGGTCAAAATCTGTTGGTAACGGGTGATGGAGGTCAGCCCAGCAGCCTTAACAACCAGCTTCTGAAGGACTTGGCGTTGGCGTTTCTGTCGACCGTAGTCACCCAACGGATCTTCGTGACGCATCCGGGAGTAGGCGAGGGCTTGTTTCCCATTTAAGTGGGTTGTCTTGCCCTTGACCACGTTAGCCGCACCGTACTGGAAGGTTAATGGTGGTTTGACGTCGACCCCATTGACGGCATCGACCATCTTCTCCAAACCACCCATGTTAACGATAGCGTAGAAATCAATCGGAATGTCCAACAGGTCTTCAACGGTCTTAACGGCTGTCTTGGCCCCACCAATGGTGTATGCCGCATTAATCTTTTGCACGCTGGCATTAGCGCCAGAACCCACGGTAACCCGAGTATCCCGAGGAATACTAGTCAGGTACGCGGTTTCCTTGGTTGGGTTGATTGTGGCGACCATCATCGTGTCGGTCCGACCCATGTCGGAACGGCCCAAGGCCCCGGTGTCGGTTCCCATCAAGAGAATCGAGAAGGGCTTGTTCTTCTTGAGAACGGCGGCCACGTTACGACTCTTCGCGGTGTTGGATGAAGCATAGGTTTGACTGAAGGTCTTCTTTGCAGAACTCCAGGCATGATAGCCATACGCCAATCCACCGCTAATTAGGAAGAGCACGGTGAGCACGATCGTCCACATCACAGGACGATGGGGATGAACCGCGGGTGTTTTAAAGTGTGAGTGTCGGTCAGAGCGGCGATCGTAGACCTGTTCGAAGTCCTCTGGCGATCGTTGCCGCTTGTTTCCATTATCATTAGGCATATTTATTTCCTCATCCTCGTCAAAATCTTTTTCCATTATAGACTGGTCGGTGGCGTAGCGAT
Organism: Levilactobacillus paucivorans; assembly: GCF_001437125.1. Taxonomy (GTDB): domain Bacteria; phylum Bacillota; class Bacilli; order Lactobacillales; family Lactobacillaceae; genus Levilactobacillus; species Levilactobacillus paucivorans. The sequence continues at coordinate 12,473 of NZ_JQCA01000002.1, read as the reverse complement.
ACCGCTAATCATCGATTTAATCAGATTTTAAAGGTTCCGCGACCAGTTTTGCTTGTGACCTCAATTAATTCATTACACCACAAAAAAAGTTATTCGTAAACGGGTGGGGGAACCTGACCGCAATTCAGATTTGTCAACAATTGGTAAAATAGGCAACATTTCCGGGCGTGTCAAGTCGACAGAAAGCCTATTAGAATCAGTGTTGGAACCGGTTACGAATCTGTGAGAAACGCTTCTTATGCTATAATAAGCAACGTTGCTTAAGAAACAGTAATTTTTTTGAAATGGCGGGGAGGTTACCGAATGGCCGTCTTTATCAGAAGTGTTTCAGGCGTGCTGATTATCCTGGTGATGATCGGTTTAGGTTACGTGTTATCTCGCCGAGGCTGGTTTGACGACCAGGCTCCACGGTTGATTGCCCGGTTGGTGACACAGATTGCCTTACCCGCCTATATGATTAGTACCATTACCGCCAAGTTTTCGGCAACGACCTTGAAGGCCACGTTGCCGGACCTTCGTTTCCCAATTATCTCGATGACGATTATGTTTGGGTTGTCGATTGTGGCGTTTCACTTGTTTCGAATTCATGACGATCATCGCGGCTTGTTTGAGTCGATGTTCCTGAATTCCAACACCGTGTTTGTGGGCTTACCGGTTAACGAGGCCCTGTTTGGATCGAAAAGCTTACCCTTCGTGCTGGTGTATTACATGGCCAACACGACCTTCTTCTGGACCTTGGGGGTCTACCTCATCCAACGAGATGGAAAGGATAAGGCTAAATTCAATCTGAAGGACACTTTACAGAAGATTTTTTCACCGCCCCTGTTGGGCTTTATTTTTGGGGTCATTCTGGTCCTGCTGAATATTCAGTTACCAGACTGGATCATGCAGGATTTCCAGTATGTTGGGGGCCTGACAATTCCACTGTCCATGGTTTTTATTGGGACGGCGATTGCCGGTGCCGGCCTGCAGAACATTCGGATTGACCGCGATAGCCTAGGAATTCTGTTGGGACGCTTTATTGTTGCCCCAACTTTGATGGCTTTCTTGGTGATCCCGACCGGGCTACCAGCTCTGATGAAGCAAGTCTTCATCTTACAGGCGGCGATGCCCGTCATGACCAATGCCCCAGTCGTGGCTAAGCTCTACCGAGCCGATGCCGACTACGCGGCGATTATGGTCACTGAAACCACCCTCCTGAGTCTAGTGGTGATTCCAATCTTGATGGTTATTGTTCAGCAAATTGTCTAGTTGTGTTCGCACATATTATAAGGAGGAACTAGTTTCGTTTTGAGAAAAACCATGTTGTACATCGCTTTTTCAACGTTAATGTTCAGTTCGATGGAAATCGCCTTAAAGGCTGCTGGTGGGGCATTTAACCCCATTCAGTTGAACCTGATTCGGTTTCTCATTGGGGGAATCGTGTTGCTGCCAATCGCCTTACGGGCGCTTAGCAAGCAGCAACACCATTTAACCAAGGCGGACTGGGGCTTGTTCTTCCTGACAGGGTTGGTCTGTGTCATTGTGTCAATGACGCTGTACCAGTTGGCCATCACCGTCGACGAGGCGTCGACCGTGGCCGTGCTCTTTAGCTGTAACCCTGTATTTGCCCTTATTTTCTCGTACTTAATTCTGCACGAACGACTTGGACGGGCGAACTTAATCGCCGTGGTCGTATCCATTATTGGATTGATTGTGATTGTCAATCCAGCTCACCTGACGAATCCATTAGGGTTGGTTTTGGCGATTAGCTCGGCCTTAACCTTCGGGCTATACAGTATTGTGTCCCGGTGGGGGTCTGTTCGCCACCACTTCAATGGGATTACCATGACCTGCTTTACGTTCTTGGCTGGGTCACTGGAACTCTTTGTTTTGATGATGATTACCCACATTCCTGCCGTTGCGGGAGGGATGCGTCAGGTTGGTTGGCTTAGCAACTTCGCGGCACTACCAATTCTGAAGAACATCAGCATGCAATACTTCTGGTTACTCTTCTTCATCGGGGTTTGTGTGACCGGTGGGGGATTTGCCTTTTACTTTCTGGCCATGGAACGTTCCGACGTTTCCACGGCATCCCTGGTCTTCTTCATTAAGCCAGGGTTGGCCCCAATCATGGCGGCTGTGCTGATTCACGAGCACATCTTGCCAAATACGATTGTCGGGATCGTTATTATCCTAGTTGGTTCCGTGATTACCTTCATGGGGAACCGGGTCAAGGCGCGCGAATCGCAATTGGCAGAACAAGATGCAACTGTTCCAGCCAGCGAGTTCCAACAGGCGCCAACGGCTAAGGCCGATCAACTCGAAGCTAAGTTAGAAGCTGACTTGGAAGCCAAGCTTGAAGCGAAGATGGAAGCCAAGCGTGACCCATCGTCGACGGATTAAATTTGATTAGTGTGAAGGATCTGAGGCTGTGCCTTGGGTCCTTTTTGTTTATGGTGTCGAAACGTGCCCCAACAGGCAGCCGGCACCGCCTGTTGGTGCACTCTTACGTGAAAACCGACACAAATTCAACGAATCTCCCGGAGCGCTATGTTATGATAATCCGTGAGAGCAAGAGCAGAGAAAGGGAGAATGATGATGGCAACGTTAGTCATCCTACGGCACGGCGAGAGTGTCGCCAACCGGGACAATATCTTTACGGGATGGAGTGACGTCCCACTGACCGCGAAGGGGCGCCAGCAGGCGTTGGCCGTGGGACAACTGGTCGCTAAGACTGGGCTGCGCTTTGGGGCCTTGCATACCTCGATGTTGCAACGGGCCATCGTGACCTCAAACATTGTGTTAGAGGCGATCGACCAGTTGGCGATTCCCGAATACAAGTCCTGGCGGCTTAATGAGCGCCACTATGGGGCTTTACGCGGGAAAAATAAGGCAGCGGTTCAGGCCGAGGTTGGTGAGCGTCAGGTGAAGATTTGGCGGCGGAGCTTTGAAACCGTGCCACCACTCTTGGATCATGTGGTTCAGGATCGACGATATGATCAATTTGGTCCGCACACGGAACCACTGGGTGAAAGCCTTGAAATGGCCTATGACCGGTTGATGCCCTATTGGGAAGACCAGATTGCCCCACGGTTGCTGGATGGTCATAACCAGCTCGTTGTGGCCCATGGCAGTACCTTGCGGGCCCTCATCAAGTACCTTGATCGGGTGCCAGATGCTGATATCAGTCAGGTGGAAGTCGCTAATGGCGAACCAATTCGCTATGACTTTGATGATCGGCTGCGGATCAAACGTAAATTAATATTGTGACGATTACCTTAACAAAAGGATAAGTTCATAAGGTCGGACTAAACAATTGAGAAAAACGATTGTATTTGTCCGGCCTTTTCGTATAATCAGATTTAGGAGTTGGGAACAGAGGGGAAGTCAAGGGAATGAATAAGAGAAATTTGGGCCACTGGGCAATTTTAATGTCCGTCATTGTGGTTATTGTTGGGGTCGTTTCATGGATGCACGTCATCGATGCAAATGATAAGAAGCAGGTGGCGATTAGCAACCAGCATCATGCGGAAAAAACCAAGGACGCGATTACCCGCTACGCCTTGAAGAGCCAGCAGGATCGCGAGAACAAGGTCACACAGTATGACCGCAAGAACCTGGGAGAGAAGAATCCTATCTTTGCGGCTAAACTGACCAAAGATCTGCGGGCTAAAAAGTTTGTCGGGTCAGCCATTGTTGTCAAAAACAATCACGTGGTTTATCAACGGGCTTTCGGCTGGGCCAATGTAAAGAAGCAGCATAAGAATAAGGTAACGTCACAATTTCTGATCAACTCCGTCCAGAAATCACTGACCGGGGCCTTGGTCATGCAGGCCGTTGAAAAGGGTCAGATCAAGTTATCCGATCACTTGAGCAAGTACTACCACATCAAGCACAGCAGTCACGTGACCATCCGTCAGATGTTAAATATGGAGGGCGGTATCAGCGGCAAGCTGTTGCCAGGGACGGTGTTAACCGAACCCGCTGTCTACAAGTATGCGAGCCAACAGGCCATCATCAAGAAGAAGCAGATCAACCATTTCCATTATCAACCAATCAGTTATGTCTTACTGGCAGGGATTTTGCATAAGGTCACTCACCAGTCCTACTACCAAGCATTCTACCAGGATATTGTGACGCCACTGGATCTCAATCACACGGGCTTTAACCAGATTCGGAAGATCACGCCACACATGACCTTGGGCTATGGCGGCATGGAACCCGGGCAGTACAAGGAACCCCACGCGCCGTTGAAGATGACGACGGCGGTTCAGGTTGCGACTGGGAACGTCATCATGAGCACTGGGGATGCCTTCCAGGCGGAACGGGCGGTTATTCAAGGGACAACCTTGGATAATCCAGCCGGAGCTCAGGTTTTGCATGAAGTTGGGCAGACCCGCCACTATACCGGTGGCCTGTATCATCTCGAAAACATTGGGTATTACAGTCACGGGATGGGGGACGATTACGAGAGTACCGTTGCCATGAGTAAAGACGGTAAAACGGGTGTGATCTTCTTATCAAACAACTTCGTTAAGAAGGCCATGTTCCCTCGCTGGTCGACGGAACAACTCGCTATTCAGACCTTCAAAGATATCAACGAAGTGAAGGCTGTCAAGTAGGGTCAACTGAAAATTTAATCAAAGTGAAAGGTCGAAAACGTTGGTTTTCGGCCTTTTTTGTCTTTCTTAAAACGTTTTACCGGCTGATCGTGTAGGCCCCACAAGGTGTTGGGGCCTTTTAATTGCCCAAGGAATGTTGTATCATTAGTTAGTTCAAAAAGTTCGTTAATTAATTCACTTAATACATAGATAGGAGTGTCGTCAGATGGGTGTTTCTGTTAGTTGGATTGGGGCCTTAATTGGGTTAGCCCTTGCCATTATTTTAATTTTACGTAAGTTGAACCCGGTCTATTCGCTCTTACTCGGAACAATTGTCGGGGCCCTCATTGGAGGAGCCAACCTGACACAGACGGTAAACATCGTGGTTACGGGATCTCAGAGTGTTATGGGAACCGTTATCCGGGTGCTGGCCGCTGGGGTCTTTGCCGGGGTCATGATGGAGTCGGGGGCCGCTAACGCGATTGCCCGCGGCATCGTCAACAAGTTCGGTGAAAGCCTTGCGATTCTCTCGTTAGCTTTGGCTACCATGATTATTACGGCCGTTGGGGTTTTCATCCCGGTTGCCGTCTTGATTGTGGCCCCAATTGCCCTCGAAGTGGGGAGTCGGATGAAAATTTCTAAGCTGGCACTGCTGGTTGCTCTTTCCGGTGGTGGTAAGGCGGGGAACATCATTTCACCAAACCCCAACACGATCGCTGCTGCTCACGGGTTCCATTTGGAACTCAGTCAATTGATGGTTGCTGACTTTATCCCTGCTGTCTTTGGGTTGTTGGCAACGGTTCTGATTGCCACGTTGTTACGTCACCGCGGGTCCATTGCCACCATGGCCGACGTGCAGGCTAACCAGGACCAAGGTGCTGCCGAACCAACTGATCTGCCATCCTTAAAGACGGCGATCGTGGCCCCATTGTTGGCGGTTGTTCTCTTGTTACTGAACCCAGTTGGGAACATTTTACACATTAGTATTTTGGAAAAATTCGAAGTTGATGCCATGTACATCTTGCCAATCGCTGGGTTGGTGGGAATGCTGGCGATGCACCAAGGTAAAAAGGTCTTGGCTTACACGAAGTCAGGGATGGCTCGGATGACCGACGTTGTTTTAATTCTGATCGGTGCCGGGGCTATCGGGGGCTTGATTACCACCTCGACGTTACCTGCTGCCATTGTTCACTTAATTAAGATTTCCGGGATCTCCGGAACCTTCTTGGCCCCAATCGCCGGGATCTTAATGGCTGCCGCAACGGCTTCGACTTCAACCGGTGTTATCTTGGCTACTGGATCATTTGGTAAGGCCATCTTGTCCTTCGGAACGGCGCCACTGGCGGCCGCTGTGATGGTTCATACCGGTGCTACGGTGATTGACCACTTGCCACAAGGGAACTACTTCCATGTGACGGCCAACGCCATGAACATGTCTCTCAAGGAACGGATGCAGTCAGTTCCTTATGAAACGGCAGTTGGGTTAACCATGACGATTGTCGGAACAATTATGTTTACCCTCTTCTAGACACGACGGAAAGGATGAAGTTCAAATGAAATTTGTCATTGCCCCCGATTCTTTTAAAGGTAGTTTGACCGCGAAGCAAGCGGCAGACGCCATTTATGCCGGTTTGAAACGGGTCTTCCCGGACGCCGACTATGAACTGGTTCCGATGGCCGACGGTGGGGAAGGTACGGTGCAATCTCTGGTCGATGCGACCCACGGGACGTTGAAGACCGCCTCTGTCTTGAATCCGTTGGAAAAATCAGTTGATGCGCAATACGGCTTATTGGGTGATGGTCGGACGGCGGTCATCGAAATGGCCGCGGCTAGTGGGATTCAGTTTGTGAATGAACGGACTAAGGATCCACTGGTGACCACGACCTATGGGACTGGTGAATTGATGTTGGACGCCATGCATCACGGTGCCCGAGAGATTATCATTGGGATCGGTGGCTCAGCCACGACCGATGGTGGTCAAGGGATGGCGGAAGCCCTCGGGGCGAAGTTCCTCGATAAGGACGGCCAGCCGATCAAACGTGGGGGTGGCGGTTTAGCCGACCTCGCTAAGATTGACGTTTCTGCTGTTGACCCATTGGTTGCCGAAACGAAGGTCCGCATCGCTTCCGATGTCACAAATCCACTGGTTGGGCCTAAGGGTTCAGCTGCTGTCTTTGGTCCACAGAAGGGGGCCACGGCGGAAACGATTCCCGTGTTGGACCGGAACTTAGCCCATTATGCCGCCATCATTAAACGCGACTTAGGCAAGGACCTTGCGGATTACCCAGGCGCCGGTGCTGCCGGTGGACTGGGTGCCGGGTTACTGGCCTTTACCCAATCCGTTATGGAAAAGGGGGTTGAGATCGTGGTCAAGGAAACTCACCTGAAGGAACGGGCCGCTGATGCAGACTATGTCTTTACAGGTGAAGGGGCCATTGACTTCCAGACGCAGTACGGTAAGACCCCAATGGGCACCGCACTGGCTGCCAAGGAAGCCAGTCCACATGCCAAGGTGATCGGCCTAGCCGGTAACGTCGGCGAGGGGATCGACCAACTTTACGATCTGGGCATTGACGCGATTTTCCCAATCCTGCCAGGGGTCGTCGACCTCCCAACGGCCATCAAGACCGGTGAGGAAAACCTGACCCGGACCGCGGAGAATATTGCTCGGGTACTAAAGTAAAGAGTGTGATCAAAGGCAGTTAGCCAGTGAGCATTAACGTCGTTAGGGCGATAATCCTGTTCTTGGATTATTGACCTAACGGGGTTAAGCGGAGCTGGCTGCCTTTGAGAGCACGTTTCGACCACATAAATTCAAAAAGTTTCCAAAACAAAACCGCCTCCCCAATCAAGGGAAGGCGGTTTTTTAATAACAGTTAAAGTCTAAAGTCCAAAGCCTTAAGCTAAAGCACCCATTGGATCCCAAGGAGCCAAGACCGTTGGTTCTTCAGTTTCCTGAATCTTCTTTAAGTCGTCAGGCAGGAATTGCTTGTTGACAACAACTTGGTAGCAGTATTCGTCCATCCAAGCATCGCTCATCACGAAGTAACCCTTCGTGCCGACCTTTTCACCCCAAGAATTTTCGACCTTCCACTTGGTAGGTTGACCATCGACTAAGTCGACACCGGTCAAGACCATGGCGTGGGTCATCATGCTTTCTCCGTAATCCAAGCGTTCTGCCTTGGTCGTGGAGAAGTCGATGTTGAAGAGGGCATCTTTGTCGTAGTACTTGGTGTCCATGATTCCCTTTTGACGTTCTGAGGATTGACCAACATCACAACCGAACCAGACGGATTGACCCGCTTGGAGTTGCTTGATGGCCAAGTCCTTGAAGTCCTTCATCGTGACGTTCAAGTGCTTGACTTGACGGCCGTTGACCACGTTACCTAACATTTCAACCGTGTAGGTGTGGTTGTATGGCTTGTCATCAGTAGGGGCATTGATGATGGAAACGTAATCGCTCAGGTCCCAGTTGACGTACTTGTCAAAGAAAGACTTAGGGGTTAAGCCCTTGTCGATGTGGTAGTTCTTGTCATCGTCGCGATATTCAAAGTCGAATTCGCTAACGGGTTCGCCGAGTGAGAAGCTCAGTAAGCGGTAAACTTCGCCGAGCATCTTGTCTTTAGCAGCGGCAATGTCAGCATCGCTGGCCTTGTCGGCAACTAATTTCCGTAAAATGACAGCGTCCTTACGCAGCTTCAAGTTCAACGTACTGTTAAGTTCGCTAGACTTAGAACTGTTGTAGGTTTCGGGCATCACGGACTTAGGCACGATCCCATATTTTTCAATGATGGCACACAGCATGTCCCATTGGCCCCCGTCTTGTTGTGGGGTAGCCATTAAGAAGGCCACCTTACGGCTAGACGTTGGTTGGTCGGCAGTGGCCAAGACATTTTCGTAGAAGTAGTTGGCTTTTTCGAATTTGTCCCAGAAGTTGGTGTAGTTTTGGGATAATTCAAAGTCACTCAAGTTAAACAGGTCGGCTAAATGATGACGCATGGTGTTCAATGCGGCAAACATCCAGCAACGACCACTTTGTTTTTGGTTGGCAACTTTCCCGGTGTCCAAATCAATGGAGAAGACGGGAGTCATGTCGGTTTCAGAAGCGTAATCGGCAGAGGTTGCTAAGATTCCTTGATGGCTGACGGCGCGTTCTAAGACCTTCGCGGTGGGGTCAGTAGCTAAAGCTTGTTGATAACGGGCGGTTTGATCCGCCGTAATTTCTTTACTCAATGACGTCACTCTCCTAACTATTCTCTCATTGTACCCCAATCTTCTCATTTTTTGTATAGTTGAGGGGAAATTCAATTGACAAGGCACTTGGAACCGCTCATATTGAAGGTATTATGCACAAATAATGTTGAAATTATGAGAGGCGAACGTCAATGTTCAGTGGGTCAGGTACCGGCATCACCCTCATTTTATTTGCCGTCGTTTTCTTTTTGGGCGCGGCTTTGGGGGAATTTATCTTTGGTCGGGGTCATCGACATCTTTAAAAAATAAATGGATTCAGGTTAAAAGGGCAACCCAATACCAAACTGTATTGGGTTGCCCTTTCTAAAGTTTAGAGATTGACGACCGTGGCTGTTAGGCTAGTCGTAGTTGAGGTGCTTGTCTTGGTCCAAAGCGTTGATTTCGGCAATTTCCTCGGCCGTTAAGTTAAAGCCAGAGATGTCGAAGTTTTCGCGAACCCGAGCTGGTTTAGAGGACTTCGGGAAGACCACGAAGCCGGTATCAATTTGCCACCGTAACACGATTTGAGCGGGTGATTTACCGTACTTGTCAGCCAACTTCGCAATCACGGGGTCCTCAAGAATCAAGTGACCGTGACCAATTGGGGAGTACCCTTCGTTGACCAGACCGTTGTCCGTGTCGAATTTGCCTAACTCGGCTTGAACCTTGTAAGGATGGCGTTCGATTTGGTTGACCATTGGCTTAACCTTAGCCATGGCAAAGACCTGGTTGAGTTGGTCTTCAGAGAAGTTGGAAACCCCAATAGCCCGAACCTTCTTTTGTTGGTAGAGGGTTTCTAAGGCGCGCCAAGTGTCTAAGGTCAGGTCAAAGTTTTCTTCATTTGGCCAGTGGATCAGGTAGAGGTCCAGGTAGTCTAATTGTAAGTCGGATAACGTTTGGTCAAAGGCGGCCAGCGTCTTGTCATACCCCTGGTCAGCATTCCAAACCTTAGAGGTGATGAACAGGTCGGAACGGTCGATGCCAGAAGCCTTGATGGCTGCACCAACGGCCGGTTCGTTGCCGTAAATGTGGGCACAGTCGAGGTGTCGGTAGCCGGCATCTAAGGCCGTCTTGATGGAGGCCGGGACGTCTTTACTGTCGATCAAGTAAGTCCCAAAACCTAACATCGGGATAGTAACGCCGTTGCTTAATTGTGTCGTTTCCATGTGATTACCTCGCTATATAAATATTTTAAAATCACCGTACAGTTACTTATGATACACTGCCGGGCGAATAGTTTCAGGGATTGTCCCTTATCAGTGGTCAAATAACTTGCGGGTTCGACAGTAAGCCAGTCAGCATAAAAGGCTATTTGTTCTCATCGAAAGCCTCTGCGCGGTCACTCCAACTGGCCAATAGGGTGTAGACCGTGTCTAAGTCAGCCGCGGAGGTTTCGGCAAGCACTTCATCCCAGAGGGCCAGCTTGATCTGACGAATGGTCTCACAGGCCGCTACACCACGTGGGGTGATGCTGACCCAGGTCGTTCGGTGGTCGACGTCATCCGGCGTTCTCGTGGTGTAACCGGCCTTCTCCAGGCGTGTCATCTCACGGCTGACGAGGCCCTTGTTGATGGCTAATTCGGTTGTGATTTGTTTCGCTGTGATGCGGTCGTGTTCGCTGATGAGTAGGAGAAAGTTGGCATTACTAGCGTTGATGTCGGGGAGCTTGAGCTCGCGACTCATGGCCGTCTGGAAGCGCCGGTGTAGCGCCCCAATGAATTTTCCAAGTTTAACAATATCCAAGGCAAAGGCCTCCTTTGATGCCAGTATAGCATAAAATATAGTTGACAAATAAACTAAATGCAACTATTCTGTAATAGTTGCTTTATCAACTATATAGGAGACTTTAAGATGACTTTAAAACAGCGAATCCTTTTTACGTTATCCATGTGTACCGGGATGGCCAGCAGTATGAGCTGGCTGGGGATGGCCAAGAGTCAGGGGATTAATCTGGCTATGTGGCGTTTATTTGGCCTGGCAGTCGTGCCAACCGTTCTTTTTGCCTTTGTCTTTAACCTCTTAATTGTGGTCAATCTGAGTAATTTGTTTATCAAATGGGGGACGCGGCGACTAGTTAATGAAGAGGCTATTCAACTCAAGGCCGGCACAATTCGAAGTTGGACCATGCTACTCGTCATGTCATTTACCATGAGTACACGGGCGCTACTGATGAACGGCACCTTGTTCCATATGTCCGTGACCCAATTTATTCTGAGTTACTTTGGCACCTTGACGATGGCGTATTTTATCCGGGACCTTTTTGTCATGCCAGCTATTCAACACTTTATGAGTCGCAAAACGGCGGAACGTCGAGTGGTCAACGCCGAAAATAAGGAAAGTAAATCATAATAGAGACTAAAAAAACGTGATCCCTTAGCCTGAAAGGCCGGTGGGGTCACGTTTCGTGGATCCTGGCAGGCGATTATGACCTGCCATTTTTTTGTTGTACAAATTATTTAGGTTGATCACTAACGACGATTAGTCGCGGGCGTTCAACACTTCTGGGCCATCTTGACGGCCGACGATAACTGTGTTGACCGTGTCTAAGAACAACCCATGTTCCACGATACCAACGATACCATTTAAGGTGTTGGCTAATTCGTGGGGGTGATCGATGCGGCCCAGGTGCAGGTCGATGATGTAGTTCTTGGAATCGGTTAAGACGTGACTACCGTCTTCGTTCATCCGGAAGGCCGGGTGTAAGTCCATCTTGTCTAACTTTTCCAGAACGTGGCTGGAACCAAATGGGATGACTTCCAAAGGTAGTGGGAACTTACCTAAGTGGTGAACCATCTTGCTTTCATCAACGATCCACATGTTCTTCGTGGAGTTGATGGCAACGATCTTTTCCCAGAGGTGAGCGGCACCGCCACCCTTGATACCTTGGAAGTTGTCGTCGATTTCGTCGGCACCGTCGATGGTTAAATCAAGGTGGTCAACTTCATCCAACTGCTTGATGGTAATCCCCAGAGATTCGGCTTGCTTAGCGGAACGGTCGGAAGTCGCAACCCCAACGATGCTGAGGCCTTCTTCCTTGACGCGCTTACCTAAGGCGTCAATCATGTAGCGAACGGTCGAACCGGTTCCGATTCCGAGAATCATGCCATCTTTAACGTACTTGACAGCTTCTTGGCCCACGAGGGCTTTTAATGCGTTTTGATCCATGCTGAATTACTCCTCTTCTGTGTGACGTAAATTTAAGGCAACTGGCTGGACGGCGGTCGGCCCCGTTACCGGTAGCTGGTTAGCCGCCAGTAAGTCGGGAGCGGGATGTTGCGAGAAGTAGCGCTTGGCGTACGGATCCAGGACCTTGACAGTGACGTCGTTGTCCCGCGCTAATTCAACGAAGCGGCCAATCAACTGCTGCGCAACGGCTGAAACGTCTTGGGAGGGACGAACAAAGAGCTGTTCGAGCACCCAAGACGTGGGGCTCAATTGAAGGTAGTGTAGGCTCGCGATTAACTGTCCGGCAGACGTGATCGTCAGCCGTCCGGGATGTTCCGTAATGGTCATGCGTGACTCCTTTCCAAACCAGGCTTCCCTTCGATTTTGGTCTATCCACGCCGGCTTGTCAACTAATTTTGGCACACGGGACAATTTTGTATGTGTCAAGTTTTCCTAGGTGCCTTATAATCAACCAAATATTTATACACAAT
>NZ_JQCA01000112.1 GCF_001437125.1 Levilactobacillus paucivorans | reverse complement strand
ATAAAGAACTGGTCTAGTAGAGCAGGTGTTGCACTTCAATTTTAAATCGAGGTTTTGGATTTTCTTTCACGTTCTTTAACATGCTTATGCCTCCGTTTTTGAAAACAATCTTATTAAGTTCTTCACGAGTTATATCTTAGCACGTCTCAAAAATTCTGCAAGGCCATATGTTAAAAAAATCACAAAAAAGTTTTGGAACTTATCAAACGTTGATTTATCAAGATCCGCCCCACGCGCACATGTAAGCGCATACATATAAACCATCTTCTTAAATTAACTTTATTTGTGTGAATGTCATCACTTTCAGGCTGTTACATTTTCACATGCTGTTTCGTTGCTTTTCAATCGACTCGGCATGACGTCATTTTTTCCGAGATATTTCGCTGACCACCGTAATTCTTCAAATATTCCGAGAGACTCTATGCTAAAGTAAAGATATCAAAACAATTTTAGGGGAGAAGGATTGATCCCATGCGACCTTGGGCCTTTTGGCGGGAAGCCACCCACCACTTTTTCAATCACTGGGGCAGCTATGTCACCCTGGTCTTCATGACAAATGTTGTCGTGAGTTATCTCGCCGTTCCAGCCTTTACCTGGCTGACGGCTGAACTCATGCGCTGGCAACATGTGCCCTATATTTCTTATACCAATATTGGATCACTCGTCATTAGTCACCCACTGGCCCTCGTTGGCCTGGCTCTGATTCTACTGGCGATTATCACACTGGTCTATTGGCAATTTGCCTACCTGCTACTCGGGGTCACCAACATTCGCCACGGGCGGCCACAGAGCTCCCTAGCGGTCTTAGGCGACACCGTCCGCAGCATTGCCGGTGCCTCACCCAGCACCTTTCTTTTCTTTATTGGCTACTTCATCGTGATTATTCCCTTTGGGAGTGAGCTCTTCTCGACACCACTCATCAGCAAGGCCAAGATTCCAGCGTTCATTGTCAGTTATCTCATGGAAAAGCCGATCATGGCCGCGGCCCTCGGGCTCTTCTACATTGGGGCCGCCTATCTCGGGATTCGCCTGATCAGCGTGTTGCCGTTGATGATTCTCGACCAGCAACACAGTCGCCAGGCCATCCGGCTGAGTTGGCAACGCACTCGCGGCCACTTCTGGACCTACCTTAGCCGCATCCTGATTACCCTGGCGTTAGTTACCGCCACCGTGTGGATCATCTATGCCGTAATCTATCTCGCCCAGTTGGGTGCTGACCGCACACACTTCGGGCTAGCAGCGGCCACGATTAACCTGCTCATCATGGAAATTATCACGGAGTTCATTGTCTGCTATAGCACGGTTGTCTTCATGATGGTGATTCTCAGTAGCCATGAGGGCCAACGGCTGACACCCACGACCCTCCTGCGCTTCCACGAACCCGCTAAAACGAAGCTGCGGACTCGTCTTTTCATTACGGGTGGGGTCATCTTCATTTCTGGCTTACTCGTCACCTTCAACCTGATCTACCTCAACGGCTTTGCCATGAGTCGTCCCTTGACGATTGCCCACCGGGGCGTGGACCACGGTAACGGGGTTCAGAACACCATCCCCGCCATGGTCAAGACCAGCCGGGAACATCCCGATTATGTCGAAATGGATATCCGTGAGACCAAGGACCATCAGTTCGTGGTCATGCATGACGGTAATCTCAAGGCCTTAGCCGGCTTAAACCGCAATGTTTCCAAGATGACTCTGAAACAACTCACCGCGGTAACCGTGACCGAAAATGGCTACCAGGCCAAGATTCCCAGCTTCGACGCGTACCTCAATTCGGCGATCAAGCACAAACAAAAACTCCTGATTGAGATCAAGACCAGTCGCCGGGATTCCAAAGATCTACCGGCCCGGTTTTACCGCCAATTTGGACAACGGATCCTGACCAATCACGATGAGGTCCACACGCTAAGTTATGGCATCATGAACACCTTGAAGACGGATTATCCGAAACTCTTCGTCAGCTACATCATGCCGTACAACCTCACCTTCCCGCACACCAAAGCCAATGCCTACACGATGGAGTCGACGACACTGAACGACACCTTCATCGACCAGGCTGAGAAGCTCCACAAGCGCGTCTACGCCTGGGATATCGACGACGTCACCCAGACCGACCAAATGATGTTCTTGGGGGTTAACGGGGTCATTACCAACAACCTCAGTACCATTCAACAGGAAATCAAGGACAACACGGATCACCCGAGCTATGCCAACCTGTTGTTAACCTTCATGAATGACTTATCCTTAGAATCACAGACCCAATAGTCAAAGAAAGGCACCGCAACGATTCCCAGGGGGAAAAGTCGCGGTGCCTTTGTGTATTCTTTATTTCTTTTCAATTTTACGGATTGGTCGTTTGATGAGGTGCAGGAGTTTCTCGGACTGAAGCCGGGAAACAACGGCATCGATGGCCACCTGCATCAGCTTTTCATTTAAATCCTTGGCAGCTGGCTGAACCTGTTCTTCACCCAAGTGGTGCAGGCGATCTTCCAGCTGGCTAATGAAGTTGTCATAGGCCTGCTTCGGATAGTCCCCCGCCGTAATTTGGTCGATGCCAGAACGGACCGTATCCGTCTGGAACATCGGCTTTAAGAGACTGATCATCAGGATATCCGTGAGCTGCATGGTCTGATACTTCTTCTTGACCGGAGCCAAGATCACGTGGTGTTTAACATAGTTGTTAATCATCGCTGGGGTGATGGTATCAATGCCCAAAGGTCCGAGAATATCGTTAATTAGCGCCGTTACCTGGTCCATGTAAAGATCAAACTTAGGGAGATCATCCCACCGTGGCAATTTAACGCCATGCATCTGGTGTTCCCACCGCGTGTATTGATTGAAGTCAGCCATGTCTCATCCCTACCCTTCCGGTTCTTACTGGCAATTATAACATATTACCTAGTTTTAATGACTAGATAAGCATTAATTGTTTAGTTTTCAGCTAGCGCCAACGTATGCGACTCAAGATCCGCTTTCCCAAGACCTCCTGAACCACCAGGAAGATGGGCTGGACACTGATCATCAACGGAATATAAATCAAGGCGAGTTGCCAATTTAACAGGCTAACCAGAGAGAAGATTGACCCAAAGAAGAGGAAAACAACGGCGAATAATCCCGCCATCAATGCCACCAGGCCAATCTTGAAACGGTTGAGGGGCCGGGCCACGCGGAGTAACGCGTTGAGGCTAATCAACCCTGTCATCAGGACACTCAGCGTCGAGGTCGTCGCGAAGTCGAGGTGAAACTGCGTGCCCAAGGCGAGAATGACCAGAATGTACCCGACCACGCAGACCGCAGCCGGGGCCGCAATCTCCATGACCTGTTGCATAAACCGCCCCTGAATGCGGGCGTAGTTGGGTTGGAGGGCCAAGAAGAAGGTGGGAATTCCCACCATCAGCGAGGAGATTGGCGTTAATTGAATGGGTTCAAACGGATAGCTTCGACTCATGAAGATGAAAATCAACGTCAGGACGACTGAGTACATGGTCTTGATCAGGTAAAGTGAAGCCACCCGCTCAATATTGTTAATGACTCGACGGCCTTCATTGAGGACGTTGATCATCGCATCAAAATTAGAATCCACCAGCACGAAGTCTGCAAGACTCTTGGTGGCTTCACTCCCAGAGGCCATGGCAATACTGCAGTCCGCCTGACGTAGCGCCAACAGATCGTTGACCCCATCCCCGGTCATGGCCACGGTGTGCCCCGCGGTCTGATAGGCCTGAATGAGGCTTTGCTTTTGACTGGGGGTCACGCGGCCAAAGACATTGTAGTTCGCCACCAACTTAGCGTAATCGGGCGTGGCGCCCACCTGACTCATGTCGACGAGTTGGTCAGCCCCGGCGATCCCGGCACGTTTAGCAATACTGGCCACGGTCACGGGGTTGTCCCCAGAGATGACCTTGAGGGCCACTTCCTGAGTCGCAAAATAGCCAAAGGTATCCTTAGCTCGCGGCCGCAGTTCATCCGTGATACACAACAGACCCAGAGCCTGTGGTGCGGTAGGTTGTGGTGTCGTCAGCTGATCAACTTGGGCCAGCACGAGCACGCGATAACCGGCGGCCGCCAGGTCTGTAATCCGACGTTTGATATCAGTGGGAACCGTCGCGAAGATAAACTCCGGTGCACCCAACACATAGGCCTGGCCACTAGCTAGCCGCGCCCCACTCCACTTTCTCCCGGACGAGAACGGCAAGACCTCACTAGCGGTCACGGTTGGTGTCCCCAAGGCAGTCTTGACCGCCTGAGCAGTCTCGTTATCATCGCCCGTCGCCGCGACGACCTGAGCCAGCGTCGTTTGTAAGGCTTCTGCCGTCTGGTGACCAACTGGTTCAATCCGATCAAATTGTAATTGGCCGTTGGTAATCGTCCCGGTCTTATCCAGACACAGTACATCAACCCGGGCCAAGGCCTCAATCGCCGGTAGCTCCCGCACCAACACGTTGCGTCGACCCAAGGTGAAGGCCCCAGCCGCCAAAGCCACAGAAGTTAATAAGACGAGTCCTTCAGGAATCATCCCCACCACAGCCGCCACCGTACCGAGAATGGCTCGGTTCTGATCCTGTCCCCGTAAGAGTGCGGAAACGAAGAGTGCCACTCCTAACGGGATAATGGTAAACGTCAACACTTTGATAATTCGATTAATAATGGTGAGGAGTTCGCTGGCCCCCCGCTTTTTTTCTTTAGCGGAATTCGCCAGCTTCTTCACGAAGCTCCCATGCCCGACCGTGGTGGCCTGGACGGTCGCGCGGCCCCCTAAAATGACACTTCCGGAAATGAGATCATCCCCAGTCGCCTTCATAATAGGCGTCGACTCCCCGGTAATTTGAGACTCATCGACTTCGATGCCGGTCGTCTCTCTAACGCGGCCATCCACGGGTAACTGGTCCCCCCGCCCTAAAATCATCAGGTCATCGACCACCAAATCATCCTGGGAATGCGCCGCCACTTGGCCGTTACGACGGACATTAATTTTACTTTCAGACAACAGTGCCAACTTATCGACTTGGCGTTTTGATCTGATTTCTTGAAAAATACCGATCCCCGTATTGAAGACCACGACGCCGATGAACAGGAGATTTTTATAACTCCCCGTCAGGAGCACCAGGCCCCCTAGAAGAAGGTTGATCAGGTTAAATAGCGTTAGCAGGTTATCACGAAAAATTTGTTTGACGCTTCTGGTCAGTGGGGGTAACGGATCGTTCTGTTGGCCCGCCGCAATCCGCTGACGGACCGCCGCATCATCTAGGCCTTGATCCAGTAAAGGTAACTCACGTTCTGGCATCGCCGATTCCTCCTTTTACGGGTTCTTTAACCACCATTGTACTCGATAATCCGCTTTCAATCCTGTAATCACGCGACATTTTCAGGAACTTTAAAAATTCGGTAATAGTTCACAGGACCTCGTCGGAGTGGTTAAATGGACGTATGGGGTTGTGGAAGTAACTGCAATTGTTTGCCTGCGGCTGCCAGGGATTACGCCTGCTGTGGGGACGCTTCAGCCCTGTGGGCTTCTCGCTCGATTTGAAGCCTCGCCAAGGACGCGAGTCTTCAAAGTCGCCCGTGATGTAAGGCCGAGAAAATCGCTCGGTCTAACATCACCACCACGGCCGGCTCCACCCCTGACCTCCTCCGGCTTAGATCGACCACTTCTATAACGAAACACTCACCTTATCATCTTTTAAATTCTACAAGTTGAAACATATGGGAATAACGTTTCGATCTGCTAAATTTGTCAGTATGGTTTTACATAATCATTGCGGCCGGCAGCTATTTGGCTGGTCCCCATTTTCACTACATAAAGGAGGAACCATTATGAATCACAAGTCATCATCGGTTATTCTATTTATCCTCTATATTGTCCTTTTCGGTTGTATGTTAGCCCATAAGGATATGTTGGCCATGTGGCTAATGACCTTTGGCATGCTAATCGAAGCCTCAATTAACCTGTACGACCAATTCAAGCGACCACGCTAATTAACCAAGGAGACGATAGTCATGACCATTAAAAATCTTGCTTCAACCCGCCCACTGGCGGATGGTAACGCCATTCCCGGCATGGGATTTGGGACCTACTTATTGAGTGACCAGGAGACCATGGACGCCACGATTAAGGCCGCCTGGGATGCCGGATATCGGCTTTTCGATACGGCAATGCTCTACCGTAACGAAGATATCCTCGGGACCACTCTACAACACCTACAGATTCCCCGTCAGGAGCTCTTTCTGACCAGTAAGGTCGCCGAGGTGGCCCAAGGTTACGATGAAACCCTGCAGGCCGTCACCGGCTCTTTAAAGCGGCTTCAGACCGACTACCTAGACCTGCTGCTGATTCACTGGCCTGTCCGAGAACATTTCTTTGACACCTGGCGCGCCCTCGAACAACTCAAGGCCAATGGTCAGGTGAAGTCAATTGGGGTGTCCAACTACACCGTGGCTCACCTAGAATTGCTGGCAACCAAGGCCAAAGAGATGCCCGTCATCAACCAAGTTGAATATCACCCCTACCTGAACCAACAAGCATTAAACGACTTCGACACTGCCAACCATATCATCACGGAGGCTTGGAGTCCTCTGGGTCGTCGTGTGGACTTGGCCGACCCGATGATTGCTAAGATTGCCGGGCACCATAACAAGTCAGTTGCCCAAACCATTCTGCGCTGGGAACTGCAACACGACATCTTGCCAATTCCGAAGTCGCAACACGCCGAACGAATTCGTCAGAACGCCGAGATCTTTGACTTCACCCTCAGTGAGGATGAAATGACCATGATCGACCTACTGAATAAGAATCAACGGAATGGCAATGAACCTGAAATTGTTTACGAAACTGGGAAACAGTATTAGTTAGAAATTAACAACAAAAATAAGGCGTCGGACCTCTTATCTTGAAGATAGAGATCCGACGCCTTATTTCTTGGTTTCCTGAAGGTTTTTAAGAAACACAATCACAATCCTGAAATCACGGAACCAGTGACTACTCGCAGTTAGTCAATACTAATTTCGTGGTTATTGTCAACTTCGGCTTGCTTTGGCAAGGTCAGGGTCAAAACACCATCCTTGAATTCGGCCTTGACCTGCTTCAAATCGATGTTTGGCAGATAGAAGGAACGAGCCACGTTTTGGCTGTGGCGTTCTTGCCGTAAGATCCGGCCGTCGTCATCCTTAGTGGATTCATTGACGTCTGACTTACCGGAGATCCGCAAGGTTTCATCACGATAGTCGATGTGAATGTCATCCTTCTTGAAGCCTGGCAATTCGGCGGTAACCACATAGTCCTTGTCATGTTCGACGACATCAGTCTTCATAGCTGCATCGCCACTAAACATATCGTGACCTAAGTTGCCCACTTCATTGAAGAAATTCATTGGATCAAAGAAATCATAATTCCGGTTCATTAAATCATTAGCCATAATCAATTAACCCCTTTCTGCTTTGCTTGATTACATTTTCTATAATAGTCAGTATTGGTCAGAAATGCAAATAATTAGCACTCACTTTGCTAGAGTGCTAATTTAAGATGCTAAAGTACTGATAATGCTGTTCTATTAGGATAGCTATTCTAGATCGACCTGTCGCCATTTTCAATTATTTTATCCAAAGGTCAAAAAAGGTAAGCAATCCATCATAGATTGCTTACCTTTTAGCATCACCAAATTAACGCGCCGTTTCAATCACGACGTCGTCCGGAATGGCCGTGACATCTTCCACGGTCTCCAGGTTGGCAACTAACCAATTTTTATCATTTTGAATGAGTTTGTCCGTAAAGTTCCGAGCCCAACGACCGTTAGACTTTTCTTCGGCCGGTAAGCTCGCATACTTGTTGGCGACCAAATGTTGTAAGAGCGATTCATTGACGTGCCACTTCTTGCGAAGAGTCCGACACACAATCTCCCCAATCTCATCCGGCGTGTAGTCCGCGAAGTTCAACGTCAATGGAATCCGCGAACGCAGTCCCGGGTTAGCCCCCAAGAATTCATCCATCTGGTCGGTATACCCGGCGAAGATGGCGATGAACTTATCACGATTATTTTCCAGTTGCGTGATCAAGGCTTCAACGGCTTGTTTCCCAAAGTCATTGCCGCCATTACCACTCGCTGTCAGCTGATAGGCTTCATCGACAAAGAGTACCCCGCCCATGGCGTCTCGTACGGCGTTGGTGGTCTTCTTCTCCGTCTGACCGATGTACTGGCCAACGAGGTCGGCCCGACCAACTTCCATGACCGTCTTCTTCTCTAGAATGCCGAGATTGTAGAAGAGCTGCGCGAGAATCCGGGCAACGGTCGTCTTCCCCGTCCCAGGATTTCCGGCAAAGACCATGTGATAGGTCGGTTTCTGCTCATCTGGCAAGGCGCCCTTCAATTTCCGGTCACCGGCGACGCGGTCCACCAGCTTGTGGACGAAGTCTTTGACCTCATCCAAGCCAACCAACTGATCGATCTGTGTCAAGAGTTCCTGAACCTTGGCTTCCTTTTCTTGCTCGTCGCCCCCAACAAGTTCGTTCAGGTCGCTGTCTAAGATCGCCGTGACATCCCGGTCAGGATCCTCGATACAATTGTTAGCGACGATCCGGACCAATTTTTCGTTAAAGTTCCGAACCCAACGGCCGTTACTGTTTTCAATGTTGGTCTTGTAGGCATCTTCGATCGTCTGGGTGTAAAGATCACGGTTAAAGGTGAACTGCTGGTCGTCCAGTAATTTCATCCCAATCTCGGCCACTTCTTCACCGGTGTAGTCCTGGAAATCAAAGATGTTCGGTGCCCGCGAAATTAAGCCCGGGTTCATGTGCATGAAGTCTTTCATTTCCTTGGTGTACCCAGCAAAAATGATCATCAGGTCATCACGATGGTCTTCCATGAATTTCAGAATGGTATCGACCGCTTCTTGGCCCCAGTTTACCGAGCCGCCCTCTTGATACAGGGTGTAGGCTTCATCGATAAAGAGCACACCACCAAGTGCCTTTTCAAGGATTTTCTTGGTCTGAATGGCCGTGCCCCCAACGTTTTCGGCAACCAAATCTTGGCGAGAAACTTCAACGTAGTTATCCTTAGGCAAGATGCCTTCTTCAAACATAATCTTACCGACTAACCGGGCAACCGTGGTCTTGCCAGTTCCTGGGTTCCCGAGATACAGGGAGTGGTAAGACTGCGCCACACCCTTCAGGCCCTGTTCCTTACGCTTCTGATTGAAAACCGCGAGTCGAATGAATTGGGTCACGGCTTCTTTAACCTTGTCCAACCCGATCATCGCGTTGAGTTCATCTAGTGCCGACTCTTCTGGTTTAGCTTCAGGTTCCGCAACTTTTTCCTCTGGTTTCTTGGTTTCAGCCACTGGTGCTGGCTTCTCTTCCGGTTTCGTTTCTGGCTCCACAGGAGTACTGCTGACACCCACCAGCCGGACCTCTGCGCCTTCAACTTCGGCTGAGGACTGTTCATCCATCGAGACGATAAGCCAAGTCAGGTCACTTATGTTATTACTGTCAGCCTTCAAAAGGGCGTGCGTCAATGACGCGGACGTTTGCGGGTAATCAAAATTCAAGGCATCCACTACGAACTGCGATCCCGAACGCAAGGTGATCATGTTATCACCATCAGCAGCACCACTAAAGTATACGTCACTCCCCTTATACTGGGAGTTGTCAACGCCACCTAAATACCGCTGAATCTGTGTGGTCTGTAAATCAACGACTGCGCCATCCCTGGCCCAAATCCCTTGGACGACGGACTTGTTAAGGAGAACATTGGCCCCTTTCCTACAGTTCAGACCTTCCCCTTTGTTCTGGCGAATCTCAGAGTTAGTCAGCGTAACATTACCGCCCTCGGTCCACAAAGCAGGATAGCTTTCCGTCGTATGACTGTCTAGGATAACGCGATTCAAAACGACCGTTCCATTTCTCTTGTTAGAAATAATGTTGTATTCCGATGAATAGATCGTCAGATTTTCAACTTCCAAGTAGCCATTTTCCTTCATGAAAAAATGCGAGTCAATCACCACGTCGCCAGGTTGTTGGCCGTTTCCGCGGAGATGTAAATTTCCCACGTCAAAACCGTTGGGAAAAGTGTAAGTTCCCGGATCAATGACCACAACATCCCCGACGTGAGACGCCTTAATGCCTTCATCAAAAGCTTTTTTCCCAAAGCCTTTACCAACTGAAATTGCTTTCTTCAACTCGCCATCTCCTTACGCGACCAACTTAAATATGCATTTTCTTCGCTTGATTGTTCATGTAGATTAACCCAATGGTTCCCAGAATAAATCCCAGACCCCAACGGACGAAAAAAAGCACAACTTGGCTTAACCACACAACGGGTGCCATAATGCCACCCCAACCGAGGCGCTTAAAGTCCCCTAAGAGGAAAAAGGTGACATTCCGCAGACTGTTTGGAAAATTTTCAATCGCGTTATCCGCCTCAAGCATAATCGTCGTCGCAACCGGGTAGAGCACCAGGTTCAGCAACAGCCACAGTGGTTCTAATGGCACATTGATTGATGAATCCCAGACTAAGACACACGCAATAATCGAGAAAATATACTGCTTAACCCAAAACTTCGTGGGTTGTAAGGCATAAATCCGTTGAAAGAAATTCGACTCCTGTTCGGTCGTTGCTCCGGCCGCCTGTGTGCCAAATTTAGGGGCCGTCTTAGCCTTAGGTTGTTCCTCTGGTGCTGCGGCCTGGGTCCCAAACTTAGGCGCTTCGCTCGCTTCTGGCTGAGTCCCAGTCGGTTGTTGTTCTTGTTCGTCTGGTGCACTATTGACCCCAAACTTAGGCTTGTTTCCGTCATCCATGTTGATTCCTCCTAAATATAGGTCAGATTATCTGTCATCCCATCCAAATTTAGCCACTTGAAAAAGTGCTGACGCAATGGCTAACTGGTCTCAAAAACTATGTATAGCACCCAATAGCGTGCTCAAAATGATTATATCACAAGGGTTTACCCGTCAACAGGCCTAATCCCATCGCTTTGTGCCCACTTGACAACGCCCCACTTCACAACCTAAACGTAATCCCGGACCCCCTACTTATACTAACGAAATCCAGCCAGTATTTTTCGCAAGTTTTGAAAAATTAACTATAAAAATGGTAATTTATTGGCGTCAAGTTCGCGAAAAAGTTGGATGACAACGTGGTGTGTAGCACAGTCACCAAAACTTCGGATTGTCTGACACCCAATTCTTTCAACAATTATGACACCTCCAGGAACTATCATGTGTTGTGGCAACACTCAAACCTAGCCGGAGGAGGCCAGGGATGGAGCCGGCCGTGGTGGTGATGTTAGACCGAGTGGTTTTTCTCGGCCTTACATCACGGGCGACTTTGAAGACTCGCGTTCTTGGCGAGGCTTCAAATCGAGCGAGAAGCCCAAGGGGCTGAAGCGTCCCCACAGCAGGCGGAATCCCTGGCAGCCGCACGCGGCCACTTCTATTCAACAAATTCCCCAAACGCATAAAAAGAGGCACCCGGAATAAGTCCGAGTGCCTCTAAATTAACTAATAATTTTAGTAAGTTTCTTGGTCTTCAACTGGCTTAGGCTTAACAATCTTTTCGCCTAAAGCATCCGCCAAGTCCTTCAATGCGGCTTCACGGGTTGGAATAACATCCATGTTGAAAATGATGGAGTCGATGTCCCCACCAGCAAAATCAAATTGTTCGAAGTAAACGTATGGGTCATGTTCGTCGTCATGATTCAAAAAATGATCTGTAACGGCTTCTGAAAGTGCGGTTGCCCAAGATAAGTCCTTCATCTTTGGTAGATCGTGTTTCGTCACATACCCCGGTTCCAACAACAATTTAGCTGCCTTGTCCACGTCTTCCGTTGGAATTTGAACAGCTTCTTTTTCTGTGTCTTCCTTTGGTGTATCTGCCATAATCAAAATCTCCTTTGATGTTACTAATTTCAGTCTAATCCTTTTTCACGGAAACGTTAAGTATGTCATTGGTAAACGATAATCGAGTGTTCTTACGCTGTTCGGTTGCCAGGCGCGTGAAAAACAGGTACAATTTTGGTCAATTCACCTACTATAAAAAGGCACGGAGACGCGCTATAATAAGGGGATAGAAATAACGAAATGAGGAATGATGTGTGGATAGCGGTCAGATAGTTGTGAACTTAATTATTATTTTAATTACTTTTCTCTTTGCAGCTTTCTTTGTTGCCTGCGAGTTTGCCTTAGTTCAGACGCGGCCTAGTGCCCTCGAAGAAAAGATCGAGGCACAAGACAAACCGTCGACGAAGCTTAATCGGGCTTTTAAAATGGTCACCAATTTAAATGAATATTTATCAACAACTCAGGTTGGGGTTTCCCTAGCCGGAATCATCTTAGGGTGGATCGGGGAAACGTTCTTCGTGGACATTCTCCTCGCCGGGATTGCCCCGGCCCACATTAACAGCGCCACGGCTCACACGGTCAGTGTGATTATCGGGGTGCTCCTGTTAACCTACCTAGAAGTGGTCTTTACCGAAATTGTGCCAAAGAACATTTCCATCGATATGCCAATGCGGGTTCTGATGCTAGTCGTCACGCCTTTACACTATTGTCACGTGATCTTCTACCCCTTCGTTTGGTTGCTGAACTCCAGTGCGTCTGGTGTGGTCAAGCTGATGGGCTTGAAAGTTGCCAATGAAAGTGATGAAGTCTTCTCTCAAGCTGAAATTCTGAATCTTTCACGGAGTGCCGTGGAAGGTGGGGAACTCGAAAAGAATGACCTGGTTTACATGCAACGGGCCTTTGAACTCAACGATAAAGTTGCCAAAGATATCATGATCGACCGGACCCAATTAATCGTGATCGACATTACGTCGACGGTTAAGAGTGCCCTCAATGTTTATCTGCAAGAACGTTTTAGCCGCCTACCCGTCGTTGCGGATGGGGACAAGGATAAGATCCTGGGTTACGTTTACAACTATGACCTGATTCGCCAACAACAGGTGGATCCTAAGGTCAGAGTCGACAAGCTGATTCGAGACATTTCCACGACGCCAGAAACGACGCCAATTACGGAAGTTCTCCAACAGATGATTAAGAAACGGACACCAATCGTGGTCGTTGTCGATGAATATGGGGGAACCTCCGGAATTATCACCGATAAGGATATCTACGAAGAGTTATTCGGAACCGTTCGTGATGAGATCGACGATGCCAACGACCAGTACATCTTCAAACAACCAAATGGGACCTTCCAGGTTAACGGGAAGATGACCACTTACGACTTTGAACGGTACTTTAACACCGACATCAAGGGTTTCGAGACGACGGAAATCGTCACGATGGCCGGTTACATCATCGACAATTATCCAGACGTTAAGGTGAACGACGTCGTTCACTTACAAAACTTTGATTTGAAGGTCTTGGACTACGAGAACTCCTTCATTAACTGGTTTGAAGTCACGGTTAAACCGCAACTACCAACCGTTAATCCGGACGACTCAGACGATGACGATTCAGACAAGTAAAGAGCCAATTGTAAGACAGCCGTTGGGGCCAATCCCCAACGGCTGTTTTCTTGTGCAACGAACCCGCTGCCGATTCCCCGTTGACAGCCTCCCCACGCCACGACCATAATGAACGGGTATACTCATTTAGAAAGGAAGCCGCTTCGTGGCTATCGCACAATTAACCAATCAAATTATCCTGATGTTTCTGCTAATGGCCGTGGGCCTGCTGATCAACAAGCTGGGCTTCATGCGCGTCCAAACCGCCAGTGACCTCACCAACATCCTACTCTACGTGGTGTCACCCTGCTTGATTATCAAGGCCTTCGAGCAACATTTCTCGGCGACTCGTCTGCGAAGTCTGGGGCTCGTCATGCTCGGGATCATCCTCACCTACCTGGTGATGGTGCTCATCACCCAGCTGGCCTTTCGGTCAGTCAAGGATCACAATCTCCAGCGCATCATGCGCTTCGGTGCTGTCTATTCCAACGCCGGTTTCATGGGGATTCCCTTAGCTAGCGCCCTCTTCGGTAACAATGGGGTCTTCTTCGCGGTGGCCTCACTGGCCGGTTTCAACCTCTTCTGTTGGACCCATGGTATCGCCCTCTTTCGATCCCACTCCAGTGATCGTAACTGGCGCGCGATCCTTTTGAAC
Source organism: Levilactobacillus paucivorans (assembly GCF_001437125.1). Taxonomy (GTDB): domain Bacteria; phylum Bacillota; class Bacilli; order Lactobacillales; family Lactobacillaceae; genus Levilactobacillus; species Levilactobacillus paucivorans. The sequence goes on along the minus strand of NZ_JQCA01000112.1, from coordinate 25,543 downwards.
CCCAACATCATCGCTATCGCCTTTGGTCTCCTGCTCTTCGTGAGTCCACTCCATTTACCTAGCCTATTGAATCAAACGGTCACGGCGGTCAGTTCAATTAACACCCCACTCTCCATGATCGTCATCGGAAATAGTTTGGCAGCGGTTCGGCTGAATCGCCAAGCCTTGAACTACCGATTGTTGTGGGCCCTGGCCTGTCGCAACCTGCTATTTCCAATCATCGATATTCTTTTACTACGGCTCTTGGATGTCACGGGAATTCCGTTCTACACTACGGTGCTCATGGCCGCCTGTCCGGTAGCTGGTAATGTGGTCTTGTTCACCCTTCAGGCCCATGGTGATACCACACCTGCCGTGACGTTAATGAGTGTCTCGACAATCTGTAGCCTCGTAACGATTCCATTGGTCTTTGCCTTAGGTAGCCTATAAAAAAATTAGCAATCCAAAATGTTTTCTGAAACGTTTCGGCTATCTGACGCTCGAGGCTTACAAGTACCCACTGCTGATCAAATGTGTTAGACTCACTTTTGAAGAACAGACCATAATTTTGGTCCACTACCATCCGTTCGCTGACAGATGGTAGTTTTTTATCTATTTTTGTCCCAAAAGGCCACCCTTCTGATTTTAGACGGGTGGCCTTTTAGACTAAATAATTTTTGTTTTCTAACCTAATCACAGTATCTCAATTTTCTTGATCCGGTGCCACTTGCCGACGGTTTGCGAAGAAGCCACTCACCATTGGGGCGACCTTCTTATAACCATAGGCCATCCCCAACAACAGGCAGGAAGCCAAGACCGCCGCGATTGGCAGGGTATGGAACATTTCGGCTGGTAAGACTAGGGCTAGAGGTGGAAAGGCGTAGGCTGCGGGTAACTTGATCCGCAAGAGTTGCAGAAGCAAAAATACCAGTGGCAGACTAATCAGCGTCGTCAGCAACCATGAGGCAATGAAGACGTGCACGACAACCCCAAACGTCGCGGCCCCACTGAGGGCAATGATCTGTTTGATGGCCATTTTCCCCGCGTACTTGGGCTTCTGGATCACTTCGAAGAAGACCACGAAAACTGGGGGAATGCCGGCCATCTGAGGGTGTCCCGACAACCACACGGCCGCCACCCAAATCACTGCGGCAATGGCAAATAACACCATGTGTTTGAGTTGAATGGGCTCCGGCATGGGTTGACCCTTCTGCAATCCCGCGATCAGGACTCCCGCCATGAGGATCAGTGTGAAGGCAAAGATTGCCACGATAAAGGACATGTGCGTGGCATTGACGATGATCGGCAACAGCCCCGTCGCAAATGACGGTGCCAAGACCGAATGCAAGCCCTTCAGTAGGATCAGCACAAACAGGAGGGTTAACAAGATCTTTTCGGGATAATTAATTGGCAACTGGTTCACGACGAACCCAATCACAGCCGTCCCTGATGGCGCCAAGAAAATCTTCAAGGGTTGGCTGACCCAGTCACTCTTGTGGTAAATCCACGTTCCCGTGGTCAGGGCGGCAATCTCAGGGAGAATGATTTCGTAGTCATTTAACCAGGTCGCTACGCCAACCATTGCCAACACGAAAACAAATCCTATTAGATAATCTCGACTCTCACGTTTACTCAAATGCATCACGTTCTTTGATCCTCCTAACTGTCATTCAATGGCATACAATTCGTTCGTTAACAAAGTATTTTCGATTATAGCACAATGGCGCGTGAGATTCAGGTCAGATTCCCCTTTCTGTAACCAAACCATTCACCTACCATTTTCTGAAAACAAAGGGACCTCAGCTGATCAGCCGAGGTCCCTTGAATTTAAATTTAAATTACTGCTCCTGCTTAGGCAAACGAAGTGCTAAGAGGAAACCGACAAACGCCATGATAAACGTAAAGTAGAAGCCATAATGTGCCCCATTAACGAAGGCTGCGGCCCGATTACCAGCACCGTAAGCAACTTGTCCGATACCTAACAGACTCGTCGCAATCGCTGTAGAAATGGCCCCAACAATTTGTTGGAAGGTATTCATAATCGCACTACCATCACCCGCAAGTGGCCCCGTTAAGGCGTTCAACCCATGAGTTTGCGATGGCGACATAGCCAGTGGTGCCCCAATCATCAAGACGACATGGGCCAAGATAATGTACCAGATGGCACTACTCGTCGTGGTAAGGGCCAACAAGACAGCCCCAACCATCGAGATGATGAAGCCCAAACGAACTGGCGTCCGTGCCCCGATCCGGTCATATAAACGGCCGGCAGCGGCGGAGACGAGGGCATTCACAATCCCACCAGGAAGCATGATGATCCCAGTCAAGGCCACGGGAATCAAGACCCCTTTTTGAATGTACATAGGTAACAAATACATCGCAGAGAGAATAATCCCGAAGTTAATCATGACCAGACTGGCCCCAATCCGGAAACCAGGAATAGCAAAGGCTCGCAAGTTTAGAATTGGCTTTTCCATATTTAATTGCCGATGCGTGTACCAGGCCAGACCGACGAGCCCAACGAGTAGACTCCCAATAACGGGTAGTGAGACCCAACCGTTGTCACTGGCCAGACTAACGCCCATAACCAGGCTCCCAAACCCAATCGTGGATAACACAATTGAGAGAAAATCAACCTTAGGCCGGGTAACTGGCGCCACATTTTTCAGTGACGTGACGGCAAAGATGAAGGCAATCACCAAAAATGGCACAAACAGCCAGAAGATCCACCGCCAAGAAGCAATCCCGAGAACCAGACCAGCTAATGTTGGCCCCACAGCGGGAGCAAACATAACAACCAGACTAACCATCCCCATGGCCGCCCCTAGCTTATAGGGTGGGAAGATCTCCATGGCCACCGTAAACATCAGTGGCAGGATCAACCCATTGGCAACCCCTTGAATCATCCGTCCGAAAAGTAACACGCCAAAACCTGGCGCGGAAGCCGAAATAACGGCCCCAACAGCAAAGGCCACTAACGCAAACAGGATAACCTGCCGGGTCGTGAACCATTTCGTAATAATACTGGATAGTGGTAAAACCACACCAACCATCAACATATACCCCGTAACCAACCACTGAATCGTCGCAGTAGACACGTTGAGCTGGGTCATAAGTTGGGGTAAAGCAATATTCAAAGATGTTTCAGAAAACATCCCAACAAATCCTCCGATGAGCATCCCCATCATGGCAAGCGTCGGGTGCGCCACAGGTACTCTGGCCTGTTGCGCCCCATTAGCTTGGCTATTTTGTACTGAATCCATTTGTTTTCACACTCTCTTTCAAATAATCACACAATGGATTACTCTACCAGAAAAAAAGAAACTTCGTAAGCGATCCCGCTCAAAAAGTTTCTAAAAGAAGAACTATTCTCATTTTTAACTCGTCACTGCCAGAATTAGCCGCGTTGGGCCGCCGCAATCTGGTCGCGCAGTTCCCGCAACCGTTTCGTATCTAACTCCGGTGCCATCATCAACTGATCATATTCAAACTGCAGTCGAGGCAGATCCGAAGCCGGAACCCCCTTGGCACTGTGCGCAGGGTCCCGTAACGCTTGGTCCTGCAGCACCACCGTGCGTGTAGCCACCTTCTGGCGAAAGGCCTGGTCGTGAGCCACGAAGAGCACTGTCCCCGGATAACCCACGAGGAAGTCCTCCAGAGCTTGTAGGGCCGGTAAATCCAGATAGTTCGTGGGTTCATCTAGAACCAAGAGATTGCTGGCACTCACCAAAATCCCCAGGAGCTGTAACTTCACCCGTTCACCCCCACTGAGATCGCCGATGGGCCGGTCATAAAATGTCGCCGTCAGGCCAAAGGCCCCCATGATCTGCCGAGTACGGTTCCGGTCAAGGGTCGTGGCGCGACTAAGAAATCCCCAGACCGTTTGATCGGCGGGCAACTGGGTCATGTCCTGATGGAAATACCCCACCCGAGCACTGGGAGCTAGACGCGTCTGATCCGCGTGGTTCAACACCGCAGTAATCAGTGTCGTCTTCCCACTCCCGTTAGGCCCACTCAGGGCGACCCGTTCGCCGGGCTTAATCCGCAACCGAACGTGACTGGCCAGGTCATGCTTGCCATGAGTCAAATGCAGGTCATCCACGGTAATCAAGTACTTCCCCGTTACTGGTGGCAAGTCGGTCGCCAGTAATTTAACCGGTGCGGCCTCATGGGGCTTAACCGTCGTCGTTTGACGATTGGCCCGGTCCTGTAAGGCCCGAGCACCCCGCTCCATCTTACCGGCATTTTGTTCCCGAATTGAACGCGTGTTACTCCGTTCGGCCGGTGTCAATCGACGACCACCCTTACGGACCCGGGCGGCCTTCTCATGGCGCGCTTGGACCGCCTGTTGGAGCTCACGACGTTCTCGTTGTTCCCGATGATACTGCGACAGGGTGTTATCCCGTGTCTGTTGCCGGACGCTCATGAAGTGGATGTAATCCCCGTTATATTGCGTGTATTGTTGATTCTCGAGCGACCAAATCTGCGTCGCCACCGCCGTTAACAGGTCCCGGTCATGGGAAATCACAATCAAGAGGCCCGGGTAGTGCAAGAGCTGTTGTTGTAGCCAGTCCTGATGACGGTCATCCAAGTTGGCTGAAGGTTCATCCAAAATCAGAATGGCTGGATGCTGGCTCAGGGCGCGGCGAACGCGATCCAGCATGCTTTGCCCCCCGGATCGGCCGACAACCGGCGCAATCTGGGGCACCAACTGAACGCTCTCGCTCACGGCGCGAGTCCCCTCGAAGTCGGTATCAGCACCCGTGATGATGCGGGCCAAGGTGGTTTTCCCACCCCCATTAGCCCCGATAATACCAACGCGATCGCCAGTTTGTGCCGTTAAGCGTTCGGCTGTAAAAAGTGTTTCACCAGCAACTATTTTCGTTAAATTTGTTAAGGTTATTTGTGTCAAAAGATCGTCCCCCTTTTGAAAGCAGGGATTGATGGCACCGCACAAAAAAGTGGTCGCGTTTCCCAATTGGAAACGGCGCCCACCGGTTGCTTTTGCAACTCAGTCGGCGTAACCATCAATCCCAAATGCAGGCCCACTCCACCCCTAGACTCGTGGGATGGTGCTGACAAACAGTTGAGAATTGATTAGTTACGCATCGGCTGAATACCTCGTTCTTTCTTAAAGTAGCCTTAGAATAGCATATTGCCCAAATTTTGACAAGTCTCCTCCCAGATGTCAGAAATTAGCGAGTCATTCTTAAGAGCATTTCACCCGCGATCCGAGTACACTGATAGTAATTGTAAATTTTGAAAGCGGAGGAAAATTTTATGCAGCCATTACGCGTTTTATACATTTCAATTGAGGGCAACACCCGGAACTTTGTAGAAAATCTCACGGCCTTCGCCGCCAAACAACACGAAAGCAACTCAGAATTACCAACGATTGAAGCCACCGAAATCAGCGAAGCCAGTGACTTTGTCGACGAAACTCAGCCTTACTTCTGCTTCGTTCCCACCTATCTTGATGGCGGGAACGGTATCGACAACGGCGTTAAGGAACTCATGACCAATGTCCTGGGTGAATATATTGCCTACAACCAGAACGCCCAGCACCTGATTGGGGTCGTGGGTAGCGGCAACCGGAACTTCAATGAGCAATACTGTCTGACCGCAAAGCGTTACGCCCAAAAGTTTGATGCCCCCTTCATTGCCAACTATGAACTTCGCGGAGTTCCCCGCGATGAACAACGGGTTTACGACGCTCTCGTTGCCCGTATGAAGGCGGTGATGGCCGATGACTAATCCCACGATTGCAACCCTAATGGCGCACCGCAGTATTCGTCACTTCACCGCAGAAAAACTGACGCCCACTGAGATTGCGACCCTGATTACGGCGGCCCAACACGCGGCCACCAGCACCTTTTCCCAACAGGTCAGCATTATTAGCGTGACCGATCCCGCCAAGTTGGCCATCCTCGGTGACATCACTGGTCACCATTGGCTCGAAAAGGCTGGCCACTACTTTCTCTTCATCGCCGACCAAGCACGTAATGCCCAGCTGGCGGGGGATTCGGCTACGGCACAGGCAAACCTGCACAGCACCGACAAACTACTGGCGGGCATCTTCGACGCGACGATTGCCATCGAGGCGGTCGTCACGGCTGGTGAAAGTCTGGGACTCGGGAGCACCATCATGGGAAGCGTCCTCAACGATGTCCCGCGTCTCATCCAAACTTTTGATCTGCCTCGCCTCACCTTTCCGGTGCTAGGCTTGGCCATCGGCCATCCAGCGGAACAACCTGAGCAGAAGCCCCGATTGCCCCAAGAACTCATGCATTTTACCAATACGTACCGACCTTTAGATCCTGCCGATCCCCAACTAGTAGCTTACGATCGCACCATTACCAGCTACTATCAGCAAAGGGGTAGCCACCAGCGTGAAGAAACCTACACCCACCACATTCTCACGGAATTTTCCCGTGATCCCCAACAACGAGCTGGTATCACGGCGGCACTCAAACAACAAGGATTTCTCACCGATGTTCCCACTGAGTAAAACCTATGACGACACGGAAGCCTATCTTCTGGGTCTTTTTTGATCGATGGCCTTGACTCAGCGGTCGTGTCTAACGCATTCCACAAAAAAATCCCTCAAACTGGTTCAGCACCAATTCAGGGGAATCTCGTTATTTATTCTGTTCCTTACGTAATCGCATTTGATTATGCCGGTTCCGTAACATGACGGCAGCCAGTGCCACCAACATCACGACTGTTACGGAGAGGAAGAGGGAGTGGTAACTTCCGTATTCGATAATCAACCCACCATATAACGGGCCGACCGCTCGACCAAAGGAAATGGCCATGTTATAGATTCCTTGGAACTTCCCTTTTTCGTTGTCACCGGCCAGCTTGTCAATCCACGCGGGAATTCCCGGGAACCCGGTCATTTCACCCAACGTTAAAACGATCATGGTGACGACGAACATCGCATAGGTCTTAGCAAACACCAGCATTAAGAATGACATGATGAAGACGAACGTGCCGACCCCAATCTGCGAACTCATCTTGAAATAAGTCCCAATTCGGTTGGCTAGTGGTTGCCCAAAGACAATAAGAATCCCATTTAACGTCCAGAGCAAACTATACTTTTCAAAGGAGATCCCAAGGCTGGTCATGTGCACGGAAATCACACTTTCCCAGAGGGAGTACCCCACGTATAGACAGAACACCAAGGCACTGATCATCCAGATCAGCTTCAACTGAGCTGGCTTGGCTGGCCCCTTGGCGTGTTTATGCGTCTTGGTCGCAATATCCATCCGGAAGTCCACGATGAAGATAATCAGCAACGCCGTATAACAGATGCTGGCAGCCATGAAGACCAGGGTAACCCCATGATCCATCAAGTACCCCACCATCAGCGTTCCCAATACCACCCCTAAGTTCATCCCAATATAGAGGTAATTAAAGACCCGGCGACTACCAATCGATTGCACATTGGCCGCGTAAGAGTTCACCACGGTCATCACGATTCCGTCACCCAGGCCAATGAAGAGTAGCATAATCCCGAAGATGGGCCAGCCATGGAAAAAGATTAACAGGAGCATCGGAATGAACGAAATCAACGTTCCCGAGAGTCCTGTCTTAAACGGGGACCAGTTATCAAACAACCAGCCACCCAGCCAATTTCCCAGAATCATACACAGCGACATTCCTAACAGCGCGATCCCTGCAAGCGTCAGAGTTTGATGTAACTCATCATGCATATACACAGTCGTTAATGGCCACATACACGCCGCAGCCGCATTAAGTAACAGGGTTGCTGAGAGGATCCCTGCTAGACTGACTTCCTTGTTGCTTTTCGACATTTACTTTCCCTCACTTATTTTGTCTCATTAATTCTATTGTCTCATACTCATAGATAAACTGAAACTACAACGCTTCAAAATCGCCTTTAAACCGCCATTTTTCGCGATTTTCGATCGCTTTTAAGAGATTTCGAAATATTTGCGCAACTTGATCTGAGTCAAGTATTTTCAAACCGCGACCCCCTATACTAGGTTATGTAATCAAGACAAACGAAAAACCTAAGGAGGTTTTTATTTATGAGTAAAGTAACCATGAAATTAGACGACCTGACCTGCCCATCTTGCATGACCAAGATCGAAGGCGCCCTTAGTAAGAAAGACGGCGTGAAGAACGTCAAGGTGCTCTTCAATGCCAGCAAGATCAAGGCTGAGTTCGATGACGCCACTGTCACCGCTGAAAACCTAGCCGACACCGTCACCGACCTCGGCTACACCGTGAAGAGTTCTAAAGTTAAGGCACTCTAATCCCCTAAATTCGAAAGGAAGTTCATCTAATGACCACAACGACTATGAGTATTGAAGACCGCTACGCTGCCGAACAAGCCCAAACTGAACACGATCACCACGTCCCAACGGCTGGGGCCATGACCAATCACATCCTGGCTAACCTCCACATTTCCATCGTGAAATTCCACCAGGTTCGCTGGTCCATCAAAGGGCCGCTGGCGCTCAGCGTTCGCCAGTTACTCAGTGACTACATTGCCACCTACCGGACACAATTTGATGCCTTAGGTGAACTCCTCTTAGATGAGGGCGAGATTGTCTCGACCACCACGAAAGAATTCCACGACTACAACATGCTGCAAGAGAGTGGCGATAAGAAGTATCTGGCCGCCGAAGACCAAGTCAGTGAACTGGTCCACGATGCCGATACCCACAACCTCTTCATCGACCGGGCGATCAAGCTCGCCGAGAAGGAAGAACGCCCGGCCTTAGCCAGCTTCCTAACCGACTTGCGTGGAACCAACAACCATATCATCCGCGAACTCCAAGCCTTGCTGGGCAATGATGCCCGCGACGGCCTGGACGACGAAGACGATGATGATGACGAAGACTAATCTGTAAATTTTTAAACAGGATCGCTTACACACTGCGAGGTGTGAGCGATCCTGTTTTTTTTACAAAAAGCCCTGCGATCTTCAATGATCGCAGGGCTTTCATTATCTCTCCAATTGTTTAACACTGCCACGTTTCTCAATCTTAACTGGGACAAACGTCTCCACGTCGTGCCCCATAACTTGGTCGACGCTTCGACTCCCGATACGATAGAAGTCTTGCGTCACACTGGTCAAGTCCGGCGTTGTAATATTACAAATGATTGTCCCATCGATACTTACCAACGACAGGTCTTCCGGAACACGAATGCCCACCTCTTGGGCGGCATTCAGAATCCCTGCCGCAATCATGTCACTAGCCGTGATGATTGCCGTGACCTTGAGTGGGAGAAATTCCTGCAAGAGTTTGCGGCCGGACTCATAACTATAGTCCCCGTACTTGATGCAGGAGGTTGTGATGCCGTGGGCCTTTAGCCCCGCCTCATAGCCGGCAATCCGTTGCGTCCCGGTATGGTAACCGTCGATCCCGGCTAAAGCAATCGCCGTGTGCCCCTGTTCGACCAGGTAGTCCACGGCTTGCGACGTGATACTTTCATTATTTGAACTGACCGACAAAATCTTTGGTTGATTTAAGTAGAGGGAAACGAAACAAAATGGAATTCCCGAGTCCTTTAATAGGGTGAGATCCGCATCATCTGGTTCGATGGCGGTCAACAGGATTCCGGAAACGGTCCGCTCCAACGCCGTCACAATGGCCTTGTGGAGCATTTGTGCATCCCGGTTCCCCGCATACAGAATGATGACCCCTTGACCCAACTCACTGGCTCGTTTTTGAATGCCATCGATAACCCCCGTCGAAAAGTTCGTCGGGGTTGCGTTCAAAATCACGGCGATCACTGCTGATCGTTTCTTCACTAACTCGACCGCTGCCGTGTTTTTCCGGTAGCCGAGTTCTTTCGCAATTCGCAAAATTTTAGCCTGGGTCTTTTCGCTGTAAGTGCCGGTTTTCTGGCTCAGCACTCGTGAAACTGTCGCAATTGAGACGCCGGATCTGGCCGCAATATCTTTAATTGTTGGCTTCATCACAACCCCCACTTTCGTTTAGGATATGTCCATTATAGTCTAAATCCGCCAACTTTAACAGCTCATAGCGTAAACGTTTACTTTGGCGTGAATAGGGTATTGTAAACGTTTACGTAAAGTACTACAATGATCTTGTCAAAAGGATTTCTGAAATTATACATACCAAGGGGATGCAATTATTTATGAAACAACAAACAGCACCTGCAGCTAACCCAGTAGGAGATCACAAAGTCACGGCCGCTACCGGCAAAAAGACCGCTTCACTTTCTAACTCACTACCGAATTTACCGTGGAAGACCCTCTTCGCCATCACATTTGGTTTCTGTGGTGTCAACATGGCCTTCTCATTACAATCGTCGCAAATGAGTCGGATTTTCCAAACCATCGGTGCCGACCCGAATAGCTTAGGTTTCTTCTTTATCTTGCCACCATTGGCTGGATTGCTCGTTCAACCACTTGTTGGGAAGTACTCCGACCGGACCTGGAACCGTTTTGGCCGGCGGATGCCTTACCTGTTATTCAGTGCTCCTGTTGCCGCACTGGTCATGATTCTCTTGCCAAATGCCGGGTCATTTGGCTTCGGTTACGGCTCCATGGCCGCCTTGCTCTTCGGGGCAATCGCCATTGCCTTCATGGACCTGTCCAGCAACATCTGTATGCAACCATTCCGGATGATTATCGGGGACATGGTCAACGAAAGCCAAAAGGATAAAGCTTGGTCTTGGCAACAAGCCTTCAGTAACCTTGGTGGGGTGCTTGCCACCTTACTCCCATTCGTTTTAACCTTCTTCGGAGTTGCCAACGTTGCTAAGAAGGGTGTCGTACCCTTATCCGTTCGTTTAGCCTTCTACATCGGTGCCGCTATCCTGTTAGGGATTTCCGCCTACACGATCCACACCGTTAAGGAATACGATCCTGAAACATTTGCTATGTATCACCACATCGATCCCGAATCACACAAGAATACCAAGCCTATCTGGCAATTAATCAAGGAAGCCCCAAAGGCTCTCTGGGAAGTTGCCGTTGTTCAAATGTTCGCTTGGATTGGGATTCAATACATGTGGACTTACACCACTGGTGCTATCGCTCAAAACGTTTGGAACACCACCAACGCCACTTCTGCCGGCTACCAAGCCGCTGGGAACTGGTACGGGATTTTAACTTTCGTTCAATCCATGGCTGCCGTTTTATACGGGTTCCTGGTCTTATCTCACACCAACCCATTCAAGCGTAAGTTCTGGTACCGCTTCGGTATTGGGAGCTTTGCCGTTGGATTAATCTGGGTCTTCTTTATTCACAACCAGTACTTATTAATCCTGCCATTCATCTTAATCGGGATTGGCTTCTTCACGGTCCACGTTGAACCCTTCAACATTTTCACCTCATCACTGGATGGGTCGAATGAAGGGTCTTACATCGGGATCTTTAACGGAACAATTTGTTTACCACAAATCATTGCGTCAGTTGCCAGCTTCTTCGTCTTCAAGTTGGTCGGCAAGTCCATGCCTGGCATGATGTTGGTCGCCGGGATCTCCATGTTAATTGCCGTATTGACGATCAGCGTTATCAAGCAAGACAAGCCACAAAAGGACTTATCCGACGACGCTGCCTAACGGATTTTTAAAGGAAGAGGAGCGAATTTCTATGTCTGAATTACCACAATATAAACAAGCTAATCAAACCGTGACCTTTGACTATCCAGAGCATCCGTTACAAGTAACGGTGCTCACCGATGCCATCGTTCGAATCTTCGAAGACCGCGGTGAAAAGGGTCAATCCTATGCCATTGAGGGCAATAAGGAAACCAAGACGGCTTACACCGTCACGGATGCCGGCGACCACTACGAGGTCAAGACGGCGGCCCTGACCATTAAGTTGGATGCCGACCGTCACGTCGACGCCTACGACCAGAACGGCAACGCCCTGGTCACGGACTACCGTGGCAAGCGTCAATTGCTCGACAAGGGAATCGATAAGGTCCACGAACGCCTGGTTAAGGCTGAAGGCCACTCCGTTTCCAAGTCTACCGTCAGCTCTGACACTGGCTTCTTCGAACTGATCAAGTCTTTGGCCCCCGACGAACACCTCTACGGACTCGGAGATAAGACCGGGTATCTGGACAAGCGTGGCTTCGAATACGACAACTGGAACGCCGACAATCCGCAACCACAACTGGAACACTTTAAGAACCTGTACAAGTCCATCCCTGTTATGTTGGGCTTGAAGAATGGTCACCCGTTCGGTCTATTCTTCGACAACACCTACAAGGCCCACTTCGATATGGGTAAGGAAAATCCTAATTACTACTTCTACTCAGCCGTTGAAGGCAACCTGGACTACTACATCTTAGGTGGTTCTAGCTTGAAGGATGTCGTCACCAACTACACCTACTTAACTGGTCGTGTGCCTTTACCACAAAAGTGGACACTGGGTTACCAACAATCACGTTGGGGCTACAGTGCCAGCCAGAAGCAAGTTCAAGACATTGCCGATGGTTTAAAGAAGTACGACTTACCATGCGATGCTATTCACTTCGACGTCGACTACATGGATGGCTACCGGGTCTTCACTTGGGACAAGAACAAGTTCGAGGGTGACCCTAAGGCCTTCGTAGCGAAGTTAAAGAATCGCGGTATTAAGGTTATTCCAATCATCGATCCCGGTGTTAAGAAGGATCCTGACTACAAGACCTATGCCGAAGGGGTTAAGCACGACTACTTCGTCAAGACGCCAGACAACAAGGTTTATATCAATAAAGTTTGGCCTGGTGACTCCGCCTTCCCTGACTTCGGTCGTCCCGAAGTTCGCAAGTGGTGGGCTAACAACAATAAGTTCTTAACTGACAACGGTGTTGGTGGTGTCTGGATCGACATGAATGAACCCGCAAGCTTCGAGGGTGACATCCCCGACGATACGGTCTTCAGTGACCAAGAAAACCCATCAACTCATAAGAAGATGCACAACGTCTATGGTCACAACATGGCCAAGGCAACCTACACTGGCTTGAAGGAACAACAAGGCCGTCGCCCTTACGTTATCACGCGGGCAGCCTATGCTGGGACTCAGAAGTACGCCACCGTTTGGACAGGTGATAACCGCAGTATCTGGCCACATATCCAAATGATGATCCCTCAAATCTGTAACTTAGGGATGAGTGGTTTCAGCTTCGTCGGCACCGATATTGGGGGCTTTGCCTCAGATACCAACGCCGAACTGTTGACGCGGTGGATTGAAGCCGCAATCTTCAGCCCTCTGCTGCGGAACCACGCGGCCATGGGTACTCGGCACCAAGAACCTTGGAGCTTCGGTGAACCAACCTTGTCGATTTACCGGAAGTACCTGAAGTTGCGTTACCACTTCATTCCATACCTGTACGACTTGTTCGCTCAGGAAAGTCAAAATGGTCTGCCAATCATGCGGCCATTAGTCTTGAACTACGATGACGACCCACGGACTCGCGACTTAAACGACGAATTCATGGTCGGTGACGACATTCTCGTGGCCCCTATCGTTGAAAAGTCCAAGATCAAGCGGTTAGTCTACCTGCCAGCCGGCAAGTGGATTGACTTCTGGAACAACCGCGAATACGATGGCCAACAAGACATCGTCGTGGATGCTCCACTCGACAAGTTGCCACTGTTCATCAAGGCTAACACCCTCTTACCATGGGGTCCTAGCGTCGACCACATCAGCGAAGAACCTGATACGGCTATGACGTTCAAACTCTTCGGTAACGAAGGCACCTATGAACACTACCAAGACGATGGCTTAGACTTCAATTACCAAAACGGTGAGTTTAACCGTTATGAAGTCACCGTCAAGGATGGTGAAGTTGCGGTTAACTTGTTACACCACGGCTTTGAACCAGCCTACCAGACGATTACCGTCGACTTGCCCGACAGCTCTGTTACCTTACATTACGACACAGCTAGCGATGGCTACGTCCTGAAATAAGCTAACCTCATTACCCGTCACAAACCTGTTATTGGTTTGCGGCGGGTTTTATTGTGTCCTGAGCTTGGTCCGCCTACGGCGGGCGGGTGCTCCCAGCCTATGGGGCACGGTTGAAGCCAAAGACCGGTCTTCAACCTCGTCCTCAAGCCCCCAGGATCGGGGTCTCGAAGACGTCCCGTGCTGTAAGGCCGGAAACCCACCGCCCTAACACCACCGACACAGGCTTCCGCACCCGCCCGCCGAAGGCTAAGATTGCGGACTAATTTAAACCAACATCAAACATATTCAGTGTTTAATTCAATGCTCCATATAACTATATTGGAACTATCTATATTTTATGGATACGGATAGGGTCCCCTTAACGGTTTCACCTGACGAATGCTTGTCATTTCTAACTGACCGCTATCTAATTTAAGACAAGTCTCATTCTCAGTAAGAGGGAAACAGGAAACCTGTAACAACTTTCTTAATTTCAGCCGTTGTCGCCATAGCCGGAGGAGACCAGGGGCGTAGTCCTGTGTCGGAGCTGTTTGACCGGTGACTTTCCGGTCTTACAGCCCGGGACGTCTTTAAGACTCACGGTTTGGGTGAGGTTTAAAGCGAGGGTGAAGACCGCCCTTCGGCTTCACCCGTGCCCCACAGGACGAAGCTTCTGGTCACCGCAGGCGACCCAAAACAAAATGATCTTTCAATTAAATTCGCCAACTTGATTCACATCAAGTTAATCATCCCCCGTCGCAGGCATAATAGAGACATAAACAAGGACGAAACAATTTAATCACTTAGTTAAAGAAAGGATCGCTCACTTATGGCATTTCAACGTTATATCTACTCTCACACGAATCCAATTACCTTCTGGTCGGCCGGACTCATCATTGTCGGCTTCCTAAACACCTGGTTCACTCACGTTCCTTATGTAACCGATACGGCGTGGATCATCGCCTCGATTATTGCCGCAACCCCTATTGTTCTCCGAGCTATCAGTGCTCTACGCGCCAAGGTCTTCAGTATTGAACTCCTGGTCGGCATCGCCGTTATTGGGGCCTTCGCCATTGGTGAATTTGAGGAATCGGCCATCGTCACCTTCCTCTTTCTCTTCGGGTCTTACCTCGAACAAAAGACGTTGGCCAAGACGCGTGGTGCTATCCAGTCCCTCACTGAAATGGCCCCAACCACGGCACTTCTGGTCGGCGACGACGGCGCAACTGAAGAAGTCGACGTTGATGACCTTGAAGAAGGCAATGTCGTTTTAGTTAAGGCCGGTGGCCAAGTGCCCGTCGATGGGAAAGTCGTCGATGGTTCTGGCTACGTAAACGAATCATCCATCACCGGTGAATCTCGCCCCTTAAACAAGCACAACGGGGATAGCGTCTACTCCGGTGCTATCGTCGAAAGTGGCACGCTACAAGTCGAAGCCACTCAAGTTGGAGACGAAACGACCTTCTCTAAGATTATCGAACTGGTCGAAGAAGCCCAAGATACCAAGTCACCTGCCGAAAAGTTTATTGATAAATTTGCCCAGTACTACACGCCAGCTGTCCTGGTGATTGCCATTCTCGTCTTCACTTTCTCCCAAAACCTCCGGCTCGCCATCACGGTTCTGGTTCTCGGATGCCCTGGTGCCCTGGTGATTGGGGCCCCCGTTTCCAACGTCGCCGGTATCGGTAATGGCGCGAAGAACGGGATCCTCATCAAAGGTGGGGACGTCGTGGATAGCCTAGCCAAGGTTGATACACTTGTTTTTGACAAGACTGGGACTCTGACAACCGGTAAGATGGACGTCGCTAGCCTCAAGCGTTACACTGCTGACGACCAACTCTTAGGCGCCGTCGCTCAGGTCGAACAGACCTCTGATCACCCCTTAGCCACCGCTATTAGCCAGCATTTAGCCGCACACGTCGCCGCCAATGCCAGCAAGATGACTACTGACACCATCAAGGGACGTGGGATGGTCGGTCAGTGGCACGATAACCCTCTCTACGTCGGCAACGCTGCCCTCTTAAAGGACAATGGGATCGACCTAACTGCCACTCAACTCACTGACCTCCATACCCTGCAAGACGACGGCCAATCAACGGTCCTCGTCGGTTACCAAGGTCAATTGGCCGCCATCCTCGGCGTTGCTGACACGGTTCGCCCAGAAGTACCAGCTGCTTTAGCCGCCCTCAAGCGTCAAGGCATCAAGCACCTGGTGATGTTAACTGGTGACAACCAAGCCACAGCTCAGGCCGTTGCCGAATCCCTAGGAATCGATGAAGTTCACGCCGACCTTCTGCCAAGTGACAAGGTCACCTTCGTTAAGAAGTTCCAAGATATGGGACGTAACGTCGCCTTCGTTGGGGATGGGATTAACGACAGTCCTTCCTTAGCCACCGCCAACATCGGAATTGCCATGGGTGGTGGGACCGACGTTGCCATCGAAACAGCCGATGTAGTCCTGATGCAATCCAGCTTCACCGCCTTGAACCATGCGATTGGCTTAGCTAAGAAGACCTCGGCCAACACCAAGGAGAATATCTTCATCGCGATTGCCACAGTCGTCTTCCTGCTAATTGGATTAGTCTACGGTTACATCTACATGGCTAGTGGGATGTTCGTTCACGAGGCCTCAATCCTCGTCGTTATTTTCAACGCTATGCGGTTAATTGGTTACCGGCCACGGTTGAACAAACCCACCCCGGAACCTGTTCAACAACTCGCTACAAATTAACAGCCTAACAAAAAAGTACCGCTCATCATCACTGACGAGCGGTACTTTTACTATTAGCTATTTTATAAGAACGGGGTTGTTTACTTCTTAGCAAACGTCCACTTAGCAGCTGGCGCAACGCCGGCCTTAGTGGAGATAACCTTGTTCTTAGAGTTAACGATCTTGAACTTCTTAGCTGAAGTGAACCGTAAGTAAACGGTCTTCTTGCTCTTAGAGTTCTTAGGGGCGTAAGTAATCTTCCAGAACGTTGGGGTCTTAGCAGAAACACTGTAAGTTGCGTAAGATGTTAAGGTCTTAACCTTCTTACCATTCTTGTAAAGGTATTGGTTTAAACCAGTCTTTTGGCTAAACTTCCAAACTTGAGAATACTTGTTAGCCGTGTTGGACTTCCAAGTACCCGTTGGGGTCTTAACCGTAAACTTAGCGGCGCTCTTCTTTGCCGTCGTGGTCTTCTTGGTAGTCGTCTTCTTCGTGGACTTCTTGATTGTCTTCTTAGAAGTTGTCTTCTTAGTAGCGGCTGCGGTAGCCTTCTTGGCTTCAACGCGGATGATCCGGTAGAAGGACGTCTTGGACTTCGTTGCGTAGACGTAAACGTTACTGTTCTTCTTCAAAGACTTGGCTAACTTAACCGTGTACTTACCGGTCTTGCTAGAAGCCTTAGCGCTACCTAAGTTCTTCTTGGCATTCTTAGTTGCCTTGATGGTAATCTTCGAGCCCTTTGTGGCCTTCCCCGTTACCTTCTTGGAAGAACTGTAAATTGCGTTGACACTCAAACTAGGTCCAACATGTGCGGCGTGTGCCGTCACAACAGAGTTAACTGCCGTAGCTGGAACAACAGCCCCTACTGTTGCCAATGTTACTAACCCAGTCAAAGCCACCATAAATTTTTTCATTGTTTTTCCTGACCCCTTAGTTGTCCGACGGAAGCCCGCCAGAACAGTATTTTCTAACCGACTGTTAGTATACCAGAAATCCCTGGAAACGGTTCAGATCCGCCATCAAATTTATCGTTTTTTAATAACACTTAAAATTAACCTTATATAAAATCTTCAATAGTCAACGTTACCCCCGTTTGTGGCCTTGATTAGCGAGTCATTCTTCGTTACTTCTAATGATGATTCTGCTAAACTGTCCGTGACAGCGATTTCATTGATCGATAACCGCGAAACCTGTTTTCATGGTCAATTCGACCAAATTATTTTGTTTTCATAAAATACGAAAATTGCTGTAAGCGTTGTTCTCGCTGCATTGCAACCGGTTGTCTTAATTTTAATTTCTTGCTTTAAAACGGTCGCGTTTCACTGAGAACTAGCGTATAATGAGTTTCAGAAGTGGTCTAGACACACCGTCTGGACAAATCACGGATCCCGGCACCGGCACTGACCCGGGAGAGCAACGCGTGCACCGCCGATTTTCTTTGACAGACACACTAACGGATTTTATAAATTTAAGGAGTGACGATCTCTTGGCAACTGAACGCAAAGCTGTATTCTTATTCTTCGGGGGTACCGGTGACTTAGCTTACCGGAAGCTCTATCCAAGTCTCTTTAACTTGTACCGTAAAGGTAACTTACGGTCCCATTTCGCTGTAGTTGGGACTTCACGGCAAAAGATGGACAACGAAAAGTTCCGCGAAGCCATCAAAAAGTCTTTAGCAGATAGCGGTAACCGGACTGACTCCAAAGAAGCCACCGATTTTGTTTCCCACTTCTACTACCAAGACCATGATGTGACCGATGCGGCCCACTACTCCGTCTTGAAGGAACTTATCGAAAAACTCGATAAGAAGTACAAGGCTGAAGGCCACCGGATTTTCTACCTATCAATGGCGCCTCAATTCTTTGGCACGATTGCCCAAGACTTAAAGACCCAAGGCTTATTGTCCGAAGGCCCAGATGTCTTCAACCGTCTGGTCATCGAAAAGCCATTCGGCCGCGACTACGATTCCGCAAAACAATTAAACGATGCCCTGAGCCAATCCTTTGATGAAAACCAAATCTTCCGGATTGACCACTACTTGGGTAAGGAAATGATTCAAAACATTGAAGCCCTGCGCTTCGGTAACACCTTAGTTGAATCTCTTTGGAACAACCGGTACATCGACAACATCCAAGTAACGTTGTCCGAAAAACTGGGGGTTGAAGAACGGGCCAACTACTACGACAACAGTGGGGCCTTACGTGACATGGTGCAAAACCATATCATGCAAATCGTTTCCCTGTTAGCCATGGAACAACCTGTTGCCTTCACGGATACAGATATCCGAGCTGAAAAGGTCAAGGCTTTACGGAGTCTGCGTGTTTACAACGTTGCCGACGCCGCAACCAACTTCGTTCGTGGCCAATATGGTGCCATCAACGATCAAGCTGACTACCGCCATGAAGACAATGTGCCTCACGACTCAACGACTGAAACTTTCGTTGCCGGGAAGCTCCTCTTTGACAACTACCGTTGGTCAGGGACCCCATTCTACATCCGGACTGGTAAGATGTTAGCCGACAAGTTTACCCGAGTTGACGTCGTCTTCAAGCGCCCACTCGTCGACATCTTTGCCTTTCCACAGAGTAAGAACACGCCATTAGCTGCCAACGTTTTGACGATCTTCGTTGAACCACACGCTGGGTTCTCCTTACAATTAAACGCCAAGACCAATGACACCGGCTTCTCCACGGAACCAATCAAGTTGGACTACCTGGTTGATGCCGAAAAGTCTAAGGAAACGCCAGAACCTTACGAACGTCTGTTGCACGACGTCTTGAAGGGTGACGGGACCAACTTCTCCAGCTGGCCAGAAGTTTCCTACGCTTGGAAGTTCGTGGATCAAATCCGTCGTGTTTGGGACTTACAAGAACCACAATTCCCTAACTACACGCCACATTCTATGGGACCAGCCGCCGCTGAAGAACTCATTCAACGCGACCACCGTGAATGGATCTACCGTTTAAACAAATAGTTTTCTAACCGGCAGGATTGACTAATTAGTCAATCCTGTTTTTATTTACGCGATATTCCTAAACAAGTTTTAACTGGTTGTCCTTTCATCTGAAAAAAGTTTATTTCAGATGAACTTTTGGTCCACGTTTTCGACAGTATTTGGGGTCTTTAGAGCAAGTAAGCGTTTACTAATACTGATAAAAGAAATTTTTTTACAAAAATAAATATTTTTTGAAAAAAAGTAGTCAAAATAGTTTAATTTCCTATTGTTCAATGCTACACTAGGAGATGGAAAATTCGAATCTAATTTCAATCAGAAAAGGAAGGTTTCTAATGGCAGAAAAAGCTAACATTGGTGTTGTTGGTATGGCAGTTATGGGTAAGAACCTTGCCCTTAACATCGAAAGTCGCGGCTACACAGTCGGGATCTTCAACCGTTCCGAAAGCAAGACTAAACAAGTCATGCAAGACCACAGTGAAAAGAAATTAATCCCTAGTTACAATGTAGAAGACTTCGTTAAGTCTTTGGAAACACCTCGTCGGATTCTTTTGATGGTTAAGGCTGGTAAGCCAACCGATGCCGTCATTCAAGAACTCTTACCCCTGCTTGACAAGGGTGACGTGTTAATCGATGGTGGGAACACGAACTTCCACGACACGATTGCACGGAATGCTGAACTGGACAAGTCCGGTATCAACTTCATCGGGATGGGTGTTTCCGGTGGTGAACTGGGTGCCTTACAAGGACCTTCCTTGATGCCTGGTGGCCAAAAGGAAGCTTACGACTTAGTTGCCCCAATCTTGGAACAAATCTCTGCTAAGGCAGAACAAGATGGCAAGCCATGTGTAACGTACATCGGGCCTAACGGTGCCGGTCACTACGTTAAGATGGTCCACAACGGTATCGAATACGGTGATGAAGAGCTGATCGACGAAGCTTACAACATCATGCGTAACGTTGCTGGTATTTCAGTTGATGATATGGCTGACATCTTCAAAGACTGGAACAAGGGCGAACTTGATAGCTACTTGATCGAAATCACCGCTGACATCTTGACTCGTAAAGATGACTTAGGCGACGACAAGAGCAAGCCTATTGTTGACATGATCTTAGACCGTGGGAACAACAAGGGTACTGGTAAGTGGAGTTCAGAAGATGCTTTGAACATTCAAGTACCTCAATCTGTTATCACTGAATCCGTCTACGCTCGTTACATCTCAATGATGAAGGACGAACGTGTGAAGGCTTCTAAGGCTTTACCTGCAGCTGCAAAGCAAGGTAAAGCTGACTTCGGTGACAAGACTGAATTCATCGAAAAGGTTCGTCAAGCCCTCTTCTTCGGTAAGTTGATGAGCTATGCTCAAGGTTTCGAACAACTCCGGATCGCTTCAGAATCTTACGATTGGGATCTCCAATTTGGTCAATTAGCACAAATCTGGCGTGGCGGCTGCATTATCCGGGCCCAATTCCTCCAGAACATTACGGATGCCTTTGACAAGGATCCTAAGTTGACCAACTTGCTGTTCGATGACTACTTCAAGGACATCGCCACTAAGTACCAAGAATCAATCCGCGACGTTGTCTCTGTAGCCGTTCAAGCTGGGATTCCAGTACCAGGTCTGTCTGCATCAATTACCTACTACGACAGCTTCCGTGCTGAAGTCTTGCCAGCTAACTTGCTGCAAGCACAACGGGACTACTTCGGTGCTCACACGTACGAACGTACTGACCGCCCAGGTAACTTCCATTACTCATGGTACGAAGAACAATAAATCTTTAAACCTAAAAAAAGACGCCCTCGCGGCGTCTTTTTTCGTTCATTTAATTCTCGACGTTAATCCCTGTTTATTGCCGCGTGTGGCCCCTGTAAGTTCGACCGGTGAGTTTATCCGTCAATGCCATTTGCAGGGCGTGGAGGCTTTCCCAGTGGTCAATTTCACTGGCTAAACCAGCTTCCCACTCCGACTTCTCGCGACTCTTGGCAATGAAGTGATCCCAATTGGAATCGGCCGTATCGCGGTCTTTCATCTGCCGCCAATGGGTCCACTCATTGAGGTGGTCGGCTAGCACTTGCAGGTCCTTTGGATCTAAGAGTAGTTTTTCAGTCATTGGAAGTTCCTCCTTTTTAGATAAAGCTAATGGTCATCAGTTGATTTTGTTTATAGATATAGTGTAACAAAGTTAATACCCTATGACAATAATTTTCAGAAAAAAGTTGTGACTTACCGACGAAATCCCCGCCGCACCGAAAAAATTTCACCAGTTTACTTTACCCGTGTGTAAAGTGTGCCATAATAAAGGTAGCGCACCGATCGACACGACCGATACCAATTGAAACTTAGACTTTGAGGAGGTCACCATTTTGCAAAACCCAGATTTATCAATCACTGACCTGGATGAACACGCTCAGTCAACCGCATTGACCGACTTCGTCCACTTTTACATTGCGCACTACCGCAAGAACGACTTGGAAATCTTGTCTCAGTATAAGGTGGACTACGTGATGAACGACGTTAACCAGTACCTATACGCTAACCAGTCGTTCAGCCCAGAACAACTCGCTGCTGGGGTGTTGCAGTATAAGCAATCGTCATTCATTGAGATTTTAAAGACTATCGGTCTATCATTTACCGATAATGGTGCCCTGAAGGATAACACTTGGGAAGGCTGGTACACCCAGCAATACGCCAAGGTACAACAAGGGATCTAACTGAGAAGTCCGGTTTGTTTACCGGCCTAAATAAGGGAGGCCCACCGATTAGCGGTGAGCCTCCCTTGCTGTATACTCATTTCAAATTTTAAAGTTTACCCACGAGATCGGTCCCTGGCTTCAGGGTACTTTCACCGGGATGCCAGTTGGCCGGACAGACCCGATCGCCGTGTTCTGCCACGAATTGGGCAGCGGTCAACGTCCGGAGAATCTCTTCAGCGTTCCGGCCAACGCCCATGTCATTGACCGTATAAGAACGAACCCGTCCCGCTTCATCGAGAATAAAGACGCCACGGTAGGCTTGACCCGCCTGTTCGTCTAACACCTCATAGTGCCGAGCGAGAACGCCGGCTGGATCGGCAATCATCGGATAATCTACCTTACCAACCTCGGGGCTTTGCGCGTGCCAAGCCTGGTGAACGAACTCCGTGTCCTCTGAAATACTATAGATTTCAGCATTTAACTTCTGGAAGGCCGCGTAATGATCGGCCAAATCCCCCAATTCGGTTGGACAGACAAAGGAAAAGTCCGCCGGGTAGAAGAACAGGACCGACCAGTGATGCTGCAGGGTATCCGGGGTAATTGGGATAACCTCGCCTGCTTGAAACGCGTTAACTTGAAAGTCGGGTAATGCAGTGCCAATAAAGTTCATAATATTTGCTCCCCTCATTCTAAATAGTCATGGTTCACTCTCAGGATAACCGCTCACTGACCACTAGTCAAGAATCATTCTAAATTAAGCCGGGCTATATAAATATATTTTTAGTTCGTTATTATAATAATCATTCGATTTTCATTAAGCTAAAGGGTTGCAATTGTCATGAAAATCAGTTAAACTGAATTTGTAAGATAAATTAGAAGCTGTTAGGTGAGGCTCCTATACGGAAAATGCTACTGCTCAGAAACGTCGAGAAACGCCAATGAGTCAGCTGTGCAGGTCAAATTAAGGCCTGTTCTAATGTAGCTGTTATGAATCTTTAACTACGCCGTATAGTGCTAAAACTCAACGACTGGCGAATTCTGTACACAAATTGCTTTTTAATTGTGCGCTTAGCCGGTCGTGGCTAAGCGCTTTTAATTTATCACAGTTGTCACTGTCGTTTACTTTAGGAGGTGATTGAACATGACAACGCCACATATTGATGATCCTGGAGCGAGTTATTACTCGCCGGTGGGAAAGTTATTGCCAGTTCACACCTCTTGGTTGACGCTTTGAGGAGACCTGTTCTCTAGCTTTCCCGTGCCCGGACTCCGTAGCTTGATGCGGAGGTTCGACCACTAGACTTTGAACGGAATCGATTAGCTGCCTTTATTCAGCCGCCGTTGGTGTTGCAACCAACCGTATGACGACTGGACTTCTCTGAACTCGTTTGGAGCTAATCGGATTCGGCCACTTAATGGATAACGCAAGCTAGAGTTACATCGTTTTTCTCGGCACTATTCCACTATGATGCACTGACGTGTTAGTCCGAATAGCGTTACAACAACCGTAACCTGCTCTGCCCCTGGGGGAACCCTGAGGTTAGAAGAACTTCCCGTAACTGACGCCGTTTCAACTAGGTTGGTTTTTAATCTCTGACGGTCGATACGACTAACAACCACAATTCTAAATTTATCTGATTACTAGCCGGTCGCCGTGACCCATGGGCTGATGGGAATCACCCCGCAAGCGCGGCAAGCCACTATTAATCGGTTATAGCTATTATCAATTTAAAAATCCCCACAATTCTGGCCAGAATTGTGGGGATTTTTTTCTTATTTATTTGGCGCTGGCCTCTCGCAATTTCGCAAGATAAGCCTGGCTCTTTTCTTCGCTAAATTCATGTTCGGATTTTCCGATAATAACCGTGGCTAGTGAGTTTCCGACCACGTTAACGGCCGTTCGACCCATGTCGACCAACCGGTCAATACCGGCAATGAAGGTCAATCCACTCATTGGCACGCCAATAGTGGAGACCGTTGCCAACAGGACCACGAAGGAGGCCCCTGGGACGCCCGCCATGCCCTTACTGGTAATCATGAGGACCACGAGGAGGGTAATCTGTTGACCGAGGCTCAGGTGGATATGATAAGCCTGAGCGAGGAAGAGGGCTGCCAGCGATTGATAGATCGCGGACCCATCCAGGTTAAATGTATAACCGGTTGGAATCACAAACGAGACAATCCCTTGGCTCACTCCAAACTTGTCCATCTTGTCGATCAGACGGGGTAAGGCGGCTTCAGAACTCGCCGTCGAGAAGGCAAGAACAGCCTCATCCTTGATGACATAGAGTAAATCCTTCAGATGAAAACCAAACATCCGAGCAGCAAGGCCCATGAAGACTACGATGAACAGTGCCATTGTGCCATAGGCTAACACAATAAAGTAGCCTAGCGGTGCTAAGGCCGACAGCCCCATTTGCGCGATGGTCACGCCAATTAAGGCACACACTCCAATTGGGGCAGTATGCATGACCCAGTTGGTTACCCGGAACATGACTTGAGAGACGGCATCTAGGAAGTCGATGATGACCTGACCCTGTTTCCCAATCGCCGCGGTCCCCAGCCCAAAGAAGACGGAGAAGAAAATAATCGGCATCATGTCGCCCTCGGCGAGTGACTTGAAGAAGTTAGTAGGAATAATCCCCATCAGTGTGGCCCAGATGCCAGAATCCTTAGCTGATTTGGCCGATGAGACGTATTGACTGATGTCGGTACTATGTAATTGGTGAATGTCGATAAAGTCCCCTGGGTGGAAGATATTGCCGACCAACAGCCCTAAGGCAATCGCGATGGTCGTCATAATTTCGAAGTACAGAATAGTCTTCCCACCGACCCGGCCGAGCTTCTTGATGTCGCCCATATTGGCAATCCCAACGGTTAGACAAGATACTACGATTGGCAAAACGATCATCTGGATTAACCCGATAAACATGTTCCCAATATTCTGCATGGCTGTGATAGCAATCTTATTTTGATAGAAGATTGAGCCTAGCACAATGCCAAGTACCAACCCAATCAAGATCTGCCACCCCAAACTCAGACGGTAGCTACGATACGTCTTCATAATATTTTCCACCCATTTCCAAGATAGTTTGTTTTTAGGTTCTGTTTTGTCACTAAACTAACGACAAGTACCAGCATAGCACAATGCTCTGGCCCGACCAAGGGCCCAGCAGAACAACTAGAGTTAGCCCTTTACTAATTAACTCGGTCGCAAATTTAGCTTATAAAAAAAGTGGAACCCATCTCTGGATTCCACAAGTCGCGTGGCAACGTCCTATCCTCGCAGGGGGCGATCCCCCAACTACTATCAGCGTG
>NZ_JQCA01000111.1 GCF_001437125.1 Levilactobacillus paucivorans | reverse complement strand
AAATGATCCAGAAAATAAAAACGATCGGCCTAGTTATTAGGTTGATCGTTTTTGAGCTTATTCGGCTTATGGGCATTAACGTAATCGGCAAATGTTTTTAAAAGCTCTTCGGTTTGTTCAACCGAAAGGTTATCAGCTTGAAAGTATTTTTCTAGCAAAGCTCCTTTTTGAATTAATCGGCGAGAACGAGCTTTGCGGTCTTGCCGACTTTCATAATATTTAGATTGCCGTAATTTAAAATCTTCCCGCTCAATTTTTTGTTTTAAACGCGC
>NZ_JQCA01000110.1 GCF_001437125.1 Levilactobacillus paucivorans | reverse complement strand
TAAACTCACTTTGTGAATTTAACCGCCTAAACTCCTAGACCATTGCGCCAATCGTGCCTGACACCAGTCCAAAAAATCCCGTTCTGAAATCGTTGGTGTTCCCGTCAATAACTTTTTTGTGATGGGCTCTTCACCTAAAGCCGTCTCAATTAACCCAACCACTAAATAATCTGTCTGTTTCGTAACCCAATTTTTTGGTTTCGCCCCAAAGACTTTCGCCAAACTAAAAGCTTGATCCCGAGTCATGGTAGTTAGACGTCCGGTAAAAGCAATCTCACAATCTCTTAAATCAAGCATTTTAAATCATCAACTTTCTTGATTCTAATGTTGGTTTTGACTTGACGGGTTATGGTTTTCCATTCAGTTTAGAGGGAGTGACGTTTTGAGCGCAGAATTGTTCCCTGGA
>NZ_JQCA01000109.1:16024-49120 GCF_001437125.1 Levilactobacillus paucivorans | reverse complement strand
TAAGTGATTGCTTTGGGCTTTTTAATTTCTGTTCGGATTAATTATAGAATTTGCCGATTTAAAAAGTTTTTTCGGGAAATTTAAGTGACAGAAGGTGTCACATTCGAGCTAATCACTCGGATGTGACTTTTTTTTGGCGACGGGTCGAATTGACAAACATTTATGAAATTATCACATTTTTACGATAGTGCTTACTTTCAAAGAAGGCGCTACGGCTGATAAAAGTCAGGGAGGGCTGGCACATTAATGGTTGGCCAGTTCAATCTAAAAATAGTTTTGTGGGGGGACAATTGGTTAGCCTGGAAAACTGAAATTGGCGTGGTACGATGAAATTATATACATAAAATGTATTTAATCTTTGAAATGAATTTGACCTAAATACGTGGTCAAGGTGAAGGAAGTCCAGTCAATGTCAGTTGATCAGCAGCAAGCTAAAAATGTACAAGTTTCCCATCGTCGACAGTGGTTGTTTGTCGGTGTGACAGCGGCGGTTCTCAGTACCGAACTGCTCGTGGTTGGTGTGACGTCAGCCCAGGCCGCAACCGGTGATCAAACACCCACGGCGGTTTCCGGTGAGAAGCCAGCCGAAGAGGTTACAAAGTCTGCAGAGGTGACTACTGTGAACAAACCAGCAGCTGAGAAGACTGGCACCATTAGTTCAGACAAAGCATCCGGTGGTACTGGCGACTCTCATGCTGGCACTGGAAGTACGGAGGATGACACCGGAGATGGACATGGGAAGTCTGATAGCAGTGAGTCCATTAAGCTAAAGTCGAAAGGGAAAGCTGAGGTGTTCTCAGCACGAATGGCAGTGCCAACTGCGCCGGCCCCAACAGATACTGATCCAGCGGACACAGGTTCTGACGACAATCCGGGAGTGACAGATGCTGCGGGCTATACGTACACGAAGCACGTGGATGAAGACGGGAACATTGTTCAAGACGAGTATGACATTACAGCCTATTCTGGCAGCGATACTGATATCACGATTCCAGACAGCTATCAGAATTCAAAAATCGTTGCTATCGGTGATGGGGCTTTTCAGGAAAAAAGATTGACCCATGTTGTATTACCAGATAGTTTACGTGAAATTGGCAAGAGCGCCTTCGCTCAAAATTTGCTGACGACAATTAAGTTTGATGACGCCTTAGAAAAAATTGATAATGATGCTTTCGATAACAATCGTTTGGCAAGTATCGTCATTTCAGATCATGTGAAATCGATCGGCGATTCTGCCTTTTTAAATAACGGTGCCACACAATTGACGCTGGATAACGATCTGGTGACGATTGGCAATGCAGTATTTGAAGGAAACCAAATTAGTGGCAACTTGACGATTCCAGATAGTGTCACAGAGATTGGCATGATGGCTTTTGTTAATAATCAATTAAGCGGGCTTGCTTTCGGTACTGGGCAGTCACAGCTGACAACAATTGGTATCAATTCATTTTCGCAGATGAAAACTTTGAAAGGTGGAATATCTGGCGGAATATCTGGCGGACCACTGATCATCCCAGATAGCGTCAAAACAATTTTGCCGGCAGCGTTTGTAAATGATGATATTAGCAGTGTTATCCTTGGAAAGAATGTTGAAACTATTGGGGATGATGCCTTCAATGCTAATAATCTGCAGGGCACCATCGACATTCCAGATAACGTGATTAGCATTGGTAATACCGCTTTTGATAACAATCATCTCTCCGGAGTAAAGCTGGGAGCCAATGTTGAAACCATTGGTAATAGAGCCTTTGGTGGGGCCCCAGATGGTAACCACTTGACGGGCTCATTGATAATTCCTGATAAGGTTCAGTCGATTGGAGCTGGTGCATTCGATGAGAACCAACTCAGTGGCATGTTGGCAATTCCTGCTAGTGTGAAAACCATTGGGGCTAGTGCTTTTTTGCAAAACCAATTGACGGGTGTCCACTTCCTGGGCGTCCCGGATAATGTTGGGGCCGATGCCTTCGTCCAAAACAACTTGCAACATATTCAGGCTGATTCACCAGTGAACACGTTTGATGATGGTGCGCTCGCAACTCAGCAAACCCTAACGGTGCCAGTAAAATTAGTTGATGGCAAGTTCGTTGGTGTTAAGCAGGCTATTTTGAACAAAGTTATGCCAAGCAATTTGGCCTTAAACGCTCTGACCTTTACCCTTGACGATACGCCAATGACATACGACGAAACTACAGATACCTTGACGTTACCGGATGGCTTTAAGGGAGACAAGCTGACGGTCATGATGACTTCGGGAACCTCCGGCGATAACTCTGGAAATTATGGTGTCTTGCAGTTGACGCTGGATGGGATGCCGCAGTCGACGTCAACCACACCAACCGATCCCGTGACGCCAAGCCAGCCAGTCGATCCGATCGTCCCCACGAAGCCAGTCACACCGGCTCGGCCAATCAAGCCAGCCAAACCGGCAAAGCGACCCACACAGCCCAAGAAACCCGCTCAGAAGCAGGCTAACCGCCATGGTAAGTCAACGGGGCAGGCAGCAGTCACAGGTCAACGTTTGGCAATGGGATCGCGTTCAGCTGGGCCAGCAATACGTCCGACAGTAGCAACCAGCCAATCAGAGGCAAGTCAACAGAGCACCACGCCACACCAGTCGACCTTGCCACAGGCCAGTGAGAGTACAAATCTTTGGGGCATGATCGGGGGATGGCTACTGGCAATTCTCGGGTGGCTCGGCCTAAGTAACCGTCGGCGAGAACACTAGCCAGAAGAATGGGGGTCAACCATTGACATCCCCGTCCCAGACAGCTATCATAAAACTCAGTTAAATAAGTCGATTATGATGAATGAGAGTCACCGCGTGGTTGGTTAAGCGAGTTCGGGAAAGTGTAAGCCGAACCCAAGGCGTGGTGAGTTGGCACATTCGGAGTCGTTTCCAAGTAAGCTGCTAGTCACGTCTGACTAGAAGTAGGGTGGAACCGCGAAATTAAAACTTCGTCCCTACGTGAATTTGCCTAAGTGAATTCTCGTAGGGATTTTTTGCGCGCTTATTTGTTTAATCGATTGACCAAAACGGCCGACTTTAGTCGCTTGGCAACCACACAAGGAGGAAACAGCACCCATGACAGAAAAACTGTCCATGCAAGCAATTATTTTGAAGTTACAACAGTACTGGTCCGCACAGGGCTGCATGCTGATGCAAGCTTACGATACCGAAAAAGGGGCCGGGACGATGAGTCCTTACACCTTCTTACGAGCGATCGGACCAGAACCTTGGAACGCCGCTTACGTTGAACCTTCCCGTCGACCAGCCGATGGTCGTTACGGGGAAAACCCTAACCGGTTGTACCAACATCACCAATTCCAAGTCGTGATGAAGCCATCACCAGACAACATTCAGGAACTTTACCTGAACAGTCTGAAGGAACTGGGCATCAACCCACTCGAACACGATATTCGTTTCGTCGAAGATAACTGGGAAAACCCATCTATGGGTTGTGCCGGTGTTGGTTGGGAAGTTTGGTTGGACGGGATGGAAATCACCCAGTTCACCTACTTCCAAGTCGTTGGGGGAATGGCAGTTGATCCAGTCACTTCCGAAGTCACTTATGGTCTGGAACGTCTGGCTTCTTACGTCCAAGACGTCAACTCCGTCTTTGACCTGGAATGGGCCGATGGCGTTAAGTATGGGGACATCTTCAAGGAACCCGAATACGAACACTCCAAGTACAGTTTCGAAGAAAGTAACCAAGACATGCTGTTACGGCACTTCAATGAATTTGAAGATGAAGCCAAGAAGCAAATCGCCAATGGCCTGGTTCACCCGGCCTACGACTACATCTTGAAGTGTAGCCACACCTTCAACCTGCTCGATGCTAGAGGGGCTGTGTCCGTTACTGAACGGGCCGGCTACCTGTCACGTATCCGGAACATGGCACGTGCCGTGGCTCGCGCCTTCGTTGACGAACGGAAGAAGCGTGGTTTCCCACTGATCAAGGATGAAGCCCTGCGGACGAAACTATTAGCAGACGACGAGGAGGCCAAAAAATAATGGCACACACATTTTTACTGGAAATTGGACTAGAAGAAATGCCAGCCCACGTGGTAACGCCAGCTATTAAGCAACTGGTCAAGCGGACGGCAGATTATTTAAAGGAACAACGCGTGGCTTATGATGACATCAAGCCATTCTCCACGCCTCGTCGGTTAGCCATTCAAATCAGTGGTTTAGCTGACAAGCAGGAAGACATTAGCGAATCCGTCAAGGGTCCCGCTAAGAAGATCGCCCAGGATGCCGATGGCAACTGGACGAAGGCAGCCATTGGCTTTACCCGTGGCCAAGGTCTCACGCCCGAAGACATTACCTTTAAGGAAATCAAGGGAACGGAATACGTCTACGTGGACAAGTTCATTGCCGGCGAACCCGTTGCCGCCGTTCTGGCTGGTTTAAAGGAAGTTATCACGGCGATGACCTTCCCAACTATGATGAAATGGAGCACGCATCACTTCGAATACATCCGACCAATTCGTTGGATCGTGGCGTTGTTAGATGCCGACGTCATTCCATTTAGTATCTTGGACGTCACGACCGGTCGCAACACGCGCGGTCACCGTTTCTTAGGGACCGACGTGGATATTGCCACGGCCGCCGACTACGAAGCTGACCTGACGGCGCAATTCGTCATTGCCGATGCCGACAAGCGTAAGGCCCTCATCAAGAGCCAAATCGAAAAGATTGCGACTGACCACAACTGGACCGTTTCAATCGACGGTGGGTTGTTGGAAGAGGTTAACAACTTAGTTGAATGGCCAACGGCCTTTGAAGGTAGCTTTGACGAAAAGTACCTGACCATCCCCGAAGAAGTCTTGATCACTTCAATGCGTGATCACCAACGGTTCTTCTACGCGCGGAATGCCGAGGGCAAGCTCTTGCCTAACTTCATCTCCGTTCGTAATGGGAACGACCACGACCTTCAAAACGTCGTTGCCGGGAACGAAAAGGTGCTGACAGCACGTTTGGAAGACGCGATGTTCTTCTACACCGAAGACCAGAAGAAGTCGATTGCCGACTACGTGGAACGTCTCAAGACAGTTAGCTTCCATGATAAGATCAGCACGATGGCTGAGAAGATGGACCGGGTCAAGGCAATCGTGGGTGTGCTGGCCAAGCACCTCCACTTAAACGATGCCCAAACGCAGGCTGCCCTGCGTGCCAGCGAGATCTACAAGTTCGATCTGGTTACCGGGATGGTTGGCGAATTCGCCGAATTACAAGGGGTCATGGGTGAAAAGTATGCCTTACTGGCCGGGGAAGACCCAGCCGTAGCCCAGGCCGTTCGTGAACATTACGAACCTATCTCCGCTAACGGGGCCTTACCGGAATCCGTGCCAGGTGCCGTATTGGCCTTGGCTGACAAGTTCGATAGCATCTTGACCTTCTTTGCTGCCGGGATGATTCCTAGTGGATCCAATGACCCTTACGCTTTACGGCGTCAGGCCATCGGGATCGTGCGGATTGTTACCGACCAACAGTGGTCCTTGCCAATTGCTGATTTGGCGCAAGCCTTCATTACGGCCGAAGCAGACGCCAAGGTGGCGCCTCAACTCGATCAAGCTAGCCAAATCGACGCGGTGATTGGTTTCGTTAAGGATCGGATTCGGAAGATCTTGCGGTCTGCTAAGCAACGTCATGACATCATTGATGCTGTGACCAACAGTTCTAGCAGCGACGTGCTGCGGATCTTCACGGCTGCCGATATCTTGGCGAGCCATGCTAACGATGCCAACTTCAAGGCAGTTATCGAGTCCTTGACGCGGGTTATTCGTTTGGCCCAGAAGGCCCCAGCCGAATTGGCTACGGCCACGGTTGATCCCGATCTGTTTGAAAATGACAGTGAAGGTGCCTTGCACCAAGGCGTTGCTGAAGTTGCGACTGCCGCTGACAAGACATTAGCGGATC
Organism: Levilactobacillus paucivorans; assembly: GCF_001437125.1. Taxonomy (GTDB): domain Bacteria; phylum Bacillota; class Bacilli; order Lactobacillales; family Lactobacillaceae; genus Levilactobacillus; species Levilactobacillus paucivorans. The sequence continues at coordinate 43,200 of NZ_JQCA01000109.1, read as the reverse complement.
TCTACGCAGCCTTAGCTGATATCCAACCAACGATTGCGGCTTACTTTGAAGCCACGATGGTTATGGATAAGAACGATGCCGTTCGGAATAACCGGTTAACCGAATTGAGTGGCTTGGCTCGTCTGACGTTGAAGCTGGGTGACTTGGACCAATTAATCGTTAAGTAGGAGAGTGAGTCAGAAGGCGGTTAGCTGGCGAGCATTAAGGCTGATAACCGAATAATCCTGGGTTTGGATTGTTTGGTTATCAGTTTTAAGCGGAACCAGCTGCCTTTTGTCACACGTTTCGACTATATAAAATTGAAGCTACAAGCGGGTCTGAGATTTTTCCCATATCCGTCTAAAATGGTTGTGGTCGACACTTTTGGTGTGGGTCACGGCCATTTTTGTTTAGCCAAAGTGATTTCAGATCAGGCGGCGAAATGACTTGGTTCGGGTACTGCCTGATCTAACTTCTTTATTGGGGACGGCTTTCCCAGGCAACTATGATCGTCTCAGGTGTAGGCGGGGTTGCCCGTCTGGAAAGGAGACGATGAGGATGTTAGTGCCACGGTTACGACTCAAGAATTGGCAATTGTGTCTAGGTAATGTGGTTTTGATTATTCTATTGTGGGACGCTCAGGCTACCGGTCTGCGTTGGGGCCTGATCGAACCCATTCGTTCAGAGAAATTATTATTGGTACTGACGTTGTTTGTTGGAATTGCTGGGCTTTTGCCGAGCGCATTACCAGCTCGTTTTTCAGCGAGTCAGACGACTGCAATCGCCCGCGATGCCAATCTATTACTCATCTTGTATCAGCTGATTTACATGATGGCACCGCGGGTCCTGATCGCGGCCTACCCACTGACTAGCGTGGCGGGTGCTGGCATTATCTTTAGTCTATTAGGGGTTGTCATGATGTATATGCCGCGAAATGGTGTCATTGGCATTCGAATTCCGTCGACGGCGGCTTCACCAGTTATCTGGCACAAGACGAATGTTCTAGGTGGGCGGCTATTCTTTCTGTTGGGGATAGTCATCTTGCTTTCAGCTGGTTTACTGGGAGACACTTGGGGACTGATTGTCATGGGGGTTGGTACCGTGATTATGGCAGCTGTGACCGTGTTCTACGCCCATCATTTGTCAAAAATGGCGCACTGAGCGTTAACGATGGCCGATTCAGGCATTGATCACCGTTTTTATAGCAACAATGGACCCCGCAAACGGACAGGAGAGGCGCCGTGCGGTATACTGAAACCATGGGTTACCAGAGAGGCTTATGAGTTGACATGCGCCGTAATAGGAGTAGTATGTATAGTGTATTTTTGCGCACGAATTCTAATTAAAGAGTCGCACTTTTCGGGTTTCCGGGGTGCGACTTTTCAAGGCTATGGTGAGTCAGGGTCATCCACGACAAGGGAGTGATTGGGTGGCAAAGATACCTGAAGACGTCATTGAAACGGTTCGGACGGCCACGAACATCGCGGATGTCGTGGGTCAATATGTGCAACTCAAGAAGTCCGGGAAGAACCTATTCGGGTTGTGTCCGTTTCATGAGGAGCGAACACCGTCGTTTTCCGTTTCGGAAGACAAACAGATTTTTCATTGTTTCAGTTGTGGTCGGGGTGGTAACGTCTTTAAGTTTCTAATGGAACTTGAGCACGTCTCCTTCCCGGAAGCCGTCGTGAAGGTCGCCGATTTTAGTCACGTTGATCTCGCCAGTGAATATCGGCAAGAGTCAACGGGTCCAGCGGTGGACTCCAAGACGGGACAACTGTTGGCGCTACACGAACAGGCTTCCAAGCTCTATCATCACATTCTGGTGAATACTGAGATGGGGCAACCGGCCCTGGATTATCTCCATGACCGGGGCTTGACCGACGAGACGATTGAAACCTATCAATTGGGCTTTGCACCGGGACAACGGTTATTGAAACCGTTCTTCGAACAACGGCAGAGTGACTACCAGCTGTTGCGTCAAACGGGTCTCTTTATTGAAAATACCGATGGTGAACTGCGTGATCGGTTCACGGAACGGGTCATGTTCCCGCTGCGTAATGCGAGTGGACACGTGGCGGCGTTCTCCGGTCGGTTGTTGAAAACGGCACCGGATCAGCCGAAGTATTTGAACAGTCCAGAAACCAGTTTATTTAACAAGAGTCGGTTACTCTTCAACTTTGATCTCGCCCGGCCGGCGATTCGCCAGGCCGGAGAAGTCACGTTGTTTGAAGGGTACATGGATGTCATCTCGGCCACCCAAGCGGGTGTGCTGAATGGGATTGCTTCCATGGGAACGAGCCTCACGACCGAGCAAATCTATGCCATTGAGCGGACGACCGATCGGTTGAATGTCTGTTATGACGGGGATGAACCCGGGCAACGGGCCATCGACCGGGCGCTGCGTCTCCTGGGGGAACACAGTCACCTGCAATTGCGGGTGATTCAATTACCCGAGGGTGAGGACCCGGACGAATACCGTAAGGCGCACGGTGACGAGGCGTTTCGACAGATGCTTGAGACGGCCAAGGAACCACCGTTGCAATTCCAATTGCGGTATTTGCGGCGTTCTCAGGCACTGAACACGGACAGTGAGCGGTTGGCCTATGTTAATCAGGTCATGCCACTGTTGGCTCAGGTCACCGAACCCGTCGAACTGGATCTCTACTTGAATCAGTTGACGACGGAGCTTGGAATTGACAAGGCGGCTTTGCTGGCCCAACTCAAACAGGTTCAGCGAGACAGCGCGGCCCAACAGGAACGTCAGCGACCGGCGCAGCAGCAACAGCCGGCCCCGAGCGAACCGGTGATGACCGTGCATCAACAGCAGCGGCCATTGAACCGCCTCGAACGAGCGGAACGGAGTCTACTGTATCGGTGTTTACATGATCGCAACGTGTGGACACGGGTGAGTGACGTGCCGAATTTCAGCTTTGTTCATGAGGATTATCAAGTGATTTATACCCTGGCCCAGGGCTATTTTCAAACGCATCAAGATTATCAGGCCGCTCAGTTTACGGACTTCGTTCAAGAAGACCGGCTGCAGCAAATGGTCATCGACTTAGAAACTACCAATATGGCCGCGGCGGTAACCCCGCGGGAAATCGATGATTATTTAGCGGTGATTATGGACCAAGCGCCAGTCGATGCGCAACTCCGGCAAAAGAAACAGCAGTTGGCGGAGGCTGCGCGCTTAGGTGATGCCGACCAACAGCGCCAACTCGTGGTTGAGATTGTGCAGTTAGAGCGGCAACGACAGGCGAATAAACCAGTTTAGTCTAGGGGGTATTTTAATGGCAAAAAAAACCACGGATCAACCAATGTTTGACCAGAAAGCATACAACAAGACGGTGCGTGCTCTGATTAAGAACACCAAGAAAGCGGGTCAGATCACTTATGATGATTTGACTGACAAGGTAGCTACCCCGTACACGCTGGATGCTAAGCAGATGGATAAATTGCTCGAAACAATTTCCGATGCTGGGATCAGCGTGGTTGATGCTAAGGGTGAGCCAGACCCACGGGCGGTTAAAGCCCAAAAGGCCGTTTCTAAGAAGGAATTGAAGGCTGCCGGTTCAACGACCGGGGTCAAGATCAATGATCCTGTCCGGATGTACCTGAAGGAAATCGGTCGGGTTAGCCTGTTAACGGCGGACCAAGAAGTCGCTTTGGCTTTGCGGATCGAAAAGGGTGAAGAAGCTGCTAAGCAAGAACTGGCTGAAGCCAACTTGCGGTTGGTGGTTTCCATCGCTAAGCGTTACGTGGGTCGGGGGATGCAATTCCTGGATCTGATTCAAGAAGGGAACATGGGGCTCATGAAGGCCGTCGAGAAGTTCGACTACCGTAAAGGGTTCAAGTTCTCCACGTACGCCACTTGGTGGATTCGGCAAGCCATTACACGGGCTATCGCTGACCAAGCGCGGACGATTCGGATTCCCGTGCACATGGTTGAAACTATCAACAAGTTAATTCGGATTCAACGGCAATTACTCCAAGACTTAGGGCGGGAACCAACGCCTGAAGAAATTGGGGCCGAAATGGACATGCCAACGGAAAAGGTTCGTGAGATCTTGAAGATCGCGCAAGAACCCGTTTCATTGGAAACGCCTCTTGGTGAAGAAGATGACTCTCACTTAGGTGACTTCATCGAAGACCAAGACGCCACGAGTCCTGCCGACCATGCGGCTTACGAACTCTTGAAGGAACAGTTGGAGAGTGTCTTGGACACCTTGACTGACCGTGAAGAGAACGTGCTGCGGTTACGTTTCGGACTCGACGATGGCCGGACCCGGACTTTGGAAGAAGTCGGTAAGGTCTTCGGGGTTACCCGTGAACGGATTCGTCAGATCGAAGCCAAGGCTTTACGGAAGTTGCGTCATCCATCACGGAGCAAGCAACTGAAGGATTTCTTGGAATAATTTAAACTTTAGAGAAGCACTTGTGACTCACTGCAATTTTGTGGTGAGGGGCAAGTGCTTTTTTGTGTTTTCCAGGCCGCCAGTTACAGATAATTCCGTTAAAAGATCGCCGAAATTTCGGCGAAAAATAAATCGCCAAGTTGAAACCGTTTACACTGAAAAATAATTCCGGTAGACTTAATTTATTCTTTAAAAGTCTTGCAATAATTTTTAAAGGGGATATAATGTATCTCGTTTAAAAGAAATGACTTTGTGAGAAAGGAGGGCCACCGTGAAGAGCAAACCGAGTTTGGAACAGGCCTTTTGTATCGTGGCGATCTTGGGAATTCAAGACCGAAAAGTCCCCCTACATAGCCATTTAGTGGCCGAGAGATTGGGAATCTCGACCAGTTATCTGAAGAAGGTTGTGCAGAAGTTAGCGGGGGGTGGCATCGTCAAAACCGTTTCCGGTCGCGAGGGTGGCATCGTCTTGGCCCGAGATCCCAAGCAGATTACACTGCTGGATGTCTTTGAAGCCATTGAGACTGAGACGCCCTTCGTCAAGAGTACCGGCCTGGTTTCCAAAGTCTTTGGTTTCGGCAAAGAGAGTACGTTTACGAAAACGTATGCGTTAAAAGACTTTGAGAATCAGCGTCCGGTTGCAACCGTTTTGGCCGTCTTCGCTGAGGCGGAACAGCAGTATCGGAAACAATTAGCCACGCTGTCGATTGGGGATATCTTACCTACGGCAGATAACCAACCCCTCCAACTGGATTGGACCACCTGGCTAACGCGTCATTCAGCAGAATAGATAAATTTTCAAAAATTGATTAGGAGGTTTCACAGCGTGCGATGGATGAATAAGCATTACATCTGGAACGTGATTGGCTGGCTAGCAATTGTAATTTTAGCCGTCGTGACGATTCCCAGCATGAGTAAATTAGTTGCGGAAAAGGGACAAATCACCGTTCCTAGTAGCTACCAAAGTACCCGCGCCACCAACATGCAAAAACAATGGGGGCGGTCACAACGGGGAACCACAGCGGTCGTCGTGGTCTTCAATAATGGGAATTCAGCCTTAACTTCGGCCCAGAATACCCAGATCGACAAGACAATTAACCGGATCAAAAATAATGAGAACAAGTTTGAAATCCGGTCAATCACTGCGGCCAGCGACAGTTCAACGGCTGCTTCGCAGTTAATTTCTAAGGACAAGAGTACGCAATTACTCCAACTGAACGTGCACAAGTCCAACAGTCATTCCGTCACCCAGATTCGTTCCGACATCACGTCGTTGGCGAAGACGAGCGGGGTGACAACCTACGTGACCGGGGCAGATGTCTTAAACCAAGACTTTTCCGACGCGACGCAGGCCGGGGTTCAGAAGACCGAAGTCATTGCCGCCATCTTTATTTTCTTGGTGCTCTGGTTGGTCTTCCGGTCACCCGTTACGCCACTCTTCTCCTTACTGACGGTGGCGGTATCCGTCATCACGTCAATTTCCGTCGTTGTCAACCTGGTCGATCGGTTTAACTTCCCATTCTCCAACTTTACGGAAGTCTTTATCGTCATCGTGCTCTTTGGGATTGGGACCGACTACAATATCCTCCTGTATAACGAGTTCCGAGAGCGGCTGGCCAATGGGAAAGACCGTTACACGGCAACCAAGGAGGCCATCAAGATTGGTGGTCGGACCGTGCTGTATTCTGGCCTATCCGTCCTGATTGGGATGAGTGTGTTGGGCTTTGCCAACTTCTCACTCTACAAGTCAGCCGTTGGAATTGCCGTTGGGGTTGTGGTCTTACTGGCCGTTCTCCTGACGTTAAACCCATTCTTCATGGCCATTTGTGGGCCAAAGATGTTCTGGCCAGTTAAGAAGTTCCAGGGTGAAGGCGATAGCAAACTCTGGCACGGGATGGCCAAGCATGCCATGATTCGGCCAATCCTCACGTTAATCGTAACAGGGTTAATCTTCGTTCCACTGGCCCTGACGTCTCACGGGACGTTGGACTACGATAACTTGGTGGAAATTGGTGACAATGTTCCCGCCAAGCAAGGATTCAAGATCGTGCAACAGCATTTCTCCAAGGGGACTGCCGAGCCCACGACCATTTACATTCAAAGTAACCACAAGTTAGACAATGAAAAATCATTGTTACTGATTGACCGTTTGACGAAGCAACTCCAAGCTTCCGATGGGGTCAAGACTGTGGCTTCCGTCACTCAACCTGGTGGGAAGGCCATCAAGAAGCTCTATGTGCGGAACCAAATGAGTTCCGTCACCTCTGGCTTAGCGCAGGCCCAACAAGGGGTTAACAAGGTCAACAAGGGCCTTAAGTCGGCCAATAGCCAACTGGGTAGCCAAAATGGTTCTGGGGCCGTTAGCGATGCAAATAAACTGGCTAGTGGGTCCCAACAGGTCAGCGCCGGCACAAGTCAATTGCAATCAGCGATCAGCCAAGTTTCCACTGGGGTGAACACGCTGAACAGCCAAGTCTCCTCCGCCTCTGGCGGCAAGCAGGCAGCCCAATTGGCCCAACTTGAAGCTGCCTTGCCACAATTAAATGCGGCGATCCAAGAATTGAATTCTCAGATTCAAAACAGTAGTACCAACACCAGTGGTATCAAGGCGTCCCTGACCAATATTGGGGCTAAGGCCACCGACATCGGCACACAAATCGGAACGGTTCAGAGCGAAATGAAGAGTCTGCCACAGATCGATGCGGCAACGGTTGCTCAGGCCTTTTCTCAAAGTGGTGCACCACTGAGTGCTAAGCAACAGGGCGTCTTAGCGGGCGTTCTGAAGCAACAGAGTGCCGCTCAGAGTAAGTTACAATCAACACTGACGAGTGCCCTAACCAGCATCGGTGGGGACGCAACCGCCATCGGGGCTTCAACCAAGAGCGTCGGTTCACAACTCGAAGCTCTTCAAAGCTCAACAGGACAACTTCAGACGGCTGTGGCCACTTTGGCTCAGAAGTCCGGGGTTGCGTTACCGGGAGCCGCCACAGCTTTGGGTGCCGCTAGTTCACAGTCGGCGCAATTTGCTAGTGCTACGGGTCAACTTTCTGGGGCAATGTTTAGCATCAACGGCAAGATGCCAACGCTAGTCTCTGGGGCGAGTCAAGTCGCTGCCGGGAACCAAACGATGGCGGAAAAACTAGCCGCGATGAATAAGCAATTGACCGCTGCCACCAATGGGTTGACGCAGGTTTCCGGTGGGGTTGGCACGGCCAACACTTACCTGAAGGGCTTGCAGAAGTCTGCGGCTGCCGAAACCTTCTACATTCCAACCAAACAACTCCACGGCAGTGAATTCAAGCCAGCCTTAGACACCTACGTTTCGCCAAATAAGAAGTTGACGAAGCTGACGGTGGTACTCGATGACGATCCAAGTTCCGCCGCTGCTATGGCCCGGCTACCTAAGCTGGAAAAGGTGGTTAACGGGGCCTTGAAGGGAACGAGCTTGGGTAAGGCCAAGGTTGCCTTTGGTGGGAATACCTCGCAGACCAACGATATTAATGACATGGCCTCGAGTGACTTCACGCGGACCGTGATTATCATGTTAGCCGGGATCTTCGTGGCCTTAATGGTTGTGACGCATTCTCTGGTTCAACCAATCGTGATCGAAGGGATTCTGTTAGTGGCTTACTCCGGTGCCTTGACCATTGTGCACTGGTTAGTCGATCCCGTTCTGGGAACCAACATGCTGACGTGGAATACGCCATTCTTCACGTTCGTGATGCTGATTTCTCTTGGGGTGGATTACTCGATCTTCCTGATGCGTAAGTACCGTGAATACCTCCACGAACCGGGGGCAACCAGTGACAAGATGTTACAGGCGGCTACGGTGATTGGAACGGTGGTTATCTCCGCCGGGGTCATCTTAAGTGGGACCTTCGCGGCCTTGATGCCATCCGGTGTGATGACGCTGATTCAGATTGCGTTAGCCGTGATCATCGGGATTATCCTGTTGGTCATCCTCTTACCAATCGTGATGCCAGCCGTCATGAAGATTACGTACCCGTACCCGTATTCTAAGATGGGACCAACCCCGACTGATGATCAGCCGGAAGAACCCCAAACGAGAAGCGGTCACTAAATTTTAAAATGACCAGAAAAAGTGTGTGGTGTTGGCCACGCACTTTTTTTATTTGTGGGGTGAACATATGTTTTGCATTGTGGGGTATTCAAGAGCCGGTGACTAGCTTATACTAGGAGTAATGAGAATTTAAATGCGAAAGGAAGCGTAGAAAATGGATGCAGACCACTTATCAAATCGACTGGCGACCGTTGCCAGCTATGTGCCAAAGGGGAGCCGATTGGCTGACATTGGCACCGATCATGCTTATCTCCCGGTGAACCTCTTAAAACGCGGCCTGATTGCCGGCGGGGTTGCTGGTGAGGTTGTCCGCGGTCCCTTTGAAAATGCCGCTCATGAGATTCAACGTGAGGGCTTAACCGATCGATTGACAGCGCGCCTGGCCAATGGTTTAAAGGCCATTGAACCGGCCGATCAGATCGATACAGTTGTGATTGCGGGGATGGGGGGCACCCTGATTACCCAGATTCTGACCCAAGACTTCGATCGCCTGGCCGGGGTTAAACGCCTGATCCTCCAACCCAACGTGGGTGAGATGGTGGTTCGTCGATTCCTGATGACCCATGGGTTTCAATTGGTGACCGAGGAGATTTTGGCCGAAGATGGCCACACCTATGAAGTCCTCGTGGCCGATCGGGCCGATCAGCCAGAGACCTATAACGATGAGGAGTTGCGCTTCGGGCCCTACCTATTACAGGAACATTCGGCAATCTTCATTGCGAAATGGCAACGTGAACTGGCACGGACGCAAGCAGTCCGCAAACAAGTGCAACAAGCCGCGGTGGTTCCAGAGGACAAGGTGGCCCAACTGACAGCTGAGATTCAAGAGATTGAGGAGGTTTTACACCGTGTTAGTGCGTGATTTAGTCGAACGTTTTGAAAAATTTGCGCCCCAGACTTGGGCCGAACCAGGCGATCCCGTGGGGTTACAGCTGGGGAGATTGGATGCCCCAGTCCACAAGGTCTTAGTGACCCTCGATGTGCGACCAGAGATTGTGGCCGAGGCCATTGCCTTTAACGCTGACTTCATCTTTGCCCACCATCCGATGATGTTTCATCCGGCTAAGAATCTTGACTTAGCCGACCCACAAAATCAGATGTATGCGACCCTGTTACAGCATCACATTACGGTCTATGGGGCCCACACGAACCTGGACAGCGCGCCTGGCGGCATGAATGACTGGTTGGCCGGGGCACTGGGTCTGGAAGAAACCACAGGCTTGATTCCTAGCAATGGGAGTACCGCGACCCCCGAGATTATGATGGGGCGGATCGGCAACTTACCAGAACCCACGACCGTCCTGGACTTTGCCTTTCGGTGCAAGGAGATCTTCAACATTACCGGCTTACGGCTGATTAGCCAGACCCCTAATGCGCCTGTGAAGCGCGTTGCTGTCCTGGGTGGCAGTGGCAGTCAGTTCTATCCCGAGGCCTTGGCTCAGGGCGCCGACGTGTATGTAACCGGGGATGTTTCCTACCATACCGGTCATGACATGTTGGCACACGGCCTCAGTGTGATCGACCCTGGTCACCACATTGAGAGCATCTGTAAGGCCCAATTGACCACGTTGTTCAAGCAGTGGGCTCAGGAAAATGACTGGCCAATTACGGTGGAAACCTCGGGGTTGAATACCGATCCCTTTACTTTTCTTTAATTTCAAAAACAGGTACACTTAATTTGTTGATTAACTTAACTGAGGAGTGATTTATTTTGGCAAAGTATGAAAATTTGATTCCCCGCTTTCTGAAGTACGTTAAGATTAATACCCGATCCAATCCGGATTCGACGACGATCCCTTCCGATCCTCGTCTGACTGAGTTTGCGAATGGGTTAGTGGCTGATCTCAAGGCAATTGGCTTGAAGAATGTGCACATTAATCCACAGTCGAGCTACGTCTTTGCGACGTTGCCAGCTAACACCGACAAGACCGTTCAGAAGTTAGGATTCATTTCCCACTTTGACACGGCGGATTTTAACAGCGAGCACATTACGCCCAAGTTCGTTGAAAACTATGATGGCCAGTCGGTCATCAAGTTGGATGATGCGGGCAAATATACCCTGGATCCAGCCGTCTTCCCTAACTTGAAGAATTACAAGGGTCACACCCTGATTACTACCGATGGGAGTACCTTGTTAGGGGCCGACGACAAGTCCGGAGTTGCCGAAATCATGGCCGCTGCCGAATACCTGTTGGCGCATCCAGAAATCAAGCATGGTGAAATTGAGATTGGCCTGGGACCCGATGAAGAAATCGGAACCGGGGCCGACCACTTTGACGTCAAGGACTTTGGGGCCGACATTGCCTACACCGTTGATGGTGGCCCACTTGGTCAATTGGAATATGAAACCTTTAACGCCGCCGATGCCCAGGTCGAAATTACCGGGACCAACGTGCATCCAGCCGAAGCGAAGGGCGTCATGGTTAATGCCTCGCAAGTGGCAATGGACTTCCATGCCGCTTTGCCAGACCATGACCGGCCAGAGAACACTGAGGGTCGCGAAGGCTTCTTCCACCTGTACAGCATGACGGGGACCGTGGACTCCGCTCACCTGAGCTACATCATCAGAGACCATGACCGTCAAGTCTTCGAAGACCGTAAGAAGCTCTTCCAGGGCGTTGCTGACCAGTTGAACAAGCAATATGGTTCAGAACGGGTTCAAGTAACCATCAAGGACCAGTACTACAACATGCGTGAAGTGATTGAGAAGGACATGACCGTGGTTGACCTGGCTAAGGAAGCCTTGGAAGATCTCGACATCAAGCCACTGATCTTCCCAGTTCGTGGGGGAACCGATGGATCTAAGATTTCCTTTATGGGCTTGCCAACACCAAACCTCTTCGCCGGTGGGGAAAACATGCACGGGCGCTTCGAGTATGTCTCCGAACAGACCATGGAAAAGGCCACTGACGTGATTATCAAGATCGCTGAACTGACTGAAAGTAAAGCTTAAATCGATTTAGTCAAAATTGGTCAAATTATTTTGAATTTGACTGCGGATCGGTTAAAATATGAGTGAAAATGGAGGTTGACCTTAAGGGTTGCCTCTTTTTTAGACCCTGAAAAACAAATGAAACCTTGAGGAGGATGTTTAGATGAACCCAGAAAAAATGACGCAGGCCCTGACCGATGCCTTGGCTGAGGCCCAACGAATTGCGATGACCCGTAAGCACCAGGCGGTCACGGTTGCTCACTTGTTTAAATTTTTAGTCCAACCGGGGGAACTCGGTCGGCAACTCTTCGAGGATGCCGGGGCTGATGTGACGGCTCTGGATAGCGAATTAGACCGCGAGCTCGATAGTATCAGTACCGTTAGTGGGAGTGGCGTGCAGTATGGCCAGGAGTTCTCCCGGAACTTAACCGATCTCTTACAGAAGGCCGATAGCATTCGGGAGGCCTACCACGATGATTTTATGGCGGTGGACACGGTGCTGATTGCCGTTACCCAGTTGCGTGGTGAGAGCCTGACGGACTATCTGAAGCAAGTCGGAATTACCGAAAAGAAGATGCGTCAAGCCGTGGACAAGCTTCGTAACGGCGAACGTGTCACCTCGAAGAATCAAGAGGACCAGTACAAGGCCCTCGAGAAATATGGGATCGACCTCGTGAAGGCCATGCGTAGTGGCAAGATTGACCCGATCATCGGACGAGATGACGAAATTCTCTCGGTCATTCGGATCCTGTCACGCAAGACCAAGAACAACCCCGTTCTGATTGGGGAGCCCGGAGTGGGAAAGACCGCAATTGTCGAGGGTTTGGCCCAACGTATCGTTCGCGGGGATGTCCCCGATAATTTAAAGGACAAGACCATCTTCTCCCTCGATATGGGGTCCCTGATCGCCGGGGCCAAGTACCGTGGGGAGTTTGAGGAACGCTTGAAGGCCGTCTTGAAGGAAGTCACCAAGAGTGATGGCCAGATCATTATGTTTATTGATGAAATTCATAACATTGTCGGGGCCGGGAAGGCCGAGGGCAGTATGGATGCCGGTAACATTCTGAAGCCCATGTTGGCGCGCGGTGAACTTCACCTGATTGGGGCCACCACATTGGATGAGTATCGCCAGTATATGGAAAAGGACAAGGCCTTGGCCCGGCGGTTCCAACGGGTGGTCGTGGCCGAACCGAGTTTGGAAGATACCATTACCATCCTACGGGGATTGCGCGAACGGTTTGAAATTCACCATGGTGTTCGGATTCACGATAACGCCCTGATTGCGGCGGCTAAGTTATCCGATCGCTATCTGACCGACCGTTTCCTACCAGACAAGGCCATTGATCTGGTTGATGAGGCGTCGGCGTCGATCAGGGTAGAAATGAACTCAGCGCCAACGGAATTGGACCAGGCCCGGCGTTCATTGATGCGGATGCAGGTCGAACAGACGGCGCTGAAACAGGAAACCGATGACGCCTCCAAGAAGCGCTTGGCAGAACTCCAAAAGGAACTCGCCGATACCAAGGAAAAGGTGGATCGACTCGGAGCTCGTTGGAACCAAGAAAAGACGGCCATTAAGGGCCTGGGAGATAAGAAGCAGGAGCTGGATCGTGCCAAACGTGATTTAGCCAATGCCGAGTCTGCCTATGATTTGAACAAGGCCGCTGAACTCCAACACGGGACCATTCCGCGTTTACAAAAGGAATTGGCGGATCTGGAACAAGCCGACCAGCAACAGGATTGGTTGGTATCCGAGTCGGTTACCGAAAATGAAATTGCGGCCGTGGTTAGCCGGATGACGGGGATTCCAGTCACCAAGTTGGTCCAAGGTGAACGCGAAAAACTGTTGAAGTTGGCCGATCGGTTACACGATCGCGTTGTCGGTCAGGATCAGGCGGTGACGGCGGTGGCCGATGCCGTGTTACGGTCACGGGCCGGCCTCCAAGACCCAACGAAGCCCTTGGGATCATTCCTATTCTTAGGCCCAACGGGGGTCGGAAAAACGGAATTAGCCAAGGCCTTGGCTGAGAATCTCTTCGACAGTGAAGATCACATGGTGCGGATCGATATGAGTGAATATATGGAAAAGGAATCGGTCTCCCGGTTAGTGGGGGCCGCTCCCGGCTACGTGGGTTACGAACAAGGCGGCCAATTAACCGAGGCCGTCCGGCGTAATCCATACACCATTGTGCTATTTGACGAAGTCGAGAAGGCCCATCCAGATGTCTTTAACCTGTTGCTACAAGTCTTAGACGATGGCCGCCTGACGGACAGTCAGGGACGGACCGTGGACTTTAAGAACACGATTCTCATCATGACGTCTAACCTGGGCTCAGACATTCTGCTTCAGGGAACCGATGAGCAGGGACAGTTGAAGCCCGAGGCGCAAAAACAAGTTGCCCAACTCTTGCAGACGCACTTCCGGCCAGAGTTCCTGAATCGAATTGACGAGACGATTATGTTTACGCCACTGACCTTAGCGGATGTGCAGCAGATCGTGGTCAAGTTGATTGGTCATTTGGCTACCCGGTTACATGAACAGCAGTTGGATCTGACCATTACGCCGGAGGCTCAGGCTTGGATTGCCCAGAAGGGTTATCTGCCGGCATACGGGGCCCGGCCACTGCAACGGTTCATCACTACGCACGTGGAAACGCCACTGGCCAAGGCCCTTATTGGTGGCGAGATTCCAGCCAAGAGCCTGATTACCATTGCCGTTCAAGACGATCAGTTAACGTTTACGCATGCACCCTTAAAACAATAAGGTTTTTAGCGGGGTCGACCGTTGTCGTCCCCGCTTTTTTAGACGGAAAACTTTGACTTGAACGTACGTTCTTATGTGACGGATCGGTCATGGATTTCTGGTATAATAGCGATAAAGAATTCTTGAGAGGAGCGTCCAACATGTTTGTCCCGTTACAGGTCATCAGTACGTACAGTCTGTTACAGAGTACCAATCGAATAAATGAATTGGTCCAAACGGCCAAGGAGCGGGGGTACACGACACTAGCGATCACCGACAGAAATGTCATGTACGGGGTTGTGGCCTTCTATAATGCCTGTCAGCAGGCGGGGATCAAGCCCATCTTGGGACTCACACTGACGGTTCAAGTTCCCGGGGATGAAACCGGGGCCGATCTGGTGGTCTTGGCGCGTGATTTCACGGGCTACCAGCAACTCATGCAACTGTCCACAGCCTATCAAGTGGCGGCGGCACCGGTCGATCTGACCCAGCAACACGCCAATCTGACCCATCTAAAAGCCGTTGTGCCATTGAATGGGGAGGCTCCCCGTCTGTTGGCCAATGGCGATCGTAAGGCGGCTAGCGAGTCACTGGGCCGTTTACAGGAGCTGTTCACGCCGACCAACGTGTCGCTAGGAATCAGTGCCGACCAGAGTGAGGAGACGCGCCTAGCCCTACAACAATTAGGTCAAACTGTGGGGATGCCTTTAGTTGGGCTGTCGCCAGTAGAATATTTGAATCAAGACGACCACTTTGCTGTCACGGTTCTCCGTGCCATTGATGCCGGCGCCACGATTACGGACATTCCCGCCGAGCAGGCCACGCTGGGTACCCATTGGTTACGACCAGCCGCCGAGCAGCAAGCCCGTTTTGCTGCGGTCGGATTAGAAGCCGCAGCGACTGCCACGGCAACCTTAGCCAGCGACTGTGACGTGACGCTGAAATTTCAACAACCCCAGTTGCCGCAATTTCCGACACCGGACCAGCAGCCGTCACAGGATTACCTGCGGGCACTCTGTGGTCAAGGCTTACAGCGGCGGCTACAGGCCAATGGCATCACCGACGCGGCCCCTTACCAGGAGCGATTGGACCACGAACTCTCGGTCATTCACCGGATGGGGTTCGATGACTACTTCCTGATTGTCTGGGACATCATGAACTTTGCCCACCGGGCCCATATCCAAACGGGGCCGGGGCGGGGTTCTGCGGCGGGCTCCCTGGTAGCCTATGTTTTGGCGATTACGGAGGTCGATCCCTTGGCCTACAATCTCCTGTTCGAACGCTTCTTAAATGAAGAACGGGCCCAGATGCCCGATATTGACTTGGATATTCCGGACGATCGTCGAGAACAAGTCCTGCAGTACGTCCACGGCAAGTACGGCCACACACGGGTGGCCCAGATCATTACTTTCGGGACACTAGCGGCCAAGGCCGCTTTGCGTGACGTGGGGCGTACACTGGGGATGGCCCCTTATCAACTGAGTGATTGGAGTGCGGCGATTCCTAGCCAGCTCCACATCACGCTGCACGCCGCCTATGACCAATCTCAACGACTGAAAAACTTGGTCGCGGATAGTCCCGAGAATCGGTTATTATTTGAAACGGCCTGCAAGGTCGAAGGTCTGCCACGTCACTATTCCACGCATGCGGCGGGGGTTGTCTTGAGTCAGGGGCCATTAACCGACGTCGTTCCCTTACAACCAGGGGCCGAGGATCTACTGATGACGCAGTATCCCAAGGATACCGTCGAAGCAGTGGGGCTCTTAAAAATGGATTTGCTGGGATTGCGAAACTTGAGTATCCTAGCCAATGCCTTGGCATTGGTGAAGCAACAGACGGGAAAGGTCTTTGACCTCGATCAGATCGATCTCAACGATCGCGAAACCTTGGCGCTTTTTGCTCAGGGCGAAACCAACGGGGTCTTTCAATTCGAATCCTCCGGGATCAAACGGGTCTTGCGGCAACTCAAGCCAGACAGTTTCGAACTGGTGGCTGCCGTTAATGCCCTTTACCGGCCGGGTCCCATGGAAAACATCGAAACTTTTATCAACCGTAAGGAAGGCAAAGAGCCGGTCCAGTACGCGGCACCGGCACTGAAACCAATCTTAGGGCCAACCTATGGCGTCCTAGTCTATCAAGAACAAGTCATGCAAGTGGCCGCCGTGATGGGGGGCTTTAGCCTGGGGGAAGCCGATCTGCTTCGTCGGGCCATGAGTAAGAAAAAGAAAGCCACCATGGATGCGATGCAAAAGAAGTTTGTGGCCGGCGCGCAGGAGCTGGGTTACGACCCGGCAACCGCGCAACAAGTCTTTGCCTACATGGATCGATTTGCCAACTATGGATTTAACCGATCCCATGCCGTGGCTTACAGTAAATTAGCCTTTCAGTTGGCCTACCTCAAGGCCCATTATCCCGGCCCGTTCTATGCGGCCTTGATGAACTCGGTGGTTAACGTGCCTGATAAGACGAAACTCTATTTGGCCGAAGCCAAGCGTCATGGGGTCACCGTTTTGCCACCCGACATCAATCATTCCGCGGCGTACTTTAGTCTCCAGCAGCAAGCGATTCTCTTCGGTTTAAGCTCAATCAAGGGGGTCCGCCGGGACTTTCTGCGGGCGGTCTTGGCCGATCGCCAGGCGCAGGGCCCATTTCGTGACCTGCACCAATTCCTAGAACGCATTGAGGCTAAGTATCGCAAGGAAGACTTGCTGGACGCCCTAGTTTATGCCGGGGCTTTTGACCATTTTGGCTATAACCGCGCCGAGTTGATTGCCGCCTTGCCGGAATTTCTAAGTACGGTCGAGCTGTCTGGCGATAATGTGGAATTGTTTGCGGCCCTGGCTCCCAAGGTCAAACGACAACCTGACTTTGACCTGATGACCAAGTTGAGTCATGAAGAACAGGTCCTTGGGGCTTACCTGTCGGGGCATCCGGTCGAACAGTATCGTCAGCTGGGGGCGCAACGACATGCGGTACCGATCAGCGAGCTAACGGTAAATTCACGGGTCACGGTGATTGTCTACGTCACGAAGATTCGAACGATTCGCACGAAACGCGGCGAACCCATGGCCTTTGTGACGGGAAGTGACGAGACCGGGGAGATTAGTTTGACGGTCTTTCCCAACCAATACCGGCTTGTCGGGGAGTGGCTTGCGCCGAACCAGGTGGTCTTGGTTACCGGGAAGGTGGAACAGCAACGGGGACTGCAGATCGTCGTGGACCGGTTGGAACAGCCAGTCACCGAGTCCGCCCAGCCAGCTAAGTTGCCTGCAGGGCCATGTTGGTACATCCGCGTGGATGCGCAACATGACCAACGACCAATTGCCAAACAACTAGGCCAATTCATTAAATCTAACCCCGGAAAAGTTCCAGTAATCATTTATCAAGCCCAGACCGATCAGAAAAGAATCTTAACTAATGAACAATGGCTTTCAAATGAGAATGCTGTTATGACGGGGCTGAGGAGCTTGATGGGCGAGAAAAATGTCGTTCTTAGGAATGGATAGACCAATTTTGTGAAAAATACTTCTGGACTATTGTTATCAAGTTCGGTATTATATATACCAATGAACGAGATAATCTATTTTGGGAGGATTTACAAAATGAAATTAAACGTCAAGGTCTACTCCGATGGGGCAGAATTATCCGCTATGAAGGCTGTTGCTGCTAAGGGCTTAGTTGAAGGATTCACGACGAACCCTAGCTTGATGAAGGCTGCCGGGATTACCGACTACTTAGCCTTTGCCAAGGAAGCCGTGGCAACTTTCCCAGACCAATCGATCAGTTTCGAAGTCTTTGGGAACACGCCAGAACGGATGCTGGCCGAAGCTCAGACGTTAGCATCATTGGGGAAGCACGTCGCTGTTAAGGTGCCAATCATTCGGGCCACCGGTGAAGACAACACCGATGTTATTTCTAAGTTATCCGATGCCGGGGTTCGCGTGAACGTCACGGCAATTACCACTTTAGAAGAAGTTCGTTGGGCCGTTGATGCCTTGAACCCCGAAGTTGGCGGGATCGTCTCCGTCTTTGCTGGGCGGGTCGCTGATTCTGGTGTCGATCCCTTACCATTGATGAGACAATCTGCTGACCTGTGCCATGCCAAGGCCAACATTGACCTGTTATGGGCTAGCACTCGGGAATCTATCAACATTGTTCAAGCGAACGAAACGGGCTGTGACATCATCACGGTACCCCCAAAGATCTTGAACAAGTTAGACAAATTTGGTAAGCCAGCCTTCCAAATCTCACTTGATACGGTCAAGACTTTCGATTCCGATATTGCCGAACTCGGGTTCACGATTCCAGTGGCTGACGGCATCCAAGAATAAAATCAAAGTTATCCCTTTTATAACCTACTCGTTATCAAACGAGTAGGTTTTTAATTGCGCTGGGGCCCGTCAGTTCGCAGAAAACGCTTACTTTGAGAAAAGATGTACAAAAGGCTCGAAATTCGATAAACATAGCAGACAGAAAAAATTAAAAGTGCTAGAATATTGGTGTAATGAAATTTGTGCCGAAACTTTTGGTCTGCTAATTTTTTAAAATTAGTAACCATCGGGCCAATTCTAAAGGAGAGATTTTTCTAATGAAGAAAACCAAGATCGTAAGTACCCTTGGGCCTGCAAGTAATGACGTCGATACGATTGTTAAGTTAATCGAATCCGGTGCCAACATTTTCCGGTTTAACTTTTCTCACGGTGACCACGAAGAACATTTAGGTCGCTTGGACAAAGTTCACCAAGCCGAAAAGATTACTGGCAAGACTGTTGGTATCATGTTAGATACTAAGGGTGCCGAAATTCGGACGACCGTTGAAAAGGGCGGCAAGCTGCAATTTAGCACTGGCGACCAATTCCGGATCTCCATGGATGCCTCACTTGAAGGAACTAAGGAAAAGATCGCGGTTACTTACCCTGGTCTTTACGATGACGTTCACGAAGGTGGCCACGTACTGTTTGATGACGGTTTATTAGACACTGTTGTTGACAAGAAGGACGATGCAACTAAGGAATTAGTTGTCACTGTTCAAAACGATGGTATCTTAGGTTCTCGTAAGGGTGTTAACGCCCCTGGTGTTTCCATCAACTTACCTGGGATCACTGAAAAGGACTCAGATGACATTCGTTTCGGTTTGGACCACGAAATCAACTTCATCGCCGCTTCCTTCGTACGGAATCCTCAAGATGTGATGGACATTCGTGAACTCCTTGAAGAAAAGCACATGGAACACGTGCAAATCTTCCCTAAGATCGAATCTCAAGAAGGTATCAACAACTTTGATGACATCATCAAGGTTTCCGATGGTTTGATGGTTGCTCGTGGTGACATGGGTGTCGAAATTCCAACGGAAAACGTGCCTTTGGTACAAAAGGCTTTGATCAAGAAGTGTAACATCTTAGGCAAGCCCGTTATCACGGCTACCCAAATGTTAGACTCCATGCAAGAAAACCCACGTCCTACGCGTGCCGAAGCTTCTGACGTTGCCAACGCCGTCTTTGATGGGACTGACGCAACCATGCTTTCTGGTGAAAGTGCTAACGGTGAATACCCAGTACAAGCCGTTGCGACTATGAACCGGATCGACATCAAGGCTGAAAATGCTTTGCCAGACTTTGGTCGTGACAACTTGAACTTCGACAACGGTGACGTTACCGAATCAATCGGTGCTTCCGTTGCACGTGTTGCCAACGAATTAGGCGTTAAGACCATCGTTGCTGCTACTGAAAGTGGCTACACCGCCAAGATGATTTCTAAGTACCGGCCAAATGCTGATATCTTAGCTGTTACCTTTGATGACCGGACCCGTCGTGGTTTGATGGTTAACTGGGGTGTTTACCCAATCGTTACCGAAAAGCCAGCTAACACTGACGAAATGTTCGATCTTGCCGCAGCCAAGGCCGTTGAAACGGGCTTAGCTAAGGAAGGCGACTTAATCCTGATCACCGCTGGTGTGCCAGTCGGCGAACGCGGGACGACTAACTTGATGAAGATCCAATTGATCGGTTCAAAGTTAGTTCAAGGTCAAGGTGTCGGTGATGACACGGTTATCGGTAAGGCAATTATTGCCAACACCGCTGCCGAAGCCAACGCCAAGGTTGTTGAAGGTGGTATCTTGATTGCCAAGAACACCGACAAGGACTACTTGCCAGCTATCGAAAAGTCTAGTGCCGTTATCGTTGAAAACGGTGGGTTGACTTCTCACGCAGCTGTTGTTGGGATTTCCATGGGGATTCCTGTTATCGTTGGTGCTACTGGTGCCAGCGACAAGATCTCCGATGGCGAATTGATCACCGTTGACTCACGTCGCGGTATCGTTTACCACGGTGCTTCCAACGTGCTTTAATAAGAGATAAACCTGTTATGAAAACGGACCCTCTGTCGGGGGTCCGTTTTTTCGTGTTTCTGAAGTCTTGCGAGACCCACAAGTCGAGAAGATTGCCACGAATTTTACGAGAAAAGGTCGCTAGTTGAGGCGTTTCCGTGTAAAATAGGCATTAGACACTTTGAACGGAAAACTGGCCTCGCCAGTAGAATTGAGGAGATTATGGAAGAACTATTAGGCCGCATCGTTGCGGGTAAAGTTACCGACGAGAATGAAAAAGATTATTACGTACAAGTGGCGGGGACGACCTTCCGCTTGGACAAGGCGGAGATCAAGAAGCCACTGAAGCTAGGGTCTGTCTTCAAGGGCTTCGCCTATGAAAATGAAGACCATGACATGCAGATTACCCGGGATGCACCCGAGGTTCAAGTGGACCACTATGGTTTTGGGACGGTCGTTCGGACCCAACGGACGTTAGGCGTCTTTGTCGATATTGGACTCCCTAACAAGGACATCGTGGTGTCGTTAGATGACCTGCCAGCGATGATGGAACTCTGGCCACAACAAGGGGATCGCCTCTTGATCGCTCTGCGTGAAGATAAGAAGCAACGGCTCTGGGGTGTGTTAGCCGACGGTGATATTTATCAGGCCATTGGCCAGCCCGCTAAGAAGAAGCTGCAGAATTCTAACGTCGTGGCCCGGGCTTATCAATTAAAGCTCGTGGGAACGCGGGTGATGACCGATCATTACGAGTTAGGATTCATTCACCCTTCGGAACGTGAAACAGAACCTCGTTTGGGAGAAGAACTCCACGCGCGGGTGATTGGCGTTCACGATGACGGGACGTTAAACCTGTCATTACGGCCACGGACCTTCGAAGCCATTGACGACGACGCTGCCATGTTATTGGCCGCATTGGAACACAGTGGCGAAGGCTACCTGGACTTCAGCGACAAGAGTGATCCAGCTGCCATCAAGGCTTACTTTGGGATCAGTAAGGGTCAATTTAAGCGGGCCATCGGGCACCTCTTGAAGGCACGGAAGATTACCCAACATGACGGGCAACTTTGGCTAGTTAAGGATGATGAACAAGCGACAAAATAGGAGGTGACGACATGACCGAATTGACGACGCAGATTGCGGATTTTGCTCACTATCTTACGGTAGAACAGGGTTTAGCAAAGAATTCGGTCACGAGTTACGTCCAGGAATTGCACGGCTTCGCGGACTATCTGACCACGCAGAATGTTACATCGTTGACTCAGGTTGATCGCTTGCAGGTGATGGCCTATCTGGAAACGTTGACTAAGAGTGGCAAGTCACGTAACTCCGTGATTCATGCGGTCTCGGCCTTACGGAAGGCTTACCGCTACCTCGTCCAGACCCACCAAATGGCGGAGAGCCCGATGGCAAATATTGCGGCACCTAAGCACGCCGAGCATTTGCCGGCGGTCCTGACGGTGGCCGAGGTGGACCGTCTACTGGCGGCTCCCGACACGGCAAATAAGTATGGAATTCGCGACCGCGCCATTCTCGAGGTCATGTACGCCACGGGATTGCGGGTGAGCGAACTCGTGCATCTCAAGCTTGGCGACTTGCATCTGGAGATGGGGTTGATTCAAACCCTGGGTAAAGGCGACAAGGAACGGATCGTGCCCATTGGCGATGTGGCCAGTGACTGGATTCAACACTACTTGACCGAGAGCCGGCCGTTGTTGTTGAAGCAGCGCACGAGTCCTTATCTCTTCTTAAATGCCCACGGTGGTGGGTTGTCACGCCAGTCCATTTGGCAGAAGATTAAGCGCTACGTGGCGTTGGCGGACATTACCAAGGACGTCACCCCCCATACCCTGCGGCATTCTTTTGCGACGCACTTGTTGGAGAACGGGGCGGACTTACGAGTGGTTCAGGAACTGCTGGGTCACGCGGATATTACCACGACTCAGATTTACACCCATATTTCCAAGAAACGGTTGGTGGCCGTCTATGACCAGGCACATCCGCGTGCCTAGCGGTGACCAGCGCTTTGTGGTAAAGTATAGGGACGATTTAAACGGAGGCAGACCATGTTACTGAAATATCGGAGCGATTATCAAAAGATTGCGATGGGACTCCTGAGCCTGTTGCCCACCTTTAAGGATTGGGATCGGCTACAGCGGGAATTGACCTGGTATCAGAGTGATGATAGCCGGCGACTCTACCTGTGGAAGGACGACCACGATGATTTTGCCGGGGCCGTGGGTACTGAGGTCCAAGGGGACTACCTGATTGTCCGGTTAGTCACCTTGACCCCAGATCAAGACCTCACCGAGAACACCTGGCAGATGCTGGATCAACTCGCAACGGCGCTACCAGATAAACGGTTAATGGGGACCCTGACGACCGCTAAGATTATTGCAAAATGGGAGTATCAACATGGACAAAGTCACGCCCAGCGGTCAACCACTGATTCAGGTCAGTGATTTTGAGGGACCGCTTGATTTATTGCTACACTTAATTAAAACCAATGAAATGGATATTTATGATATCCGCATTGCAACCATCACGAGTCAATACCTGACGTACCTGCATCAGATGCAGGTATTGCGTTTGGATATCGCGGGAGAATACTTTGTCATGGCGGCCAATCTGATGGCCATTAAGGCCAAGTTGTTGTTACCTAAGCCGACATTGGTGACGGATGATGACGTGGAACCCGAGGGTGATCCACGTGAGGACCTGGTCCAACGGCTACTGGATTATCAGCGTTATAAACAGGCTGCCCAGGAACTGAAGGTCAGAGCCCAACAACGGCAGCAGCACTTTACCCGGCCAGCGATGGCTGTTCCGGATGACGTGGTCTTAACCGTTGAGCCGGGAATTCAGGCCGCCGATCTCCAGACGGCCCTGGCACGACTGATTAAACGCGCCCGGATTGCTCGGCCAGTCACCCAGAGCATCCAGCAGGAACAATATACAATTAAAGAACAGATGCAGGTGGTCTTGACTCGATTAGAGCGGGCTAAGGGACCGATGGATTTCGAACGCTTAGTGGGACAGACCACGGTTGTCGATGAGATTGTCACGACATTCTTAGCAATTCTCGAATTGGCCCGGCAACGGCAAGTGGCGCTCTCTCAGGCCAGTCGGCTGTTACCCCTGCAAGTGAATTTTTTGAAAGCGAAAGGAAGTTATGCCACCGATGTCACCTCTGGCACAAATTGAAAGTCTCCTGTTTGTGAGTGGCGATGAAGGGATCACCGTGGCGGATTTAGCTGCGGCAACCGGCCTCTTACGACCAGCCATCCTAGCCAGTCTGGAACGGTTGGCGGAGAAATACCGAGACGACTCCGATTCAGCCCTGGAGCTGATGGTGAATGAAACCACCTACCGGCTGGTAACCAAGGCGGCAACTGGGGACCTCATCAAACGTTACTTTGAAAATCCGTTGAGCACGAGCTTGTCGCCGGCATCGTTGGAGGTGCTCGCAATCATTGCTTACCGCCAGCCCATTACGCGTATCGAGATTGATGAGATTCGCGGGGTTCAGAGTGCGTCGACCGTCCAAAAGCTGGTCTTGCGTCGCCTGATCGAAGATGCGGGACGGTTAGATGAGCCCGGACGACCGAAGCTCTATCGAACCAGTGCTTACTTCCTGGACTATTTCGGCCTGGAAGAATTGACAGATCTGCCGCCATTACCCGCTGCGGCAACCACCGGTGACCACGCGGATGAAGACGGTGGCGACATCTTTTTAAAGGCCTTCAATCAACAACTCAATCAAGCAGGAGATGACCAATAAATGGAACGATTACAAAAAGTTTTAGCCCATGACGGGGTTGCATCACGGCGTCAGTCGGAAAAGCTCATCATGAGTGGCCGAGTACGGGTCAATGGTGACGTGGTCACGGAACTTGGAACCAAGGTCGGCGTTCACGATAAAATCATGGTAGATGGTGTGCCGGTATCCAGCGAAGCCCCAACCTATGTCCTGTTGTACAAGCCTCGTGGCGTAGTGTCGACCGCTAATGATGAGAAGAGTCGCGAAACCGTTGTCGACCTGATCGAAAACGTGCCCCAACGGATTTATCCCGTAGGCCGGTTAGATTACGATACGACGGGTCTGTTGCTGTTAACCAATGACGGTGAACTTGCCAATCGGTTGACGCATCCCAAGTACGGGGTCGAGAAGACTTATGTGGCTAAGGTCACGGGAATTCCAACCAACGATGCCTTGCGTCAATTGCGTCAAGGGGTTGAGGTGGATAATATTACCTATGCGCCAGCCAAGGCCAAGGTGCTGAGTACCGATGACAAGAAGCATACGGCAATTGTTTCACTGACAATTCATGAAGGGAAGAACCATCAGGTCAAGAAGATGTTGGCTAGTGTGGGTTGTCCCGTGGAAAAGTTGAAACGGGAAGAATATGCCAGATTGACGCTCAAGGGACTTAATCCTGGGGATTCACGTTATCTGAAACCCGAAGAAGTTAAGGAACTCAGACGACTGACAGATCTGGCCTAAGTCAAATGATTGACAGTTACGCGCAGTATTAGTATATTTATGGTGTCAAATAATTTATGGTTCATCTTCAGGGCAGGGTGAAATTCCCGACCGGCGGTAAAGTCCGCGACCCGCGTTAAGCGGTTGATTCGGTGAAACTCCGGAACCGACAGTAAAGTCTGGTATGCAGAAGATGAGACGTTGCTCTTTGCGTAGGCTCAGGTTTACGTAAAGCCAAGGTCTTACCCTTCTGTGGTGGGATCTTTTTTCGTGGTCCCACCACTGAGATGGCCGCAAGGAGGAACAGAATTATGGAAAATGTTCACAAGGGTTTAGGGGTTCGCGCGATGGTGGAAATGTCACTGTTTGCGGGAGTGGCCTACATCCTCATGTTCTTGTCGGTGTCGATTATTCCGATTGTGCCGTACATGAAGTTAGATCTCAGTGATCTCGTGGTCTTAGTGGGACTGGGCGTCTTCGGACCCGCGGGGGCGATTCTAATCGCCGCCCTAAAGGAACTGTTGTACTTCGTCACGACTGGGATGGACATCATGAACTTTATTGGGGTCATGACGGCCTTCATTGCCGACGTGGCGTACATCTTACCCATCAGTGCCGTTCTACGGCGGCAACACAAGGCTTCCATCGGGCGCCACATTCTCGCGATTGTTGTAGGGACGGTGAGCCTGACGGTTGTGCTGTCACTGGCAAATTGGTGGGTCATTACGCCGCTCTATCTCAAGGTTTGGCATATGGATCTCGGACTTCCCGTGAAGCAGTTAGTGCTGCTGGGGGTGGTTCCATTCAACCTGATTAAGGGAATTGTGCTTGGGGTGTTATTTATCCCCCTGAATCGGCGATTGGCGCCCTGGATGGCTAAGCATGCGCTGTCATAAAGACCCACATAAACAATTACAGACAAACGAGGGACTGGCGGTCGTCAGTCCTTTTTCTATGGTAAAATTAAACGATATGAGGAGATGGTCTTTTGGAAGCGGCGGATTTAATTCAGGTTTTGACCCCACAACAAGCCCGGCGTCTGCGGGTGATCGAAAACCTCCTTCGTGGTAAAAAGACGGTCTCGACGCTTTATTGGGGACAACGCTACCAGTTGTTGCCGCTCATCGGACTGGATAAGACGCTCGATCGGGGAGCGTTAGATGCTTCAGCCCGGTCGCTGGTCACCGGGGGCTTGGCAACGCTGGATGAAGAAAATGACCAGTTACGATTAACGCCGGCGGGGATCATTGCCGCCCAACGAGATTATTACCAACCGCGAACGGCCGAACAATGGATTCAGTTAGATTTGATGGCGGCCCGGCAACGGATCCTGTTAGCCATTCAGGTCGTTAGTGAATATACCCATGCCACCCGGCGTTACTATCCACTGATGACGGATTTGGCGACGCGTCAGGCGGTCAGAGCCTGGTTTCAACGGGTAAAGTCCGACCAGCTGGGTCAGCAGCTTTTACAAACCTTGACAAACGCCCTAGAACAGCTACCAGAGGAGGTAGCGACGGTCACGACGAGTTTATTGACCGGTTATCGGCATCCCGGGTTAACGCGAGAACAGGTCGCGCAGGCGCATCAGCAGACGGCCTGGGAGGTTAACCTGATGCAACTGGATGGCCTGATGCAGATCTGTCAGGATGCCCGGGTCGCAGAGACGCCCTTTACCAGTCTGCTGAGTAGCCTGTGGCAATCACCGGTCACGCGTAGTGCACAGCTGACATTAGAAGCCGTCCGGCAGACTGGTGACCTTGACCACGTGGCGGCGCAACGGCGGATTAAGCTCAGTACGGTGCGGGAACATTTGCTGGAAGCGGCCATTTTTCTTCCATTGGCGGACTTTCCCTATGAGCAGATCCTGACCCCCGAGTTATGTCGGCTTTTTGCGCAAAATTTAACCGGGGCAATCGATGACTGGCAATACACCAGCTTGCCTACTGATTTACAGAAACAATATGACTTCTTTTATTTTCGGCTCTATGCCATTTGGATTGAGAAAGGGGGCGTGCTAGTCGATGGAAGAGCTAACAGCGAGTCTTAAACGGGTCTTTGGTTTTGAAGAGTTTCGAACGGGACAGGCGGAAACCTTACACGACCTAGAGGCGGGACAAGATGTGCTAGCTGTTCTACCGACTGGTGCCGGTAAGACCCTGATCTATCAGCTCTATGGTTATCGGCATCCTGGCTGTGTTCTAATCGTATCGCCCTT
>NZ_JQCA01000109.1:0-15969 GCF_001437125.1 Levilactobacillus paucivorans | reverse complement strand
TTTCGCCGGGTAGCGGCAATTAATTCGCTAACGGGACGAGATGAACGTCAGGCGATCTTACGGCATCTAGGGGACTATCAGTTTCTCTTCATGTCGCCAGAGATGTTGTCGCAACCGACCATGCTGAGTCAACTTCGGCAGGTTACTCTCAGCTTGCTCGTCATTGATGAGGCACATTGTATCGTCCAGTGGGGGCCTGATTTCCGCCCGGAGTACCTGTTATTGGGCGCTATTCGTGAGAAATTGGGGATGCCCCGGACACTAATGTTGACGGCGACGGCGGGTAAGACGACCCGTCAGGAGATCGCCCATCAGTTGCGGTGTGAGCCACAGGTTGTGGCGACTTCCGTGGATCGGCCAAATATTTTTCTGGATGTGGAAGACGTCGGTGATGGTAACGAGAAGCAGACACGGTTGGCTGAACTGGTAAGCAAGTTACCAGGACCGGGAATTGTGTACTTTTCCAGCAAGCAACTTGCCAGTGACATGGCGTTGTGGTTGCAGTCACAGACAGGCAAGGTCGTCGCGGCTTACCATGCCGGGTTAGACAATGACTCACGATTTAAGATTCAGCAACAATATATGGCCGGGCAGTTGGATCTGATCTGTGCTACCAGTGCTTTTGGCATGGGTGTCGATAAGAATGACGTTCGTTATGTGATTCATTACCACCTGCCAGCGGATATGGAAAGCTATGCGCAGGAGATTGGTCGGGCCGGCCGTGACGGTGAACCGAGTCTGGCTGTGTTGTTGTATGCCCCCGGGGATGAGCAATTGCCCTTGATGCTGGGACAGGCCAATCGACCAACAGCCGTCACCGTGCATGATTACTATGCGCGGCCAAAGGCGTTTGATGTCAACGATCCCGGGGTACATCTCCTGGCTTTTTACCGGAATCACGGGATTAGTGAAGCAGCGGTGGTGCGCCTCTTCACGCGTCGAGAGCGAGAACGTAATCGGGCCTTGGCTCAGATGCTCAGCTATGTCAGGGAACCACATTGCCTACGTCAGAATTGGCTGAAAGCCTTCGATGAGCAGGGAACGCACAGCGATAAGTGCTGTGCGCCTAAAGCAGTGCCCCTTGATTTAGCAGCCTTGGGTCTCCAACAGACGACCATGACAACAAGCACTAGAACCGAAACCGCCTGGCGTGACCAGCTCAGACAGCTATTTTAAGAAGATTTTAGAGAATTCAGGTTGTCGATATGGTACAATTACGGGTGAAAGTTTTTCTGGGAGGTTAGATGATGAGTCAAAAGCGTGACGATCAAACACCAAAGGAGCAAGAATCCCATCCGTGGGATCAATCGTTTGCCGATGATCGCGACGATCAGGGTAACCTGTCGCGATCAAAGATGCGGCGGCAGAATCACAGCAATACGATGGTGACGATTATTCTCGTCGCAATTATTATCGTGATTGCAGCGGCCTCACTGGTTTATGGTTTAGCACGGCAAAGCGCGGTTAACCGGCCCGAGAATACAGAGAGCGTGGCGGCCAGTTCGTCACACTCGTCTAAGGCGGCTAAACACAAGTCGAGCAAATCCTCGACCAGTAAAGAATCTTCCTCAACGACTAGTAGTCGCAAGAAGAGTTCAACGTCAAATACGACTGCTAGTTCAGCAAAGAAGACTAGCAGTTCTTCGGCTACCCAAGAAAGTCAAGCGGCCTCATCGTCTAGCAAGACCACGAGTAGCAGTAGTAGTACAACTGCTGGTGCCAAGTACACGACCGTTGAATCTGGCCAAGGCGTTTATCGGGTGGCGACTAACGCCGGTATCTCGGTAGACAAATTGCTAGAGCTCAACGGCCTTTCCTCGGGTTCATCATTGTATCCGGGTCAGCGCTTACGGGTTAGATAAGCAAATGATTAAAATTGGATAGGGAGCTTGGTTTTCATGGATAAACAAGGTTTGCAAGTCGCAATCGACGGACCAGCATCGGCTGGCAAGAGTACGGTTGCTAAGATTGTTGCAACACGGTTCCACTACATCTATTGTGATACGGGTGCGATGTATCGGGCAATTACTTGGAAGGCGTTACAGGCGGGTGTTGCTTTGGATGACGAAGCCGCTATCAAGAAATTGTTAGATGGCATCGTGATTCGGTTTGAACCCGGTAAGCCCGTTCAAAAGGTTTACGTGGATGATACTGAAGTGACGTTAGCCATTCGCCAACCGGATGTGACGAACGCCGTTTCTCAAGTATCCGCACTATCTGCTGTCCGTTCCGAATTGACGGAACGACAACGGCAAATTGCCGACGCTGGGGGCATTGTCATGGATGGTCGCGACATTGGATCAACCGTTTTGCCGGACGCCGAAGTGAAGATTTTCATGGTTGCAAGCGTCGATGAACGGGCTCAACGCCGTTTGAAGGATAATGCAACTAAGGGGATTAAGACCCCATTGGCAACATTGAAGCACGAGATCGAAGAACGGGATCGCAAAGATTCCACTCGGAAGATTTCACCATTAACGCAAGCAGATGACGCAATTCGACTCGATACGACGTCAATGTCCATCGAACAAGTTGCCGATCGAATCGCAGAAATTATTCAAGAAAAAGAATCCCTAGAGAAATAGGCATTTTACTAGCTTTTACTGGCGTAATCGGCTAGAATAGTATATAGAGTTGTCGCAAGGAGGAAAAATTCGCATGAGTGAAAATGGCACGAGTCAAAACAATGAAAACAACGATTTATTGAATGCTTTAAACAGCATCGAAACCGTTAAAGTTGGTGACGTTGTTAAGGGTGAAGTCTTAGCAATTGATGATGACCAACAAGCAATCGTCGGCATTGCCGACACTGGTATTGAAGGGGTGGTTCCTAAGAAGGAATTATCAACTAAGCCAGTAGATGACATTAATACTGTAATTAAAGTCGGGGACGTTATGGACCTCGTCGTAATTTCTCGTATCGGTACCGATAAGGAAGGCGGTAGCTACTTACTGTCTCAACGTCGTTTGGAAGCCCGTAAGGTTTGGGACGACATCCAAAAGGAATTCGAAGCTGGCCATACTTTAACTGCCCCTGTTACCCAAGTGGTTAAGGGTGGGTTAGTCGTTGATGCCGGTGTGCGTGGATTCGTTCCTGCATCCATGGTATCTGACCACTTCGTTGAAGATCTTTCTCAATTCAAGGGTCAAACGCTTGAATTCAAGATCATCGAAATCGAACCTAGCGAAAACCGGTTAATCTTATCTCACCGTGCAATCGTTGAAAAGGAACGGGCAGCACAAAAGGCCGAAATCATGGCTAAGTTGACCGCCGGCGACATTGTCGAAGGTAAGGTTGCTCGTTTGACCAACTTCGGTGCCTTCGTTGACCTTGGTGGTGTTGATGGGTTGGTTCACGTTTCAGAAATCGCCTTTGAACGGGTTGAAAAGCCTAGCGATGTCTTGAAGGTGGGTCAAGAAGTTAAGGTTAAGGTCTTATCTGTAGACCCAGATCGTGACCGGATCTCCCTTTCCATCAAGCAAACGTTACCAGAACCTTGGGACGGTATCGAAGAAAAGGCACCACAAGGTAGTGTCTTGGACGGAACTGTTAAGCGTTTGACTAGCTTTGGGGCCTTCGTTGAAGTGTTCCCTGGCGTTGAAGGTTTAGTTCACATTTCCCAAATTTCTCACCAACACATCGCAACGCCTGCTGACGTTTTGAAGGTTGGTCAAGAAATCAAGGTTAAGGTCTTGGACGTTCGTCCTGACGACCACCGTTTAGCCTTATCAATCAAGGCTCTTGAAGAAAAGCCACAATCTGGTGACGACAGCAATGCTGGCGAACACCGGAGCAGTAGCAACAGCAACCGTAGCCGTAACAATGGCGGTAACAACCGTCGTCGTAACAGCCGGAACTCTGCTGAAACTTCAACGGCTAACGCCCCAGAAGAAAGCACTGGTTTCTCTTTAGGTGATCTGATTGGTGATAGCTTAAAGAAAGATATGGAAGATAACGAAAACAACTAATACGTTTGGTTGAAATGGGTCTAGAGCGAAACTTTTGTTGGTTTCGTTCCAGACCTTTTTTCGTCACTATTTGAAATTAAAGGAGGGATTGTCGTGGCATTTCCAGTAGTTGCCATTGTCGGCCGCCCCAACGTGGGGAAGTCGACGTTATTCAACCGGATTGCCGGTGAACGTATCTCGATCGTTGAAGATACGCCAGGTGTCACTCGTGACCGGATCTATGCCGGTGGAGAGTGGCTAGGAACTGAATTCCGGATGATTGATACCGGGGGTATTGACCTCGGTGACGAACCATTCATGAATCAAATTACCCAACAAGCCGAGATCGCGGTTGAAGAAGCCGACGTGATCGTCTTTATCGTGAGTGCCCCTGAGGGTGTGACTGATGCCGATGAACGGGTTGCTAAGATCTTGTATCGGGCCGACAAGCCAGTTATTCTGGCCGTCAATAAAGCCGATAACCCTGAAGTTCGGGAGTCGATTTACGATTTCTATTCCTTAGGATTTGGCGATCCATACCCCGTTTCTGGGGTTCACGGGCTTGGTTTAGGGGACTTACTTGATGCAGTTGTTAAGGAATTCCCTGACAATAGTGGTGCCCCTAAGGACGATACGATTCGTTTCAGTCTGATTGGTCGGCCCAATGTTGGAAAATCATCACTGGTTAACGCCATTCTTGGTGAAGACCGGGTTATTGTTTCTGATATTGCCGGGACCACGCGTGATGCGATCGATACCAAATTTACCGCCGACAAGACGAAGTTCACCATGGTCGATACGGCCGGGATTCGGAAGCGCGGGAAGGTCTACGAAAACACGGAACGTTACAGTGTGATGCGGGCCATGCGGGCGATTGATAATTCCGATGTCGTCTTGATGGTGATGAATGCCGAAGAAGGTATCCGTGAACAGGATAAACGAGTTGCGGGTTACGCTCATGAGGCGGGCCGCGGGATCATCATCTTGGTCAACAAGTGGGATACCTTGAAGAAAGATAACCATACGCTGACGGACTTCCAAAACCTGATTAGACTCGAGTTCCAATACCTGAGCTACGCCCCAATCATCTTCGTTTCTGCGAAGACGGGGCAACGTTTGGAACAACTGCCAGCACTGATCAAACGGGTCTCCGAGAACCATAATAAGCGGGTCCAGTCGTCCACATTGAATGATGTGGTCATGGACGCCATTGCCGTTAACCCAACGCCTTCGGACAACGGGAAACGGTTGCGGGTTTACTACGCGACGCAGGTCGCCGTGGCCCCACCAACTTTCGTGGTCTTCGTCAACGATCCGAAAATGATGCACTTCTCTTACGAACGTTTCTTGGAAAATCAGATTCGGGAACACTTCGATTTCGAGGGGACACCGCTTCATCTGATCGAACGCGCAAGAAAGTAGGATAAAGGGCCTTAGACCGGGTCTAAGGGGGATTTTGGTGAGTTTTCACCGAAAACTCTTAATATTCGACGTTTTATTGTTAAAAAATGCCGTTATCCCTTGTCATATAAGGCTTCCTGTGCTATCTTTGATTAAGAAATGATGCGGCTGACCGTATTTGTTTCATCATTTTTGGACCACTCAAAAATGATCTAGATGGTAATCATCTAATCTTCTTTGCAGGAGGTGAATTCAAACATGGCAAACAAAGCACAATTGGTTAGCGACGTTGCAACTGCAACTGGTTTAACTAAAAAAGACGCAACGGCTGCAGTTGATGCAGTCTTCGATTCTGTCCAAGCAACGTTAGCTAAAGGCGAAAAGGTTCAATTGATCGGCTTTGGTAACTTTGAGGTTCGTGAACGTGCAGCTCGTAAGGGCCGTAACCCACAAACTGGACAAGAAATCCAAATCCCTGCAAGCAAAGTACCTGCATTCAAGCCAGGTAAAGCTTTAAAGGATGCTGTTAAATAATGACTCTTCATTATTTAATCGGTAAAGGACCAGGTCGACTTTTGTCGGTCTGGTTTTTTATTGTCCAAAATTTGTGCCGGCCTGAGTGTTTATGGTTTCCATGTTTGCTGGGATTGCGTATAATTAAATGCGTTGCGAATTTTAGAGAAATTAACGAAATGTGTGTAGCCATGACAGTGCTACACCTAACAAGCAGATTAAATGGAGGCGGGTTATGAGTTACGCACAAACAGCACTTGACCAATTGGAAAAGGGGCAGCTCGAGGGTTTCAAGAAGCAGTATGCCTTGTCACTGCGTCATGACGACGATGATACCTTGTTCAGTTTGGCGGAGGAACTCTACTCACTGGGCTTTTTGAACCAGTCTCGACGCATCTACGAGAAACTTTTGAAGAAGTATCCGGATGAAGATGAGCTACGAACGAATTTAGCAGATATTGCGATTGATGAAGATAAAAATGACGAGGCCCTAGACTATTTGAATCAGGTCAACCCGGACTCACCGGCCTACGTGGAATCCTTGATGGTTGCTGCCGACTTGTATCAGACCCAAGAACTCTTTGAGGTGAGTGAGCAGAAGCTCCTGACGGCGAAAAAATTAGCCCCAGATGAGCCGGTGATCACCTTTGCCTTGGCCGAATTGTACTTCACCATGCGTGAATTTCGGAAGGCCATTCCCTTGTACCTGGACCTGATTACCAGCGGCACGACGACGCTCTCAAAGGTTAATCTGGTGGAGCGGCTAGGGGTCGCCTACGCCAACGCGGGACGATTCGAACAAGCCATCGGCTATCTCAAGCAGATTCATTCGGGCGAGATGACCCCAGATGTTAAATTTGAAACAGCATTTACCTACCTGCAACTGAAGGAACGGTCAACGGCGATTACCTTATTTAATGAATTGAAGGATAGCGATCCGCATTACACGTCACTCTATCCTTATCTGGGACAAGCCCTTGAAGACGAGAACCGGCTTCCTGAGGCCCTGAAGAGTCTCCAGGAAGGGTTGGGTGTCGACCAGTATAACGAGAAGCTCTGGCTCCAAGCGGCGCATGTGGCCACAAAATTGGACGATGAGAAGCTCGCTGAACGCTACCTGAAGAAGGGGCATGAACTGGATAGCGAGGACTTAGGGGCCGTGATTCAGCTCAGTAACCTTTATGTCAAACAGGAGCGTTGGGACGAGAATGCCGAACTGACCAAGCCGTATTTGGCCAGCGAGGATGCCGATCCGCAATTGTACTGGAACCTGGCAGTGACGGCGTTAAATCAAGAAGATTATGACGCGGCCAGAAAGTACTACGACGCGGCGACGCCATTCTTTATGGATCAGGCGGACTTCTTAAAGCCAGCGATCTACTTTTACCGTGAGGAAGGGGCAACCGACCAAGTCGTGAAGCTACTCGAGGCTTATCTGAAGGTTGTGCCGGATGATGAAGAGATGGCCTTGATGTTAGAGGGTTATCAGGAAGATTAAGGAGAAAAGGGTGGCCGAGGAGGTCATCTTTTTTAATAAGTTAGAACACAATAATTACTTTAACTTATAGTCCTCTCCGAATCACAACCGCAAAGCCCGCGGTTGCAACCCATAGTCAACAGTCAATTCAATTCCAGCAAAAGGCGGCCGTCTTTGAATTCAATTCTGCGGCCGAATCTGTTAGACTGGCATATAGAGCATTACCGACTACTATCGGCTGGAAAGGTGACGGAAAACATGCAATTGAACCACTTACCACAGGAATTCGAGCTGGCACGGCCCGTCTTACAAACCATCGAGCGCGCGGGCTACGAGGCCTACTTCGTTGGTGGGAGTGTCCGTGACACCATTTTAGGGAAACCCATTCATGACGTTGATATCGCCACCAGTGCCTATCCCAATGAGATTAAGGGGCTCTTTCACCGCACCGTCGATACCGGTATCGAACACGGAACGGTTATGATTTTAGACCACGGCACCGGCTATGAAACGACAACTTTTCGGTCGGAGTCAACCTATACTGATTTCCGACGGCCGGACCAAGTGACCTTTGTGCGCTCCTTAGAGGAGGACCTCAAGCGGCGAGATTTCACCATCAACGCTTTAGCCATGAAGGAAGATGGGCAAATCATTGATCTTTTCGATGGCCTCAATGACTTGAAAACCCATCAGATTCGCGCAGTGGGCGACCCTCAGGAACGGTTCCACGAAGATGCCTTACGCATGATGCGGGCTGTCCGTTTCGCCAGTCAACTCGACTTTGACATTGTCGAACCCACGTTAGCAGCCATCACCGATCACGCCGAACTACTCGCTAAGATTGCCGTTGAGCGGACCCAAGTTGAACTTCTCAAGCTCTTCACGGGTCGGAAGCCACAACGAGGGCTGAAACCGTTCATGGAGACCGGACTCTGGCAACATTGTCCCGACTTTGCGGTGCACGAGGACGCCTTAACCGACTTGATGCAGCGTCTGACCAGTGGGGTCAGTGATGCCGAGACCGCTTGGACCCTGCTTGCCACGCAATTCGAGTTGCCCGTCGCTGAAGTTTCCCCATTTCTGAAACACTGGAAGACAGCCAACCAGACCATCGCTACCGTCCAGAACGCCAGTCAAACAGCACAACGCCTTCGTCAAGGGGACCTCAATGCCTGGCAACTTTATCAGGGTGGCACTAATCTGGCACGCGCCAATGAAGTCGCCGTCATCCTTGGTGCGCCCGATCGTGAGACTGAGCTAACGCAGGCCTACGCTGCATTACCCATTCATGATAAAAAACAATTAGCCATCACGGGGCGTGATCTCATTAAGGCCGGGATTCAACCTGGCCCCCAGTTGGGAGCGACCCTCGGCGATCTCGAATTTCAAGTCGTCACGGGACAGTTATCCAATGACGCCCCAGCGCTAATTAAACAAGTTACCACCAACTGAATCTAAACTAAGAGAGTGAAGACAGTATGCAAACCTTACGCGCAGAGAATTTACACCGAACTTACGGTGAAAAAGTACTTTTTGACAATTTAAATTTCATTATCAATGAACACGACCGCATTGGACTGATTGGGGTCAACGGGAGTGGGAAAACCTCATTGTTGGACACCTTAGCTGGTGTCAGCAATGACCAAACTGGAGTGATCGATACCCCTAAGGAATACAGTATCGGTTATCTCACCCAAAAGCCCGCGCTCGATGAGAATTTAACGGTCATGGACGCCGTCTTCTCGGGTGACCAACCGGTCTTTAAGACCATCCGGCGCTACGAGGCCGCTCTGGCCGCCTATGGGGCACATCCGGAGGATCCGAAAGCCCTTCAACGCTATCTAGATGCCGAGGCTCAGATGAACGAAGAGGACGCCTGGACGGCCGAGAGTGACGTCAAGACTATCCTGACACAATTGAAGATTACGGACCTTTCCCAGTCGATTAAGACCATGTCTGGGGGCCAAATTAAGCGGGTAGGGCTGGCTCAGGTCCTGATTCAGTCACCCGATCTGCTCTTGCTAGACGAACCGACCAACCATTTGGACTTTGATTCCATTGCCTGGCTCCAACAGTATCTTAGTGCCTACAAGGGTGCCTTACTTGTCGTGACTCATGACCGGTATTTCTTGGATCAGGTTGCCAATCAGATCTGGGAACTCGACTTCGGGAAACTTTACCAATATCCCGGGAACTATCAGGATTACGTTCAGGAGAAGGCCGAACGGGTCAACCAGGAAGCCGTCGCCGATCGGAAACAGCAGCGACTCTACCAACAGGAATTAGCCTGGATGAAGGCCGGGGCCCAAGCGCGTTCAACGAAACAACAGGCCCGGATCAACCGATTTAACGATCTGGAAGATAATGTTGGGACGCGTCAGGTGCAGCACAACGTCGCCATTTCCTTGGGACAACAACGTCTAGGGAAGAAGGTCATCGAACTCAAGGAGGCCTCATTGGACCTCGGTGGTCACCACATTCTCAATGACTTCAGCGACCTGATTCAGGCCGGCGAACGGATCGGGATCAGTGGGGATAACGGGGCCGGCAAGTCCAGCCTCTTAAATGTCATCGCCCAGCGGCTACCCCTGGATTCCGGGACGGTATCCATCGGCGAAACCGTCAAAATGGCTTACTACACGCAACAGATTGAACCCATTCCCGAAGATAAGCGGATGATTAACTACCTTTCCGAAGTTGGTCAAACGGTCACGGACAAGGATGGCAACGCCGTCAGTGTCACGGATCTGTTGGAACAATTCCTATTCCCACGCTTCATGCATGGGACCCTGATTCGCAAATTATCCGGTGGGGAGAAACGCCGGCTCTACCTATTGAAGCTCCTCATGGAACAGCCCAATGTCTTGTTATTAGATGAACCAACCAATGATCTCGATATTGGAACCTTGACTGTTTTGGAGGATTACATTTCACAATTTGCCGGGACCGTGATTACGGTTTCCCATGACCGTTACTTCCTGGATAAGGTGGCCGATCGGCTCCTGATCTTCAATGGGAATGCGCAAATTGACCGATATTCTGGCAGATTTAGCACGTATCTAAATGACCGTTTGAAGGCCGATAAAGCCCAACCAACAGAAAAGAAGGCGCCCAAGACCGTCGCGAAGGAGACGCCTGACAAACCTAAGAAGAAGGTCAAGCTGACCTATGCCGAACAAAAGGAATGGGAAGGCATCGAAGGGGTCATCGACGGGTTGGAAGACCAGAAGTCACAGGTCAAGGACGCTATGAATGCCAACGGCGCCAACTATGACAAGTTGGCCGACCTCCAACAACAACTAGACCAATTGGATCAACAGCTCGATGATAAGATGGCGCGTTGGGAATACCTCAGCGAATACGCCGACTAAGGAGACGACTAGCATGTTAGAAGCGGCTTACCTCAATCTCGCCAAGACAGTCTTGACGGAAGGTCACCAAAAAACCGATAGAACGGGGACTGGAACCATCAGTCTGTTTGGTTATCAAATGCGATTCAATCTGCAGGAGGGCTTTCCACTCTTGACCACGAAGAAGGTGCCCTTTGGCCTCATCAAATCAGAATTGCTCTGGTTTTTAAAAGGGGATACCAATATTCGTTTTCTCCTTCAGCATCACAATCACATCTGGGACGAATGGGCCTTTCAACGCTTCATCGAAAGCCCCGACTACCACGGCCCTGACATGACGGACTTCGGGCGACGCTCACTGGTCGATTCGGCCTTTAACGACCAGTACCAAGCTGAAAAGAAAGCCTTTGACGACCGGATCTTAAACGATCAAGCCTTCGGGGACCACTATGGTGATCTCGGCTTGGTCTACGGGAGCCAGTGGCGCGCCTGGCAGGGACACAACGGCGAAACAATTGACCAGTTGGCCAATGTGATTCAGACGTTGCGAACCCATCCTGATTCTCGCCGGATGATCGTTTCAGCTTGGAATCCCGCCGACGTGCCTTCGATGGCCTTGCCACCTTGTCACACGCTGTTCCAATTCTATGTGAATGATGGCAAATTGAGCTGTCAGCTCTATCAACGCAGTGGTGACATCTTCCTAGGGGTTCCCTTTAACATCGCCAGTTACGCGCTGTTAACGTCACTGATTGCCAAAGAAGTCGGACTCGAAGTTGGCGACTTTGTTCACACCTTGGGTGATGCCCACATTTACAGTAACCACATCGAACAAGTCAAAACGCAATTAGCCCGGACACCGAAAGCGGCACCTAAACTGTGGTTGAATCCGGATAAGTCCAGCATCTTTGATTACGACATGCACGACATCAAAGTTGAAGGTTACGACCCAGCCCCCACAATTAAAGCCCCAGTGGCCGTCTAAGACAGGAGAACCCACCTATGCTGATCTTCTTATGGGCAGAGGGTAACCAGGGCGTTATCGGCCAAAATGGCCGGCTTCCTTGGCACCTACCTGCCGACATGCACTTCTTCAAGACCGTCACGACCGGCAATACGATTTTGGCGGGATCACGAACCTATGCCTCGTTTGGCCGGCCATTGCCCAATCGCCAAAATATCGTCATTACGCATCAGGATCGCACTAACTTTCCGGCAGAAGTCATCGTGCTTGACAGCATCGATGCCGTCCGGCAGTATGCCGCGACCCATCGTCAAGACAAGCTCTTCGTCGTGGGTGGGGCCCAGATCTTTGAAGCCTTACTGCCCGACGTTGATCAACTCTATCGCACGGTAATTGATGCCGACTTTGCCGGAGATACCTGGATGCCGGCTATCAATTACAGTCAATTCAAGCTGACTGCGACCCAACCTGGTGTCCGAAACGAGAAGAATCCTTACGATTATCGGTTCGAACAGTACCAGCGACTCACTAGCAAATAAATGTAAAGAAAAGAGGAGGTTGCGCCCGTTAGGCACAACTTCCTCTTTCCATTATTCCTTAGGCATAGAGCAAGATCGAGAAATACATCAAACCAGTTCCCAACATCACGAATAGATGCCAGATGACGTGACCGAAGGGAATCCCTTTAAAGCTGTAGATGACAGCGCCCAAGGTGAAGGCGACGCCGCCCGCAACCAGCAGGCTAAATCCAATCAATCCGAGGCCATGATACAGCGGGGAAATCCCCATTAGACACATCCAACCCATGACGACGTAAATCACCGTGGAAAGTTTCTGAAATTTACCGAGCCAAATGGCCTTGTAGATAACACCGGCGACGGCCATGGCCCAGATGATCCCGAACATGACCCAACCTAAGGTACCACCAACCACTAACAGACTAAATGGCGTATAGGTTCCAGCAATCAATAGGTAAATCGCACAGTGATCGAATATTTGAAAGACGTGGCTGGCACGGGTAAAGTACAACCCATGGAAGAGGGTCGAGGCCAAGTAAAAGAGGACCAGGATGATCCCGTAGACTAGGAAGGTCGTCATCCGCAGCTGACCACCCTTACCATGAGCTTGTAGAATCAGGATCACCAGACCTGCGATACTCAGAGCGACACCAATGCCGTGCGTCACGGCGTTCAACACTTCATTAACAATTTGGTAGGTGTGACTACGTTCTTGTGTCAAGCAAACTCCTCCTTAAATAACCAGTCCGGAAACTTTTAACAAACTGGCCCGGTGAGTTAGCAACAACTACTGAAAAAGTTCAGTAACTCTGCTATACTATTACCGTATGTTTCATTACGCATATTGTAGCATAAACCAAATCTCTGGTCAGAAAGAGTGGGATATCCATGGCTAAATTTAAAATCGTTACGGATTCATCTGCTGGCTTAACCGATCAGCAAATCCAAGACAATAACATTACCATTATCCCGTTGACGGTCATGATCGATGACACCATTTACGTTGAACGGGAATCCATCACAAACAAAGAATTTATTGAAAAAATGAAGAGCTCCAAGACGTTACCTAAGACAAGTCAACCACCGTTGGGTAAGTTCGTTGAGACATTCGACAAGCTGGGGGAGGACGGCAGTTCGGTCATCTTCTTCAGTATGTTGGCCGCCATCAGTGGCACGGTTCACACCGCTGAACAGGCCGCACAATTGTCTAAGACCGACGTCACTGTCGTGGATAGCCAATACACCGATCAGGCGCTGGCTTTCCAGGTCGTCGAAGCCGCTAAATTAGCTGCCGAGGGTGCCGAAAAGCAGGCAATCTTGGACCGGGCTGTCGCTGTCCGTGACCACACGAAGCTCTTTATGGGTATCGTCACGCTGGAGAACATCCTTAAAGGTGGCCGCCTCAGCCGAGCCGCGGGTATGCTAACGGCCTTGTTAAACATTAAGATCGTGCTCCAGGTAACTGGTGGCGAACTGAAGATCCGCGCTAAGGGCCGGGGTATGAAGACCATCGACCGTTACTTTGAAAAAGTTTACGACCAAATGAAACAGATTCCAGATATCAAGGCAATTGGAATCTCTCACGTCGAGGCCTTCGAGTCCGTCGACAAGATTCAAGGTCGCTTGCATGAAATGTTCCCGGACAAAGATGTCCTGGTCAGAGAAACGGTACCCATCATCGCCACCCATGGGGGACCTGGGGCCTTTGCTCTGATGTACTACACCGATCCAACTAAATAACACCATCGACAAAAAAGGGGTGGCATAGCCACCGCTTTTTATTTATCCCGAGGGGGACTTTTAAATGAAAAAAATCGGAAGACTCAGTAAGGTGATTGGGGTTGCTTTACTCCTGGTACTCATCGTGTTAGCCGCCTTGACCTACTGGCACCCCGGTGTTCGGACGACGAAGGGCACGACCGCTAATCAGCACCGAAAAGTAGTACGGGTCGTGGCTTTGGGTGACTCACTGACCGAAGGGGTTGGTGATCCACAGAAGGACGAACAGGGCGGCTATACTGGCCGGCTCAAGACCATGATTCGCCAGAAGGATCACGTCAAAGTGGTCATGCATAATTATGGAAAATCTGGCGACCGCAGTGACCAGATTGAAGCCCGTTTGGTTAAGAGTTCCAGCATGCAGCATCAATTAAGAAGAACCCAGGCGGTCGTCATGACCGTTGGAGGGAATGACCTGCTGCAAACGTTGACGAAAAACGTCACGATTAACCAACAATCGCGCCTCAACACGCAACTGAACTCGGCAGAAACCACCTACCAACAGAAGCTCAAGCATCTCTTGGACACGGTTCGCCACTATAATCCTAGCGCGCCAATTTATCTCTATTCGATCTACAATCCCATCTACGTTTACTTTGCCGATGTGGAACAAGTTACAAATGCTGTCGATGAATGGAACGATGCCACGGAGCAGACTGCTGGTAAATTTAAGCAGCTCTACATGGTCGACATCAACCGCGCTTTGTCCGTCGGTCAGTTTAAGTCAGTGACGCAACAAGCCAAGCTGAAACGAACCGCCCAGAAGGCCAACGATGGTAAACTCTCAGCACAAAGTTTCCAGAAACAGATCCTGGCTAGCAATTCGTCTGATGAGTTGAATGATTACCTGTCACCCGTCGACCATTTCCATCCCAATGCCAAGGGATATCGCCTGATGACGGATTACGTTTTCAAGCAAATGCAGGCCCATCAACAGTGGCTAATGAAATAAGGAGGCAACATCTTTTATGAAACGACATGCGACAGCCACTTCGACCAATTGGTGGAAGTGGGGGTTCATTGGGCTAGTGAGTTTGTTCGTCATCATCCTCGTCGTTATGGGGATCAAGGCCACGTCAGGCGTGAAAGTCGCCTCGACGGCTAAGCCCGATACGGATACCACGAACATCAACGTTACCCTGAATAAGCGTCAGGTAAATGCCTTGGCGGACTACTATGTGAACAAATCCCTTGAGGGGCAAGATGTTAAATACCAGTTCCAAGTCACGGATCACGCCATGATCACCGGATCAACCAAGGTTCTCGGCACAAACGTGAACTTCGTGTTACTCTTGAAGCCAACGGTGTTGCCTTCCGGTGATGTTAAATTAAAGGCGCAAAAGCTTTCGGTGGGGTCCTTACCCGTGCCGATCAGCTTTGTTATGAGCTACATCGCTAAGAATTACCCGCTGCCAAAGTGGGTGGCCATGGACACGAAACAAAGCACCATGACCCTGCATCTGACCGCGATTGGTAATGGCAAGAAACTCTCATACGCTGCCAAGAAAATCGATATGTCCGGCGCCGGGAAGTTCGTCTTCCAAGCACGGATTCCGAAAAAATAAAGGAGGAATTGTATGCCTAAGACGTTTTACCAATTTCTCATGACCCAACGTAACCCAGAAAGTTACGACACCATCGCCAATTTTGCGAACAATGCCTTTCTGGATAGCGCCTTTCCTAAACAAGAGACCGAGTTTGATCCCCTGTCTAAATATTTGGAAGAAAACGCGCCATACCTGCCATCTATGACCATTTTTGATGATGCCTGGCAACTCTATCTGGCATCACTGGCTTAAGCTTCATGAAACGAAATCGCAAACCCAAAAGTCTATCTGCGGATAGGCTTTTTATTTTTGCCAAAATTGACTTGCTACACGGGAAACAATTTTTCCATCTGACCCTAATTGGCGCGTCAAATTTTCGTCAATTGGGCAATCTAGGGGAAGATCTCCTCATTTTTTCCGGTAGCGTCAAGAATCTTGTGTAAATGAAATGCCTTCGTACATATAATATGTA
>NZ_JQCA01000108.1 GCF_001437125.1 Levilactobacillus paucivorans | reverse complement strand
TTTCTATACAATTCAGAAATCTTTTATGCATTTACACAAGATATTTTACGCTCTCAGGAAATGGTTTTGGGGGATTGGGTAACTCGTGAAAAGATACGGGCACGTACCTGGTCCTTAATATCATCCCTATTCGTTAATGCATCAAGAACTAGGGTAATTTTATAAGCATAAAACGGCACTATTTCACCATCGCTTTTCTTAACCCTTTTCTCCTTAAGTGCTCTCCATTTAATTGTTTGAACTGATTTTATATAATCCATTTGATTGATCCTTCCTGTATTTTCTTAAATGATTAGATTACCAATGTTTAGTAATTGGATCACCATATGTAAGCCAAAATGTTATAACTTAAGCATGGGTAATCGGTTGTCATGAAACGCTACGTTCCACGGATTATATTCCATATGGAAAAATCTTGATCTCCAGGTAAAACAAGACCAGATATCTTTAGTAC
The DNA here is from genome assembly GCF_001437125.1 of Levilactobacillus paucivorans. Lineage (GTDB taxonomy): Bacteria > Bacillota > Bacilli > Lactobacillales > Lactobacillaceae > Levilactobacillus > Levilactobacillus paucivorans. The sequence goes on along the minus strand of NZ_JQCA01000108.1, from coordinate 403 downwards.
TTAATTATTAGTTGCTGTAGTTTTCCATGAATTGCTGCTTATTGCTTATTTATGCCAGCTCCGATTAATATACTACCAATAAATTATAACCGGGCTTCAGGAAAAAGTAAACTCCAATATGCACAATATGTAGTAGCACTATCATGAACATGTTCTATATATTGGTAGATTGTAAAATTAATCCGAACGCTGTTTGGATTGAAGTCAATATTTGAGACAGATTTTAAGAGACATTCAGAACCGCGTTTATCTTCCACAGCTCAAATAAATCATTAATCGCGATTAATAACTTATTTGAACCCTGGAAAGCATTAAATCAGGCGGCCATTTGGCTCGTAAGTGTTGCAATTTCAACTTGTAAGGGGGTCTGGTAGCCCAGTGAACTATGAATTCTCTTCCTATT
>NZ_JQCA01000107.1 GCF_001437125.1 Levilactobacillus paucivorans | reverse complement strand
GTAAGTGATTGCTTTGGGCTTTTTAATTTCTGTTCGGATTAATTATAGAATTTGCCATGATAAAAAAACTGGTAAACCTAATACGCTGTATCTTAAACCGGTTCAAACAGACCTCTTGTTGTATCGTCAATGGCTGCTTGATCATAAGTTACAATCTGAATGGCTCTTTCCTTCCATCCAACACCCAGAACGACATATCACAGAAAAACAGTTCTACAAAATCATGAGCAAAGTCGGCGATCTTTTAAGTATCAATTATCTTGGTACGCACACTATGCGTAAAACTGGAGCTTATCGTGTTTACACACAATCTAATTACAATATTGGTTTGGTCATGCACTTATTAAATCATTCAAGTGAAGCGATGACTTTAGCTTATTTAGGCTTAGACCAAGCAAGTACTGAAACCATGTTAGACCAAATTTATTTTGGTTAAATGGGTTTGCTTTTAGTTGTCGCTTACAGCGACTTATGATACAGGTTTTAATGGGTTTAACACAACACAGCTTCATGTTGTGTGTAAGTGCGCATTGACCTCGTTTCACTCGTCCTGATGATTCCCCTAGATTTACTTATAGTTTATGCCTTCCGCTTCGCTATTTCAACTTTCATACTTTGACTTAACGTTCTCTGTATGATATAGTGTCGGCGATTATTTTTAATACGATTGGAGGGATCATTATGTCTCAAAGTAACTTAGAAAAACAAGAAGCCAAATTAAAACAGCTTAATCAAAAGATTAAAGCTGAAAAAAATAAAATTGAACAAAATCTCGGTAAGCAAATCATTAGATCAGCCAATTTGGATTATGGGACACTTACTACTCCACAGATTAAAATGATTGCTAAAAAAGTTGCCGCCTTTTTAAATCAAGCTCAAAATAACCGATAATAGTTAGGTGGTAATGACTATGCCTAATCAATATGAAAAACTAGTTGAGCAACAAGCGCGTTTAAAACAAAAAATTGAGCAAGAAGATTTTAAATTACGGCAATCTAAATACTACGAAAATCGGCAAGCCCGCAAAGCCCGTTCTCGCCGATTAATTCAAAAAGGGGCTTTGCTAGAAAAATACTTTCAAGCTGATAATCTCTCGGTCGAACAAACCGAAGAGCTTTTAAAAATATTTGCTGACTATGTTAACGCCCATAAACCGGATAAATTAAAAAACGATCAACCTA
>NZ_JQCA01000106.1 GCF_001437125.1 Levilactobacillus paucivorans | reverse complement strand
AGCTGGCTCAGCTTGGACGGGGTTCGGGGCGTCAGCGCCCGAATTAATGTGGCTTGTCACTCCTTTGTAGGCAACGAACGAAGTGAGGCGCAAAGAGCGTAGCGAATGAAGTTTAATGTGAGCCTGTTTTTGGGCTCACTCCTTTGTATTTTTGTTTTAGATTTTGATCTTGTACAGTGGTGCCTCTTTTAAACCTCTTTTATAAACCTCTTTTAAACCTCTTTTAGACCCCTCTTTAGCCTTACTCTCCCAAGACATACAGAAGTTTATCAACGAGGTTTTGTCTGTTTATCAACGAGGTTTTGTCTGTTTATCAACGA
>NZ_JQCA01000015.1 GCF_001437125.1 Levilactobacillus paucivorans | reverse complement strand
CATATTATATGTACGAAGGCATTTCATTTACACAAGATTCTTGACGCTACCCATTTCCTCTCTCGAAATTCGCAAATGGTTTACAGGTACGCTTATCTCGATTGGAGAGGCCAAGCTTGCCAATCAATATGATGAATATCGCGCTGCTGACGTTAAGAATTGGTTGGAAGCTATTAATCCCCAGAAAAAGCTGGGGCAACTCTTTAACGGAAAAGAGACCGTTGTTCACGAAAATGCTAATAAAGATAGTAAGATTTTTAGTACTCGCCGAGATTTAACCGCTGGGATGGTCGGCAAATCACTTGGACTGACAATGATGCCTCAAACTGTTGCCAAAGCACATCTACGTGGAGATATTCATTATCATGATTTGGACTATTCTCCGTTAACATCAATGACAAATTGTTGTTTGATTGACTTTAAAAACATGCTTGCAAATGGGTTCAAGATTGGAAATGCTGATGTTGAACCTCCTAAGTCGATTCAGACAGCAACCGCCCAGATGTCACAGATTATTGCGAATGTGGCTTCAAGTCAGTATGGTGGCTGTTCATCTGATCGCACTGATGAAGTATTGGCCCCATATGCAGCTCTTAACTACCGAAAGCATCTTGCGGAGGCTAAAGATTGGGTGACACCCGATAAACGGATCGCTTTTGCAAAGGAAAAAACAAAAAAAGACATTTATGATGCTATGCAGGGGCTCGAATATGAAGTCAACACGCTGTTTTCTTCTAACGGGCAAACACCGTTTACGACAGTCGGTTTTGGGCTGGGAACTTCTTGGATTGAAAAAGAAATTCAGAAGGCAATCCTGAACGTTCGAATTAAAGGGTTGGGTAAACAACACCGAACAGCTATTTTTCCCAAATTAATTTTTACACTTAAACGTGGATTAAACTTGAAGAAAACAGATCCAAATTATGATGTTAAGGAGCTGGCCGTCGAGTGTGCAACTAAGAGGATGTACCCTGACATTTTGATGTATGACAAAATCGTCGAAATAACTGGCAACTTTAAATGTCCAATGGGGTGTCGTAGCTTCTTGCAGGGATGGAAAGATGAGAATGGAAAAGAGGTTAACAGTGGTCGGATGAATTTAGGGGTGATCACAATCAACCTACCGAGAATTGCCATTGAGTCTAAAGGCGATAAGGCTGTTTTCTGGGAAATTATGGATGATCGGATTCACCTGGCGAAACGGGCATTAATGAGTCGATTGAACCGATGTAAGCAGGCAAAGCCCGAAAATGCACCCATTTTATACGAAAATGGTGCATTTGGAAAACGTTTGAAGAAAACGGACTCAGTCGACGAGTTGTTCAAGAACAATCGGTCAACAATTTCTTTAGGCTATATTGGCCTCTACGAAGTTGGTACGGAATTTTATGGCCCACGATGGGAACATAATCGTGAGGCACACGACTTCACAGTTTTAATTGTAAAATATCTCCACGACTATTGTGCAAAGTGGGAAAAACAATATGGCTATCATTTCAGTGTCTATTCGACACCCGCTGAGTCGTTAACGGATACTTTTTGTGAAGACGACATTAAAAGATTCGGCCGGATTCCTGATATTACATCGAAGGACTATTATACCAATAGTTTTCATTATGATGTGCGCAAGAATCCGACGCCATTTGAAAAATTAGCGTTTGAAGAAGCATATCCTAAATACGCTTCCGGTGGGTTTATTCACTATTGTGAATACCCAAACCTAAAACAAAATCCGGCTGCTCTTGAAGCGGTGTGGGATTGGGCATATAACCATGTGGGGTATTTGGGAACCAATGCATCAATTGACCACTGCTTTAAGTGTGGCTTCGACGGAGATTTTAAACCAACAGCCAAAGGCTTTGAGTGTCCCAATTGTGGTAATCGGGATCCCCAAACCTGTGACGTGGTTAAGCGAACCTGTGGTTACCTGGGGAATCCCATGATTCGGCCTATGGTTCATGGTCGTCATAAGGAAATTGCTTCACGGGTTAAGAATATGAGACTGGGAGAAATGTCAAATGACAAGAAATAATCAGGTTCGGGAACCGAATAATCCACTGCCAAAACAGTGGTTAGCTTCTGAGCGCAGTCAGCACTATGTGGCAAGTTACAAGCCTTTTAATATGGTGGACGGTGAAGGCGTTCGCTGCAGTCTCTATGTTTCTGGTTGCCTTTTCAATTGTCCAGGGTGTTATAACAAGGCTGCTCAAAATTTTCATTATGGTAAACCTTATTCTAAAAAACTAGAGGATCAGATCATTGCAGATATGTCTGAAATCTATGTCCAGGGATTGACTTTGCTTGGGGGCGAACCATTTTTAAATACGCAGGTTTGTTTAAAATTATGTCGCAGGGTTCGACAAGAATTTGGTCAGACTAAGGACATCTGGTCATGGACGGGTTATACATGGGATGAATTGATGCAAGAATCATATGACAAACTTGAACTGCTTAGGTTGATCGACATTTTGGTGGATGGGCGTTTTCTTGAAACCCAAAAAGATCTGACCCTTCAGTTTAGGGGGAGTTCCAATCAGCGGATTATCGATGTTCCTAAATCTTTGGCTGCAAATAAAGTAATTATATGGGACAAACTCATAAGATGATTTGGAGGAAATATAAGTGGCTGAATTAGTAATTAGACATTTATCTGTGGCAGTTCAAGATAAAATGATTCTAGATGACGTTAACCTGAATATTCACGATGGTGAAATTCATGCGCTGATGGGTCCCAATGGAACTGGAAAGTCCACTCTGTCAGAAACGATTATGGGCAACCCCCGGTACAAGATTACCGACGGAAAAATTTTGATGGATGGTCGGAATATTGCAAAGATGAAAATTGATGAACGCGCTCGTGCGGGGATCTTTTTGGCTATGCAATACCCTGTTGAAGTAGCGGGGATTACCAATGCAGACTTTATCCACTCAGCAATGAATGCACGTACTGGTAACCAGAATGTACCGGTATTACAGTTTCTAGATCAATTACATCAGAATATGGAGATTCTTAATATTGATCCAGCATACACTGACCGTGGCCTCAATAAAGACTTTTCCGGCGGTGAGAAAAAACGTAACGAGATTCTTCAGCTTATGATGTTGAAACCAACACTGGCTATTTTGGATGAAATTGATTCGGGGCTTGACATCGATGCTCTCAAGGTGGTTGCTAAAGGAATTAATTCGATGCGTGATCGGAAGTTTAGTTGTTTGATGGTTACTCACTATCAACGATTGTTAAATTACGTTGTTCCCGACGTTGTCCACATTATGATGAATGGTCGAATTGTTAAAACTGGTGGTCCGAAGTTAGCAATGGACCTTGAAAATACCGGTTATGAAAAGCTGATATAAGGTGATGGAGTAAAAAACTGGTGTCAATCAAAAAAGTACTCAAAACCGCTGAATTTCAACATCCACATTTTCCAAAATATTTAGGTATTCATTATACACCGGAAGACTTTGACTTTCATAGTGATCAAAATACCTGTGATTGGAAATGGCACGCAAATCAGAATGCAATCGCTGAGATTAAAGCGAAGGGCGGCCAAATAAGCCGTATCGATGCTTGCACAATCCAATCCCACCAAACACAGGAAATTTTAAATTTTATCCATACTCACAAAAAAAATCACTATGTCATTCAACATTTCTCTCAGCAAATTAGTGGTTTGGAAGTGATTATTCCGGAAAATACAATTATCCAGAAGCCACTTAACTTGAACATTGATGTTTTCAATCAACTTTCCTCGAACTATTCACTTTTACTGAACTTGGGGACTAATAGTCGTATAACAATTAACCAACAGGTTATAATTGCTGGTCAAGCCAGTAATGCTAGTTTGATAATGATTGGAAGTCAGAATGATAACAGTCAATTAAAATTGACGACCACTATCTTGAATCATTCAAATTTAAACCTCGTTTTATTTGGAAATTTGGACGCTGCTCGAGATTGTCAGACTGTTTGGTCACTGACACCTGGCATTCATGGTGGTTTATTAGGAGATGTTGCGATTAATCTCAATGGCCAAGGTAGTTTTGGTAGGCTAAACGTTTTGAAGACCGGGACTGTTTCTGATCATTGCGGGCTTCAGGCAAGTGTTAATCATTATGCACCTCACACTAAAAGCCGGATTAATATGCGAGGTGTTCTGTTTGGTAAATCAAAAGTGAACTTCACAAGCATTGGAAACATTGTCAAGGGGGCATCTGGTTCTGATGCCCAACAGGAAAGCCGATTGATGACAGTCGGAGAAACGACTCATGGTACCGTGAATCCAGTATTGTTGATTGATGAAAATGATGTTAATGCTGGGCATGCTGCCAGTGTTGGCCAATATGATTTAGACGAGCTTTACTATTTACTGAGTCGCGGAATTCCGATTATGCAGGCGAGAAAAATTTTAGTATATGACTTTATTTCACCTGTAATGCAAGAATTCGATAAGCGTATCCAAAAAATTATAACAGCTGCTATTGAAATGGGATCGGGTGAAAGTTTTAATGACAATTTATAATCATTTAGCATATTTAGATAATGCGTCAACAACGCCAGTTCCGCAGTACGTTGTTGACGTGATTGATCACTATTATCATTGTGAAAAGGTCAATGTTCATCGAGGAATGTATAAACTTGCCAATGTGGTTACTCAACAATATGAGGGTGTACGTCAAAAAGTAGCAAAATTTATCAATGCTGACGACAAAAACCAGATTGTGTTTACCAGTGGCACAACGGATAGTTTAAATATGGTTGCATTTGGTTATGCTCTATCTCATCTTCAACCGGACGACGAGATGATTGTGAGTGTGCTAGAACATCACTCGAATTTAGTCCCCTGGCAGCAGGTGGCCGCGAAATCAGGTGGTCGCTTACGAATAGTTAAAGTGGACGGCAAAGGCCATTTGGATCAAAAACAGCTAACAAAGATGATCAATCGACATACCAAGGTTGTTTCTCTAGCTATGGTATCCAACGTTCTTGGAACGTATACGGATATGAGACCCATTGCTCAAAAAGCGCACGAGATTGGAGCAGTACTAGTGGTTGATGCAGCCCAAGCAGTTGCCCATATGCCAATTGATGTTCAAAAAATGAATGTGGACTTTGTTGCATTCTCCGGTCATAAAATGTTTGGACCCACCGGAGTGGGTGTCTTATATGGAAAGTCAGAATTGTTGGAGGAGATGAACCCGGTTCGGTTTGGCGGTGAGATGATTGATCAAGTAACTAGCCGATCAGCAACGTTTCAACCGGCACCACTTAAGTTTGAAGCAGGAACTCCAAATATTGCCGGGGTGCTTGGCCTTGGTGCTGCAATTGATTATATTAATGGTATCGGTTATCCAAGCATTATGGGAACTGATCACCTTCTGGTTGAACGATTAATGTCGGAATTAAACGGTCTTAAATTTGTCACTATTTACGGATCACCAAGTGCAGATGATCATAAAGCTGTGGTCAGCTTCAACGTTGAAGGCATTCATGCCCACGACATTGCAACAATTTTGGATAGTGTGGGTGTTGCCGTCAGAGCGGGACATCATTGTGCACATCCACTCATGGATTTTTTGAGAACAGAAAGTGTTGTTCGGGCAAGTGTTAGTTTTCAAAATACTATAAAAGAAATTGATCAGTTAGTTGTCGGTATTCAAAAGGCAAGGGAGATTTTTAAATGAGTGATATACGACAATTATATCAACGAATCATTATTGACCATGCCAATTATCCCCATCACTACGGGAAGTTGGCTTGTCCTGACTTTGTGAGAACATGCCGTAATCCGGATTGCGGTGATACAATCACAGTATTTGTTTCAATTGATACTGATTGTTTTAACGAACTTAATTTCGTTGGAGATGGGTGTGCTATTAGCCAAGCATCTGCCAGTATTATGACGGATACATTAATTGACAAGACAGTTGCCGAAGCAACACAATTGATTCAAGAATTTCAAAAATTATTGCTAGGGCAACATATTACGACAGGCGATTTAGGTGACAGTGTCGTATTTGGCAAACTGAAACAGTTTCCAACTCGGGTCCGTTGTGGGGCCCTTGCATGGCATGCTGTGTCAGATGTAATTGAGGAGTGGGGGAAGAGAAGTGGCCAACAAATCAACTTCAGCAAATAAAAAAGCACTTAACCAAGAGCGCGGAGAGGTTGATAAAATTAGACCAATCCTTTCAACAGGAGTCGGGATTAATGAATCGATCATTCAAAACATTTCGATTGCCAAAAAAGAGCCGAAATGGATGCTGACACTCAGATTGAAGGCTTACAAAATATATTTGGAAAAACCATTACCTCACTTTGGTCCAGATCTTAGTCAGATTGATTTGGATCACATCAAATATTTTCAACGTGCCACCAATTATGTTGCCCGTAAGTGGAAAGATGTTCCCGATACGATCAAGGAAACTTTTGAGCGAATTGGGGTCCCTGAAGCCGAGCGGAAATATTTGGCTGGGTCGGCAGCCCAATACGAATCTGAAGCTGTTTATAGTAATCTGAAAAAAGATCTTGAAGCAAAAGGAATCATTTTTATGGATACTGATACAGCACTTCGCGAGCACCCAAATCTGGTTAGACAATACTTTGGAACCCTGGTAGCGGCATCGGACAATAAATTTTCCGCACTTAACACAGCGGTTTGGTCCGGTGGAACATTTTTATACGTGCCCAAGGGTGTGCACGCAGACGTCCCAATTCAGAGCTATTTTCGGATTAATGCCGGAAGAACTGGTCAATTCGAACGGACTTTGATAATCGTTGATGAAGGCGGATCTGTCAACTATGTTGAAGGATGCACTGCGCCAAATTATTCAGAAGATAGCCTCCATGCGGCTGTGGTTGAGGTGTTTGTGAAGAAAGGCGGCCGTTGTCGGTATACAACTATTCAAAATTGGTCGACAAATGTTTATAGTTTAGAAACCAAGCGTGCGCAGGCCGATGAAAATAGTTCGATGGAATGGGTTGACGGTAATTTGGGATCTAAAGTTACAATGAAATATCCAAGTATTTACTTAGCCGGCCACGGTGCCTCAGGTTCAATGTTGTCAATTGCAGCTGCTGGAAGTCAAATGCACCAAGATACTGGGGCCAAAATGATCCATATGGCTCCGGACACTCATAGTACCATTGTTTCAAAATCTATTTGTCATGATGGTGGTCGGGCTGACTATCGGGGCCTGATTAAGTACATCCAACAAGCAGACAATGCTCATTCTCACGTGGAGTGCGACACCATTTTAATGGATGATCAAAGTGGTAGTGATACCTTTCCAGTGAACGATATTGAAACTAGTAATGGGACGATCGAGCATGAGGCAAGGGTCTCCAAGATTTCTGAGGAACAACTTTATTATTTAGAAAGTCGTGGAATTGATGAATCTACTGCCACACAATTAATTGTCATGGGATTTCTAGACCCCTTTACAAAACAATTACCCATGGAGTATGCGGTTGAATTAAATCGCTTGATTAGATATCAAATGAGTGGGAGTATTGGCTAACTTTGATCATCACGTTGTATCAACATTAGTACAAAAACTCCAATTTATGTAGGACAGAGTATTCAACTGAATACTTCCAATCACTTTCATGGTATAGAGACAGGATGTAACAAAGCTGTTCCAATAAAATATATAAGGTGGATTTTAAAAGTTAATCCGAACGAAGTTAGAACCAAAAAAGACCAGCTTCCCTTAAAATAATGTTTACTACAAATTCATTTTTAAGAAGCTGATCTTTTGTCTAATATAACCTACTTTGGAGCGGGTGAAAATTGCAGCCTTTTGTGGTATAAAGCTACCGCAGGTGATCATTACCAATTATTTAAACCAGGCAACAGCAATAATGAATTAGTATGCTTTAATCCCTACAGGGATAATTTTGCAAAGAATTCAGATTGAATTTGTGATCTGACAATTAATGGAGTTGATCGAAATGCAGTCAAATATTACTCATAGAAACAAAGAGTCCTCACAAGTACCATCTTCAAAAAAGGAACTGCATGTTAAATATCACTGGTTAAAAATTTGGGGACCAGGATTAATAGTCATGTTGGCAGATACTGATGCAGGTTGCTTAATCACCGCAGCACAATCAGGAACACAATGGGGGTACACGATGCTCTTACCACAATTTCTGTTAATCCCAATTCTATATATGGTCCAAGAAATGACGGTTCGTTTGGGAATTGTTACCCGCAAAGGACATGGTGAATTAATTCGTGAAAATTTTGGAACTGGTTGGGCATGGCTTTCAGCAGGTACGTTGGCAGTTTCTGCAATTGGAGCTTTGCTAACTGAATTTGTGGGGGTTGCAGGAGTAGGTGAACTTTTTGGAATATCTAAATGGATTACTGTTCCACTAGCAACAATCCTGCTAGTGGGGATCGCCTTTTGTGGTAGTTATCGGCGTGTTGAGAAAATTGGGGTTACAATTGGCTTAGCTGAATTAGCATTTCTTATCGCCGTGATAATGATCCGACCAAATATCAGTCAAATGGCCCAAGGATTAGTGACAATTCCATGGAGACATTCTTCTTACATATATTTACTAGCTGCCAATATCGGTGCTGTAATCATGCCTTGGATGATTTTTTACCAGCAAGGGGCAGTAGTTGACAAGAATTTGATTACCATCGAAATTCCACAGGAGCGACGTGACACTTTGGTAGGGACTTTTATTACACAGGGAATTATGCTAATCTTTGTGATTGCTTTTGCATCAACGGTTGGTAATAAAACAAATACTACATCTTTAAATACGGTTGGAGATTTGGCCAATTCATTAGTCCCTTTTATTGGAGAAACAGCTGCTAACTTGCTGATTGGTGCTAGTATTTTAGGTGGTGCTCTAGTAGCCGCTTTAGTCGTAGCTTTAGCTGGTACTTGGGGAATTACTGAGGTCTTAAATTGGAAACATAGTTTGAATGAACCTGGCAAATTACAAGTTTAATCCGAACAAGCCCTGGATCCACTTATGAACGGTTGAATAGCCAATGCCATATTCTCTGGCCAGTT
>NZ_JQCA01000105.1 GCF_001437125.1 Levilactobacillus paucivorans | reverse complement strand
CGGAAACAACCACGTTTTCAACTTGGTTAAGTCCTCGACCGATTAGTACTGGTCCGCTTCACCCCTCACGGGGCTGCCACTTCCAGCCTATCTACCTGATCATCTCTCAGGGGTCTTACTTCCATATAGGAATGGGAAATCTCATCTCGAGGCGAGTTTCACACTTAGATGCTTTCAGCGTTTATCTCATCCATACATAGCTACCCAGCGATGCGCCTGGCGGCACAACTGGTACACCAGCGGTATGTCCATCCCGGTCCTCTCGTACTAAGGACAGCTCCTCTCAAATTTCCTACGCCCGCGACGGATAGGGACCGAACTGTCTCACGACGTTCTGAACCCAGCTCGCGTACCGCTTTAATGGGCGAACAGCCCAACCCTTGGGACCGACTACAGCCCCAGGATGCGATGAGCCGACATCGAGGTGCCAAACCTCCCCGTCGATGTGGACTCTTGGGGGAGATAAGCCTGTTATCCCCAGGGTAGCTTTTATCCGTTGAGCGATGGCCCTTCCATACGGTACCACCGGATCACTAAGCCCGACTTTCGTCCCTGCTCGACCTGTCTGTCTCGCAGTCAAGCTCTCTTCTGCCTTTACACTCAATGAATGATTTCCAACCATTCTGAGAGAACCTTTGGGCGCCTCCGTTACTTTTTAGGAGGCGACCGCCCCAGTCAAACTGCCCACCTGACACTGTCTCCCACCACGATTAGTGGTGTGGGTTAGAGTATTCACACAGCGAGGGTCGTATCCCACCAGCGCCTCATTCGAAACTAGCGTTCCGAATTCTACGGCTCCGACCTATCCTGTACAAGCTGTGTCAACACCCAATATCAAGCTACAGTAAAGCTCCATGGGGTCTTTCCGTCCTGTCGCGGGTAACCTGCATCTTCACAGGTAATATAATTTCACCGAGTCTCTCGTTGAGACAGTGCCCAGATCGTTACGCCTTTCGTGCGGGTCGGAACTTACCCGACAAGGAATTTCGCTACCTTAGGACCGTTATAGTTACGGCCGCCGTTTACTGGGGCTTCATTTCTGGGCTTCGCCGAAGCTAACTCATCCACTTAACCTTCCAGCACCGGGCAGGCGTCAGCCCCTATACGTCATCTTACGATTTTGCAGAAACCTGTGTTTTTGATAAACAGTCGCCTGGGCCTTTTCACTGCGGCTACACTTGCGTGTAGCACCCCTTCTCCCGAAGTTACGGGGTCATTTTGCCGAGTTCCTTAACGAGAGTTCACTCGCTCACCTTAGGATACTCTCCTCGACTACCTGTGTCGGTTTGCGGTACGGGTAGTTAATCACTAACTAGAAGCTTTTCTCGGCAGTGTGACGTCTGGTGCTTCCCTACTAAAATTCGGTCCTCATCGCGCCTTGTCCTTAGCTGTAAGCATTTGACTCACAACCAGACTTGACGTTTGAACATCCATTTCCAATCGGATGCTCACCATAGCCTCCTGCGTCCCTCCATCGTTCAAACATGATTAACTAGTACAGGAATATCAACCTGTTATCCATCGCCTACGCTTCTCAGCCTCGGCTTAGGTCCCGACTAACCCTGGGAGGACGAGCCTTCCCCAGGAAACCTTAGTCATTCGGTGGATCAGATTCTCACTGATCTTTCGCTACTCATACCGGCATTCTCACTTCTAAGCGCTCCAGTAGTCCTT
>NZ_JQCA01000104.1 GCF_001437125.1 Levilactobacillus paucivorans | reverse complement strand
GAATAAAGAACTGGTCTAGTAGAGCAGGTGTTGCACTTCAATTTTAAATCGAGGTAAAAATAGATTTGATAGAAGTACTGTCATAAAACTTTTGAAGGATTTCGTTAATCGTAATGATGATGAAATTCATGATATTGTTAGTAAGAATGCCCCAGTTGCTGATATATTTGAGTACGTATTAGGAATTGCCTGGTATTATATTTCTCAAGGAAAAGTTAATATTCGTGAATCTTTGAAGATGACCTTAGATGCAAGTTTGCTCCCATTGTCGCATGCGGCTGGATATCAAGGCGATATCGAGTTGCATTATGACAATCGAACGGTTCTGCTAGAGGCTACTCTTATGGACCGCTCAACACAAAAACGTGGAGAATTAGAACCTGTAATTCGGCATACCGTTAATTTGGCTGTTGAATGTGGGAATAAGCCCGAACAAACGATATTTGTGGCTAGTGAATTGGATAATAATGTTGTGAATATATTCAGAGCCGCAAGCTTCATAGAGCTAGAACATTCTGCTAAGGATGGTGCTGTGCTAGGAGTTAATATCTTTGCTATGAGTATTCAAGAATTAATTGAAATTATGAACAAGCAGATCAACGATCAGAAAATAATTGAGCAAATTAATAAGAGTATTCAGCAGACTCCGTCACTTATTTATAGAGGATGGCGTGAACGCATTATGCAGCAAATCATGGCTTAAATGAGGCAGCTGATGATAGAGGCTATTTAGCAACTACTTTTGTTGAAATATCCGCTTACTTTTGAATTGCACATATGAATTATAGTTTTAGGAAATAAACATTAGCCAATCCGTTAATATGTTTTTTAATTGGTAATTCTGTACTAAAAAGATTTCAGTATCTGAAGCTAACTAGTAACCGAGGCATTATGGAAGGGCTGTATTGATGACTTATCAGGATTTAAAACTAGGGGAGCATGGTTTGCCAACGTGGGATGCTCTAGCGCCATCCGTCCTCAAGCTGGCCAGTCAACGTGGGGAATGGCGAGGTCGTGAGTTGCGTGTTGCAGTAGCTGATAGCCTTAAACTACCGAATGATCTAAGAGAAATGACATACAGTAGCCACAAGAGTATTACGATTATCGAAGATCGTGCAGGCTGGGCAATCAGTGAATTGAAAACCGGTGGCTTGTTGAAACGTAAACGTAGAGGGTATTATCAAATTTCTTCAAGTGGACGAGAATTATTGTCTGCTGGGCACTTGATTGACCAAAATGTGATTCATAATCAACCGCTGTATTTACAGCACAAAAAAGAGTTGAACGAGCGTAAGAAACGTGGGAATGAATCAAAAGTGACCGTTCCTAAGACAGCATTGGTTTTAGAACAACTAGCAGAACAATCTCAGGCCTACAATGCCGAAGTTGCGACGGATCTCTTACAGCGAATTCGCGAAGCTGATCCTACTTTTTTTGAAAATCTAGTGGTTAAATTACTCGTGGCAATGGGATACAAAGGACCCAATGGTTCGGCGTGGGTAACACAGAAGACCAATGATGGTGGTATCGATGGCGTGATCAATCAGGATGCACTGGGAACGAATACCGTTTATGTCCAAGCAAAGCGGTATGGTGAGGATAATCGCGTTCAACGACCAGTGATCGATTCCTTCTATGGGGCGTTGAAACGTAATCATGCCGATCGAGGCGTTCTAATTACGACGTCCGGATTCTCTTCCGCTGCGCTTAAGGCAGCCAAAGAATTTTCAATTGTTCTGATCGATGGCATCCAACTCACCGATCTCATGCTGGAATACCACGTGGGTGTTCAAGTAAAGCAACAGTTCGAATTTTTCGAGATCGACGAAGATTTCTTCGATGATTAGAAAATGATTAGAATGCCCATTGACCTATAACCTTCACACGCCTATAATCAGTCTCAATACTTCAAAAACGTTGAGGAAAAAAGTAACAGACGGGTCGTTGCCAAGTGAGTCATGGTAAGTGGAAAGTGACCAACTACCGCCGGTGAAAATCATTTCCGAGTTCGCGGCTGAATCAGTAGGTACGCGTGGTGGCCACCATTATCTGGCTAGCGGATGTTAGTCCGCGATAAGCGTTGCGGGTCACCGCAACATAAAAGGTGGTACCGTTCTACTCGTAGAGCCCTTTTCCCGTGATGGGAGAGGGGCTCTTTTTGATATTATGGCGGTAAAAAGACTGGTTATGGAGGCATCAATATGGAAAATGCAGACGTCACCCCCAAGAAAAGTTGGGGTCAATTATTCGTGGTGAGTTCCCTGATTTTTGGTATGTTCTTTGGGTCAGGTAACTTGATTTTCCCGGTACATCTCGGGCAAATGGCCGGTCACAACTGGTTTTTAGCGGCGTTGGGCTTTGCCATCTCTGGCTCGCTATTCCCATTGCTGGCAATTCGGTAGCGTCAAGAATCTTGTGTAAATGAAATGCCTTCGTACATATAATATG
>NZ_JQCA01000103.1 GCF_001437125.1 Levilactobacillus paucivorans | reverse complement strand
ACCTATATTCAAACGAAGCGTAATGGCTGGTGTTACTTATCAACCATCATGGACCTACACTCACGACGGATTATCGGCTATTCGCTCTCAAAAAAGATGGATACTGATTTAGTCTTAAAGACCCTGGAAAGCGCGGTTAAAAATCGAACCATTACTGGGGACCTGATTATCCACACAGACTTAGGATCACAGTACACCAGCGATGATTACAACCAACGGTTAACAGAACTACATATCCGCCACTCTCACAGCCGTAAGGGGTGTCCATACGATAATGCACCAATGGAATCTTTTCATGCTTCCCTCAAAAAGGAATGTGTTTATCCAGTGCCGGTCTTTGAGAATTATGAAACTGCCGCTGCTGTCCTTTTTGAATATGTGCATGCTTTCTACAATAGGAAGAGAATTCATAGTTCACT
>NZ_JQCA01000014.1 GCF_001437125.1 Levilactobacillus paucivorans | reverse complement strand
CGAGGAGATCTCCAAAGGATAGAAACTATCCTTCAACACCATTTGACAAAGAGCCACAACAGTGAAGCCACCACTTGAGAAATCACGGTTGCCCAGCCGGCACCGGCGACCCCCATGTGGAAGACTAAGATGAAGAGTAATTCAAGAACAACGTTAACAACTGTCCCGATCATTAGAAAGATCAGTGGCGTGCGGGAATCCCCTAATGCTCGAATAATATTGGACAAAAGGTTGAAAGCCATCGACGCGAAGATCCCGATAAAGATAATGCTGATAAAGATCCGCGCGTTAGCAAAGATTGACGCCGGGGTCTGCATCAGATGCAGGATTGGGTCAACGAAGACCAGCGATAGGATTGTTAAGACAATCGTCATCAACACTGAAATGACAATGCTCGCCGCAAAAGACTTGCGCACACCCTTGTAATCTCTGGCGCCATACCGCGTCGCCGTGATAATGGCCAACCCAGCGGTCAGGCCTTGAGCGAACCCAATAATTAGGAAGTTAATGGATCCGGTTGCCCCAACGGCGGCCAGCGCTTTCACGCCAAGAGTTTGTCCCACAACTACGGTATCGGAAACGTTATATAATTGCTGAAATAAATTACCAATTAAAAGTGGAATCGTAAAGAAGAAAATGAGTTTGAGGGAGTTACCCTTAGTTAAGTCGTTCATGCGCCGACCTCCTTTAGAATTTTTGCCAATCTTTTGACACAAGACAACTACTATAACGCGTTTCAAGTTATTTGTCAGTGGTTTTGTTTCATAAAATTGGTAATATATCAATGTAGAATCATATACTACGCTCATCTATGAAAGAATTGAAGAGCAATTTTCATTGGAAACGGTTACTAGGGCAAAATGTTACCTAACTGTCATGAAAGCCGCCAAATTTACGGAAATTCGGCTAGCAATCCTGAAAACAAGTGGCTCCGGTCGTTCAACAAATGGAGAACCGAACAAATCGGTTTTCCTGGCGACCCTGATTGTGCCACATTGTCGTGGGAAACACCACCTTTATGCTTGGAAGATTTTCTCTACCTGTTGGCGTCAGAAATTAATAGAGTGAAAGCAATCGTCAAGGCTTTCATGACTCCCCAATCAGCAATACCGGCGAATCTAAAAATAAAACGAACTCGTTATCTTGAGCTGGTTGGCCAACATGAAGCATATCCAACAGGCTTCCAATTGCGTTATACTGATATCATAGGAAGTTTCAGGGGAAACATTATTAGGAGGAATGTAAATTGTTTAAATTAAAAAGGAAAAGCACCCTATTACTCATGTTACTAGGTGCTGTTGTGGGAAGCTTAGGTGTTACTAATGCTTCAGCGGAAACGGCAAGAATTGTAAATACGGGGAAGCGTGTAGACAACCTAATCCACAAAGTCGATATTCGAAAACTTTCCTATTTGGGGACACTTTATGACTACTCAACCAACCCCATCACACCAGAACATCAGAACCCATTTCAAACTTATAAACTGAAAGAACCACTTAAATTAACCAATGAATCTAGACATAAGGTGATAACACTCCCCAAAGGCTCTGTTGTGTCTGGTCTTAGTGATGGTCACGGCAACCTCATTGGAGTTAATAATCCTTCGTTAAGCATCAAAAATCAGAAAAAGGTCTTCAAAACCTTAGGGAATTGGAACCAAAGTTATCTCGTGTCAAAGAACAACGGTGGTGCTAAACATCCCTATACTAGAAATACCGCTTTTTCTTACAACTCACTTGCTAGTTTTCCTTTTCTTTCCGTAAAATCAAATAAGCCGGCTTACAATGGCTATGTCTCATTGCCATTCATTTCTGTCTCAGCAGATAGTCAGCTTGTCTATCATACAAAGGGATCAAAGTTTAAGCCCACGAGATACGCCAAAATTAAAAAATTCAAGCGAACCCACTCAACAACAACCTACTATCTATCTAAACCTATTAGGGGTATTGCAACTAAAAAAGTTAAATCGGGTAAGTCTCACCTTTATCGAGTAACTTTCAAAATGGGACACGTTTTCCAAATGATGTTTGCCGACAATGATACTGATGGCTATAATCTCACCATCAATAATGGTAAACAAGAATTTTTCTTTTATCTTGGAGATCTCGGTTGGAAATACATCGGCTCAGTCGTTGGTTTGACAGGCGCCAATGCCGTTCCCGCTGAAGATGCTCAAATAGCTACTGATTATATTCAGGGGTTGTACTAAAAAAGAGCTACCTACTGTGAAATGCAATAGAAAAGCTAGACAGATAAGTCTAACAATTGTGGGCCACTTCACTGAGGTAACTCTTTTATTATTCAATTAATTAAATAAGTGTCTTGTCAAAATGGTAAAGTCGGTTCTTCGCCATATGTGAAACACCATTTTTCACGTCATGATAGGTAACGCTCAAGTAGATGTCACCACCGATAATCTGGATGTTTTCAGCTTCAACACCAGTATCCTTAATACCCTTAAGCGTTAATCCATCCACGAACTGTGACCATTTGCGATTATAGAGACGAGTAGGCTTCCCGCTATCTTTTACACCAACTTTAAACTTCCAGATCCCTTTGGCACCAGGTGTTTTCTTTGGATCACCAATACCATTTTCACAAACCACATACGCAGACCCCGCACTGGTTAAAGCCAGTCCTTGTAACGAGCGATGACTTCACTTGTCATCCTTGGATGTGGAAAGATCGAACAAGTCAGCCTTCGTATAGTCCCTGAAATCACTTACGAGACCATAGTTGGTACCCTTAATGGTAACTTCGGGATTGGCCTTATTAAACAGTGCATCAAGATCATCAAGATCATAAAGGGCCATGCGGCTCTTAGTAGCAGGATCTAAAACCCACACTGCAATCTTTTTTTCATAATAGTCAATTGCAAATTCAACACGATCAGGTGTACCAAGACTCGTTCCACCAACGTTTTGAAGAGAACCAATTCGCTTCAACTGATCATAATGAACAGCAGGATTATTATTGCCAAATTCCGAAACCGGAACTCGGGTGAGCTGTGTCGCATAGTTGTTCTTCGTTGTAGCAGTCTTCTTAGTCGCAACAATTAGATAAGTTTGGCCATTCCGATGATAAACTTGTAGTGAGCCAGAATGCCCAACAGGATGCGTTTTATCAAAACTACCGGCAATCTTATAATTAGAAACTGGTGTAATATGATTTTCTGTAGCTTCCGCGCTAGATACATCATAATTATACTTAACAAGCCATAATTCAGTATTGTGGTTATGCTGAAAGACACCATAACCAACACCTGGATCATCCTTGTCAATCACAAAACTTTGTAAAGCATTTTCAGGAGTAAGATCAGAAGTTCCAAAATCAGATAGCAAATTAGGAGTAACAGACATAATAAAACCCTCCGAATAAATTTATTTGCCATCAGCGCTGATAACAATATTAAGTATATTCGGGTTAGAGCCTCGGCACGTGTGAATTTTGTGCTTTTAAAACTATAACAGGCCGAGCAAAGCGCCCGACCTGTTTTCTAACTATCCTTATCCACTTTAAACAACGTTTTAAGTTCCTCATCATGACGAGCAATCTTAATGTCATGTTCATGTAGCTTGTCGTCTATGGCTCGATGTTTCCGATCTTCATTCTCTCTATTCACATGTACTTCGTGTGTTAGGGACTTGACAGCGTTGCTGAGATCCCGATTCTGCTCGTTCATGGGTTTTATCACAATGATACGGAATAAATAGAACACTCCCCCACACACTGTGCCAATAATCCCCAACAAACTCGCCCAATCTTCAACACTTAGACCGAGAAAGCGCAAGATTGATCACCTCTTCATGTACTTTACTTGATTGACATCCGACGTAATGTACATGTCACGACTGATCATGAGGCTGTGAGCTGCCTTGTCTGCAGGGATGCACACTAGCGAGCTACCTTTAGCTAACGTCTCGCCAGCTGTCCCAGTGAGTGTTGGATCAGTGTAAACAGGCACTGAATTAGCTGTAATGGTGTACAGACCACTCTCTTGTAAGAACTTACCCACATCGGCTTCAACGGCCGTATTGGGGATGTTATCGGTTACCGTACTGCCGCTCTTAACTGGCTCTTTAATGCCGCTTAGAGCGCCTGTAAAGTCATATGAGAAGTCTGTATGAAGTCCATGCCCATTGTCCGTGTATTGCCATGCTGCAGCCCCATCGACGCCTGGCCGGTCAGTGTCGTATGCTGCTACCCAGATTGGGGTGTTATTGTACAGTGAGTCCTTATTGATGCGGCCACTGGTGAACCAACTACCAGACGCATACACAATGAGGCTGGTGTACCCCTTACTTCAAAAATAAATTAACGTCGTGTGTGACGTGCTTCTGCAGGGCCTTTGGGTCTTCAACGTCAACCACGCAGACCGTAGTTTTATCAAAGCCTAGCGCAAGTAATTTCTTGTAGAACCACTTGGCCTCATTTACGGGATCATTGTCACCGTATAGTTGTGAGTTTCCCAGAAAGTAGTGGTCGGCGGCTTCAACCTTTGCCCCAGCAGTTTCGTGAGAAATACTCTTGCCTAAGGTCGTTAACGGCGAAAAAAAAAGGTCATGATGACCACCGCTTTCGCGGGTCATCATGACCTCTTACACTGTTTCGTTATGCGCCCAAGAAGATTCGAACTTCCACCGGGTTTACCCCGACAAGATCCTTAATCTTGCGCGTCTGCCAATTCCGCCATGGGCGCATTAACTCACAAGAAATAGTATAACAAATGATCCGGGTGCTGACAATATTTTTTGCAAGTTAATTCAAAAAAATCCGAGCTTATGCATCTGTGAGGACGGTTGCCCCGGCTGGATCAAGCTCTAGGATCCGCAAACTGCCGGGCAAATCGGCCGTTGCTAGCTTGTTTCGCAGCAACGTTAACTGTGGCGAAGTTCCGAAGGTCACAACGGTTGGACCAGCCCCACTGAGGTAAGTTCCCGTGATTCCTTGCTCGTGAGCCGCTGTCCGAATCAACTTAAGTTCAGGCACCAGCTGGGAACGGGCCTGTTCGTGGAACTCATCGCGTTCAATCATCCGCGTAGCCAACTCCCAGTTTTTCTCCAACAATGCCGCTACTAATACGTTAGCGACACTGCTGGCATGAACCGCCGTCTTCAATTCGACGCGCTTTGGCAAAGCCTCGCGACTCTTCCGTGACAACAACTGTTGCCCTGGAATGAAGACCAGCACGCGCATGTCGTCCGGTAAAGGCAACTGAATGGCATCGGCGTGGTCATCGTTGACCGTCGCCACGGCTGCCTGGCCTAATAAGGCTGGGGCCACGTTATCCAACGTTCCCCAAAGCTTAACCGCCCAGTTCAATTGTTCCGAAATGCTCAGATCTAGCTCGCCCAGTTCATTAGCGATCTTGATTCCCGCCACGATAGCGCTGGTGGAACTACCTAGCCCGCGTGAAACCGGAATATCTGACATCACGGTCAGTTGATGGGGATGAATCTTGGGGGCGACCTTGAGGGCCGTTTGAACCATCAAATTATTTTCATCCCGGGGAATCGTCGTGCCTAAGGCGTGGTTAACCCGCCACTTATCCGTTTCTTCTTCAATAATCACTGTTAAATAGAGATGTAATGCGGCACCGATTGAATCGATTCCGGGTCCTAAGTTTGCCGAAGTCGCTGGTACCCGAATAATTGTTTTGCCCATCTTCACTAACCTCCTAATTTGCCTGTGGCCGGGTGACCGCCATCACGGTCCGCTGCCACTTTAAACGTCCCCGACAACGCCCGCAAACGAGTTTGTTCACGTTGAGCCGCCGAGCCCGATAATACTGATAATGACACCGCGTGCATTCGTAGAGCTGCCAGCGTCGCGGCTTAGGAGCCGCCGTCTGAGGAGCCGGTGCATAGCGCAAGCCCCCTACCTGCTTCAGGAGGGCTTTGAATGCCGCCGTGCGATGCTGGCCACTCTGACCAGCTAGATGCAGGTGGTAGTGGCACAACTCGTGCTTGATAATCCCCACCAATGTCGCCTGTCCGTGTTCACTAAGCATTCGCGGATTAATCTCGATACTGTGATCGGTCAGTTGATACCGGCCACCCGTGGTGCGCAACCGATAGTTGAACCACGCGCGATGCGTGAAGGGTTTTCCAAATGACGCCAGAGAAATCTGCTCCACCAACCGCTGTAAGTCTTGGTCAGTCATGTTGCTCGCCACGCATCGTGAGTTGAATCCGTTGGCGTTGTTCGTCCACGGTCAACACCCATACGGTCACCACATCCCCAATCGTGACAACGGTGCTGGGGTCACTGACAAAGTGATCCGCCAGTTGCGAGATGTGCACCAGACCGTCCTGTTTAACGCCAATATCTACAAACGCCCCGAAGTCCACCACGTTGCGGACCGTGCCCTGGAGTTCCATCCCTGGTTTCAAATCGGCCATGGTGAGCACATCCTGCCGCAATAATGGGGCCGGCATGGTGTCCCGTAAGTCTCGACCCGGTTTACTGAGACCATCAATAATATCCGTGAGCGTCGTGGCCCCAATGTCGAGTCGCTGGGCCCACTGCTGGGTGTTGATCTGGGCCAACTGTTGTTGCAGCTTCGGCGTCCCGATCGCCGTAACCGGCGTGGCCAGTCCTTGTAACAACTTCTCCGCCGCCGAATAACTCTCGGGGTGAATGTCAGTGTTATCCAGTGGCTGAGTGCCGGCAATGATTCGTAGGAACCCCACGGCCTGTTGATAGGCCTTAGGTCCCAGTCGTGGCACTTGTTTCAGCTCCTGGCGACTCGCAAAGGCTCCGTGATCGTTACGGTAACCCACAATATTCTTAGCCATCGTCGCCGTCAGCCCTGAAATATGGGTTAGGAGCTCCGCACTGGCAGTGTTCACGTTGACCCCTACCTGGTTGACCGCCGTCTCGACCACGCGGTCTAGCTGGCTATCTAGGGCCTTCTCAGGCACGTCATGTTGGTACTGGCCAACGCCCACGGCCTTGGGGTCAATCTTAATCAGTTCAGCCAGGGGATCCTGTAACCGCCGACCAATACTGATGGCGGAACGTTCCTCGACGTGTAGGTCCGGGAACTCGCCCCGAGCCGCTGCACTGGCCGAATAGACCGACGCCCCGGCTTCATTGACCAGGACATAGTAAATCGGCTGATCTAGCGTCTTCAAAATGTCACTCACGAATTCTTCGGACTCCCGACTGGCCGTTCCGTTCCCAATCGCAATCATTTCCACGTGGTACGTCGTCAAAAGCTTTTTGAAGGCTGGCCCCGCGGCCGCCCGTTTCTGTTGACTGGCGGGCTTGTGAGGGTAAATCACCTGTGTGGTTAGGAAGCGCCCATTGGCATCCATGATCGCCAACTTACACCCGGTTCGGTAGGCGGGATCAAAGCCCAGCACAACTTTCCCCTTTAAGGGAGCCTGCATCAGCAGGTGGTAGAGGTTATTCCCAAAGACCTGAATGGCATGATTATCGGCCGTTTCCGTCAATTTCCGCCGTAATTCCCGTTCAATCGCGGGTCCCAGGAACCGTTTGTAGGCATCCTCAAACGCCGCGTTAACGCGGGCAACGGCGGGACCGTGATGCTGGCCGACGAGACGGAAATGCCCGTATTGCAAGATCGACGCCGGATCGACACTGATGCCGACCGACAGGACTTTCTCCCGGTCACCCCGGTTAATCGCCAACACGCGATACGGGGGAATCTGGTTCAACCGTTGCTGAAAGTCATAATAGGTCGCGTAAACCTGCTGTTCGTCGCGGTCGTCGGATCCGCGGCGGCGCTTACTGGTGAGTTCACCGTGTTGCCACGTGAACTTTCGAATCCACTCCCGAAAGGCAGCCTGTTCACTGAAGGCCTCCGCTAAAATCTCGTGGACCCCAGCCCAAACGGCGGCCACATCGGGCAACTCTTGATCGCGCTTCACATAGGTCTTAGCACGTGCGTCAAGGTTACCCGTGGGAAAGGTCAGTAACCATTGGGCCAAGGGCTTCAGACCATGTTGAATGGCCACCGTCGCCTTGGTTTGCCGTTTCTTCTTGTAAGGCAGGTAGAGGTCCTCCACCTGCTGAAGGGTCGTCGCCTGAGTCAGTGCTTGCTTTAATTTTGGCGTCAATGCTTGCTGTTCAGCAACAATGCCCAAGACATCCGCCCGCCGCTTGTTCAGTTTAGCTAGCCGAGTAGCTTCGTCCTCGATATCTCGAATCGCCACTTCATCCAGCGATCCCGTCCGTTCCTTTCGATACCGGGCAATGAAAGGAACCGTATTCCCCTCATCCATCAGCGTGAGCACGGCGCGGATCTGGTCGACGCGGTACTGCCCAAGTTGTCGATGAACCGACGGGGCTAAATCAACCAATTTTTCTTCTCTTTCAGTTGCCATGCAAACCCTCCATCACTTCTTAATTGCCTCTCAGGGCCTGAAACTTTTGTCTCAATTTGCGCTCCGAACATTTATAGTCGAAACGTACGACGAAGGGCAGTCAACTCCACTTAACCCCGATAGATAAACAATTCAAGACCGGGATTGTTCGTCTATCGACGTTAATGCTCATTGACTAACCGCCTTTTGTCACACTCTCACTTCACATACTCGTATTATACCATCTTAGCGGGAGTGGGTCGCCCAATTCTATGTTCGCGTGACTCAAATTAAGTCGGATCACAAAACGGGGTCGGAACAACCGTCCCTTCCCCGTTAGCCTTTAACTTTTAACCTTACATTGGACTCGTCATGATGCGTTGTGTGGCGGCCGTGACTTTCTCCATGGCGTTCTCCTGCGTCTTCTCTGACGCATCAAAAGCAGCCTGATCGACCGTCTGATGTTCAACGTCAAGGCTATCGGTCATGGCTTGGCAGGCATCCGTATAGGTCCGGTAAGCGGCCACTAATGACTTGTGCTTACCAAGAATCCGAACCGGCACACTGGCCTGTTGGAGTTGGTTCAGCTTGGCCTCATAGGCATCGGTTCCCCGTTGGAAATTGTCGGCAATCTTCTGTAGGTCGACCTGTGAGAGCTCGCCCACTGTTTGATTGTCCAGGGCGTGACGTACGGTTTCAAAGTCGCCGTTCATGGCTTCGCCGCCATCTTCCGTTTCCTGGAGGACTTGACTTAAAACGCGAATATAACTGTTCATATTATTCTTTTGCATGGCTATCCATCCTTTGTCTGTGACCTACTTCTGCCAGAACGTATCGTACACGTTGACTGGTAAATGCCGCTTGTGCGCGGTCTTTTGATACCATTGTTCAATTCTTTCGGCGGCAGTCTCACTCACCGGCTTGCCTTCCAGGTAATCGTCAATGTCCTGGTAGCGAACGCCTAGCGCGTCCTCATCGGGCAAGGCTGGCCGGTCATCTTCCAGATCTGCTGTTGGCACCTTCTTGTAGAGGTGTTCTGGCGTCCCCAGAAAGGCTAACATCGCCGCACCCTGGCGCTTATCTAGCCGCCAGATTGGGCAAATATCGGTCGCACCATCACCATACTTGGTGTAGAACCCCGTCACAGCTTCGGCCGCATGGTCGGTCCCCACGACAGCTCCGGAACGGGCCCCCGCAATGGCATACTGCGCAATCATCCGTTGCCGCGCCTTGATGTTCCCCTTGTTAAAATCACTGATGGGACCCCCATTGGCTTCCACCGCCGCCACAATGGCATCGGTAGCCGGTTGAATGTTTACGCGCTGGACCTCGTCGGCTCCCATGAAGTCAATGGCCATCATGGCATCGTCCTCATCGGCCTGTTCGCCATAAGGTAACCGCACCGCAATGAAACGATAGGCCTCATCGCCGGTCTCCTGGCGAAGTTCGGTGACAGCTCGTTCACACAACAGCCCGGTTAACGTTGAATCCTGACCCCCAGAGATTCCAAGCACCAGCGTCTTCATGAAGTCATAACGCTTGAGATAATCCTTGAGGAAATCCACGCTTCGCCGAATCTCCGTTTCCGGATCAATCGTTGGTTGAACCTTCAACGCTTCAATAATGGTTTTCTGCATTGCTCGCATATTTCCATCCCCCTAAATTCTAAACGCCTAACCTATTCTGGCATCTTCTGAACATACTGATGAATCTCTTTGATGAGCGCCATCTTGTGGTCCCAACAATCCTGTGACAAGTCCACTGGATACTTCTGTGGATTCAAGTCACGCTTGTACTCTGGCCAGAGGTTGGCCAAAGCCCCACGACAACGATCCCGAATGGCCGACAACGCTGGTAATTTGTAAACCAACTCGCCGTCCTCAAAAATTGATTGCAGGATTGGCCGTGCGTTGAAATCATTCACGGTTTTATTGATATACGTGAAACTTGGGTGGAACATGAAGATACTCTCTTCACGTCGGGGATCCTCATCGGCCAAGGTCACATAATCCCCCTCGGTCTTGCCATCCGCCTTCTTGGTGATCCGCCAAACCTGTTTCTTACCTGGCGTCGTCACCTTCTCGGCATTGTTGGATAGCTTAATGGTTCCCTTCATCTCGCCGTGGTCATCAGCGATTGAGACCATCTTGTAGACGGCCCCCAAGGCTGGTTGGTCAAAGGCGGTGATCAGCTTGGTCCCGATACCCCAGACGTCAATCTTGGCATCTTGCATCTTCAAACTCTGGATGGTCTTCTCATCCAGGTCGTTGGACGCATAAATTTTAGCATTCGGGAAACCAGCTTCATCCAGCTTTTGGCGAACCCGTTTGGACAGATAAGCCATATCTCCAGAATCGATCCGGACCCCTTGGAAATTGATCCGATCGCCCATCTCTTTGGCAACGGCGATGGCGTTCGGTACCCCACTGCGCAGCGTGTCGTAGGTATCCACTAGAAAGACACAGTCGTTATGGGTCTGCGCGTAAGCCATGAAGGCATCGTGATCATTGCCGTAGGCCTGAACCAAGGCATGCGCGTGAGTCCCGCTGATCGGAATACCGAAGAGCTTCCCGGCACGAACGTTAGATGTGGCGTCAAAGCCACCGATGTAGGCGGCCCGGGTGCCCCAGATTGCGGCGTCAAATTCTTGCGCCCGTCGCGTTCCGAATTCCATCAGGGCGTCATCCCCAGCGACGGAACGAATCCGCGCCGCCTTCGTGGCAATCAGCGTTTGGTAGTTGACGATGTTTAAGATCGCCGTCTCAACCAACTGGCAATCGGCCAATGGTCCCTCGACCTGTAAGATTGGTTCGTGGGCGTAAATTAATTCGCCTTCCACGGCCGAACGAATCGACCCGCGGAACTTAAAGTTCGCCAAATAATCCAAAAATTCTTCCGGATATTCTTCAGCTTCTCGTAAATAATCAATATCGGTTTGGGAAAAATGTAAATTTTGGATATAATGAACGATGTGCTCCAAACCAGCAAACACCGCATACCCATTATGGAATGGCATGTCGCGGAAAAAGACTTCAAAGACCGCGTGTTTGTCGGCAATTCCCTGTTGATAATACGTCTGAATCATATTGATCTGATAGGCATCCGTGTGCAGTGTATAACTGTCGTCGGGATACAAATTCGTCATAATGAGTTTCTCCCTTAGCTGGTTTTGAGCTGGCTTGATTTCATTTTCAATTCTAATAGACTTATTTTAGCATGAAACCCATGGAGCGTCATACTTTTTAACATGGTCACCGGTGCTTAATTAGTCCGGATGACAATCCTGAAAGGAGTCCCTATGCAACCTTCATTCTCTACGGTTACCGTTCTTGGCATTCCCTTCGTCAAGACCACGGCCGACCGCCTGCTGGCCACGTTACAGGCTCGAATCGTGGCTGAACAAAATACCTTCGTCGTCACCGCTAATCCTGAAATTGTGATGTACGCGCACGAACACCCCGAGTATCAACGGTTAATTCGCAACGCGGACTACATTACCCCCGATGGCGTGGGGATCCTAGACGGAGCCAAAATCTTAAATCAACCGTTACCGGAACGGATTACCGGCTTCGATACGATGCACGCCCTCCTCGAGTGGGCCGGCCGCGAACACCGCTCAGCCTACTTCGTGGGCGCTAAACCCGAAGTGGTCGCCACGCTGAAGCGGACGCTGCCACGCGACTTCCCTGGACTCGTCATTGCTGGTATTCACGATGGCTATTTTGACGATGACACTGCCATCGTTGCCGATATCCAGGCCACACAGCCTGACATGGTCTTCGCGGCTCTCGGCTTCCCTAAACAAGAAAACTTTGTCGCCCAACATCGGCATACGACTAAGGGGCTGTGGATGGGCGTTGGCGGTAGCTTCGATGTCCTCGCTGGCGCCGTCGACCGGGCACCCAAGTTCTGGCAGGAACACCATTTGGAATGGGCCTACCGAACCTTTAAAGAACCCAAGCGGCTCAAGCGGATTGCCATCATCCCCCGCTACCTCCATTTGGTTCGCCAACAGGCAAAACAACAACACTAATGGTGGCGTACCCGTTCCATTTCAATCACTGAAAGTTCACCTTGAGACTCTATCCGTAACTGGGCAGAGTCTTTTTGTTTGAACCCAAAGCGGCGGTAGGACGTCTGCGCTACCCGATTAGCCGCGAGGACTTCCAAATAAATCTGATCGGTCGTCGCAGCTAGATCTGTGAGGGCCGCTGCCATAAGTTGTTGCCCAACACCTTGATGCTGCACGCTGGGGAGAACGTAAATCGAATAGATCTCGCCCCACCCCGACCGCTCAGCCTTTCTGGCTGGACCCGCGGCACAAATACCCACTACCTTGGCGCCCTGAAAGGCCAACCAAGTCTGCTGCCACCCACGTTCCGGATGCCAATTATCAACCGACAGTTGGTCCAAGAATTTTGTAGACAGCATGCCCTCATAGGCAGAACGCCAGACCGTCAGATAAAGTTCGGCCACTTCATGAAAGTTGTCGTCACGCCGCGCTCGTCGAATAAACATCAGCCTGCCCTCTTTCTAAAAAAATGGAGCCGTGACAAATGTCATAGCTCCATTTTTCATTTTCAAATTTACTTTTTGAAACGTGTGATTAAAGGCAGTCGACTCCGCTTTTGAGCACACTTTTTACTTTTCCAAATAAAACTCGAAACGTTCCCCAACATACTGGGTCCGCACGTATTCGAATGGCGTGCCATCCTGTAAACAGGTCACCTGACGAAGCCGCAAGATTGCGTCGCCCCGCTTGATGTTCAGGTATTCTGAAATCCGCTCGGAAGCCGACATGGCGGAAACCGTCTGTTGGGCCTTACCGGGATTCAGGCCTTTCTTATCTTCGAGGGCGCGATACAGAGAACTCGTGACTTCTTTCTTACTGAGGCCATCGACCAGTCGTTCTGGGACGGTTGCCACTTCAAAACAAATTGGCACATCGTCCCCGTAACGAATCCGTTCCATCCGTAACACGAGGTCCTCTTCGCTGAGCTTTAACTTTTCAGCTTCACTCAGTGAGGGACTCATAACGTGATAGGAAATGGTCTTACTGGAAGGCTGCTTGCCCTGAGCCAGCATCAAGTCGGTAAAACTTGTGACCCCAGACATTTTTTCTTGGACCTTCTGGTTGGCCACGTAGGTTCCAGACCCCACCTGACGTTCGAGGATTCCCTCGTCGACCAGGGTTTGAATGGCTTGGCGTAAGGTCATCCGACTCACATCAAACTCACGCGACAACTCCCGTTCTGACGGAATTCGGTCGCCAACCGCCCACTTTCCAGCTTCAATCGCGCGCTTAATGTCATTATGAATTTGAATATAAATCGGTGAACTCACAGCACCCAACGTCCCTTCTAAAAATCCAACTTTAAGTTATTTGTTCTTTTGACTAAATTCTCGGCCCAAGCTGTACGTTGTTTCCAACTGGAAGCCCGGCGTCATTACGTTAAGATCCGCGTCACGACCGGGTTCAAGCTTGCCCTTCTGGGTTAACTGAAATTCTTCGGCCTGGTTAACCGAGCTCATCTGAACGGCTTCATTGACGCCGCAACCCGTAAACAACATCACGTTGCGGAAAGCTTCATCGTAACGCAAGACGGAGCCCGCCAAATTACCACTCTCGAGCCGGGCTTGCCGGTCCTTCACGATAACCTTCTGACCGCCAAGCTCACTGACACCCTCGGGCATTCCCTTGGCGCGCATCGAATCCGTCACCAATTCCAAGCGGTGCGGCCCCTTCTGCTCGTAAGCCAGCTTGATCATGTCGGGCACAATATGGAACCCGTCACAGATCAATTCACAGTAGAGATTATCCTCTAACATAGCGTGTCCGGTCACACCGGGTTCGCGGTGCTTGAGGCCCCGTTGCGCATTGTACAGGTGGGTCACATGAGTGGCCCGACTGTTTAAAAGTTGCGCTCTAGTGGCGTTCGAGTGCCCCACGGAAGGCACGATACCATTGGCTAAACAATAGGTTTCAAATTTAGCGGCACCGGCATCTTCTGGAGCATAGGTGATCAGCTTGACCCGACCACCAGACAGCGTATTCCAGCGGTCCAACAGGGCCACGTCGGGATCCTTGATGTAGGCTTCCGGCTGGGCACCCTTGTAAATGGCCGCGATGAATGGGCCTTCCAAGTGAACCCCCTGAATCACGGGGTTGCGCTCGGCAGCCGCCGCAATGCCCGACATGGCGTGGTCAATCGCTTCATTCGACTGCGTCATGGTCGTGGGAAAAATCGTGGTAATCCCTTCATAGACCATTTGATTAACCATTTGATCTATTTGGTCGGGGTCACCATCCATACTATCATATCCATAGCCCCCGTGACTATGCACGTCAATAAATCCTGGCACAATCGTGCGGCCAGTGACCACGTGAACCTCATCGGCTGGTTGGGGCCGAAAGTCTGCCACAGGTCCAACCGCTTCAATCTGGCGGTCAAACCGCACGTATCCGTCGGCAATAATGCTATCCCCGGTGTAAATCTTCGCGTGTTTTAAGACAATACTCATGAGTCTCCTCCTAATCAATACTGACAATCTCAACATCATTATTGTAATCGGTATAGACCAAAAAAGCAACTCACGCGGTCTCAGTTAAGCCGGACCCCCGGCATCGCGTTTGATCGTGGCGTCAATTCCCTTGACCACAGCGGTCATCAAGCCCGCCTCTTCCATGGCTAACAGACCCGCTACGGTGCTGCCACCGGGCGAGGAGACTTGATCGATTAGTTCAAAGGGAATCTTGTCGCTGCTAAGTACCATCTTGGCAGAACCTAAGGTGGCCTGCGCGGCAATCTGGGTGGCTTGGGCCTTGGTCAACCCGTGCTTAACGCCGGCTCGACTCAGGCTATCGATGAAGAAGTCAATGTAGGCTGGTGAACTCCCCGCCAAAGCACTGAAGACGCCAAATTGGTCTTCGGCCAGTTCAGTCGTATCGCCAATGGTGTCGAAGACCCGCAGTGCTGCGGATAGGTCGTCCCCGGTCAAGGCCGCGTTGGCAGCAACCGCCGTCATCCCGGCGCCTACCTCAACGTTGACGTTTGGCAGTGTCCGTAACGTTGACGTTTGGCAGTGTCCGTAACGTTGGGATTGAGTCGCCAACGAGGTCAGCGATATCACTGAGTGAGAGTCCCGCCACAATTGAGATCAATACCTTGTTCGTTCCGGCTAAGTCGCCCTTAATTTCCTTTAGTACGGCTGGGGCCACGTTCGGGGTGACCGCCAAGACCACGAGATCACTGGTCTGAACCACCTTTTGATTGCTGAGCGCGGCTACGAGGCCATGTTCCTGCGCATAAGGCTGGTAACTCTCCTGGCGATGGCTGTGGACCACGATCTCCGTGGGCGCAAACGTCTGGGCCTGTAGTAAGCCGCCAATAATAGCCCGGGCCATCCCGCCAACACCGATAAATCCAATCTTCATCTAAATTTCCTCCTGTGGTAGGTGGTCCTTAAACCACCGATTTAGTTGTTTTAATCGTTCAATTCTTAAATTTGGTAATCCTGATCGGGACAGCTCGTGAGTCGATTCTGGGAAGAGAACTAACTGAGTCTCCACCCCAGCCTCCTTTAAACCCACGTAGAAGGCCATCCCTTGCGTTGTTGGACTGTGTCGGTCTGATTCACCATGTAGAATTAAGATCGGCGTAGACGCGTCCTTAACGTGGGCTAATGGTGACAATTCCCAAAGGGCCGCCACATCCGTCATGTCCAGGGCCATTTCCCATTTGGTGAAAAAGTACCCCATGTCACTTGTGCCGTAGAAACTCACCCAATCCGAAATCGACCGCTGAGTCACGGCCGCCGCAAAGCGTGTCGTGTGGGTCTCAATCCAATTGGTCATGAAGCCTCCATACGAGCCCCCGGTCACACAGAGCTGCTGCGGATCAATGGTCGTGTCGAGTTTCAATGCGGCGTCGGTTCCGGCCATCAGATCGGCAAAGTCGCCCTCGCCGTAATGCCCAATCACTGCCGCCGAGAAGTCCTGACCGTAACCGGTACTGCCCCGCGGATCAATGGCAATCACGCCGTAACCCTGGCCAACCAGGTACTGGAATTCATGATAGAAGCTATAGCCGTAGTTCACCTCAGGACCACCGTGAATATAGAGGATCGCGGGGTGCTGGGCGCGCGGGATGACCGGTGGAAAATACCAGCCGGACACCGGAAAATCTGCCGTCTGAAAGGTAAAAGGTTGTCCGGTCACGAGCGCGTGGGTTGCCTCGTACTGCGCGTTGGGGTTCACCAACTCGCGTTCCGTCATCGTTGTCAGGTCGAGGGCCTTCAACCGGCTAACACTGGTCATGGTCGTCTCGGTAAAAACAATCGTACGGTCATCAACGACGGAAAAGTCTGTGATACCCCGGTTGCCGTCAAGCAATGGCGTCACGCGTTCTCCCGTTGCCGTCTGCCGGATCAGAGACACCCGTCCGGCCACATTTTCCAAGGTTAAGAGGGTCGCTGGATCCAGCCAGGCCATCGATTGACCCGACTGGCCGTACTGGCTGTCATTGGTCAGCTTGTCCCCGACCTCAACGTCGCGGGGGGCGGTGACATCTGTCAGGTCGCCAGTGGTCAGATCGACCACCCAAGCGTGGGCTTGGGCCACATCCATGATGTGATTGTCCAGCCCCCACATGGCCACGTGCGTCCCGTCCGGACTCAGGACAGCACTGTCAAAGATGCCTTGAGCCTCGTCAGCATTCAGTAACCGGTCGGCATTGCCATCGAAGCTATGCCAGTACACGCCCACACTGAAGTCCTGGTCATCGTCCGGCAATCGTTTGCGACCATAGACCAAGCCCTGGGCGTTAGCCGCCATGACCTGAAAGTCACTCGACTGTTCCAGAACGACCGACTGATCCCCAGTCTCACAATCATAACGCAGGCACTGGTAGGTCAGGCCCTGTGGCAGAATACCCACCCCATCTTCTTGATACCACAAGCGGGTCACCACGTGGGGCTGTGGGAATTTGGTTGATTCCGGTTCACCCACGACTGTTTGAAAGTAGAGAACGTGCCCGTCTGCGGCCCAGACAGGGTTGTCGATGTCGCGGTCCCCCTTGGTCAATTGCGCAGGAGCTCCCCCGGTCAAATCAACTCGAAAGAGCTGGGTATGATCGCCAACCTGGCCGGTAAAGGCCAGGTAACGGCGGTCAGGACTCAACGTCAGCTGAGAAACAGTCACGCCTTCCGGACTCCAACGCCGCCGATCATCCCCAGCGGCCAGACTGACACTAAAAATACTGGACTGGTTACGATTCTGTTGCTGGTCTAGGTGACTCTCTAGGTAGTAGACCCGTTGACCATCACTCACCGGTTGAGCCAGTGAGCGCAAGGCAAACAGGTCTTCTGGCTTCACGACTTCTGACATCATAAGACCCCCACTTTCCCCGTTAGGATACGAAATGGTCTGGCGCAATTATTAAGTCGACTTTAGCGAAATTCCCCACAATTGTCAATTCTTCCTACCGGTTGCGCACTTACCCCGATCAATCCGAGCCGGGGGTTTCATGGTGTCCGTGTTGTGAAAGGTGCGGACGATGTCCGCGCGATGCAGGACTCTGGCTTGAAAATGGAAACGGTTTTTCATCCCCGCCGAGAGCATAGAAAAGGCTCGCAACAGTTACCCGTCACGAGCCTTAGACCTGATATTCAATTAATTTTTGCGACGACGATCGGCCAGACCTAACCAGCTCAATAGGCTGAGGCCCAGTAGTCCCAACCACTGCCATGGCGATTGTTGTTCGCCGGTCTGTGGAAGCGTCGTGGTTGTCTGTTGCTTAGCACTCTGAGTCGACTTTGGCGTCGCTTCAGTTGGTGCGGTCGTCAGTAAACGACTGTTGCTATTTTCCGCCAATTGACCAGCAACGGTTAAGCCCGCATGATACTGACTAGCTGCCGTGCCCTTAGGCGCCGATTTGCTAGACTTCGTTGTCTTCTTAACCGTTTGTGCTGGTTTGGAAGGTTTCGTCGCTGGTTTACTAGGCTTGACTGGTTTAGTCGGCGTCGTGGGATCAACGGGTTTGTTCGGATCATCTGGATCCACCGGGGTTTCCGGCGTAGTTGGGTCCGTCTTCTCTGGAACCAAGATCAGTTCAAGATCTTGTGTCCCATAATTTCCTTCACTCTGATCACCAGTATCACTCGAAGTCAGGACCAGTGATAACGTCCCAGAACTTTGACCAACCGGTAACGTGTCATTAGCCGCATCATACTTGAGGACTTCTCCACTCTGCGTGGTAAAGGTTAAGTTTCCAAGGGGCAGATTTTGTAAGCCTAATTTTTCCATGATAGCCGCTCGAACTGCCAGTGCCGTGTTTCCTGTCGTCTTAACCGTCACGTCCTTAAGGCTCTTCTGCGCCGCAAAGGCATCCCCAGGGTCTTGAGGTCCATTAGGATCGTCAGGATCCACCGGCGTGCCAGAGAACGAAGCGATATTTCCCGTTGCATTGATCAGTTGTAAGTCGTTTCCGACAAACGCATGGTTTCCTAAATTAGCCACTTGATTGCCAAACTCAACGGCACCCAGATCGTTATCTTCAAACGCCGAAGTCCCGATATCAGTGACTGAATCAGGCAAAGCGAGAGCTCCGGTCAAGGCATTGCCCTTAAATGCTCCGTCACCGATGGTTTTTACGCTATTCCCTAGAATCAGCGTGCTCAGTTGGTTGGTCTTAGGTGTCCCGATAAAGGCATTAGAACCAATCGTTGTCACTGAATCAGGGATGCTTAATTCACCAGCTAACTGATTGCCATCAAAAGCTGAATTCCCAATAGTTGTTAATTTGGAACCAGCGGTAGTTCCCAGATTCAAATCTTTCAAGCCATTATTGGCAAACGCACTGTCACCAATTGAAAGTGCGTTAACTGTATCAGGAATTGTCAAAGTTGTTAACTTATTACCAGCAAACGCCGACTCTCCAATATTATCCAGAATCGACCCATCATCGGAAGTCTCAAAAATCAGTTCGTCCAATTGATTATCTGCAAATGCACTATCACCAATTGATTTGACAGTATTCGGGATCGTCAATTTTCCATCTAGTATGTCACCGGAAAATGCTGTGTCACCAATTGAGAAAGTGTTTTTCCCAATAGTCAGATTACTTAGGTTTTTGTTATTAGCAAAGGCACTCGTTCCAATGGTGAATTCAGACTTCTCATCCACAGGCTTAACCTGATCTGGTATAACAACACTTGTTAAGTTGTCGCCATCAAAGGCAGACTCACCAATCGTAATGAGATGCGTGCCGAATGTCACCGTGCTCAGAACTTTATTATCTGCAAAAGCTCTCTTACCGATTGTTGTGACTGTATCTGGTATATCTACTTCTGCTAGGTTGTCGCTGTCAAAAGCAGATTCACCAATTGTAGTGAGTTGAGAAAGCTGAGGAGCAAGTATCACCTTGTTCAGAACACTATTTCCTGCAAAAGCTCGCTTCCCAATTGTTGTGACTGTATTTGGTATATCAACCTCTGTTAGGTTATCACCATCAAAGGCAGATTCACCAATCGTTGTAAGCTGAGAACTAAGCGTTACCTTGTTCAAAGCACTATTCCCGGCAAAGGCCCTCTTCCCGATGGTTGTGACACTATCCGGTATATCAACTTCTGCTAGGTTATCGCCATCAAAGGCAGATTCACCAATTGTTATAAGCTGAGAACTAAGCGTTGCTTTGTTCAGAGCACTATTTCCAGCAAAGGCTCTCTTTCCGATTGTTGTGACACTATCTGGTATGTCTACTTCTGCTAAGTTGTCGCCATCAAAGGCAGATTCACCAATTGTGCTGAGCTGAGAAAGCTTAGTACCTAACGTCACCGTGCTCAGGCTACTATTCTTTGCAAAGGCACTAATACCAATTGATTTGACTGTATCCGGTATATCGACTGCAGTCAGATTATCACCAGCAAAGGCAGATTCACCAATTGTGGTAACTTTGGATCCAAAAGTCACAACCTTCAAGTTATTATTATTCGCAAACGCATGGTCATCAATTTGGGTCAAGCTTTCAGGAAGGTCAACAGTTTTTATGTCATTCCCAGCAAATGCATTGGATCCAATTTCCCACATACTAGTAGTCTCAAACTTTACCGACTGCAGTTGAACCTTACTATCACCGTCAGCATAATCAAAAGCATTTGCACCAATATTCTGAACCGTCAATCCATCCACTTGATCGGGGATTGTAACATCTGGATTGGTTCCAACATACTTCGTGATTTCAACACCCCAAGGAACTTCAACATATTCAAAGTTGCCATCCTTGGAAGTAACTGGCGTATCATCCGCCAAAACTGCCATCCGTGCCGCCGGACGGGCTGCATCCAAACCAGAATACAACATGTCCGAACGACTCAAGACCTTCAGATCATTGACCTGGTACCTCTGAACTGGCGGTGTCACCACTGAATTTTTTAAGGGATCAGCTGGCGCGTCAGCTGGATCAGCCGTCGAACCGGCAGGCTGGGCTACTGAATTTTCTGGTTGGGCTGCTGGTTCTTTTTTCTGGCCTGCTAGGCTAGAGGCCGGTGCCGCCTGAGATTCGCCAGGAGCAGTGCTACTTGACGGTGAAGCTTTCTCCCCCGCTTCACTAGTGGCACTGCTAGGCGTCTTCGACTCCATTCCTGACGTAGCACTCGAAGGGGCCGCCGCGTTGTCACTGGTATTTTCATTAGTCGCACTGGTTGGTGTCGCAGCCTGTGCCGTGGTTCCCACAGCCAGTCCTGCACCCAAGGCCATGGCAGTTACCCCCATGACTAGCCACTGTTTCTTGGCCTTATACATTTTGTAATGCTGCTTCGTTCCATTTGGCATTATTTTTACCGTCTCTTTCATCCATTAAAAATTCGATTCATTCAAGCTAAACGGACCTGGGGTGATCCCAGGCCCGTTTAGTGTTTATTTATGTTTTAATCTTGACGTCTGCGACGCAGGCCCCAGGTTCCTAAGAGTCCTAACATCGCTCCCAGCCAGGCAACGATACTTTCACGTTCCCCCGTTTGTGGCAACGTGGTGTTGGTTGTCTGCAACTTAGCCTTCTTGGTCTTAGTGGCCGTCGTAGCCTGTTGAGAAGTCCGCGTCTTTTGTTGGGCCTGGCTCGTCTCCATTTGACGAGTGACAGGGCCTGAGTATCTCGACACCTTAAATGTCATCGACATTGGTGTCGCGTATTCCCAAGAAGAATCTCCCGTGAAGTGGGCATGATGATTTGCCATTTCAGTGGGGCCGACCGCCCAAGGCTGAATCTTTACGGCCATTGGAATTGGCGCCACGATTTCATGTGGAATATTGTCAGTCGGATCGACCGGCGTTACTGGCGTCACTGGATCCGTTGGCGTAGATGGATCGGTACTTGGATCCGTGGATGGGTCTGTTGAAGGATCAGTCGTTGGATCTGTAGTGGGGTCCGTTGTTGGATCCATGGATGGATTCGTTGTTGGGTCCGTTGAAGGATCGGTACTAGGATCGTGATCCGGTGGTGTCAGGTCTGGAATTCGATTGAGTTCCAGTAACAACTCATCAACCCCATAGCGCCCGGTGTCCGTACTGGTAGAAGACAGGCTCAAATCAACTTCGTCTTCATAGGCCACCTCGACGGGCAAAACTAACGTATCACTGTATTCGTCATACGTTATTCTTTCGCCATTCAAAGCAAATTGTAAATCTGCCAATTTGGAAACTGGCAGGCCGAGACGCTTGGCAATCGCAGCCTTTACGCCAGATGCATTCAATCCTTGAATCGTCACGGAAACCCCCGTCAATGCCTTTTGGTGCGCATAGGCATAGTCACCTGAGGTCCCAATGTCTTTGGTGACTTGAATATCCTGCAAGTTATTATAGGCAAAGGCTTCCTCGCCCAAACTTTCGAGTGGGTTATCAATAATTAATCCGGTAAGTGCATTGGCATAAAAATCCTGATCCCCAATGTTAACAATCGTCTTCGGAATAACTAACGTGCCCTGCAGAGAGTTGTGTGCGAAGACACTTTTCCCCAAGGAAATCGTCTGGTCGTTCCAATCAATCCCTGTGAGTTGGTTGTAGTTAAAGGCACTGTCCCCAATCGACGTCAGATTAGCTGGCATTTCCAGCGTCCCAGCCAACTGATTCTTGGTAAAGGTTGACGTGCCAATCGTGGTGACGTTGGGACCGAGGTCCACACCCGTCAACTGGTTGTTGGCAAAGGCACTATCCCCAATGTTTTCGACGGAATCTGGTAATTTAAGAATTCCACTAAATTTGTTGTTCTCAAAGACACCGTTGTTAATCTTGGTGATCGCTGAGTTAAAGGTTACACCCGTCAAGTGATTATTGGCGAACGACCCAGCCCCTAATTCCGTTAACGCGGTCGGTAAAACCACGTTACCCGCGATAAGGTTGGTGTTGAACGCATCCGTCCCAATTGTCTGAAGATTATCATCCAGTGAAATTCCGGTCAATTTGTTCTTTTGAAAGGCAGCGTCACCTAAGTTAATCAGCGTAGTAGGTAAGGTCAGGTTTCCGCCAATTTGATTATTGGCAAACGCACTGGTCCCAATTCGCTGTAGCTTGTCACCTAAGGTTAGTTGCGTGATGGCATTCTGATTAAAAGCGCGGTCCCCAATCCCGGTGGTGGTATCTGGAATCACAACCTTCGTCAACTTGTTATCCGCAAAGGCATCCTCGTCAATCTGTTCGACGCGGTTCAGTTCAACCGTCGTCAACTGATTATCCTCAAAGGCCCCAGCCTTAATGGACCAGGTACTGTTTGGTAACGTTAGTGACGTCAGGTTGTTGTGTGCAAAGGCGTGCGCCCCCACCCACTTAATGTTAGCTCCCAAAGTAACGGAAGTCAGGGCCTTCACAATACCCAAATGATTGTCTCTTCCAGCAACATTGTTAAAGGCATTCGCCGCAATCCCAGTGACAGCCTTCCCCATATAAGTATCGGGAATGGTAATTGCCGTGGCGTAACCATCTTGAGGGGCGGAACCATCGGCCTGTTGCTGGGCTTCACCCGTGTAACCAGTCACGATGTAGGTACCATCCTTGTCCTGGCTGTAACTGAAATTGGACTTCGTTTCAACGGGCTTGACTGGTTTGGTTTCCCCAGCTGTCTGTTTTGGCGTGGTGACTGGCGTTGTTGCCCCGTCAGTTCCACACGTTTCGTCCGTCCCTAATTTTGAACCTGCTGGATCATCATCGGTGTTCGTGTCCGATTGCGTTTCAGTCTTCGAACCAGCCGACTCTTCGTCAGGATCGGTTTTCTCTTCTGTTGTCATTTTAGTTGACGTCACTTGCTGACTAACTGGCGTCGCCGCATAAGCCGCTTGAGTGGACACCAAAAAACCTGCACTGAGGCCGACGACCATCGTGACGCTAGCATAGAGCCATTTGCATGGCACTTGCGTCAATTTTACTGTTCGCTTCTGTCTGTGCTTTAACATGATGGCGGCCGTCCTTTCGTTCAGTAAGTTTACTTGATTATCTGTGAGTTCGGAAATCCCATCAGCAGTGGTGCCTCAGGAAATCCCGATTTATTATTTTATAAATTATTCGATTCTGGTCCTCATGATTATCCTAACACTTCACCTATCATTTTCCAGTGATCCACAAACGCCGACGGGGCGAACCATTTCACCTATAATGTACCCAACCGTATTGTGTGATCATTTGCCTCTTCGAGTGATCGCTAACTGTAAGCTTTCATTTGACAGCCAACTTCAAAGAAAATGGCAAATGCCACATTTTTTTTGAAAACCTCAATTGTCAAATCAAGTGCAACACTAAGAATCTATTCTTAGAAGTGGTC
>NZ_JQCA01000102.1 GCF_001437125.1 Levilactobacillus paucivorans | reverse complement strand
CGTTCTTGTTTTTGCCGTTGGTAATCTTCATCACGAGCATATAGAACAGTCATGATCGCGTCACTAAAGGCCGTCTTTAAGTAATAGTCTGGACTAACTGGCTTGTAGTTCAGTGGTTGATAATGTCCGATATTTGCTTTTCTGTACTGGTCGTCCTTGGCTTGTTGCTCTTTTAACTGCATTTGGATTTTCTCGATCTGACTGTTCTTAATCGTCGGATCAGCTTTGCATTCGCCAAAAAAGAGTTGTTTAGTACCATCATGCTTTAAAACCCGTTGTAAGTGATGATTTTCTAACTGATCTAAGCTCAGCTGTCCCGATAAATAAGCTAGTCCTTGTTGATGTTCTGGGGGGCTGAAAACCTGTGGTGGGTTTGCTTGCCACTGTTCAATCGTTTCGGCCTGACATGGCTTTAAAACAGGATCATAGTACATCACGGCTGTATAGGCTTGTTC
>NZ_JQCA01000101.1 GCF_001437125.1 Levilactobacillus paucivorans | reverse complement strand
ATCGAGCTGAAAATTAACGCCTGAATAACCACCATCAACTAAGACATTTTGAACCTGGCGTAAATGCATGGCATGTAAAGCGATCATTGCACTGGCCCCGTCTCGATCAGAGACGTTCGCTCGCGTCATGTGAATGGCCTGCGGAAAGCCATTGATATCAACTGCCAGATGGCGCTTAATCCCCGAGATTTTCTTACCAGCGTCGTAACCTTTGTTTTCAGCAGTAGCGGTGTTTTTGACGCTCTGAGCGTCAACGATAATAAAGGAAGTTAAAGCTGAACGTCCTTGGTAAGTTCGCCGAGCAATGACAATTTTTTTAAAACTTGTTCCAATAAAGAATCAGCCGTAGGTTCAGCTTTAGTTGACCAAATTTTGTAATAGTTGTAAACTGACCGCCATTCTGGGAAATCACCGGGGACTTGACGCCATTGGCAACCGGTTTTCAAGACATATAGGACCGCACAGAAGACCTCGTAGAGGTCATATTTTCGAGGCTTAGTTCGCTTACGAAAATTTTCTAAAGCTGGTCGAATTAATTCAAATTGTTGCCGAGTAATATTGCTGGGATAATTTTTCATAGCTTAAACTCGCTTTTTACATAGAAGTATATCAAAAATCATAGATCTTGGACAGCTTCTAA
>NZ_JQCA01000100.1 GCF_001437125.1 Levilactobacillus paucivorans | reverse complement strand
ATGACGCCAATATCTTGATGATCCTTTTCAACTCGGTACTTAGCATTTAAGATAATGCCAATGAAGCGCCGCATTTGTTGCGGGGTACGGCACCAAAAACTAAGTAGTTGCACAGCTTCGGGTTCTAAGAAAACCGGTAAGCCACTGTCTTCATCAGTTAAGAAGTCATTAGCATGGTTCACCAAATCCTGGTTTTGCTTTTGAATTTCTGCTGGTGAGAAATTGGCTGTGGAAAAGTCCAACTTTTGAGTATCTATATTGTATCTATTAGTATCTATGTTTTTAGAGTCTTTATATAGATTGCTTTCGATTTTCGAAATTCCGCTCGTAGCAAGGGATTGAGAGCTATTGTCAACGAAGTCATGCGGACTTTCGATTTTCGAAATTCCGCTCGTAGCAAGGGATCCAACGAAGTCATGCGGACTTTCGATTTTCGAAATTCCGCTCGTAGCAAGGGATCTCGGCGTTTCTTGTCCATATTCACCCCTTAAATAGACATCAGTAGCTTTCACATCGAGCTTGGAAAGGTATAAACGATTCGGTTCATTCTTTTTCGTTTTAGGATTAAATCCCATTTGAATTTGTTTTAATAGATTGGCTGTTTGTAATTCTTTTTTTATTTTAACGGCTTTTTCAGTAGCGCAGTTAAATAAGTCTTGTAGTTCTTGAACGGTAAAAATAAAGTAAACATGATTATCTTCATCAACCCAATGATTACGCAAAGAATACTCTAGCCGGTCTTTCAGTACCATATAAGCCAATTTAGCATCACTGCTTAAATGTTTATATTGCTCGCCATACATTAATACCTTAGGAAACTGGAAAAATAGGGCTCCATATACGTTATCGGCTTCATAGTAATTGAAATTTGTTGATTTTGTCATAATAAAAACTCCCTTTCTCGACTGACACACGCTGTCTCAAAAGAGAGTTGCTAAAACATTTGATTTGCTTTAAAATACAAATCTGATATGCTCTAACTGAATTACAAGGCGTTCATTTAGCCTTGAGGCTTTGTAATTTACCAGCATGTGTCTGTTTGTGAGTTGCCCAGTCGGCAACTTTTTTTAATTTCTAACAACAAAAATGGACTAAATAGCTTCAGTTAGCTACTTAGTCCATTGACTTTAATTTGTTTTTAACTATCCTTAACTTGTCCTTTGGGACTGGTTTGCGGTATAATTAACCTACAAATTAAGAACAATGTTCAGTCGATTTAGACCGGCAAGTTAAAATCGACTGAATCTAAGTAGCTGTCGTGTAGCTACTTGCTAAACCCAAAATCCCTGATTCCTCGTGAATCGGGGATTTTTCTGTTTAGCTTGATTTCTTTATTCGGTTGTTAAATTAGTCATAGTCTAGCATAGTGCTTACCTACCGGCAACTTTATTCTGTCTTGTATACTTTACCAGCCCCCATCGGTCCGTTGAGCCCGTTGATCAGATACAAGGTCTTCGTATCGATTATTGCTATCAACTATTTGTGATTTCATCATTTTTCCCACTCAATTATTCTTGAAAGTCTCTATAAGCATTTTCTATTATGGTATCTAATAAGGTTGATCTTGATTTTGCGTTCAACTGATTAACCATTTCATCTAAACGATCAATATTCTTTTGTTGAATTGAGAAGCTTGTCTTTACTTTTCGTTCCCAATTCAATTTTTCGTTAAGTGCATCTTTTTGCTGAATGTCTCTAGCCACTTGGTAATCGTTGTTGGTACTTGAAAACTTTTCAAATTTGTTTGCCATAAGTTAATCATTCCCCTGTTTTTGGATTTCTGAAAACACGTCACTTAATAGTTTGAGAAATGGCTCTTGTTCATGCAACTTGTCATTCTGGGTTGCATATTCTAGTATGCCCTCCTTTGCAAGCATACTAGCGTTAACTAATTCCTTTTCTGGGATAACCCCAATGACATTATCTATATGTTTGAGTGCTGATAAAAATTCGTGAGAAGAATTAGTATTGTGTTTGATTCGATTGCCTAAAAAGAATACGTTGGCAGTAATATATGATTTACCACTAACTGGATCAACAACTTCATCTTGTAAAGTTCCCACACTTTGCAATACTTTTGTATGACTTTCATACCCAAATCGACTTGGTTCCATTGGAGAAATGATTTTATCGGCTACAGCTACACCATTTTTGCTTAACAGGTTCCAAGCTGGTGGCAAGTCGATAATTATGTAGTCATATTTTTGATTCAGTTCTTGCGCATTTTTAACAAACCACATAAATAATAGCAATTCTCTATTTGGTTTTGAGGCTAAACGATCTGCTACTTCTTCCAGGTTGCTAGTTGATGGAATTATCGCGATATTATCCTGAACTTGTGTCTCAATTAACCCGGAGCTTGGTTTTTCTAGGACATCTGCAATGGTGGGCTTTCCACTGAAATTAAAATGTTCATTTTCAAAAGTGCCCGTCAAACTCTTCTGTGCGTCCAAATCGATCATCAAAACTTTTTGATCTTGTGTTTGTAAAAATTTGGCGAACTGAAATGCCATTGTGGTTTTACCAACGCCACCTTTGATAGCCATAAAACTGATTACTTGCATAACACACTTTCCTCCTAACATATAAAGATAAAGGTAATACTTAACAAATACCTTGTTCTCCTACATAATACGACTTTAAGAACACAAAATCAAGATAAAAGTAGTACTAATGGAATACATAAAACGCATAAAGGTATTTATTTGGTGGTATAAATAGGTTTCAACAATTAGTCATACCTATTATCTGTTAACATTAAATTTCTTTCGATACCTTATAAAGGTTGTCCGTTTAATTCCTGTATTTCGGGACACATCAATGTCACTCATGCCAGCTCGATAAAGCTTAAAAGC
>NZ_JQCA01000099.1 GCF_001437125.1 Levilactobacillus paucivorans | reverse complement strand
CAAAAACGATCAACCTAATAACTAGGCCGATCGTTTTTATTTTCTGGATCATTTTTTGGCTTAATTTCTGGGTTTTGATCCGCAAAATCTTTTAATTGTTCTTGGATTCTTTTACCAATTTCGTCTTCAACTGATTTAAGCTCTAAGTTTGCTCTAATTTGTAATCCTTGAATGCCATTGTCATATGTCCACCGTTTAATTTTAGCCATGTCATTAGTTCGATAATAATTGGCAATTAGTTCGTTCCATTGATCCCACTTATCTAACGGCACATTG
>NZ_JQCA01000098.1:56323-91978 GCF_001437125.1 Levilactobacillus paucivorans | reverse complement strand
AAAACAGACAAAAAACCGGTATTAGTTATTCACCAATACCAGAAAGTGTAGACCCGCTTTTTTGGGAACGTTGTGTTTGATTTTGGTGTTAACCACGTTGGCGGGAAACTTTGCCAACCGCTTAGGGGTACCGGCTGTAATTGGGGAGCTTTTGATCGGGATCATCATTGGCCCCGCACTGCTCAACTGGGTGCAATTGAATAGTCTGGTTAATTTGTTTTCCGACATTGGGGTTGTGATCCTAATGTTTCTGGGAGGCCTCGAGAGTAATCTCCAACTCCTGATGAAGTACCTGCGTCCGGCAATTATTGTGGCCACCCTGGGTGTGATCCTGCCGATTTCGGTGATGGGGCTTGCCTCATGGTGGTGGGGCTTCACTGGCCTCGAATCACTGTTTATTGGCGTGATTTTTTCGGCTACCTCGGTTTCAATTTCCGT
Organism: Levilactobacillus paucivorans; assembly: GCF_001437125.1. Lineage (GTDB taxonomy): Bacteria > Bacillota > Bacilli > Lactobacillales > Lactobacillaceae > Levilactobacillus > Levilactobacillus paucivorans. Next base: position 91,540 of record NZ_JQCA01000098.1, on the reverse strand, counting down.
GGCCGTGCTCAAGGAATACCACGCGCTGACCACGCGGGAGGGGGCTACGATTCTGGGGGCCGCCGTCGCCGATGATATCATGGGGGTCGTGTTACTGTCCCTGATGATTAGCCTGTTGGCTAGTCAGGGGATTGAGGCCGCGGGATCACAACCGGCCTTAGTCATTGTTTTATTGGAACAGGTGGCCTTCTTTGGGGGCACCTACGTCCTGGTCAAATGGGTGGCCCCATACCTGATGCACCTGAGTGAACGGCTAGTCATGACTTCTAGTGTAACCATTATGTCGATGGTGATCTGTTTGGGCATGGCTTGGTTAGCGAACCTGGTCGGCTTGAGCGGGGCTATCGGGGCCTTCTTCGCCGGTATTGCTGTGGCCCATACTCCTTATCGAGCAGTCTTGGCCGACCACGTTGAACCGCTGGGGAACGCCATCTTTATCCCCGTCTTCTTCGTGAGTGTTGGGCTTAATATGACATTGGATCACGTTGGTGAGAAAGTCGGGATTATCCTTGGTCTCACCGTGTTGGCTTGCCTCACCAAGCTTATCGGCTGTGGCCTCGGGGCGCGGCTCTGCCACTTTTCCTGGTCCAGTAGCTCGGTCATTGGGACTGGAATGATTGCTCGAGGCGAAATGGGGTTGATTACCGCCCAGATTGGGCACCAGGCCGGGTTGCTCGGGGATGCCAATTACTCCGTGATGATTCTGGTCATTGTCTTGGCCACGGTTGTGGCGCCACTCCTGTTGAAGCAGGCTTTGAAACGAATGCCACAAGGGACTCCGGAACAGTCTGCTTAAATAAGTTTGGAAACTTAAGAAGGCCGCCTGCGACTGCCAGGGATTCCGCCTGCTCTGGCTACGTGAGTTGTTTTGCTTATGTTGGATCTAGAAGTTTCAGACGCTGATGATTAGTTGTAGTCGATGTGGTTTGGATCCAACAATCTACCTTAAACGGAACATGTGACAATTTTGATTCACTTATAGCAATTCCTAAATATTGAATTAGAGATGGTGCGTTGGTTCTCAGAGCCAGCACACCACTTGTGATTAAAAGAGTTCTTGCTTTTTAGGGGTCGCCCGTGTAAATTAAAAGAGTACATGAGCAGAACGGTTTAGGGGAGGAACAGCACTTGAAAACATCGCGCTTTATGATTGGACTGGTTGTCGTAGCATTCGGCATGGGGATGACCGACTACGCGACGGCGCAGGCGAACACGTGGCATCAGGGAACGCCGAAAGTTTTGCGGCGGACCTGGTTCCACAATGGCAAAGGGGATAACAAGGCGTATATCACTTACACCAAGCATCGGAGTTCGGGGAACTTGTTTGGGTATGATAATGCGTCGCATAAATACTACCGGTTACCAGGCTATGGTCTAAAGAACCTGAAGTATCAGGCACTTGGCCATCATGTCTATCGGTTAACGGGTATTCAATATTCACCTAAGGGCAGCACGGTAGCTTTCGCGGGACAGCGCATGACCTATAAGATTCGCGTTACCGCTAAGCACCTGCACTTCTCGAAGGGGTATCATGACTACGGTCGGCACGCGTCATTTAGAACGACGAAGGCGCCAAAGGGTCTGTATTAACAGAAAAAGGGAGATTGACCATTATTGGTCAATCTCTCTTTAAATTTCACTAGTAACCGGTTCGACCGTAGATAATCCAGTCGACCCATTGATAAGGAATGATCCCCAGAAATCCCAACCAGACACAGAAACCGATGATAAAGATGACCCCATAGATTGAGAATAGGATGCGTTGCAGGCGACTTAGTCCTCGCCATCCCACGCGGTAACAGTGAATCCCGTAAGCAATGACCCCGACCAAGCCAACGATGCCCAAAACGAGGACACCGAAGAGAACTAAAACATCTGAATGAAGAGGATCATTTTGCGCCATTAAAATGAATCCGTTAATGATCACCGCTAGTGGTCCACCGATGGTGATACAAGCCGTGATAATGGCGATCCAAGGTCGCCATTTTGAAAAAGAATGCATGAGATGTCATCTCCCCTTAGCTACAGTATGTGCTTTTGAGTTTTAGGGATCAATGCTGGCATGCGGTTGCCGCACCTGAGTGGTGCCACTTGTCTTCAGGGCACGTTTCGGCCACATAAATGCCTCACATAAAGAGGGAGATAGACCAATAAAGGCCAATCTCCCTTTAAACTGCTCTATTAACCGTTCCGACCGAAGATAATCCAGTCAAACCATTGGTACGGAACAATGCCCAAAAATCCCAACCAGATCAAGAGGCCAATGATGAAGACGACGCCATAGATTGAGAATAGAATGCGTTGCAAACGGGTCAATCCCCGCCACCCCACGCGGTAACAGTGAATTCCGTAAGCGATAATGCCAATTAGACCAACGATGCCCCAAACGAGGACCCCGAAGAGAACCAAAACGCTTGGATGAAAAGGATCATTTTGGGCCATTAAAATGTACCCATTAATCATGACCGCCAGTGGTCCACCGATGGTTATACAAGCTGTGATAATTGCGATCCACGGTCGCCATTTTGAAAAAGAATGCATGAGATGTCATCTCCCCTAAATGTAGTGTGCGCTTTTGGGTTTCGGGGGTCAATGCCAGAGTGTACCAGAAGGCGGTTAGGGGGAACATTAAGGCTGATAAGCAGCTAATTTCTGGTCTGGATTAGTTGCTTATCAGGTTTAAGCGGAGCCACCTGCCTTCTAGTGCACGTTTCGGCAATATAAATTTGTTGTCAAAAAAGAGGAATACGACAACCGCCGTATTCTCCGAAAATTAAGTTAATTCTGAAATTCATGTTCAATCGTCAAATCCGCTTGTGGAATCTTCCCCGAGGCAATTAGGGGCGAGACCGCACCGATGCTAAGCAGGGTCAGGTGATGCATGGCCCGAGTCGCAATCGTGTAGAGGGTCCCGGCCATTTGCTCATCCGGGTAGTTTTCGGCGGAAACGTTGTAGGCGATCACACTGTCAAACTCGAGTCCCTTAGCCAGGTAGATGGGCAGGACGACCAGTCCCTTAGGAAGTGAGAGGTCGTTGTCCGTCAGCAGGGTCAGGTCGAAGTCGCGGTGGAGCTCCTGATAGACGTGGCGGGCTTCACCGGCACTCTTGGTTAGAATAGCTACGGTGCCATTGGTTGCCAATTCAGTCGTGACTTCGTGAGCTAAGGCTTTGAAAGCCGCTTCCTCATCGTAGCGAATGACGACGCGAGGCAGATCACCGGGGCGATTGAAGGCCTCAATCTGATCGCCATCAGGCAAGAGTGCTTTGGCAAATGTGGTGATCGGATACGTCGATCGGTAGGACCGACGGAGGGTAATCAAGCGCGACCGCTTGACGTTCAAGGCAGCGTCGAGCTTCTTTAGGATGCTCTCCGGTGACTCGACAGCCTTGAAGAGGGCCTGCTCGCTGTCACCCAATAGGGTTAATTTAGCCCGTGGAAAGGCATGTTGCAGGTAGATGAGTTGCGCCATTGAATAGTCCTGCATCTCATCGACAAACAGGTGCTGCATCCGGTGGTTCGCACCGCCACCGATCAAGAGATCGCGGAGATAGAGGAGTGGGGCGGCATCCGTCAACGCGAGTCGGTGAAATTCAATATCGTGTTGATAGGTGGCGATGACGCTCTGCCACTCTTCCACCGTCACATTTTCTGGTAACGGACAGTGGCTGAGAAAGTCTGTGTATTGACTGTAAACGTCGAGGAAGTAGCCGTTGTAGATGGCATCGTCGACCTGACGCAGGCGCCGGCGAACGATTTCTCTGGCGATGAAGTCAATCTCATCGTCCAGTTGTTCGAATTGGCCGAGGTGCTTGGCTCCCAACAGGTTATGGTAGTCCTCGTCACTGAGCTGGTCGATCTCGTCACGGACACAATCGGACTGAGCTTCCGTAGCAATTCGGTGTTTCAGCCGTTTTTCTAAGGCATTCTTGGTGCGGAGAAATCGGTCAGCGGGCGCGGCGGCATCGGGCAAACGGTCGTAGATGTCGCGGATTTCTTCCTTACTGAAGAAGACACGACCGTCAAAACGAATGTCGGTGAAGCGCAAAGTTGCCGGTGAGCTCTTCAAGCAGTAGTCGTGAATCGCAGTCATCATGGCCGCGCTCTCTTGAAATGCCCGCAGGTGGCGGTTGATTGGCTGTGTCTGGTCATCTTCGTAGCGGTCAAATTGCGTTTGGACCGTCAGTCCTTGGAACCGTTGCGTGAGAAATTCGGCCAGGGTAACCTGACGCATGTTGCGTTCCCCTAAACTTGGGAGAACGTCGCTGATGTAGTGGCTGAACAGCCGGTTGGGAGAGAAGAGCACGATCTGATCGGCCTCGAGGTCCCGGCGACTGTGATAGAGCAGAAAGGCAATCCGCTGTAAGATGGCGGAGGTTTTACCGGAACCGGCGACTCCCTGGACCACTAAGAGATCACTGGTGGTGTCGCGGATAATGTCATTCTGCTCGCGTTGAATGGTGGCCACGATGTTCTGCATGGTGGCATCATTTTGTTCACCCAGGGCATGTTGGAGCATCTCGTCGCCAACGGTTTCATTGGTGTCGAACATGTTCTCAATGTGGCCATTTTGAATCAGAAATTGTCGTTTCTTAAGCAAATCGGTGTGTTGTTCACCGGCCGGGGTGTCATAGGCCACCTGGCCGAGCACCCCGTTGTAGTAGATACTGGAAATTGGGGCCCGCCAGTCGTAGACCAGAAAGTTCTGGTCATCATCGACGAATGAGGCTGTTCCGATGTACAAAGATTCCGGTGTGGTTTCATCCGGATCCTGGATATCAATACGGCCAAAGTAAGGCGACCGCTTGAGTTCTTTAAAAGTATCTAATTGGTCTTGAATGATGTTCTGGTTTTCAGTTAGCCGGGAGACCAAGGCCCGTTGTTGCTGCAGTTCGGCACTGGTTTCGATTCGGTCATCGACTTCAAACCAGTTAACCGACGTGTTTTCGCTGTAATTCTTCAGCACGTTGCGGAGCTCTTGGTGAGCTGCCGTGTAGTCGGCTTCGGTCTTCTCGATGCGGGCGCCAATGCGGCCCGCAACGTGATCGACTCGCCGTTGTTCTTGTGATTCCTCACTGGTGGTCAAACTGACCGCCTCCTTTGACTAGGCTAAATTGCTTTACAAGTTTAGTCATTTTGAGAGGGAATGTCAATTAAAGCGAGTGCGCGAAGGCTAGGGATGACGGGCCTTGACGCCAACTGCTAATATCAAAATCTTTGTGAGGGCACAACGGTTTACTTTCCCATGGAAAACCACTAAAATAAAGGAATAGAAATCGCGATAGGAGTAGCCCCATCGCAGAGAGAAACCGCTAGTGCTGAAACGGTTTTACGGGTGAATTGGATCGGGATTTAGTCATTTAATCGATAATTAATTATCGCGGGGTCCCCGTTAACGACGAAAGTGGTGGTCGATACTGACCACAAGTTAGGTGGTACCGCGCAGTAAGCGTCCTATTGGAGTCCGACTCCAATGGGACGCTTTTTCAGAAAGGGAGAACATTAATGGATAAAAAGCACGTTATTTTAACTGGTGACCGACCAACAGGTAAATTACATATTGGACATTACGTGGGGTCATTGCGCAACCGAGTTGCCCTACAGAACACGGGTGACTACGAGACTTACATCATGATTGCTGACATGCAGGCGTTGACGGATAACGCGCGCGACCCAGAGAAGATTCGTCACAGTCTCTTACAGGTGGCCTTGGACTATTTGGCTGTCGGCATTGACCCCGCCAAGTCCACTATCTTGGTACAATCACAGATCCCAGCCTTAAATGAATTGACCATGGCATACCTGAACCTGGTGACGGTATCTCGTTTGAACCGGAACCCAACTGTTAAGAATGAAATCAAACAGAAGGCTTTTGGCGAAAGTGTGCCTGCCGGCTTCTTTATCTATCCCGTGAGCCAAGCGGCCGATATCACCGCCTTCAAGGCCGACACTGTGCCCGTTGGTGAGGACCAAGAACCCATGCTGGAACAAACCCGTGAAATCGTGCGGAGTTTCAACAACGTTTATGGTGAAGACATTCTGGTTGAACCAGAAGGCTACTTCCCGCCAAAGGGTCAGGGACGGATCCCTGGCTTAGATGGCAATGCCAAGATGAGTAAGTCCTTGGACAATGCCATTTACTTAGGCGACAGTGCCGATGACATTCAGAAAAAAGTCATGTCGATGTACACCGATCCAGAACATATTCACATTGAGGACCCCGGTCATATCGAAGGCAACACGGTCTTCACCTACCTGGACATCTTTGCCCAGGACAAGGAACACGTTGCCGACCTGAAGGCTCAGTACCAGCATGGTGGCCTTGGTGACGTGAAGATCAAGCGTTACTTAAATGACGTTCTTCAAGCCGAACTGAAGCCAATTCGTGAACGGCGGGAACAATTCGCTGCTAACGAAGATGCCGTGTACGACATCCTGAAGCAGGGGAGCGAACGCGCCAACCAAGTGGCCGCACAGACGTTACGTGAAGTCCGTCATGCCATTGGGATTGATTACTTCGGTTAGACTGAAACGGAGGAACGACCATGCAAAATTTAGCCATTGTTGATTTGGGATCAAATTCAGTTCGCATGGCGGTCAATGAACTTCACGAAGACGGCACCTATCGCGAAGTGAATCGCGTCAAGGTTGATAGCCGGCTCTCAGAAGGCATGGGTCCCGAAAAGATCTTACAGCCCAACGCCATGGATCGGACGATCCGGGCGCTTCGGTCATTTCGGCCCTACTACGAACAATTACCCAATCTAATCGTGCGGGGAATTGCCACGGCTGCCGTGCGCCAAGCCCGTAACCGAAAGGATTTTCTCGATCGGGTCGCCGAGGCGACAGACATTCAACTCGAAGTTCTCTCTGGCGATCAGGAAGCTTATTATGACTATTTAGGGGCGGTTAACCGGCTCAAGGTCAAGGACTGCCTGCTGTTAGACACCGGGGGTGCGAGCTGCGAATTGGTTCACGTGAAGGATGGCCGGGATGCCAACCTGATCAGTGTGCCCTTTGGTGCGGTCAATCTGTCCGAACAATTCCGCCTGGATGATCGGGTGACAGCGGTGGATCTCTTCTCCGCCCAGGTCTTTTTGCGGGAACGGCTTCGAGATATTTGGTGGTTAAATGATGCCAAACACCTGCCACTTGTTTTACTGGGTGGGGCTAATCGAACGCTGGCCCGCATGAACCGGCAACAACAGAAGATTCTCCATGTGGAAAATATCCATGGCTATCGCCTCACCACCGATCAGGTCTTAAAAACCTTTGAACGGTTGTTACGAGGCGGCTTGGTTGATCGGAAACGGATCTCCGGTTTGGAACCAGACCGAGCAGATATCATCATTGGGGGGATGCTCCCCCTGGTGACCCTCTTACAAATGTTAGATTCCGATCGCGTCGTCTTCTCCGAAAGTGGCGTGCGTGAAGGGATTATTTCTGAGTATCTTAGTCAACGATAGGAGGTCAGTGGATGACACAACTGCCATTTTATCGGTTACCTTATGGGGCCCGGCGTGATCAACTGGCCCAACTGGCACATCTCACGGTGAGTCAGCTAGCCACAATTGCGGCGCGTCGCCAGAACGGTGACGACCAATTGATTGAAAATTATCTGACGACTTACGGCTTGCCAGAAGGGGTCGCCGTCAACCTCAGGGTCGATGGTCACGAGGTCGTCGTCCCCATGGTGACGGAAGAACCTTCAGTGATTGCCGCCGCCAGTAATGGGGGTCGACTCCTAAATAGTCGCGAGGGCATTGTGACCACGGTCGACCGTCGCGAGGTGATGGGGCAAATTGTCTTCAATCACGTCGCGGACAGTACCGGTCTGGAGGCCTGGCTGCAGGCTAAGCAGGAAGAAATTTTGAACGTGGCCAATGCCGCCCATCCGTCACTGGTGACGAAACATGGTGGTGGGGCCCGGAGTATTCGGGTCCGTCGTCTGCCACCCCACTGGGTGTCTCTAGACATCTTTATCGACGTGGGGGAAGCCATGGGGGCTAACCTGGTTAATACCCTCTGTGAGGCGGTGGCCGACTACATCAAGGCTCACTTGAAAGTTGACGTCCTAATGAGTATCCTGAGTAACTACGCTACGCACAGTCTTGTTACGGCAAGAATAGCTGTACCGGTGACCCAATTGGCCACCAAAACGGTTGACGGCGCCACGGTTGCCGAGAAAATTTGTGAGGCCAGTGACTACGCTCAGGTCGATCCTTACCGGGCCGTGACCCATAACAAAGGTATTATGAATGGGATCGATGCCGTGGTGATTGCCACGGGGAACGATTGGCGCGCCGTCGAAAGTGGCGTCCACGCCTTTGCAAGTCAGAGTGGTCAGTATCGCGGTTTGAGTCGCTGGTGGCTGGGTGAACAAGGCACTGAACTTCATGGGGAGCTGACCGTTCCTCTGGCGTTGGGTGTCGTGGGTGGCGCGACGCGGGTCTTTCCGCTGGTCGCCATTAACCAGCAACTGGCGGGACAACCCACGGCGACTGAACTCATGGGCATCGTGGCAGCAGTGGGCTTGGCCCAGAACGTCGCGGCGCTCAGAGCGCTGGTGACCGAGGGCATTCAGCGCGGTCACATGCACCTGCAGGTAAAGTCGCTCGCCCTGTCCGTTGGGGCGACGACGACCGAGCTACCCGCAGTGGTGGCCCGCTTGCAGGCAATTAAGCAGCCAACAATGGCTCAGGCCCAAGCGGCCCTAACCGCCGTTCGACAAGAAAATCTAAGAAAATAGGTGACAAATACACATTATGAAAGCAGAAGATGTGAAATTAAATGAGGCCGTTCAAAGCCTCTTAGATCAAGTCAACGACCTGTACCCAGGGAAGGTTGAGGTTCAGTTCATCGGTAGTCTGCAGTCTGGTTACGTGCGTCACGACCAGGCCCAACAGATGCAAATGGGCAAGGACATTGCCATTCAAGTGGCTGATCTGACGGCACCAAACTACACGGCGTCCCACGAACTGGTTCATTTGTTAATGATCCTGTCCGGTTTCCCCCAGGTCTTCTTCTCACTGACAACGGGGCAACCCAAGTTAGATGAGCAACTGATGATCATGGGCACCGAACTCTATGACATCGTGAGTCACGTCGTCGTGGTCAAGGAGCAACAGAAACACGGGTTAATCACTCCTGAGATCAAAGACCTCTACCTGAAAGGGGTCCAGGCCACGATCAAGCCAGAACCAACGCCACTCGACGACGAGATGACGCTCCGAGCTTTGACGTTGTTAGATGCCCTGGTCTTCTTCGGTCCAGATGACGAAGCCGTCATGGCCCAATTTGCCAAGGACTATCCGATTAGTCTGAAGGCCGCCCAGAGCCTGTACGACGTGATTATGGCTAAGCCAGTCGACTCGCCATTTACCTTCCGGCGCAACGTGGTCAAGTTGTTCAAGGCTTTCGACGAACAGCTCGAAGCCTGGCAGTTACCAGCCTTACACAATACCGAATTCACCACGCTCACCAGTGTGCTGTCTAAACGCCAACTGAACCTGTCCGTCAAGCAAATCTTCGAACTCTATCATTCAGATATGCACGAGAAGACCACGCAACGGCGGGGCTACGTTGGGTTCAACCGGTCTGACGAACAAAACGCCTTCGTGTTGCCTTCGCCGGCACCCAAGGAAGATACGCCAGACTACTTTACCCGGATTTACAGTATGACCGTGGAAGATCTCTTCAAGGAATTGAAGATGCCTTATATTTTACGTTAGTCGTTTAAGAAAGGATGATGGGGATGGAAGCGCGCTTACAAGCAGCCTTTGATCACGCTCAGCACATTGTGTTCTTAACCGGGGCAGGGGTCTCGACGCCGTCGGGAATCCCAGACTACCGATCCAAGAATGGGTTGTATACCGGGCATCGCAATGCGGAATATTATCTGAGTCACACCTGTTTGGTTCAGGAACCGGAAGTTTTCTATGATTACGTCAAGCAGAACCTGTACTATCCAGATGCGCAACCCAATGTCATTCATACCAAGCAAGCCGCACTGACCCAGCAGGATCGCGCGACGGTTATTACCCAAAACATCGACAATCTCTACCGGGTGGCAGATACCAAGCACTTGGTGGAGTTCCACGGGAACCTGTACAATGTCTACTGCCAAATCTGTGGCGAGCATGTGGATTGGCATGACTACCTGAAGTCCCCGTATCATGAGGCGGATGGCGGCTGGTTACGACCAGACGTGGTGCTCTACGATGAGGGCCTCAACCAGTTGAACGTTCAGCTGGCGGTGGGCGCCATGGAACAAGCGGATCTGGTGGTGATTGTCGGGACCTCCATGCGGGTTTACCCGTTTGCCGGTCTACTGGATTACCGTAACAAGCAGGCCGAGGTGGTCGTGGTCAATCAGGAACAATTAAATCTTGGCTTTGACTATGATATGGTGCAAGCCGATGCAACTGAGTTTTTCAGTGAGCTCAAGGTCTAGAGGGTGAAATTATGAGCCATCAAGCAGTCATCATCCAACTGAGGCGACTCGTGAGGCGTCTCCGCTGGCTAAACTTTTTACAGTTGATTCCGGATACCTTACTGATTTACAGCATTATTCAGTTGGCCTTCGGGGGACAACTGGTGACCCTGCTCACGGTAACCTTTGCGCGCCGCCAAGCCGCACTGGTGGCCGTGTTATTTGCCCTGATCGATCTCAGCGTGACCGGGATTCGATATAACGATCGCCTAGCCGGTAAACGGCTAATTAGTCAATTGAGTGGGCGATTGACGACCCCGGAAGCTGAGCTCATCAAGCAATTTGAACGTTTTAAGTAAGAGGTGACAAAATGATTTCGATTGGGTTAACCACGTGGAAAGAGCATCCCGCTCTGATTGGTGGGGAAGACCGGCCCGTCACGCTCAGTGAGTATGCCGGGAACTTTCCCTTAGTCGAATTGGATACGCCATTCTACGGGATTCCCCGCGAGTCGACCGTAGCCAACTGGCAGACGGCGGTTCCGGAGGGATTTCAGTACATCTTAAAGGCCAATCAGATCATGACGCAACACGATCAGCGGGCCACACCCGCCACCACGGCCGAACGGGTTACCGCATTTGATGATTTCAAGCGCGCAGTGGCGCCCCTGGTGGCCCATCAACAACTTCAAACGGTGCTCTTTCAATTTCCACCGTACTTCAACCGAACGACGGCTAACATTCAGTACCTGCGCGATGTGCGGGTACAAATGGAACAGTTGCCGGTTGCGGTGGAGTTCCGCAGTCCCAGCTGGTTTGAGACGCCGGGGATGACCAAGGATGTCACGGACTACTTGCGGTCGTTGCGACTGACCAACGTCATCACCGACGAACCACATAACTTGAACAACGGAATTCCACTGGTGACGACGGTGACCACGCCCGAATTGGCAGTCATTCGGCTTCACGGTCGCAACAAAGAGGGCTGGTTCAATCAGGGCGCCAACTGGCGTAAGACCCGAACCCTCTATCGCTACAGTGAGACTGAGCTCCAAGAAATCGCCACATTGGTGAAACAAGTGGCGACACAGGCCCAGAATGTCTGTGTGATCTTCAACAACAATTCTGGGAAGGATGCGGCGCCAAATGCCCAACGCTTACAGGAGATCCTAGGCCTGCACTGGGATAATCTGGCCCCACAACAGCTGGACCTATTCTAGGTGTCTCGGAACCGTCACTAAAAGCGAGCGGCATTCAGTTAAATTTAGACCTTAAAAACCCCGGTAAGCGCTATGGCTGAACCGGGGTTTATGCTATACTTAACTAGAATTTACACTAAAATTTAACCCCAAAATTACGGACTAATTTAGAGTGAGGGAAGGCATTTTTATTTATGGCAGATAAACCAACATTTTACATTACGACGCCGATCTACTACCCATCAGGGCGGTTACATATCGGTAACTCTTACACCACGATTGCTTGTGACACGGTGGCCCGCTACAAGCGGAGCAACGGTTACGACGTCTTCTTCCTAACGGGAACCGACGAACACGGTCTGAAGATTGAAGACAAGGCCAAGTCTCAAGGCCAATCACCGCAGGAATACGTGGACGGCATGGCTGATGGCATTAAGCAACTCTGGAAGACGCTGGAAATTTCCAATGACAAGTTCATCCGGACGACGGATAAGGAACACGTGGCCGCCGTGCAGGAAGTCTTTGAACGCCTCTTAAAGCAGGGCGACATCTACCTGGGCGAATACGAAGGTTGGTACTCCGAGGATGATGAAGAGTACTTTACCGAGACCCAACTGGCCGAAGTCTACCACGACGATAACGGTAAGGTTATCGGTGGGAAGGCACCATCTGGTCACGAGGTTTCCCTCGTTAAGGAGCAATCTTACTTCTTCAAGATGAGTAAGTATGCAGACTGGCTGTTGGACTTCTACCACAGTCATCCTCACTTCATCCAACCAGAGTCCCGGATGACAGAAATGATCAATAACTTCATCAAGCCTGGTCTGGAAGACCTCGCCGTTTCTCGGACCACCTTTACTTGGGGTGTGCCCGTCAAGAGTAACCCGAAGCATGTGGTCTACGTGTGGATCGATGCCCTGTTGAACTATATCACGGCACTGGGTTACGCCAGCGATGACGAAGGCCTCTTCAAGAAGTTCTGGCCAGCCAACGTTCAAATGGTGGGTAAGGAAATCGTGCGTTTCCACTCCATTTACTGGCCAATCGTGTTGCATGCATTAGGGATTGAAGCGCCCGATGAACTATTTGCCCACGGCTGGTTACTTATGAAGGACGGCAAGATGTCCAAGTCTAAGGGAAACGTGATTTACCCTGAGACACTGGTTGACCGTTACGGCCTCGATGCCTTGCGTTACTACCTGATGCGGGCGATGCCTTACGGTAATGATGGGACCTTTACCCCAGAAGACTTCGTGGACCGGTTGAACTATGACCTGGCCAACGACCTGGGGAACCTATTGAACCGGACCGTTGCCATGATTAACAAGTACGAAGATGGCAAGTTGCCTGAATTCAAGGCGGGTGTCACCGAATTTGACGGTGACCTCGAAGCGACGGCTAAGACGGTTATCGCTAACTATCATGATCTGATGGATCAGATGCACTTTGCCGATGCCTTAGCTGAAATCTGGAAGTTAGTGGCGCGGACCAACAAGTACATCGACGAGACGGAGCCTTGGAATTTAGCCAAGGATGACAGCAAGGCCGTTGAATTGGCCGCCGTTATGGCTCACCTGGCAGCTAGTCTGCGGGTGATTGCGACGCTGATCAGCCCTGTCATGACCCACGCCCCTAAAGAAATCTTTGCCCAGTTGGGCTTGGATCCGGAAACCTTGACGATGAGCGACCTGCAAATGGCCGACTTGCCAGCCGGTGCTCAGGTTGTGGCCAAAGGGACCCCAATCTTCCCACGGATCGACGTGAAGGAAGAAGTTGACTTCATCCAAGGTCAAATGACCAAGTCTGAAAAGACGAAGGGTCGCGCTGCCATGGCTGCCAAAGCCGAATCCCAACAGGCAGCTGCTGCTGAAAACGACACGGAACTCACCCTGAATAAACCTGAAATTCGTTTCGACAAGTTCGAAAAGGTTGAATTGCGGGTCGCTGAAGTCAAGGCTGTCGACCACGTTGCCGGTGCCGACAAGCTCCTCAAGTTCCAATTGGATGCTGGGGACCAAGGCAACCGTCAGATCTTGTCGGGGATTGCCAAATGGTATCCAGAACCAGAAGTCTTACTGGGTAAGAAGGTTGTCATTGTTGCCAACCTGAAGCCACGTAAGATGCGTGGTGAAGTTAGCCAAGGGATGTTACTTTCCGCCGAACACGACGGCAAGGTTCAACTCTTAACGCTGCCAGACAGCATGGTTAACGGATCGTCAGTCGAATAAAGTTAGAAAAAAACATGAAAAACGTGGGCGGGGGGTCGATGAGACGCCGACCCACGTTTTCAATTTTTAGCGTTAATCGTGCGACACACTTAGGAGGATCATGATGAAAATCTTTGATTCACATACCCATTTAAACAGTGAGGAATTCATTCAGGAGGTCCCACGCTACCTGAAACAGGCGGCGGACCTGGGCGTCGTCAAGATGACTAACATCGGCTCCAACACCCAGTTGAACGCCGATGCGATCAAGTTGGCGCACCAGTATCCTCAGCTGTACGCGGCAGTAGGCTGGCATCCCGAGGATTCCAAGAATTACGATGCGGCTAAGGAAAAACTGCTGGAAGAACAGCTGACTGATGACCGGGTCGTGGCGCTTGGTGAAATTGGGTTGGACTATCACTGGGATACGTCACCCCAGGATGTTCAGCGCAAGGTCTTTGCCCGGCAGATTGCGATCGCTAAGGAAATTGGCAAGCCGATCGTGGTCCACAACCGGGATGCTTTTGAGGATACCTACCGTATCATCAAGGAAGCCGACATCCGGGACATCGGGGGCGTCATGCACAGTTTCAATGGCGATCCTGAATGGCTGAAGAAGTTCCTGGATCTGGGGATGCACATCTCTTACTCCGGAGTGGCCAGCTTTAAGAATGCCCACGAGGTTCATGATTCGGTTCGGGCCACGCCACTAGACGTGATGATGGTCGAGACGGATGCGCCGTACCTGACACCGGAACCTCATCGTGGCGAACAGAACGAGCCCGGTTTCACCCGTTACACGGTGGAGGCTGTGGCCAAGGAACGTGAGACGACGCCGGAAGAAATTGCGGCCGCTACTTACCACAACGCAGAGGAGTTTTATCACATTAATGAAAAAGATTAAGGAAGTCCTGGTCGTCGAAGGCAAGGACGACACGAAACAGATTAACCGCGCAGTCAACGCGGATACCATTGAAACTCGGGGTTCCGCGATTGATGAGGATACCTTGGCACTCATTGCCAAGCTCGCCGATCAACGCGGCGTCATCATCTTTACCGATCCCGATTTTTCCGGTGAAAAAATCCGTAAGATCGTGGCCGAAGCCGTACCCAACGCCAAGCATGCCTTCTTACCGAAGGCCGCTGGTCGGCCGGATAAGGCCGGCGGATCGCTGGGAGTGGAACATGCCAGTCCAGAGGCCATTCGTGCGGCGTTAGACCACGTCTACACCGAGACTGACGCGGCACCGACCCTCATCACGCATGAGGATTTGATGGCTGCCGGACTCATCGGTGGCTCCGGGTCTAAGGCCCGCCGTGAACAACTGGGGGAACTTCTCCAGATTGGGTACGTCAATGGCAAACAACTTGAAAAACGGCTCCGGATGTTTAGCATCCAACCCGCAGACTTTGCGGCTGCCGTCAAACAGATTCGAGAAAGGGAGAACGCCCATGAACAATAGTGCGCCAGAGATTGGATCACCAGCGAGAACAAACGCCATCCTGACCCGTTACCGGTTAGTAGCCAAGAAAAGTTTAGGGCAGAACTTTCTGTCGGACCTGAACATTCTGCGTAACATTGTCAATGCCGCTGAGGTCACGGAAGATGATAACGTCATCGAAATTGGCCCGGGAATTGGGGCCTTGACCGAACAGATTGCCAAGCGCGCTCGTAAGGTGGTGGCCTTCGAAATTGATGAAAATCTCTTACCAGTTTTAGATGAAACGTTGGCAGATTACGATAACGTCAAGATCATCAACCAGGATATCTTGAAGGCCAATCTCGCCGAAGTCATTCACGAGGAATTTGAACCGGGCCATCCCGTTAAGTTGGTGGCCAACCTGCCGTATTACATTACGACGCCAATCCTGATGGGGGTCCTCCAGAGCGGGGTGGCTTTCGATGAGATCGTGGTCATGATGCAAAAGGAAGTGGCCGATCGCTTGGTGGCAGAACCCGGAACTAAGGCCTATGGGTCACTTTCCGTGGTGATGCAGTACAAGGCCCACGTGGCCGTCGCCTTTGAGGTGCCTCGCACGGCGTTTATTCCACAACCTAACGTGGATTCTGCGATTATTCGGCTGACACCCAGAGAGCCATTGCCAGTTAAACCGTACGAAGAAGAGGCCTTATTCAAATTTGTTAAGGGCTGCTTTATTCACCGCCGAAAGACGTTGTGGAACAATTTACAAGGCTTATTTGGTAAGCAGCCCGAGGTGCGTGAACGCCTGGAATCCGTTCTGGACACGGTCGGGGTCTCGCGACAACTACGGCCAGAACGATTAACCTTGATAAACTTTATCGAATTAACCAACGCTTTTCACAATGAAGGACTTATGTAACCCTTTTCAATTGTGGATTCTTGCGGTTTAAAGTCGGTTGTGGTATAATTTGCAATTTCTGTGAAACCATGCTATAATTGTTTCACAGAGGTGAAGGGCATGCCAACAAGTTTAGCGAACATTAAGAACAAACTGGACGATCGCATTGGCGACAAGTTAATGGTGATTGCTCAGGCTGGGCGTAAGAAGACGACAGAACGGCATGGCATTCTTCGGGAAACCTATCCGGCTGTTTTCGTTGTGGATTTAGACCAGGATGAAAATTCGTTCAAGCGGGTTTCGTACAGCTATACCGATATTTTAACCAAAAACATCGAAGTCGATTTCGATGAATAAATAATTGGGCCGGTCAGGCCTTTTTATTTTGCCTAAAACCATAGTATAATGGGCTTAATTATATTCACGAGAACGGTAGACTTGGTCTATCTGGAATTAAGGTGAGCTCATGCAACTGATTGAAAAGGCGCCTGCCAAGATTAACCTCGGGCTCGATACGCCCTATCATCATCAGGATGGAGCGGAAGAGTGGAACATGGTTATGACTTCCGTGGACTTGGCGGACTACGTAGAGATTCAAACGCTAACCAAGCATAAACGAATTCGGGTGGCCTCGGACAGCGGCTTCCTTCCTAACGATCAGCGGAACCTGGCATACCAGGCCGCACACTTACTACAGGCTCGCTTTCATATCGATGAGGGGGTCAATATTCGTATTAAGAAAAATATCCCCGTGGCGGCTGGCCTTGGCGGGGGCTCTTCAGATGCCGCCGCTGTCTTACGCGGATTGAACCAACTCTGGGACCTTGGCCTTTCGTGGCAGGAGCTAGCTAAGTTGGGACTCGAAATTGACTCCGATGTGCCGTACTGTGTTTACGGCCGGACGGCACACGTTCGCGGACGTGGGGAGCGCATCACGCCCCTCTCGAAGTTGCCGGCGGCTTGGGTCGTTTTGGCCAAGCCGAAGGTGAGCGTGTCGACGCCCAGCATCCTTCAGCAGATTCGTTACGATGATCTGGAGCATCCCGACATCGACGGCCTCTTACGCGGCATTCGCGATCAGGATATTGACGCCATGTGTGCGGTGATGGGCAACGTTCTGGAACCCTTGACAGCGCATCGCTATCCCGAAATTACGCAGTTGAAACAACAGATGATGAAGTTCGGGGCCGACGTGGCGCAAATGAGTGGGACCGGTCCCACCGTGTTTGGACTCTGCAGCAAGCAGTCCCGAGCACAACGCGTCTTCAACGGGATGAAGGGCTTCTGTCGGGAAGTCTATTTAGTCCGGCCGTTACCATAAGGGGGTAAGTGGTTAATGACCAAAGCGGAAACAATTTTCAACGCGATTCAGGCAGACCCACAGAATGCGGAATTGACTCAGCAGGGCTTATTGCCACTGTATCACGTGGAACCTAAGGCGACGATCCTATTGGTCAGCCAGGCACCCAGTCGACAGGCCCAGGCGTCGATGACGTTTTGGGATGATGCCAGTGGCAATCGGTTGCGAGCCTGGATGGGCGTCACGAAGGATGAGTTTTACCATTCTGGCAAGATTGCGGTGTTGCCTTTGGACTTCTATTATCCGGGTAAGCACGCGCATGGTGGGGATTTACCTCCCCGCAAGGGCTTTGCGGAAAAGTGGCATGGCCCGTTGCTAGAGCTGATGCCCAAGATTCAACTGACCCTGTTAATCGGTCAGTACGCGCAGAAGGCTTATCTGCCCCAGCGTCAGAAAAATTTGACGGCGACGGTGGCAGCCTTCAGGGATTATCTACCGGCATACTTTCCGCTAGTTCACCCATCACCGCTCAACTACGGCTGGCTGCATCAGCACCCTTGGTTTGAGACGGACGTGGTGCCAGAACTCCAACAGCGGGTAGCGGCTTTGATTCGTTAAAATAGATTTGACCAACTCGAGAGATGATTCTCGAGTTTTTTTGTTCCCAAGATCTAACAGTAAATAGTGGTAACGGTCCGTAATTTTGGGTACAGTGGAGGTAACAAATTCGACGCGAGTCAGGAATGGGGCAGGCAGTATGGCAAAGAGTTGGCAGAAGTGGCTGGGGGCAACGGCGATCGCCGCCGCAGTTGGCACGGTTGGGGTGCTCGGTGGTGCCGCCGTGGTCTACCAGGCCGCAACGAAATCATTTAGCCGTAATCGACGCAAGACGAAACAACGGGCGATCGCGGAAAATACCGCGGCGGACAACGCCTGGTATCTGCGACACAATCCCGTGGAGTGGACCCAAACCAGCTTGGATGGTCTAATTTTACGGGCTAGTTGCATTAAGGCGACCCAATCCACCAAGCGGATTGCCATCCTGGCCCACGGCTTGGGCCACGCCCGCGAACAGATGATTCCCTGGGCTAAGACCTTTCATGACTGGGGCTATACCGTTCTGATGCCCGATGCCCGGGCTCACGGGGATAGTGAGGGTCACACGATTGGTTATGGTTGGCCAGACCGGTTCGACTATAACGGTTGGATTAACCAGGTCATTGCCACCTATGGTGAAGACTGTGAAATTGTGTTGCTGGGGATCTCCATGGGGGCCGCCACGGTGTTGGCGACTGCCGGCGAAGACTTGCCCCACAACGTTAAGGCCGTCGTGGCTGATTCTGGTTACGCGTCCGTATTGGCGGAAGCCCGCTACCGGATTCGCAATAAATATCATCTGCCGGTTTACCCAATCCTGCCAATTGCCGATCAGTATTCCCGTTTAGCCGAGGGGTATCGACTCTCGGATGGGAACATTGCGCAACAATTGCGGAAGACGCACCTGCCAATTCTGTTTATTCAAGGCGCTAATGACGAGACCGTTCCGGTGGAAAACTTGGATGTCCTCTATCGGGCGGCGGCTGGTCCTAAGGAACGGTACCGCGATAACGAAGCGGGGCACATTGCCACCCGTGCCAAGGACCCGGCCAAGTATGATGACTTGGTCAAGACATTCCTGGAAAAGTATGTTGATTAGGTTGTTTGAATAAAAGTTGAAATAGTGGTCCCACTGACTTAGATTTTGGTCGGTGGGATTGTTCGTGTGGCGGTAGATTGGCCGCCTGCGGCTGCCAGGGATTACGCCTGCTGTGGGGACGCTTCAGCCCGGTGGGCTTCTCGCTCGATTTGAAGCCCCGCCAAGGACACGGGTCTTCAAAGTCGCCCGTGATGTAAGGCCGAGAAAACCACTCGGTCTAACATCACCACCACGGCCGGCTCCATCCCTGGCCTCCTCCGGCTCGAGGTGCATGTTTCCGATGACTATAGTTGAAGATGCACCGCCGTGCGGAATTGGTGTGCTACACAACTACTTTCAATGAGCTATCAGGGGAGTGGACTATTTCTGGCTACTAAGATGTTCTAGAATGTCATAATTTGACGTCAGAGTAGTATAGCTGGCAGCGGTTGTAATTTGTCGCGAGTTTATTTTATTTCAGAATTGACAGATATCTCTCAACAAAGGTATTTTTAGGGAATGTCGGTTGTTGTTTGCTCATGATCCTATCCGGAGGCCACCAGACAGAACCCCGTGTCGGTGGTCTTGGCCGAGGTTTTGTCTCGGCCTGGAGCACGGGCCAACTTTGAAACTCGTGATCTTCGAGGTTCAAGGTTGCCCTGAAGACCGCTTCTCAGGCTTCAGGTCTGCCCCACCGGGTGGCGTCTGGTGGCCGCAGGCGACCGCTCAACGTGTACTATATTAGGACTATATTAGGAAAGTCTTAAACCTGGTTGACAAGCTTACATTATCTGGTAAGATATTAAACGGTAATCATTACCATTTACATAAATGAGTGAGAAAAGAGATGACGAGTTTGCGACGCAGGGAACGACAATTTAGCGGGTGATCATTGCCTTATTGGCCCTGATTTTAGTAGGGGTCACCCTGAGTGGCTGCTCGGCAGCCCCAACGACCCAACACAAAAGCAATAAAATCCAAGTCGTGGCGACGCTGGGCTTCTACGGTGAAGCGGCCAAGGCGATCTTAGGTAGCCAGGGTCAGGTCACCACGGTGATCAACAGCCCCAGCATCGACGCTGAAAGTTATGAGCCGGACGTGAAGACGGCTAAGGCGGTCGCTAAGGCCGATGTGGTCATTGAGAATGGACTAGGTTACGATAGCTGGATGGACCGGGTTGTAGCCGCTAATAACGACGCTCAGACCAAGTCCCTGTCGATTGGTCACCTGATGGGGAAGAAACTCGGGGATAATCCTCACTTATGGACCGATCCCACCACGATGGTGAAGGTGACTCGGCACTTGGTGACCCAATTCAGTAAGCTTGATCCCCAGCATGCCGCCGATTACCGCCGGCGCGGACAGGCTTATGAGGCCCAGCTAGATGAACTGCCTAAGTTGGCGGCCGCTATTTCTAAGAATAGCCATCATCAACGCGTGGCCGTCAGTGAACCCGTCTTTGATTTGGCGTTGAGTGCCATGGGTTACCGGGTGAGTGATTCGCATTTTGCCCAATCGATCGAGGAAGATAGTGACCCGACACCAGCCGATATCACCCAGCTTCAGGATCAGATCAAGCACCATCGAATTGCCTTTTTCGTTGAAAATACTCAGAATACCAGTAAAAACGTGACGGCGATGGTCCAACTCGCCAAGAAACACCACATTCCCGTGGTCAAGGTGACCGAGACCATGCCGGTTCACCAGAGTTATAAGACCTGGATGCTCAAGCAGTATCGCCAGGTGCAACGTATTCAAGAACAGGAGGGTCACGCATGACCAACGCACCTATTTTAAAATTAGACCATCTCGGCGTGACGTTCCCGAACAATCCCGTCTTCAGCGACCTGAACCTGACGATTCGCCAGGGTGAGGTATGGAGTATTATCGGGAAGAACGGGGTCGGGAAGACCACCTTGATGCGGACCTTACTGCATCAATTACGTCCAACGCAAGGCAAGGTGACCTATCTGCCTAGCGTCAATGACGTGCGGATCGGCTACGTTCCCCAATTTCGGAACATCGATGCCGATTATCCGTTGACGATTCGGGACTTTATCGGGCTTAACCTGACCGGGTGGAAGTTGCCTTGGCTGTCGGCTAAAGAGCGGGCCAAGGTCCAACGCATCATCGAACAGACTGGCTTAACTGAACTAGCGAACCGGCCTATTGGCCAGGCCTCGGGTGGGGAAAAGCAGAAGGCTTACCTGGCCCAGGCTCTCGTCGAGGCGCCCAATCTCTTAATCTTAGACGAGTCGACCGCCAGTCTGGATCCGGTAACCAAGACAGAATTATTGGATCTCGTGACCGAATTGAATCAGCGGTTGAATCTGACCGTGCTCTTCGTGACCCACGATATTCCGATGGCGCAGAAGTACACGCACCAATATCTCATGATGACGCCTGGTAAGGTTGAACAGGGGCCAATTTCACAGCTGACGGACGACAAGGTTTGGGAGGGCGAAAATGTTTAGTTATGAATTTATGCGCAATGCCTTCGCGGCCGGAACCATTATTGCCGTGATCTGTGGCATCATGGGGGTCTTCGTGATTGCCCGGAACATGTCCTTTCTGACGCACACCCTGTCCGAAATTGGATTCTCTGGCGCAGCCTTCGGGGTCTTCGCCGGGTGGGCACCCCTCAACGGCATGTTGCTCTTTACCGTGGTGAGTTCGGTCATTGTGGGCCAGCTCTCGGCACGTTCGGAACGGCGGGAGGCAGCCACCAGCGCCATCTCGGCACTCTTCATTGGGATGGGGATTCTATTCTTATCGCTAGCCAATAAGAATGCCAGCTACGCCACCAGCATTCTCTTTGGGAGTGTCATTGGCATCAGTGTTAGTGACGTGCGCCAGATGCTCTGGTTGTCGCTCGTAGTGCTGGTCGTGGTCTTCGTGCTCTACCGGTTCCTGAAGTTTGATTCGTTTGACCATACCGGTGCCCGGGTTAAAGGCTTGTGGACCAATGCCTTATCAATTACGTTCTTAGTCTTAGTGGCGTTGAGTGTCAGTGTTGCCGCTCAGATCGTTGGATCCTTGTTGATCTTTATCCTGTTGACCTTACCGGCAGCGACGGCAAAGTACTTTGCTCACACTGTAGGGGGGATGATGGTCTTAGCCATTGCCTTGGCCCTGATCGGGGTCTGGAGTGGGTTGACGCTGAGCTACTTTACCAACTACCCGGTTTCCTTCTTTATCGCGGCCATTGAGGCCATCTTCTACTTCGTCGCGTTGGGTTGGCAACGACTTCAAACGGCGGAATAAGGCGTCGATTTAACGAAAAGAATATGAAAAGATCGATGGCTCACCCCCGTGGTGGGTCATTTTTTAGTTAATCACTATTGAATCGTGGAAAGCCAAAAGCGATGTGAAAACATCCAAAAATCCTTGCATTCTTTAAATTTTGGACCTTTTCCTAATTCTCACCGAAATGTAACGAAAAACCCGAACATTTATGCTAAAATTGGCGGTACAATTAATACTAAATAATAGTTGAGGTGAAGAGGTTGAAAGTCAGAAGAAGTGACCGTTTGGTTGATATGACCCGGTATTTATTAGAACGTCCGCATCAATTGGTGTCCTTGACCTTTTTTGCAGAGCGATATGGGTCGGCCAAGTCTTCCATCAGTGAAGATCTGACGATCTTGAAACGGGCTTTTCAGACGCGGGGAACCGGGTTGCTGGAGACCGTTCCCGGAGCTGCCGGTGGTGCACGGTTTATTCCGTACATTTTAAAAGAAGAAGCCGAACAATTCGTATCCGAAATGATTACGGAACTGTCCGAAGCTGATCGTTACCTGCCGGGTGGCTACGTTTATATGTCCGACATCCTCGGCCGGCCAGCTGCCTTGCGGCAAATTGGCCGCATCTTGGCGACCCAGTACCTGAACCAATCGGTTGATGTGGTCGTCACGGTGGCAACCAAGGGAATTCCTTTGGCCCAGAGCGTGGCCAGCTATCTGAACGTGCCTTTTGTCATTGTGCGGCATGATTCTCAGATTACCGAAGGGTCCACGGTCAGCGTGAACTACGTCTCAGGTTCGACGAAACGGATCGAACGGATGGCCTTGTCCAAGCGTAGCGTTAAGCCCGGTTCCAAAGTCTTGTTAGTCGACGACTACATGAAGGGCGGCGGCACCGTGGGTGGGTTGCGTTCATTAGTTGATGAATTCGATTCACAACTCGCCGGGGTTGCCGTGTTTGCGGAAGGCGACTTCGAGGGACAACGGACCGTGACCAAGTACACGTCACTCTTAAAGATTCACACGAAGGACGAACAGATCCGGGTGACACCAGGGAACTATTTGACCCAAATTTTTGGTGCCGAAAATAATCAATTAAACTAGGAGATATCGGAATGAACACGAGAAATACGATTATCCTCGCGGCTGGTAAGGGCACGCGGATGAAGTCAAAGTTATACAAGGTCTTACATCAGGTTTGCGGCAAAGCCATGGTGGACCACGTTCTCACACAGGTAGAGAAGACCCAGATGGATCAAATCGTGACGGTCGTGGGCTACGGTGCCGATGACGTCAAGGCCACGTTGGGTGACCGGACGGCATACGCACTTCAGGCCAAACAAATGGGAACGGGCCATGCCGTCTTACAGGCCGAACCACTCTTGAAGGATGAAGCCGGCACCACGCTTATCGTGAGTGGGGACACGCCATTGTTTACGGCCCAAACGTTTGAAGACCTCTTTGCCTACCATGAAGCCAAGCATGCGGCCGCAACAGTCTTAACTTCCGTTGCCCCAGACCCAACCGGTTACGGTCGGATCGTGCGGAACAACATTGGGATCGTTGAAAAGATCGTGGAACAAAAGGATGCCAGTTCTGAGGAACAGGAAATCCATGAAATTAACACTGGGGTTTACGTCTTCGACAACCAAAAGTTGTTTGCGGCCTTACACCAGACGTCTAATGACAACGCGCAAGGTGAATACTACCTGACCGACGTCATCGAAATTCTGAAGCAACAGGGTGACATTGTGGCGGCCTATCAAATGGCAGACTTCGATGAATCCATGGGGGTTAACGACCGTGTTGCCTTGGCCAACGCCACGAAGATCATGCGTAACCGGATCAACCGGCAACACATGCGCGACGGGGTTACGTTAATTGATCCCGACACGACGTACATTGATGCCGGTGTCAAGATTGGTTCCGACACCATCATCGAAGGTGGTGTGGTCCTGAAGGGATCCACCGTCATTGGTGAGGATTGCTACATCGGCGCGCATTCCGAAATCCGGAACTCAACGTTAGCTGACCACGTCACCGTCACTTCTTCACTATTGGAAGATTCGACGATGGCTAGTGGCAGTGACATTGGCCCTAACAGTCATTTGCGCCCAGAATCACACATTGGGCCTAAGGTTCACCTGGGGAACTTCGTCGAGGTCAAGAAGGCCACGATCGGTGAGGGCACTAAGGTGGGTCACCTGACTTACGTTGGCAATGCCAAGCTGGGTAAGCACATCAATGTCGGCTGTGGGGTCATCTTCGTGAACTATGATGGGCAACACAAGCACGAAACGGTCGTGGGGGATGACGCCTTCATCGGGTCAAATTCCAACTTAATCGCCCCATTGAATGTGGCGGACCACAGTTTTGTGGCTGCTGGATCAACAATTACCGACGACTTAAAGCAATATGACATGGCCATCGCGCGTCAACGCCAGACCAACAAGCCTAATTATTACCAGAAACTCCCGTATCGCGGTGAAGATTAGAGCGAGGGTCTTGTGTTTCACGACACGATAGCATAAAATTATTATAGTAAATTCTGGCAGGTTAGTTGCTATTGGAGGAAATTATGGCTACGCAATATTTTGACCCTAAACTAAAGATTTTTGCGTTGAACTCTAACAAGCCGTTAGCGGAAAAGATCGCTAGCGAGGTTGGTGTTGAATTAGGGAAAACTTCGGTGGATCGGTTTAGTGACGGTGAAATTCGGATTAATATCGAGCAAAGTGTCCGTGGTTGTCACGTCTACGTGATTCAATCCACGTCGGCACCAGTCAACGATAATCTGATGGAACTATTGATCATGATTGATGCTTTACGACGGGCAAGTGCGGCCACTATCAACGTGGTCATTCCGTATTATGGGTACGCCCGACAGGACAGAAAAGCCCGGTCTCGCGAACCAATTACGGCCAAATTAGTGGCAAATATGCTACAAACGGCTGGCGTAACGCGGGTACTGGCGCTCGACTTGCATGCCGCTCAAATTCAAGGATTCTTCGACGTTCCAGTGGACCACTTGATGGGTGCGCCACTGTTAGCCGATTACTTCCTGACCAACGGGTTAGACAAGGACGCCGTCGTGGTCTCACCAGACCATGGTGGGGTCACACGTGCCCGGGCATTGGCAGAATTCTTGAAGGCCCCAATTGCCATTATCGACAAGCGGCGGCCTAGAGCCAACGTTGCCGAGATTATGAACATTATCGGGGACGTTAAGGGTAAGCGATGCATCATGATTGATGACATGATCGATACCGCCGGAACCATCACCCTGGGCTCTCAAGCCCTGATGGATGCCGGTGCTACCGAGGTCTACGCAAGTTGTACCCACCCCGTTCTCTCGGGTCCAGCCATTGAACGAATCGAAAAGTCCCCAATTAAGAAATTAGTGGTGACGGACTCCATTCAATTAACGGCAGACAAGCAAATTGACAAGATTCAACAAATCTCCGTTGGTCCCCTGATTGGCCAAGCCATCAAGCGGATTAACGAAAACCGGCCAGTTAGCCCATTGTTCAAGAACCGTTTCCGGTCCGCAGAACAATAAAGAAACTGAAAAAACTTGGGTCGTGTTGCACACGGCTCAAGTTTTTTTGCTAGAATAGGTTAAACTAACTACACGTGGTGATCTTTTGTTTCGCCTGCGGTGGGCAGGGGACTTCGCCCTGTGGGGACCGGATGAAGCCTGAGAAGCGGTCTTCATCCTCGCTTTAAGCCTCACCAGAGTCGTGAGTCTTAAAGTCATCCCATGCCGTAAGGCCGGCAGGATCGCCGACCAAACGCCATCGACACAGGGCTACGCCCCTGTCCACCTCCGGCTAGGATCGACGATCTAGTTGAGTGGGTTTGAACTTGGCTTCTTAATTTGTTGAGTTCTTGCCACTCAATGGATGATTGTGTTGATTATAAGGTGATGATATTGTTGGGGGATACCCATTGTTCCTAGCCGGAGGCAACCAGACAGAACCCTGTGTCGGTGGTCTTAGTCGAGGTTTTCTCTCGGCTTAGAGCACGGCCAACTTTGAAACTCGTGTTTTTCGAGGTTCAGGGTTGCCCTGAAGACCGTTTCTCAGGCTTCAGGTCCGCCTCACAGGGTGGCGTCTGGTTGCCGTAGGCGGACGACACAATAGAAAGTTGCGTGTAAATTTAAAATTTGAAGGGAGCAACTGCCATGACAAGTTGGCAGCGATGGACCACGGGCACGTTAGCCGTGGGACTGATTGTTGCGTTAGTAATGCGTATCTTGAAACAACCTTTAATGGTCATTGGCAACTTACTCTTCATGATTGGGCTGGCACTGCTGGTCCTGGGGATGATAGGGATATTAGCCAAGGGTCATTTGTTTACCGGGTGGCGTCGGCGACGACGTAAAGGGGACCCGGTAACCAAAGAGGAACGCGAAAAGAAAATTGACGTGCGTCACGTGGCGACGGTGAAAAACTCACCGATCGTGGTGAATGGCTTTGCCCGTTACGGATTGATTTCTGGTGGCGTGTACGTCGTTATCGGCATTATTTTAACACTACTATAAAATTCACTTAGGGGAGCGAATGCAAAATGAAAAAAGTGACGTCTGGTATTGATGCGCCCGTAATTCCAATGGTTTATTTGGTTGCGGCGCTTTTTTTCTTCAGTAGTTTTTTCTGGGAACGAAGCGCGACAGGACGGTTTGGGGATATCATTGTTGGCTTGATTTTCGTGGCTGGGACCGGAATCTTCTTACATACATCATTACGGGGAAAGAAAAGTATCTGGGAACAGTTATTGAGCCAGACAACGATTGACCCGAACGCTCAGGTTCTGGATCTGGGGTGTGGACACGGTGCCGTATTGGGCCGCGTGGCTCAAGAGTTGTCAGGAACCGGTCGGGCCGTGGGCGTTGATCTCTGGCGGTCGCGGGACCAATCACAGAATTCCCAACAGGCAACGATGGCGAACATGGCAGCTTTGGGGGTGGCCGATCGCGTGACCTTGGTGACGGCGGATATGGTGGATTTGCCCTATGATCACAACCGTTTCGACGTCGTGACCACCAGTTTTGCGGTGCACAACATCAAGCCTAAGGCCAAGCGTTATCAGGCGTTAGAGGAGGCCGTTCGAGTTTTAAAACCGGGTGGTGAATTACTAATCGTGGATACGGAGCATCACCGGCGAGGCTACCAAGAGTTTTTGGAGTCGGCGGGTTGTCAGGTGCTACTGGCCAAGTCAGCCGGTTTTGACGGCTGGTGGACCGGACCTTGGCAGGGAAGTTATGTCATTCGAGCAGTTAAAGGAAAAACAGAAACAATCAAATAAATTGATTACAAGAAAATAGACGTGTCACTACCAGAGGCAACTGATAGTGACGCGTCTATTTGTTTTACACATAGCAAGCATATTAAATTTGAGCCGGAGGAGGACAAGGTGGAATCCTGTGTCGGTGGCGTTTGGCCGGTGAATCTCCGGCCTTACGGCACGGGACGACTTTAAGACCCACGTTTTTAGTGGGGCTTAAAGCGAGGAAGAAGACCGCACTTTGGCTTCTTCCGGGCCCCACAGGATGGAACCTTGTCTGCCGTAGGCGGAGAAAATTCAACATGCCTAGTCTAAGACGTACTTATGGATGGCGGCTGCGACACCGTCTTCAACGTTGGTAAGCGTCGTGACCTGGGCCGCTTTCTTAACCTCGTCGATGGCATTACCCATGGCAACCCCGAGGCCAGCGTATTCGATCATGGTCAGATCGTTACCTTGGTCCCCGATGGCCATGACATCATCCGCGGTGAAGCCCAGCTTGGTTGCGAGTTCACCCAATGTGTTTCCCTTGCTAGCTTGCTTGTTCATGATTTCAACGAAGAATGGCGTGCTTTGAACGACATAGAAGCGGTCCCGGAATTCTTGCGGAATCTCATCATTGACGCGGTCAATGATGTCTTTGTGGTCGACAAACATGGCCTTAGAAATCGTCAGGTCGCGGCTGATTTCGCCAACGGCCCGATAACGGATGAGCATCTTCACCAGCATACTTTCGGCGATCGTGTAGGCCGAGATATCTTTGTTGGGGGTGTAGATGTAGTCGGGCGTTTCGATTTGGAAGTGTACCTGGAGTTTCCGGGCGAGGGCTTCCAAGTCGATGAAATCGTTGTAACTAAGGGAGTGGTTGGTCATCATTTTTCCAGAAACGGTCTGAGAGACCGATCCGTTGTAGGTGATGGCGTATTGGTCATCGCCACTCAGTTCGAGTGCGTCGAGATAAGGTTGAACCCCGGTCAGTGGTCGGCCAGTACATAGGACAACCTTAATGCCCTTGGCCGTCGCGGCTTGAACCGCGGCGATAGTGGCGGGGGCCAGTTCATTCTTTTCGTTGAGCAAGGTACCATTGATATCAATTGCAATCATTTTAATTGTCATGTTAGTCGTCAATTCTCCTTCGTGTCGTTAGGGTAGGGCGTAGCGTTGAATTGCGGTGGCCACGCCATCGGCGGTGTTGGGGGTCGTCACCGTATCGGCGACGGCCTTCACGGCATCGTTGGCGTTTCCCATGGCCACCCCGAGGCCGGCGTAGGTCAGCATCGGCAGATCGTTGTTCTGATCACCAATTGCCATGACTTCGGCGGCGGTGAACCCTAGGGTCGTGGCGAGCTCGGCCAGCGTGTTGCCCTTGCTGACATTTTTGCTGAGTACCTCGATAAAGTAGGGCATGGTGCGCACCACGTAGAACCGATCGTAAATCTCGCGCGGTAATTGTTCCTCAACCTGGTCGAGGACGGGCGCATCGTCAATGAAAATGGCGGTGGGCATCAAGAGGTCACGGGGCATGTCCGACGCCGCTCGATAGCGGAGGGGGAGATGGACGAAGTGACTCTCGGTGACCGTGTGGGGACTGATGTCCTGATCGGCAGTGTACATGTGATCGGGGGTCAAAACTTGGAAGTGAACCTGGAATTTTCGCGCGAGAGCTTCCAAATCAACGTAATCATTATAGCTGAGTGAATGTTTCGTCAGCACTTTACCAGAGACGGTTTCAGCGATCGATCCGTTGTAAGTGATGACGTATTGGTCATCACCACTCAGGCCAAGGGCTTCCAGGTAAGGCGTGACCCCGGTGAGCGGCCGCCCGGTACACAAGACCACTTTGATACCTTGGTCACGGGCCGCTTGAATTGCCTGAATGGTACCGGGCGTCAGCTCGTCATTTTCATTGAGCAGGGTGCCATCGATATCCACGGCAATAAGTTTAATGGTCATGGTGATCAGTCTCCTTCGGCTGAATCAACTGGTTGTTTTGAATGTATTGTTTGAATTCATCGTAAATGGGTTGGAACAACTCGGGGTCGTGACTGTCCGGGCTGAGCATTTCCTTAGGGAAGAAGAAACGTTGGTCGCCGGAGAATTTACCGCGAATCGCGTTGACCAGGTCCGATACTGTCGAGAGTTCTCGCAGTGATCCATCTGGTTCCTGAAGCTCAATCTGCGTCAGGGGATGCGTGACCCGTGGGTCGTAGGCATCATCGTAAGGCAGATCGTAACTGTTATCGGTGGCCGTGTAGTAGTCGATGTTGAACCCAGCCGAGGCGATGAGCTCGCGGAGATGCGGAATCAAGTCCTGCGTCTCTTCGGAGAAGATCGCACTCTTCAGGGGCTTTCGATCGAGGAAACGGTGAGCCAGGTCGGCTAGAATCTCGTCATCGGAATCGCGCCAGTGAATGAAGTAGGTGGTCAGCACGCCGTCATCGAGGTTCAGGTAGTCCTTGAGGTCGAACTTGTGATTGAAGAATGGTAAGAGTAAGTGAGGCACGAAGCTCTCATCTTCGTTGCCGTTTTGGTAGAGCTCATTGGCTCTGGCTAGCAGGTGATCCAAGATGACTTCCATGGATCGGGATACCGGGTGGAAGTAGACTTGTTGATACATTTGGAACCGACTGATGATGTAGTCTTCGACGGCGTGCATCCCGTTCATGGCAAAGGCAATCCCGTCCTTGTAAGGGCGCATGACCCGCAGAATTCGGGTAATGTCGAAGGTTCCGTATTCGGTACCCGTGAAGTAGGCGTCACGCAGGAGGTAATCCATGCGATCGGCGTCGATTTGACTGGAGATCATCTGAACCACTTGAGGGTTCGGATGAGTCTTTTGAATGACGCTCGCAACTTCTTCGGGGAAGGTCGGGCTGACACGCCGTAAGACCTGGTTAACCTCGGTGGTTGGTGACGTTAAAATTTCAGCGGTGATGGCTTCGTGGTCCGTGTGGAAGATGTGTTCAAAGGTGTGGGAATAGGGGCCATGGCCGATGTCGTGCAAGAGTGCGGCACATAAGGCTGTCAGCCGATAACGGTCGTCCCAACCGCCGTCACCAGGGATTTCCATGGGATAGTTGCGTTGGAAGTTGTCACAGATCTGCCGGGTGACTTCATAGACCCCCAGCGAGTGGGTGAAACGCGAGTGCTCGGCCCCGTGGAAGATAAGCGAAGCGGTTCCGAGTTGTTTGATACGCCGTAGCCGTTGAAATTCACGGGTGTTGATTAAGTCTAAGATAACTTGGTGTTGAACGTAAATATAGTTGTGAACGGGGTCGCGAAAGACCTTTTCTCGGGGTAGCCGAGCAGTTGCGTAACTCACAGTGATTCCTCCTTCTTGATTTAAACGTTAAATAGGTTGGCGGCGCGCCATGAGGGCGGTCGCGTGGGCCAAACGATCCTGAAACCAGGGAGTCGCCATGGCCGCGGTTAATTTGCCCTGACCGATGGCGAGACCCGCTGTCGTGCAGGCACTAAGAATCCGTTGCTGGGCGTCGTCCACGGTGAGTGAATGACCCAAGAGATCGGCGACCGTCGTCATGACCTCGGGATCGACATCCGGAAAGTTCCAATCATTGGTATGGTCACCCAGACCCGCACGGTAAAAGTCACGTACCAGGCTTCCGCGGGTGAGCTGATCACCAGTGACACTGAGGTATAGCATGGTGACCATGGCGTGTGGACTGCGGCGTTGCGAAATACCAGCAATCTTGCGGTTATTGACGCTGAGATCGTAGTCACCCGGACAATAGGAACGGGTGATCTCATGATGAGCCAGGTCGAGTTCCGGCCAGGAAGCTGCCATCAGGTCCAGCATCTGGTCATAGGCCGCGGCCACGCTAATGGCCGGGGTCGTCAGGGGTTGAAACAAGGACACGTTCAGAATGCCACCGTCGGCTACGACGGCCAATCCGCCAGAATTTCGGAGAACATGGTCGTAGCCGTAGCCGTGAACGGCACTGACAGCGTCTGTAAGGTATGGTAGCCGCTTATCCTTAATCCCCATGATGACGGTTGGTGGCATGGTCCAGAAGTGCAATACGGGCTGTTTAAGCCGGGGGATTAGATCTAGTAGGGCATTGGTGTAACCGAAAGCCTGATTCTTCTGTTGGGCCGCAATAGCGGTCGTCAGCGTCTGAATCCGGTCAGTGGCTAAATTAAATGGTGCCAAGAGACGTCCCCCTTTCAGTCGTTTAGATGTAATGTTTTCATTATACTAGAAAACTTAGGCCCCGTCATGGTTGGGGGTGTAGTGGCTGTTTGAGTGCGGAGGATCACTTAGATTTGATTTCGATGTGTACGTATGACGTTCGGTAGTTGTTGTGAATGATAAGATCCATTGGCAAATAATATTAGTTTGATGATTACAGGAGACATTTAAAATTATCTTGACTGCTGGATCTTAGCCGGAGGTGGGTGGGGATTCTCAAAGAACTTGGTCTTAAAGTATTAAAGAATAGGTTTTCCAAGAAAAATGAACTATAATTAACGCAGACAATTCACGGAAAGGGAGTGTGCAGATGGATCAGTTATCAACGGGGGTGCCCGTGATGATTCACTTGGAAACGCATATTAAACAGGATGGAGACGTTTCCGACTACCGTTTAGATGTGGAAGGTCAACTCGTTCAGATGGGCTTAAACCTCTATCTTCGCTACCTGGAACCCGATCAAGAGACGGGAAAGGAAACGCCCGTGACGATGAAGTTCACGCCAGAAGGTGAGGTCCACCTGACGCGAAACGCGGAGGCCGAGCTTCGGTTGCATTTCATCAGTGGCAAGCGAGTTACGGCGCGCTACAAGACGCCTTATGGCATCATGCCAATCGAGACCGTGACGCCATATCTGGAGACCAGTTTTCAGGAGCGGCCATTTAGCGGGAACGTTAAGATTGACTACCTGCTCTATGCTGGTGAAGAATTAGTCGGGAACTACAAGATTCGATTGCAATTTACGGCATAAACGAGTATCATATTTCGTAGACTGTGGAAAGGACGTGCACCAGTTTGGAATTAAAAGTCTTTGAGGGCCAGAATAAAAAGGAATTATCAATGATCGAAGTTGCTCACGCCATTTTGTCTCAACACGGTGACGTGATGGCATTTGCCGACTTAGCAAACGCCGTGCAAGCCTATTTGGGCGACAGTGACGCAGAAGTTCGTAACCGGCTGTCCCAATTCTATACGGATTTAAATGTCGATGGTAGTTTCATTTCTCTGGGTGATAACCTCTGGGGACTGCGAACTTGGTATCCGTTTGAATCCATCGATGAAGCGACGGTTCACGCTGAGGAAGATGAAGATCAACCTAAGCGTAAGAAGCGTAAGAAGGTTAACGCCTTCCTCGCTGACACGACCGATGACGACGACGTAATCGATTACGATGACGATGATCCAGAAGATGACGACACCTCGTACGCCAGTGATGACGACGATGATGACGATTCAACCGGTTCAACGCCAGACCTGGGCAAGTTACAGACCGGCTTAGGCATCGATGACGATGACGAAGAAGATGCTTCGGAAGACATCCCAGATGGTATCGAAGACCAGCTTTCTCAGATGGAAGCCCCGGACGACGATGACACCGACAATCTCGACTTCTCTGATGACGATGATGAAGACGACGATGACGAAGAAGACAGCGATCAAAAGTAAATTGAAAATGTTTGCTTGACCTACAGTCGAAAAACAGTTAGTATGTTTTTTGGGCTCCTTGCTACTTGTAGCGAGGACAACTGAACGGTGAAGTAGCTCCCTATTCCGAATGAATAGGGAGTTTTTTTATAGTTTTATACCCTAAATAATCTTACAAGGAGTTTGCACATGACCAAATATATTTTTGTGACTGGCGGCGTGGTTTCATCACTAGGTAAGGGAATCGTAGCTGCTTCCCTAGGACGGTTGTTAAAGAACCGTGGGTTAAACGTAACCATTCAAAAATTCGATCCGTACATCAACGTGGATCCCGGTACGATGAACCCTTATCAACACGGGGAAGTCTTCGTGACCGATGACGGGACCGAGACTGATTTGGACTTGGGTCATTACGAACGTTTCATCGATAACAATCTGAACAAGTTCTCAAACGTGACGACTGGTAAGATTTATTCGGAAGTTCTGGAAAAGGAACGACGCGGTGATTATTTGGGAGCAACTGTGCAAGTGATCCCTCACATTACCGGTATGATTAAGGAAAAGATCATGCGGGCCGGCAAGACTTTGGGTGCCGACTTCGTGATTACCGAAATCGGGGGGACTGTTGGGGATATCGAATCCCAACCCTTCCTGGAAGCCATCCGGCAAATGAAGTCTGAAGTGGGTGACGAGAACGTCGTTTACATTCACACGACGCTGGTCCCAACGCTGCATGCGGCTCACGAAATGAAGACGAAGCCAACGCAACACTCTGTTCGCGAGCTCCGGAGCATTGGGATTCAACCAAACATTCTGGTTGTCCGGACTGAGAACCACATTACGGATGACATGCGGCAGAAGATTGCGTTGTTCTGTGACGTTCAATCTTCAGCCGTCATCGAATCCATGGACGTGCCAACGATCTACTCCATCCCATTACGGTTACAAGAACAAGGGTTGGATCAGATTGTCTTGGACCACTTCAAGGTCGATGCGCCTAAGTCTGACATGGCACAATGGGCCAAGATGGTCGATCACATGCAGAACCTGAAGCGGACGATTAAGATTGCTTTGGTTGGGAAGTACGTCGGCTTACACGATGCCTACATCTCCGTGGCCGAAGCGTTACAACATGCCGGTTACTCGGTTGATGCCAAGATTGATCTGGATATGATCGATGCCGAAAAGATTACGCCAGATAACGTAGCGGACATCTTAGGCGATGCCGACGGTGTGATCGTTCCCGGTGGGTTCGGTGACCGGGGGATCGAAGGCATGATTACGGCGATCAAATACGTGCGGGAACAAGACGTGCCATTCCTCGGAATTTGCCTGGGGATGCAAGTGGCCAGCATCGAATTTGCACGTGATATTCTCGGTTACAAGGACGCCAACTCAACGGAAATGGACCCTGAGACCAGCCACAAGATCATTGACCTGATGGCCGATCAAGCCGATGTCCACGAAATGGGTGGTACCCAACGGTTGGGCCTGTACCCTTGCAAGTTGAAGGTTGGTAGCCGCGCTGCCGCTGCCTACGACAATCAGGAGATTGTTCAGGAACGTCACCGTCATCGTTACGAATTCAACAACCAGTACCGCGCAGAAATGGCTGCTAAGGGCCTGGTCTTCTCCGGGACATCACCTGATGACCACTTGGTCGAAGTGATTGAATTGCCTGAAAAGAAGTTCTTCGTGGCTTCACAATATCACCCAGAATTCTTGTCACGGCCAAACCGGCCAGAAGGCTTGTTCCGCGACTTTATCGCTGCTGCCAGTGATGAAGTTAAAGACTAGCTATTTGGAATTAGTTTGAGGTGAAAAGGCCGCCTGCGGCTGCCAGGGATTCCGCCTGCTGTGGGGACACTTCAGCCTAAGACCCGGGCTTCTCGCTCGATTTGAAGCCCCGCCAGGGGCGCGG
>NZ_JQCA01000098.1:0-56313 GCF_001437125.1 Levilactobacillus paucivorans | reverse complement strand
ACTCGGTCTAACATCACCACCACGGCCGGCTCCATCCCTGGCCTCCTCCGGCTAGGACTGTGTTTTACCATAACTAAAGATAACTGAATTGAAATACTGAACGGGTAAGTATCACCTGGTTGAGGCCAAGTGGTGCTTACCCGTTTTATATTGCTGTGTGACCAGCCAGATCAGTTAATTAGTGTTGAGTTGTGGGTTGATGTCGTTAGCATTTGAATATGCTGAGGGGAGATTCAATCTGATTTAACTGTCTTGGTATCGACCATTGTTGCCATCATGTTACTATCAAAGCCGTGAGGCCGGCAGTTCGGGGCTCAGGCGCGTCGTTCTCCTTAGTCAGTGAGCGTTCTTCTCACTGGCTTAGGAGAAAACCAAGCTTGAAGACTCGTGTCCTTCGAGGCTTCAAGTTGTGTTCGCACCGTTCCAGCCCCGAACTGCCGGCCGGTAAGGCGAACAGTCCTACTAAAGTTGCCTAGTAGCGAATTGTTTAGCCTACTAATGTCCCGACAAATTAAAACGCCTGTCAGCACTCCCAAACAGGAATGGCGACAGGCGTTAATCTTCTATTTTGCTGGAACGTTGGGATCATCGATGATGTTGGTTACCGCGGCTTGGATCGCGGGAATCAACGGGCTATTGGCATCGATGCCCGTTTGGTCGAAGCGGGCTTGCCACCAGCTACGACGAATATCTTGAACCTGGGCCACAATGTCTTGGCCGGCCGGGGTGAGACTGAGGAGCTGCGTCTTGCCACTCCCGGCAGTCTTGGTTAGGTAGCCGAGGGCTTGAATCTTGTTGACCTCACGGGTGGTGAGGCCTTTGTCAATGACTAGGGTCTTGGCGACTTGACTTTGATTGATGGCCGGGTGCTCGTGAACTGTCAGTAGGACGCAGGCGGCCGTTGGATTCAGCCCCAAGTCCTTAAATATCGGGCTGGTGTCCTTGTAGTATTTACGGTGTAGGATAGAAATATCTTGAGCCAGATAACCTAAATCGATCATGGCGCACTCCTTTCTGTTGTGAAAAAGGTTCTATGTTGACAAAACAACTTAAGGCTATTATGATGATTCTAAGTTGACTTGTCAACACAATTAAACTAAAAAATGAAAACGGGGGACCCACCGATGACAAAAACCAAGACTGGCGCACAAGCGTTAATTCAAAGCATGATTAATCAGGGGATCAAGTACGTGTTCGGTATTCCGGGCGCGAAGGTTGACCAACTTTTCGAAGGCCTGGAGTACAGCAAGGACCCACGAGCACCAAAGGTCATTGTGACCCGGCATGAACAGAATGCCGCGTTGATTGCGTCCGGGATTGGTCGGATTACCGGAGAACCTGGCGTGGTGGCGACCACCTCGGGTCCTGGGGTTTCCAACTTGACCACCAGTTTGATTACGGCAACCGCGGAAGGCGATCCCGTCGTTGCCTTGGGGGGACAGGTTCCCCAAGATGACATTGGCCGCCTGACTCACCAGAGTATTCCTAGTAAGGAACTCCTGAGTTCGGCCACTAAGTCCAGCATCGAAGTTCAGAACGCGAATAGCCTCTCCGAAGCCTTTGCCAACGCCTATCAAACGGCACGGGCGCCTAAGGCGGGGGCAACGTTCATCTCCTTACCACAAAATGTGTTAAACGGTGAGGTTGACCGGCCGGAAATCAAGGCCGTGCCAACGATTGACCAAGGGGTGGCCGATTCCGCAACGATCAGTGCGCTGGTCGACAAGATGACGCACGCCAAGTTACCGGTGATTTTAGCCGGTATGCGGGCCTCAGCCAGTGACGTGACGACCGCGATTCGCGAGTTGTTAGGTCACGCGGAGATTCCAGTTGTTGAAACGTTCCAAGGGGCCGGTGTCGTTTCTCGTGACCTGGTTCGCAACTACTTTGGCCGTGTGGGTCTCTTCAGAAACCAAATCGGGGACAACCTCCTAAAGGAAAGTGACCTGGTGATCACGGTGGGCTATGATCCCGTGGAATATGAAGCGCGGATCTGGAATGCCGATCGGACGGGCGAAGTGGTCAGTCTCGACAGCGTGGCCCCTGAAATTACTACCGATTATCAACCAGAGTTAGTCATTCACGCCGACATTGCCAAGACCCTGCATGCGTTGGGCCAAGCTTTGCCAAGCGACTGGGCCTTATCCAGTGAGGTTCAGGCAGAATTGACGGATTTAGGGGACAAACTAGCTGCCCAGGCGGAAGCCCCAACGCCAGATGATGACCATGGAATTCATCCATTAGCCATCATCCAAGCCTTACAGGCGCAAGTGAATGACGAGACAACCGTGACGGTAGACGTCGGGAGTTTCTACATTTGGATGGCGCGTTACTTCCGGAGTTACCAACCTCGGCACCTGCTATTCAGTAACGGGATGCAAACGTTGGGCGTCGCCTTTCCATGGGCGATTGCGGCCGCGCTCGAACGACCTGGCCAACCGATCGTTTCGGTTGCCGGTGATGGTGGCTTCCTGTTCTCCAGTCAAGAACTCGAAACGGCCGTGCGGTTGAACTTACCGATCGTCCAGATCATTTGGACCGACGGCTACTATGACATGGTCCGGTTCCAGGAAATTGCGAAATACGGGCACGACGCCGCGGTTACCTTTGGCCCTGTGGATTACGTCAAGTATGCCGAAAGCTTCGGCGCCACCGGTCTGCGGGTGGATCACGCCGCCGATCTGGCAAGTACCCTGAGTGAAGCCTTTACGACGGCCGCCAACGGCCCAGTCGTGGTGGAAATCCCAGTGGACTACCGTGACAATTTACAATTAAAGTCCTTGTTACTTGAAGATGTTTTAAGCTAAAAGGAAGTCATGACGATGAATACAACAACCTTATATCAACACGGAACGCTGGCCTTATTAGTGCCAGGATTACTGACGGGAACTTTGCCCATGCGGACCTTATTGGCCCACGGCGATACCGGAATTGGGACGGGGGAGGGCCTGGACGGTGAGCTGATTATCTTAGACGGCAAGCCTTACCAGGTTAACAGCGACGGGAAAGTGACTGTCGTTGGTGACGACTTTACGTTGCCATTTGCCAACAGCCACTTCGCCGACTATCGGCCATTACTCACGGTGGAAAATGCTACCCGTGAAGAGGTTCATGACCAAGTCCTGGCCTTGACTCACGGTGCGAATACGTTCTTCTCAATCATGGTGACCGGGACCTTTACGGATGTGAAGACCCGTGCGGTAGCCAAGTCCAGTCGGCCATTCAAGTCCTTGGCGGAGACGGCTGAGAACCAGAGTATTTTTACGCGTGACACTGTGAAGGGAACCTTGTTGGGCTACTACTCTCCGCAGATTTTTGACGGTGTTGCGGTCGGAGGTTATCACGACCACTTCTTAGATGACGACCATACCTTTGGGGGCCACCTCCTGGGTTGCGGTCGCGTGACCGGAGAGGTTCAGGTTCAGATCTTCGATACGCTGGAACAACACTTACCCGTCGATGATACCGATTACCAGCAACATGATTTCTCACAAGATGACATCATGGGCGATCTGCATCAGGCCGAGGGTTAAACATTTTAGAATTCAAAACTCGCAATCCGTTTTGGACTGCGAGTTTTTATTTACAGTGGACTAAATTTGGCCGCCTGCGGCTGCCAGGGATTCCGCCTGCTGTGGGGACGCTTCAGCCTGAAACCCGGGCTTCTCGCTCGATTTGAAGCCCCGCCAGAGGCGCGGGTCTTCAAAGTCGCCCGTGGTGTAAGGCCGAGAAGGGCACTCGGTCTAACGCCACCGCCACGGCCGGCTCCATCCCTGGCCTCCTCCGGCTAGGTTAGTACTTGACCATAACGAAGTTGGCCTTTCTATATTCACCTTGTAGTGACGTTCAAAATACAGTTGTCCGGTTGATTCGAACATCTCAGCATCTGTTTTTTTGGATGCATCGTCAGTCGAAAAAGGAAAAGTGTTTTGATTGGACAAGTTAACGACACTGTTTCTTACTAATTTCAATGGTGTCGACAAGAGTTGCCTTGGCGCCTCCACCTAAGCCGTGAGGCCGACAGATAGGGGCTCAGGCGCGTCGTTCTCCTTAGTCAGTGAGTGAACTTCTCACTGGCTTAGGAGAAAACCAAGCTTGGAGACTCGTGGGTTTCGAGGCTTCAAGTTGTGTTCGCACCGTTCCAGCCCCTATCTGTCGGCCGGTAAGGCGTCCAGTACCACCACAGTTGCCGATCCCCAAAATAAAAGGCCCGCCAACTCGAAAGTTAGTGGACCAATGTGGTTATTTAAAAATGCTTATTCAGAACGTAAAGCCGTAGCGGCGTCCTTCTTCGCAGCCATCCGTGCTGGGATGTGACCACCCAACATGGTCAGAACCGTACTGATGATAATCAGGACGATCCCATGGACTGGATTGAGGTGGGCGACATTGCTCAGGTCGGTAATATTCTTCAGCACGACGTTGATTGGGAACGTCAGGAGCCAGGCAATGACGACCCCTAAGACCCCGGAACCAACCCCGAGAATGAACGTTTCGGCATCAAAGACGCGGGTGATATCTTTCTTTCGAGCCCCCAAGGCCTTGAGAATCCCGATTTCCTTGGTCCGTTCGAGAACGGACGTGTAGGTGATGATGGCAATCATAATCATACTGGTTACCAATGAGATACCGGCAAAGGCAACGAGGACGTAGGTGATCGCGTCCATCAGGCCACCGGTCAGGTCAGACACGGTACCGGCCATATCGGTGTAGATGACCTTATCTGCCTTAGACTTACCCTTGTTGTACTTGTCGAGGTAAGAGAGGACCTTGTCCTTGTTCTTGAAGGTATTCGGGTAGATTAAGATGCTAGCGGGGGTGGTGGACCCACCGAGGTAGCTGACCAGGGACTTCTTCGTGGTGCTGTCGACACTTTGGCCGGTCATCACGTTGTCACTGGCCTTCTTCTGAGCCTTCACAATCTTGGAATCCTTGTTCTTCTGGATAATGTCTTGGGTGAGCTTGTCGCTGTAAGCAATCCCTGAAGCCAGCACATTTTCAGAAGACTTGGATTTAACCTTTACGATCCCGGCAACCTTCAGCGTGGTGTTATGGCTGTTGTTGTACAGGGAGTTCGTGGCCTTGTTTGGCACGTAATTCCCAGTAGGGAGGCTCTGGTAATAATCATTGTTGTTGACGATCTTAATCGATGTGCCAACAATTTTGTTGTAGCTAAACTTTTGGTTGGCCTTCACTGAATACCCTAAGTTCTTCAGGGCATTGATGTTAGTCGAGCCATCGCGATCGACGATCAGGATGACATCGGTGGCTTTCTTAGGATAGCTCCCGGAAACGAGCTTGTAGTGCTTCTTCAGGAAGTTTAGACCGCCGTCATTAGCACTTGGGTAAACGGAACCGCCGACCCCAGTCGAGGCAGACATCGCGGCCTGCATGGCACCGGAGTTATTGCTACTGTCGGCGTTAGAGAAGGAGACCGTCTTGGTCTTGCCATCGACTTGCCGCAGGAGGTTCATCCCGGTGGAGTAGGTGTAGGTGACGTTCTTACTTAATTTGGGATCGAGTTTTTTAACATAGTTTAAGTAATCCTTGTTAAGCTTGTTCGTATGAGTGGCCTTGTCTTGGTCACTGACCTTGGCCGTGACTTGCTTAGCGTTAGATGACTTGACCTTGTCATTGCTGTTCTGAGCCCCCGTGGTACTTGTGGCCGTCTGTGAAATGGTCACGGGAAACTGAGCCAGCGTGTTAGCCTGAGTCTTGTTGATTTGCGTTTGGAAACCATTGGATAACGCTAGGACCACGGCGATACCGATGATCCCAATACTGGAGGCAAAGGCCGTTAACGCGGTCCGGCCCTTCTTGGTTCGGATGTTGTTAAAGGATAGCTTCAAGGCCGTCCAGAAGGTAATCTTGGTCTTCTTTAATTTGAATTGTTCGGCATCGGCATGATCGTCGTAAGGGTTCGAGTCGTGTTGAATCTTCCCGTCGGCAAACTTGATGATCCGGTCCGCGTACTGGTGGGCCAGGTCAGGGTTATGGGTGACCATGATGACCAGGCGTTCTGCGGAAAGTTCCTTGATCAGCTGCATGATTTCTTCACTGGTCTCGGTATCGAGCGCCCCGGTGGGTTCGTCACACAGAAGAATTTCGGGTTCGTTGGCAATGGCTCGTGCGATAGCGACCCGTTGCAGTTGGCCCCCGGAAAGTTGGTTGGGCTTCTTGTTAATGTGCGGCGTCAGGCCGACTCGGTCGAGAGCCTTGCGGGCCTTTTCCTTCTTCTCGGCGCTGGGCACACCACTCAGCGTCATCCCCATTTCCACGTTATCGAGGATACTGAGGTGACCGATGATGTTGTAGCTTTGGAAGATGAACCCGACGGAGTTGTTGCGGTAGGCGTCCCAGTCGGAAGCGGAGAAGTCCTTGGTGGATTTCCCTTCGATGGCAAGATCACCGGAGTCGTAGATGTCCAAGCCACCGATGCCGTTCAGCATGGTGGTTTTCCCGGAACCACTAGGTCCGAGAATGGCGACGAACTCTTGGGAACGGAAGGCGACGGAGACGTCATCAAGAGCCTTGGTGACGGAATCCCCCACGTAGTAATATTTTTTAATATGTTTGAGTTCCAGCATTCGAAATAATCCTTTCATTATTTGACTAGTGTTGGTGTTGCAGGGCTTTTTCTGGTAAAATTGTCATTACTGCAACACTGTGTCTTATATCATAAAAATTGTACTACCGATTGGCAACCGCCAATATCAACAGAACTGTTGTGAATGCAACACATGTCAACAGAGTGTTGCAAACATGGCGGGTGTCCGGCTAACTGTCGGCTATTACTTTACCAGACCAGCCGCCCAACGGCACGTAATCTCACCTGAAAACTTAGATCCGCAGTTTCCGCCACAGACAAACAGGGGATTCCACCCTGTGGGGCCCGTTCGAAGCCAAAGAGCGGTCTTCGAACCCGCTTTGAAGCCCGGAGACCGTGGTCTTCAGAGCGTCCCGTGCTGTAAGGTTGGAAAATTCGCCAACCTAACACCACCGACACGGGGTTCCACCCCTATTTGTCTGTGGCTGGGGTGGTTATGCATGTTTTAAAATAGACGTGTTGTCGGGGAAGACGTTCCGATAAGTTAGCCGTGGATGGTTAGGGCAGAATCCTGTGTCGGTGGTGTTAGCCCGGTGTTTTTCCGGGGTTACAGCACAGGACTCCGTCCCGAACCATCACCAACTATTGAAAATTAGCAGGTGATGAGGCGTCATGATTTAGGTATCCGAAGTTGTAAGGCTATGAAGTACTAGCCGGAGACGGCTAATTAGTTCAATAGGTTAGGAGTGTGAAGGATGGTTGGCGTTAAGAATAATCGACGTGCGCAGTATACCCAGCGCGTCATTCAGGAGACAGTCCTGTCGTTGTTGGAGAATCAGCCGATTACGGCCATTTCCGTCACGGCAGTCTGTGAACTGGCGGATGTGAATCGCACGACCTTTTATCGCTACTACACGGATGTTTACGACTGCGTGGCTAGCATCGAGAAGGCCTTTGTGGCGTCGCTACAGCCATTTCATGAGTCGACTCCTAGCGAGGCTCTAGAGCACCTATTGACGGCCTTCTACCGGGACAGGAAGCTCAGCAACCTAGTCTTTGTGGAAGGGAAGACCAAAATTTTGGATCGGATGCGAGAGCTGATGGACCAGAGTGGCCCCCGACCACCAGAAATTACGGCTTATCAGGGTGCCTATATTGGTGCCGGTATTCAGAGTGTGTTGAAGGCTTGGGTGAAGGGCGGCATGGCTGAATCTCCCCATGAAATGACGCAGATTATTATCGACACTATTTTGGCGCGTAACCT
Source organism: Levilactobacillus paucivorans (assembly GCF_001437125.1). Taxonomy (GTDB): domain Bacteria; phylum Bacillota; class Bacilli; order Lactobacillales; family Lactobacillaceae; genus Levilactobacillus; species Levilactobacillus paucivorans. The sequence goes on along the minus strand of NZ_JQCA01000098.1, from coordinate 48,502 downwards.
GGATAATCTGCGTACGACCCCCTTATAAGGGGGTCAAATATTACATTTTGCCCGAAATACCGTGAAACAGTTGTCTTTTACCGCTGATTTATTTATCATGGTATCTGACTGTATGGAATTATAATGGAAGTTAGAATAAGTGAGGATCGCTTCAAAATGAAAAAAATGATAATTCATGGCGGCCGACGTCTCTCCGGAGAAGTAACGATCGGCGGCGCTAAAAATAGTACCGTAGCTTTAATTCCGGCAGCAATTCTCGCTGATACACCGGTTCGTTTTGATATGGTGCCGGATATTCTGGATGTTCACAACTTAATGTTAATTTTGAAATCAATGAACGTGCACTCCACCTTCGAGGATGGCGTGCTGACTATCGACCCAACCGAAATTGTCGAAGCACCACTACCAAGCAAGGCTATCAAGAGCTTGCGCGCATCTTATTATTTTATGGGGTCCTTGTTGGGGCGGTTCCAACGGGCCACGCTGAGTTTTCCTGGTGGTGACAACATTGGCCCACGGCCGATTGACCAGCACATCAAGGCCTTCGAAGCCTTAGGTGCCAATGTGGAAGAAGAGGACGGCACTGTGCGGATTACCACCGGACCAACCGGGTTGCACGGGGCTACGATCTTCCTCGACATGGTTTCCGTTGGGGCTACGATCAACTCCATCTTGGCAGCTGTGAAGGCTGTTGGGACCACGGTGATTGAAAATGCTGCTAAGGAACCAGAAATCATCGACATTGCCACCTTCCTGAACAACATGGGGGCACATGTCCGGGGCGCTGGTACCGACGTCATCCGGATCGAAGGGGTGCCAACGTTGCGGGCCATGAATACCCACACGATTATCCCTGATCGAATTGAAGCCGGCACTTATCTGTCAATGGCTGCGGCCGTTGGGGATGGGATTACGATTAAGAACGTGATTCCAGAACACTTGGAGGCCTTTACCGCCAAGATGATCGAGATGGGTGTGCCGTTAGAGATTAATGAAGATAGCATCTACGTGCCACATACCGATAATTTAAAACCAATTAAAATTAAAACCATGCCGTTCCCAGGCTTCGCTACGGATCTGCAGCAGCCCTTAACGCCGCTGTTGTTCCGGGCTTCTGGGAGTAGCGTGGTGATCGATACGATCTATCCCAAACGCATCAAGCACATCTCCGAATTGCGGAAGATGGGCGCCAGCATTCGTTCAGAGGATGACACCATTGTGGTTGATCCTTCGACGGAACTGGTGGGTAGCGAGGTTCAGGCTGGCGAAATTCGGGCCGGCGCCGCGTTAGTCATCGCCGGTTTGATGGCCGACGGGGACACCGTGATTACCCATGCCGATAACATCTTACGGGGCTATGACCGGATTGCCGGGAAGCTCACCGCATTAAATGCGGATGTCGAAATTGTTGGCGACGCCAGTTTGGTGGAAAACGGCCAAGATTAGTCATTGATGAGTATCGAAATTCATGGTATAATTCAACGGTTGACGATTAAATCAATCTCTGGTTCAGTCAATGGACCAGGGCAAAGGAGCGAAATACATTATGAAGCAAGGAATTCATCCAGATTACCATGAAGTTGTCTTCCAAGACTCAAGTACTGGTTTCAAGTTCTTGTCTGGTTCGACTGCAACTTCTGACGAAACGGTTGAATGGGAAGATGGTAACACTTACCCATTAATCCGTGTCGAAATTTCTTCAGATTCACACCCATTCTACACTGGTAAGCAAAAGTTTACCCAGGCCGATGGTGCCGTGGACCGTTTCAACAAGAAGTATGGTTTATCAAACGACTAATTATAAAAAATATGATTTGTCGCCGGTGGCTTTACAGTCACCGGTTTTTTTGTGCCGTTTTTTAGGTGATTGGTGCACTTGCGATAATGGCACCACGTTCCGTGAGACGACGTCAAGTGGCCTAGCTCCGCATTCTTAGAGCGTTTAGGTCGTCTCAAAAGATGATAAAAGTCGTTTAGATTGTACACAATTAGGTACTTATGAAGGGCTTTCACGACGATAAATATCAAAATACAATAGTAAAATAAATGGAGTAGATTGGTGATATGACAGCCTTTGTACTCGCCTATTGAAATCTTTATTCCCCACAAAGATTTAGGTCGTTGATTGTTTCTCACAATTTGGCTATACTGGACAGTAAGAGGACATTTTTAAAGAGAATGACAGGTATCTGTCCGCTGTTAGGTTGTTATTTGGTCATTGTTTGAGGAGAGGGATCAATGATGAAAAACTTTGAGCGTAAAACACACTATAAGATGTACAAGTCACATAAAGGCTGGCTAGTTGCGGGTGTTACTGTGGCAAGTCTGGCAGTTGGGGTGATTGCTGGACCGCAGGCAATTCAGACTGCCAAGGCGGCCGATGACGTACCGGTAGCCGGAGCTGTTGACAAAAATCAGCCAGCGGATGAACAATCAGAGGTTCCTTTGAAGTCTCCCGCGGCCAAGTCAACCACGAAGCAACCGTCAGCACCGGTAGATACTTCAGTATCCGAGAATGAGGGGGCCGATCCGTTGAAGCCAGCCCCTACTGATCAAGATAAGGTTGAAAAAAGTGCTAGGGATGTTCAGCCAAAACCTGAAGATGAGAGCTTGGGTGCGACAACTGAGCAGGTCCAGGAAACCCCTAAAACTAACGTGCAGACAGGGATAGTTGTGCAAGATCCGACGACACTGACTGATCCAGTCAAGGGGCAGCCAGCTTTTAATGTCAGCAAGACTGATCACCTACAATATACATATGACCACTCCGAAGCCAATGGGCTTAACTCGGATCTCCGGGTCAAGGATGGTTACAGTGCAACCTATCAGGCACCAACTGGTTACGGTTATTGGTTGGGAGAAACCTATGCGAATAACATTGCCCAGGATGCTAAAGGGATGGACGTCAATTCACCACTTAAGTTTACTGATGGGACTCACCCTCTGTATATTGACGAGTGGATGCCAGATAATGCCTTACAAAACTTTGTGTGGCTGAGTAATTTCTCGAAGACCTACGCGACAATTGCTGATTTTCGGGCTAACTTTACCAAGGCAGAGTTAGCTACCGTCACGAACATTACGGCGAACGAAAGTTTAATGTCACAAAACTATGATCATAAAACACCGACTGTTTACTATCAGGCGATGATGGCCATGTATACGTTGGAAGGCATGCAGAATGCAACGAATCTTCAAGTGTTGGACTTATCTCCGGATGTCTTGCTGAACCAAGCCTATTTTGGAACGGCGGTTAAAAACGGAAACCTCTGGGATATTCGTGCGCTGAGTGGGCTTACAAAATTACAAAAAGTGACTTTGATGGCATTCTCAATTAATGATATCTCAGCTCTCGGGAATAAGGATACACTGACCTCTGTTGACCTGCCTTATAATCAAATCACAGATATTTCACCGTTAGCCACGGATAAGAATGTCAATATTAAGAACGTGGGACTTGCTTATCAACATGTGTTGTTAGCCCCAATTACGATTAGCTCGCAGCTAGGTACAGGTGAAACTGCCACGGCGGAGGGGCTGCCGACGTACACGACACCATCATTTATCATTAAGGACTTGACGTCGAACAACTTGCCAATTAAAGGATTCGATAATCCTGACAAGGCGGTGTATCCATCCTTGTATCCATCAAGTGCGGATACTGGCAATGTCAACGACAATACGTTGTCCTGGTATAACCTTCAGAAAGATAGCACTAACACCAATTATGGGAGCTTATCGACGATTTGGTCCGATCCTAACAGTTCCTTCGCGGGATATATTATTCAACCCTATGATCTTGCAGAGAATGTTAGTAGCTTGAATGTGAATATTCAACTTCTCCAGGCTGATGGGCAGCAGCTCACGTTGGCACCAGCCACATTGCTTTCTGGTGAGGTTGGTTCTGAACTTAATGTTGGCGCCAACCCGACTGTGATTAGCTTCTTTAATCAGCAGATTGCCAAAGGGTATACTTTCTCTAATTTGATTTTAGATGGTACTGGACTTTATTCTGACTATCTAGCTGGGAACGGCAAGGCAAACCGACAACCAAGTTTTACGACAACTTTGACGAAAGATGCAAAGAACTGGACGATTCTGTTCTACAAGGATGTTATGCCTTGGAATCTCTCAGTCATTTATGGGGTTCAGAATGCCGATGGAACCTTGACGCAGTTAACTAATGCCGATGGGACGCCAATGACTGAAAGTTATAATGGAACGTCAGATAAACAATTGACGTTGAGCAGTTACCAGAGGGACTTACCCGATTATGTTTACACTGGCGCCAAGACTAGTTTAGACGGTAAAACCTGGACAGATATTAGTCAGGACACGGATGTGCCATTCGGCGGACCTAAGCAAACCTTACTGATGGTCTATAAGAAAGCCGCACACGCCACTGTCACGGTGAAGGATGCCACGACTGGTAAGACCATTCAGGTCTTAGACGATCAGTCTAATCCAGAGTTAAAGGGTGCTTTGGGCACCACGAGTACCTTCAATTCGGCTTCAGTGATTGATCCCGCGCTTGCCAAGGGCTATACCTTGGTTAGTGACACCACGAAGAATGCTGATGGCACTAGTGCCATTACATTTACCGATGATCCTACAGCCAGTCTTAACTATACAATTACCTTAGCCCACGCCTTCAAGACGGATACTAAGGTGGTTCACGAGCAGATTAGCTATCAGAATGTGCAACAACAGTCTGTGGCGGCTCCCGTTTCTAAGACGATTTCCTTTGCAACGGTGACCGATCAAGTTACCAATACGGCGGTGGTCTACTGGAAAGCGGACACAACAGCTGATCCAGAGCTGAGCACTACGGGACAACCAACTGATGCCAGTTGGGTTAGTTATCAAGATGGTGATCCAGTTGCCTTTGACGCTGTCGCCGACCCAGTTGTTTCGGGGATGCACGTTACGGCAACGACGGATGCGGCCAATGATCTGACGCAGACGACGGCACAGTCAGTAACACCTGAAAGCACGGACTTGGCAGTTGTTGTGACCTATGCTCCTAATGCGACAACTGGCGGCAACGGTGATAATGGTGGCGGCACAGTGACACCACCAACCACCCCAGATAAGCCAACAACTGGCGGCAATGGTGCTCAGGTGAACCCTGTTAAGAAGCCTAGCAAACCGGTAACGCCAGGTACCAATAACCAAGAACCTACCAAGACACCAGACGTGGTTGCTGGTGGTCAGGGTGCTCAAGTTCAGAACTTGGCGACGGCGCCAAAGCAAGCACAGCGTACCAAATTACCGCAGACCAATGAACAGTCTGCACACGGATTCATGGTACTAGGGGTAGTGCTGTTAAGCTTGCTTGCTGGCCTGTTTGGTTGGCGGAAACGCGACTTTTAACCTTGAAAGTGTCGATTAAGAAATGAATTTTTATGGGAGTCACTGCTAGTTAGTTGGATAAATCCTACTGGCTAGTGGCGGCTCCTTTTCTATTGAAAACCTGGTGTAGCGTGACCGTCGTCTGGCAACTACTGTTCCTAGGTGCAGGTTGTCAAAGGTGAAATAATCAGCTATCATAATTAATGAGCCGTTAAAGTATTCACAAAGTCAGTGCTTAATCGTCTAAGGACGCTCTAAAACTAGTGATCAGCTCCTTTTTAGTAACGTTAGCGGTTGAGAGCTTGTGATGATAACCTCGTTAAATATGAGAAAGCCGAGATGTTCGCACGTTGCGACATCCCGTACATAAGGTGGTAAAGAAAGATGGCAGAAAAATTTTGTCCTAATTGTGGGACGCCGGCCCCAGCAAATGCTAGTTTTTGTCGAAACTGTGGGTATCATTTCGAGAAACAAGCAGATAAAGCAGTAACCCCATCTGTAGATGCTGAGACCTCTCGTCCGGCACCAACTCAAGCGCCAGCTCCTCAGGCGCCACAGTCGAACCAACATAAGTGGCTGGTGATTATTGGTGCTGTCGTGGGATTGGCAGTCGTGATTGTCATTACGATGTCAGTGGTGTTTCAGAAGCAACAGGAAGCTAAGCAGCGTGCAGAGGCGGCCTCCGTATCACGGGTCAGCAGTAGCAAGGCCGCGAAGGAATCAAGCATTCAAGAAACGGAACGGACATTGTCAAAGGATGCCGTGGATACGGTCACGGATGTCATTCAAGACCAGTTTAACTTAGATGCAAAATGTACAAGTGTCACCATTGAAAGCAAGAGCGGTAATCAGTACTTTGGTTACGCCAAAGTTTCAGATGATTACGATGACGAAACCAGTGTGGATGTCACCATTACCGATGTTAAGTATGATGATTCGCTTAGCGTGGAGATTGACGGAGACGGGCACGCCACGCTGTCAGACACCTTCTATAGTAATGATGATGACGAATAAGCAGTGATTGAGGATGGCGAAAGGCACCATCCCTTTTTGTGAAGTCTGTTTTACTTTGTTTTTGTCAGCATTTGGGGTAGAATTCGATAACGAAGACTACGATTTTGGGGAATGGAGTAATCACTATGGCAGAGAAAAAGCAACAGCAACCGAAGAAGCATCGCTGGCGCTGGTTCTGGACGACGCTCTTTATCATCTTAATTATCATTTCACTCGGCTTAATCTTTAACGAACAGATTAAAAACTGGTTGATTTCTTCCTATCAACCGCAGATTACTAAGAAGTCGGTAAAGAAGAATGAGGGTAAGAAGGCCTCTTACGATTTCAGTAAGGTGAAGTCTTTGGACTTCTCGACAGTCGCTAATGCCCGTTGGAACACCGCCAACATTCATGTGGTTGGGGAGATTCTGATGCCCCAGTCTAAGATTCACTTGCCAATCGCTAAGGGGGTCAGCAATGAGGTCTTGGCGCTGACTGCCGGGACGATGCGGGCCGATCAGAAGATGGGTGAGGGAAATTATCCGTTAGCGGGACACCACATGACCTCACAGACGATCCTCTTTAGTCCACTTTACTGGAAAACGCGGGTTGGTCAGACCATCTACCTGACAAATGCCAAGAAGGTCTTCGTCTATAAGGTTAGTGTTCGGAAGTTCATTCCAGCTACCGATGTTCAGGTGGTCGATCAGACGCAGCAGAAGTTGGTCACGTTGATCACCTGCGATGCTACGGGCGCAAACCGGTTAATGATTCGTGGTAAATACGTGAAGCAGATGGCGTACAAGGATGCACCAGTTTCGGTTCAAAAGGGCTTCCATAGTGGGTTCAATAATAAAAATTAAGTCGTTCCAAGCACTTTTTACAAAAAAATTGTAAAAAGTGCTTTTTTTTTTCGAAAAGTGAGATTGTGAAAGTTCAGTAAAACTGTTTATCTCTGTTCTGATGGGAAACGTAGGTTTCACAAGGGTTTGAGTGCCGGATCTGTTTCACCGCATGATGGGTTTGTGTAAGAAATCACGGTGTAAACGATTGTCGTGATAGCGGATTCATGAGAACTTACTCATGATTGGTTCCTAAATATAGAAAGTGTTATGTTCACAATGACAACCTACAAATGCTGACATGACGGGATTTTTATGTCTTATCCGTCTACACTATAAACAGAAGTACAGATTATGTAACGGTTTCCAAGTGAACATTCTTCACCACACATTGTTAATTGTGGACAGAACAGAAAAATCATGCTAAGATACTACCTGTAATCAGCTGATATGAACTTTTTATTTGAACAAGCTTCAGGTAGGTGTTCTGTTGTGATTGGCTTTAGGTTTGCGAGAACAGGATGTGTGGATGGACAGTGACGCAATTCCGAAAAATGAGATTGCTGGTACTGAGCCTACTCATCATCGGTTGGGTTTTCCCAACAGCTGCTCGGGCATCAACCCAGACCGGTGACGTTCAACAGTCGAATTATTCAGTAACGTTAACCCCGCCGAGTTCTGGTGGGGAGGGGGACTTGATTACAACACCAGGTCTTTCCCATAACAACTCCGGCGGTGCCGGGGCGACCGTTACTCAGACTGCAGACGGCTCAAGTCAACCAGTTTCAACCAACCATGGCCTTACCGGGCTTTTGCCTCAGACTTCTGAGACAACCCTTGGTTTAGGCGTGATGGCGGGAATTATCTTAATGTTGTTGGTTTGGATAGGCTTTATCAAAACTAGGATGAAAAAACAAAATAACTAAAGTTGAGGGAGAAATTTATTATGACTAAGAAGACTTTACAATTACTTGCTACTGCTGCTATCGTTGCTGGATTTGGTTTCACAGCTGTTACGGCTAACGCCGATACAACGCCGGCTACTGATTCACACGATACTGTCGCTCAGGTTAACTTGACTCCTGGTGACCCATCGACCGGTGCCGGTGGTATCCAATTACTTTCCGCTCCTGATGTTTCTTTCAGTGGTAAGCTCGATGGGAATACGCAAACATTTACTGATGGTATTTTTACCACGAACGCTAACTCAGTAAACAAGGACGCTGCGGCAGGTACTGTTACGGTTAATGACCCAGGGACTGCTTCTGGTTGGAACGTTCAAGTTGCTTCTAGTGCTTTCGTGGGTAGTGATGAAAAAACGCCGTTAAACGCCAGTGAAATGACTTTCGGTGCACCAGCCGTTACGCCTCTGGACAGTACTAACAAGGGTACCGTTGATGCCGGTAGCGCTTTGACTTTCGCTTCTGCAGGTCAAACGAACCAATTGGTCTTCAAGGCTGCAACTGGTCAAGGTGTCGGAACTTGGATGGCTAACTATGCTGCTAAGGACGCCTCCTTCAAGGTTGCTGCTGGTAACAAGGCTGACACGTACACTTCAAAGTTAACTTGGACGTTGACTAACACGCCAGCCTAAGTCGTCGATGACCCGTTGCTTTTAAGCAAAGGAGGGCTGTGTGGTGGCTAAGACGTTTGCTTCAGTCGTGGCTGCCTTAGTGCTTGGTCCAAGCCTCGCATTGGCGTCGCCACAGGAAGTTGCATTAGCAGCTGATCCGTCCAAGACAACGGCGTCAACCAGTCTGACACCTGGGGATACTGACACCAGTGTTAAACCTGTTGATCCGGATAACCCCGGTGGTAACTTCACCGGTGATCCAGAGGATCCTGACAATCCGGGGACTGGGTCCACTGGTCCGCTAACCTTGGATTATGTCTCGAACATCAAGTTCAGGCAGGACGCTGGTTTAAACGGACAGCTCATTACCGCAACAGCAGTTAATACCAAGGCATTCGTTCAGATTAGTGATCGACGGTACAATGGACATGGGTGGAAGCTTTACGTCACACCAAGTACTTTGACTGGTCAAAAGGACCAATCGGTCATTTCTGCGGCTTCGGTTACTCTCGGGCAATCGAAGTTCACCCCGCGCTACGCCGACACAGTGAGTGGTAAACCAAGTGTGACGGTCGGTGGTGACCAAGAGTTGCCATTAGGTATTCCGGCACTGGTTGCGCGGGCGAAGAAGGATACGGGTCTTGGCACCTGGATCATGCGACTGAACTATCACCCAAAATTATTAACGCGTTTGTTTGTTAACGCGGCCCAAGTGACGAAACAGCAACCGTACGCTGGTGAGCTCACTTGGCAGTTAACCGATACGCCATAAAACGAATCTTAAAGAAAGCGGTGGCGACAGCCACCGCTTTCTTTGTTACAATGAACCTATTAACAATTGAATATGGAGGCCGAAATAATCATGAAAAAGTGGTTACGGTTATTAGTAGCAGTTGGGACCTTGTTCCTCACAGCTGGTGGCTTATCACAAGTTGCTCATGCTGAAAGTGTGGGATATACGGTGAGTGCGATCTTGCCTAAGAATCAAGACGACAAGAAGGTCACTTACTTTGCCTTACGGGTAAAGCCCAACCAGAAGCAAAAATTAGGGGTTGTCATCAGTAACACGGGGAAGAAAACCAAAGAATACCAGATTGGTGTCAATCAGGCGATTACCAATCCTAACGGGGTTGTGGATTACAGCCAACAGAATCCTAAAAGGGATAGTACGTTAAAGGTTGGGATCAAGGATATCTTCGGGGACAAGACCCAGAAGGTTTCTGTACCTGCTAAGGGTAAGAAGACTGTTTACGTTACCTACAAGATGCCTGCTAAAAAGATTAACGGGATGATTCTAGGTGGGATCAACGTTAAGCAGTTGACCGCGAACGATAATTCTAATTCGAAGAAGGGTGTTAGCATTAAGAATGCCTTTGCTTATGTGATTGGCGTTCGTTTGCGTGAGGACAGTGTCGACGTGGCACCGGACATGTTAATGAACACGGTCAAGGTCGGGCAATTCAACAAGTACAATCAAGTGGAAGCTAACCTCCAAAACCCACGTCCAGGTCTGATGAACCAGCTTCGGGTGCGGACTAAGGTTACCAAGGAAGGGAGCACCAAGGCCGTCCTGAGTAATGAAAAGTCCAACCTGGCCATGGCGCCAAACAGTAACTTCGACTATGCGATTCCATTTGGTGACACGCAGATGAAGGCTGGGACTTATACCTTAACGCTGGATGCGTATGCCAAGGGTGGCTATCACTGGCACTTCGTGAAGAACTTTAAGCTGACGCAGAAACGAATCGGTCAACTTCAAAATAAGTACAATGCGCCCCAAAAGAAGAGTTACTTCTGGTGGTTCGTTGCTGGTGGTCTACTCATTCTGATTCTGGTTGCGATTATTATCTACTTGCTGTGGAAAAACCGTCGTAAAGATGATGAAGACAAGAAGTAAGCTAGTTTAGATAAAAGAGACGTCGATCGTGATGATCGACGTCTTTTTTATCAGCAAGCGTTATAAAACGGGGATTACCTAAAGGACACTTCAACTGATGACTTACTTACAAATGAAACTAATTGTCAGTATTTCTGTCAGTTTGGCGGGTTGTAAAACAATTGGAAATAAGTTTCAAAGTTAATAAAAATGCATAAAATATAAAATTATACATTTTGAAATTAGGTTCCAATTGGATGGGATCGATTTCATTGTGAGATTAATTGAGTTACTAGTGTTTGGACAGAATCGCCAAAGTGGATAGTCGTCAAATTATGCATTTTTGACTCAAGTAAAACGTTCAACTTTCCCGGCGGATCAAACATAAAGGTTGAGTTTTGGGGCTGAACAGCCTATAATTACATTAATTAATAGCAAAAGTAGTCAACGGGTGTTCACGTTCTATCAATTGATGCCCAATGTTGTCAGTAATGCAGTTTCAACCGGTTGCACTATCTGAATATTTTGTTTTACGGAGATTATTCAGTTAATTAACAGTACAACTTAGCTTGACTGTATGCATAAAAGTTACAAATGAAGCGAACTAACATTAAAAAACAACTCAACGATGACTAGTAGTTGACCATTTTTTTGATGGTTGAGGGAGAGATAAACGTGAAGATTAAAGCAATTTTACTAGGGATTTTGACTTTAACTGCTGGGGCAGTGATCGGTGGCCAGACATTGACGGCACAAGCCGCAATGACGACCGACCAGATTTTACAAACTGCGCCTAAGGGAATCACGATTGATAACTATTTCAGTACTGGGAACATCCCAGGCAATATTGCGAAGGTTGGAGATACCGATTTTGGTAAGAACCAAGCCGTTGTGCTGACCACTAAACAAAACCAGGTTGGGGCAATTTGGACGAGTGATGACGCTCGGATGAATTTGAATGAAGATGAAACAGCCTCAATGTGGATGTACTTCGGTGACGGCCGGGGGACTTCTGGTGGTGATGGAATGGCTTTTGTTATGCAGAATGATCCTGCCGGTGTCAATGCCATCGCTAAAAAAGCTGACGGAACGCCGAATGCTGGCCAGACGTTAGGAGTTTGGGGATCTGATTCTCGAACCAATCTCAAGAACAATACAGCTACTAATGACAATGATTTGGATACTAATGCAGTAGCCAAGCTGGCTATTCAAGATAGTTGGGCTTTGGAATTTGATACCTACCTTAACAAGAATAACAAATTGAACAATAATACCGACGCACTAGCAGTATTGAAGGCTGGAAACGTTTCGGCATTTGATCAGACAGAAACCGGGAATCATATTGCGTCAAGTTTCCCAGGAAAATCTGGAAGTTACAATAAAGTTGTTGGTGCGACTGATTCAGAACGGGTTCAGACAGGCACAACCGGTGGCTTTTTCCCAATACCGACCTATACGACGTATAATTACAATTATTCGTATCTGACCTTGAGTCATGAAGGCGTTTTGCGGGATTCAAGTTTTACGTTCTTAAACGGTGGGACTTGGCGCCACATGACACTAAAGTGGGATAGTTCAAAGGATGAGATGACCTATGTTTATAACGATCGACCACCAGTTAGCGGTGAGGAAACGGCCTCAACTGGGAGTTATAAGACGTATACGAGTGATCCAATCCATATCAATCTAGCTGACTTAAAGGTGGGCTCGGACGGAAAGGTTCGTTGGGGGTTCACGGGGTCAACTGGGAGTAACTGGGAACCGAACATGGTCGTCTTTGACCAGGTTCCTGGACTGGTTAATGCCAAGGCAGCGGCAACTCTGACCGATACCTCACAGTCGGACAAAATTATTGATGAGGCTACGGATACCGTAAATAGCGGTGACCGGATGTCGCTGAATTACAACTTGAAGTATACGAGTGGTCGTGAATCTTGGAAGGACATCGTCGCCAAGCTGAACTTGCCTTCTAATATCGCTTTCAAGAGTGCCAAGGTTAAGTACGCTAATGGAGATACTGACACCATTAGTGGCTTAGATACGAGTAATACGACCGGACAAACTTTAAGCAAGTCACTTGAAAATCTGAATACTGAGAAAGATGGTGACACGGATCCTAATGCTTCCGTGGATATCACTTTGGCAGGGGTAGCAGTAGCTGGGGACAACGATCAGACGACGGTTAAGCAAACGGATAGTTCGTTTGATGGCTCCAATGCCTTGACGAGTGCTTCTCTGAGTGGTTTCGTTATTAACAAAGTCGATGGTGCCATGACGATGGCGCTCACGGGAGATAACATTGCGGCTGATGGCCTGACTGGAAGCCAGACGTTGACCGAAGCCAAGGACGTCAAGATCACCGGTAAGATTAGTTATCTGACGGGAACGCCAGCAACCAACAATAACATCACGTTACACCCGCAAATGAATGGCATTAGCTTACCAACAACCACGCTGAGCAACGACGATCCAGCGGGTGAATTCACTTACACGATTCCTGCTAACAGTATCATCTCTGGGTTGGCTAATGGAAATCAATTTGTGATGTATGCCACTGATAATAATGGAGTTAACTCAGCGAATGATGTTGGCTATACGATTACGCTCAAGGATGGGTCTTTGGACTTGTTAGCTAACCCTAAAGCCACATTTAACGTGGACCATCCAAAGGACCTGACAGGTTCTGCGATGACCTACGCTGCCGACAGTAGTTGGGGCGTGCAGGTTAGTGATACTCGGGGTACTGGGAGCAAATGGGCATTAACCGCAACAGCTGATCCGATTATTAGTCGGCTTCGTGGAAACTTAGATGGTGATTTAATCTATGAAGGCGCCAATGGCGAACAAAGTCTGACACAAGGCTCCGCTATAATCGATACGCATACGACGGATTCTGACAATGACCAGGTCAACGTGACTGGTGATTGGAACAGTGATAATGGGATCTTGCTAAAAGCAAATGCGGGTGCCGTTCAGGGCTCCTACATGACCACGGTTCATTGGTCCTTGAATAATGCTCCAGGTAATTAAAGTGAATAGAAGTATGTTAAAGGCCAGCCTGTAAGGGCTGGCTTTTTTATACTGTTATGCATTTTTAATTGAAATCTGGCGACGTGATTATTTACGAGCGTTGTCTTTCTTGCCTTTGTCATGTCCCAAGGGTCTACCCGCACGGCTCCCGCGATTGTTTTTGGAAGGCGTCTGGAGGTCGAGTAGCTGAAGAATGGCATCAATTGCCTTGTCACGAGACTCGCGATCCATTTGTCGAAGCCGAGTTAATAGCTTACGTTCCTGAACGGTTTCGATATCCGCATTGGATGGGGTAATTGGTGGTTTCCCAATGAATTCCGCAATGGTGATGTTTAGTGAGTGAGCAATCTTAGCTAGAACGTCAAAGCTGATATTTTGGTCCTGCGTTCGTTCGATCTTTGAAATGTAGTTCACGGACAGATTACTTTGTTCGGCGAGTTCTTCTTGTGTCATGCCAAGCTGTTTCCGCCGTGATCGAATCCGCTCGCCTAATGGGCCGTATTCTGATGTGTTCATTTGTGTTCCTCTTCCTTCTTAGTGCTTCTAATGGTGACTTTATCGGATATTAAGTCTAAAAATAAGTTATTATTGAAACACTTTCAAACCTGTAATATAGTGGTGGTTAGAACTCCAGGAGGTTTACAAAATATGGAGCGATAAGTTTGTTGGTCTGCTATTATTAGCTCTTGGACATTTACAGGAATTGAGACTTCATAGATGATGACTAAGCCAGGTATGAAGACTTACCTAATCTGGAGAACGAACGCTATCCACGACAAACTTGGCAGGCTTTTGTTTAGCGAACGTTTGAAAATGATATTGAAATTTTGGAGGAGTAGTCGTCATGATTTTGAAATTTCTGTTAGCGTTTGTTGTCTTTGTATTTTCAGGCTTGGTTGGAGATGACAATAAGACCCTCATGTGGAGCCTAAAAATTATTGGTTTCCTCATTAATTGCTTCAATTTACTTCTAGAACAAGCCTGAAGTAGAGAAAATTCCAAGTGGCTTTTAAAAGACACTTGGAAATCTAGGAGGAATAAGATGAGGGATTTCATTGCAGCAGTAATTATCGCAATAGGGGCGTATGTGACTTGGCGCGGGATTGCCAGGCCTCGTCAAGTGACACTAATTGGCATTGGTGTCTTTATCATCTTGGGTGGCGTTGGAACGGCCAGTGGGACCTCTGTCTTGTCATCGGCTATCTCTAGCTCAGACACGCTTGCCGCGCCACGAAAAGTCTCACACCCATTACCCAAGGGACTGTCAGATAATTCTGATGTGCTGGTAAAGGGGATGGAACAGTCCGAGCTATCGTACGAGCCCAGTGTGGCCTCCAGATTGGGAGAAGATATGAACGATGATGACGCCATTCAAGTGATGGAGAATCCGAAAACCAAGCGGTATGTCTTTAATTATAAATTTCATGGCAAAGTACTTCCGGTCTATGTCATTGATGCCCGGATTAGCGGAGACAAATACAATACGTACTTAATTCCTGTTAAGGATAACAAGATTTATTCTCTTATGACGGCAGAGTCTGTTGCAGACAAGCAGATTCATGCCACTGAGTACTATGGCTTCTCCTATATGGACATGGTTCAGTTACATGTTGCCGATCCCTATGATGGTTCGGTACACCCAGACCAAAGGAGCATTGGCAATTATCTTGTGAGTTATCGGTAAGTTTAGACAGTGACTGTCAAGTTGAGACAGAGCCCAGTGTAAGAGAAGAATAGCCCAGTGTAAGAGAAGAATAGCACATAAATAAAGAAAATTAGTCGCAGCATAACCCCTTATAAATATTGTTATATCAGCATTTTTACTGGTAATCGGTGACGATCGTGTTATACTGTCCTAAAACAATATATGCTGTTATTATTAAATGAGTGAAACTATAATTTCAATAGTAACAACGCTTTCATGATCTTGGCTAGAAGGCCATGAAAGTAATTTCTCGAATGACTAGGGAGAGAAAGGAGTTAGGGATAGATGAAGACGATTGGGCTCGTCGTGATTAGCTTTTTATTGGGGTGTGTGCTTTGGGGGCGAAGCATACAGGCACTGGCTGGGGACCCAGAAGATTTACAACACGCTTTGGCAACAACGCCACAGGGAATTCAACTTCAGGATTACTTTGTACCGGGAACGTCTTTGAATAATCATGCGAAGATCGTGGATAGCCAAAATCCACTGGTACATAACACTCAGGCAGTCCGGCTGACGAACAGTGAGAGCCAAGTCGGTAGCATCTGGTCGACACCGAAAAATACTTTTAAATTAAATGACCCACAGACGGTCTCCATGTGGTTGTATTTCGGTGGTGCAGCGAGCTGGATGTCTGATGTAGACCCGATGAAGGCACCAACCGGGGATGGCATGGCCTTCGTGCTGCAAAACGATCTGAGGGGAATTAGTGCGACAACCCAGATGCCAGGAGAAAAGCCGTTAGGCGAGACGTTGGGGGTTTGGGGGGCAGATACGGACCCCAAGGACTCAAATACGGATCAGGTTGCCAGCTCGGCTATTCAGAAGAGTTGGGCGGTTGAGTTTGATTCGTACATCAATGGTGACAGTTCTTTTGATGGGGCTGGCAAGTGGAATTCATTTGATGTTTCCCAAGATCCGACTCATCCGATTAAGTTCCCGCATATTGCGTCGAATTATCCCGGAGATAGTAATAGTTATCGGAAAAATCGAGTGGACGACGGAGGAATAATTTGGGGACTTGGCGCACATGTCTCTTATTTTACGTCCTTAAACCATAACGGCCTAATCCAAGGAAACAACTTCCAATTCCTATCTGACCACCAGTGGCATCACTTCACGTTACGTTATGAGCCACGGATTGGCACGGATACAAGTAAGGGGCAAATTAGCTATACGTTTAACGATAAAGATCCCAAGACTGGAGTTCCCCTTCCCGGTCTGAAGCAAACGGTTGAGTTGGACAAGTCCAAGGTCGATAACGGGACTCACGAGACTCAGTGGGGATTCACTGGTGCGACAGGTTCGCTTTCAGAGAATAACTTAGTCGTTTTCGACCAAGTTCCCGATTTGGTTGAGGTGTCGGCAGATACCCATATGGCAGATCTCACTCAGGGAACCAATGTTGCGAAAACCAAGATGGTTCGTGAACGTGATCGGGTTCAATTGAATTACCAAGTGAAATACCTCAATGGGACAGAGAAGTGGAATGATGTGATCGCGGATCTGAAGGTGCCTAAAAACATTGCGCTGTCGTCGGGGTCCATGACCTTAGCGAGTGATCCCGATCATCCGACAACCTTTGATGCAACCGATCTGGAGAAAAATGAAGTGACGCGTCCTATCACGACCGGATTATCAGCAACCTCGGCTGGGGCAACTTTTTCCTTTACCGGGAAAGTTAAGGACGGAACTGGAATGGTAGCGCCTCTGACGAGTCAGTTTCGGGGGAAGGAAGCCGTTGCCGAGACGTCAACACCTGAGTTTACGGTTGATCCGACGCTGGACTTGAAGTTAACTTTGCCGAGCAGTTTGTACGTCGATCCGGGCAAAGGGGCGCATGTTACTGGTAACGTCCAAATCGGAGATCCAGCCTGGCATAACTCGGATGTCCATCTTCAGATGAGCATCAACGGCCAGTCCTTTGAGGAGCCACTCAAAGACAGCGATCCACGTGGTGTGGTTAACGTGGATCTCCCCGCTTCCTTGATTACTAAGAAAACCAACACCCTGACGGTGACTGCCGTGGGACCTGATCCCAGTCACAACTCACAGACGGAAACGATGACTATTTACATTGGGGAGTTAGCCTTCACTTCGGCGACGCCTCAAGTCACCTTCAAAGGCAAGTTAACGGGAACCATGCAGCGACTGGCCTGTGCCCAGCCATTGGACCTGACGATCACCGACACGCGCGAGAAAGGCAACGGCTGGCACTTGGAGGCGGTGGCTAGTCAACTCAAACGGGCTGATGGCAAGACACTGGATGGTGACTTGCAATACTTTAAGAACGGTCAACTCCTGGCCTTAGATGCTGCACAAACGGTGGCCAGTCACACGAATGATGGGGTGAACACCCTGACGCACCTTTCCTCTGAAACCAATCAGGGCCTGGTGTTAGAGGTCGGCGGTGGCGCCATTTCCGGTGATTATTCCGGTCAGGTGTCGTGGCTATTGATGAATACACCCTAGAACGAACCAAGCGGACCGCAGCCTGGGTGGCTGGGTCCGCTTCACTCTAGGCCAGGGCATCCAGCCATGCTGGAAGGGCCGTGGCTAATTCCTGGTAGGTTAATTCAAATTTGTGGGTGTACCAAGGATCGTCGATGGCTTCGCCTTGCCGGTCAGGGAAGATGTCCAGACAGAGCTTAACCTTAGCTTGGTCGGCCGTAGTTGGGGCCATGCGCTGCAGGTTGGCGACGTTGGCGTGGTCCATGGTAATGATGGTATCGGCCCACGCAAAGTCCTCGGCTGTAATGGGCCGGGAACGATGCTCACTGGCATCCAGGCCGTGAGCACGCATGACGGCTAATGCTCCTGGATGAGGGGGATTACCTTCTTCTTCGGTGCTCGTTGCCACGGAAGCGACACTGAATTCTTGGGTCAGGTGACGCTGTTTCAGCAAGTCATTGAAGATGGCTTCAGCCATAGGGGAACGGCAAATATTACCAAGGCAAACAAATAGAATGTGTTGCATGGGAAACCTCCTAATTATTGGTTAAGGCAGGCGGACATACTGGCCTCGACCAAAACCATTTGTTATGATGAGTTTACCAGAAACTAGACAAGGAGTGACTAGAATGGGTTGGATAATTTTAATTGTGGTTATCGCAATTTTAGCAATTTGGTATGTGAGTTCTTACAACGGACTGGTTAAGACGCGGACTTATGTACAAGAGTCATGGAGTCAGATTGATGTGCAATTGAAACGGCGGAATGACTTGATTCCGAACCTGGTCTCAACGACCAAGGGCTACGCCAACTATGAACAAGGGACGTTGAAGAAGGTTGTCGAATTACGGAACCAGTTAACAGCGGTTCCAGCCGACGATCACCAGAAGACGATGGAAGTTTCTAACGAGTTGTCGACCACGTTGCGGTCGTTGTTCGCGCTCTCCGAAAATTATCCGGACCTGAAGGCCAACACGCAATTCACCAACTTAATGGAAGAATTGACGAACACTGAAAACAAGATTGCCTACTCCCGGCAACTGTACAACAGTTCCGTCGCTAGCATGACGGTTAAGATTCAATCATTTCCAAGTAATATCGTTGCCAAGATTCACAATTTCCAAGGCAGCGAGTACCTTCAGGTCCCTGAAGAAGAAAAGACAACACCTAAGGTTAACTTTGACGATTTCAAATAACAGGTAAGTAGGCGATAACATGCTGTATGAACAAATTGCCAGTAACAAACGACGAACGTGGGTCGTCATGTTTGGTTTCGGCCTGCTCGTCTTGGCACTGGGAGCGGCATTAGGCGACGTGTTCTGGGCAAACTGGGTTTCTGGCACGGTCATTGCCGCTGTGGTCGCTGTGGTTTACATGGCGATCATGATTAGCCAGTCGACCAATGTGGTCATGAGCATGAACCATGCCAAGGAGATTACCAGTGTCGATCAGGCGCCACAACTGTGGCACATGATTGAAGACATGGCAATGGTGGGCAAGGTGCCCATGCCACGAGTCTTCATTATTAATGATCCCAGTCCCAATGCTTTTGCGACGGGGAATGATCCAGAGCATGCCGCGGTGGCTGTAACCACGGGTATCATGGATCGACTCGACCGTGAGGAACTTGAAGGGGTCATCGGGCATGAGATCTCTCACGTGCGGAACTACGACATCCGGTTACAAACGATTGCCCTGGCCCTTTCTGCGGCGATCGGCCTGCTGGTCAGCTTTGCCAACAATTGGTTCTGGTGGGGCGGTAGTCGGCGGCGGAGTGACGATCGTGATTCCGGTGGCAACGTCATTGGGATTGTCATCTCGATCCTCTTGATTATCTTGGCGCCATTGGCCGCTAGTATCGCGCAGATGGCGTTGTCGCGTAATCGGGAGTATCTGGCTGATGCGTCGAGTGTCGAGCTCACACGGAACCCTCAGGGCCTAATTAATGCCCTGAGGAAGATTGACGATAGCCAACCAATGCAAGCCGCTGATCCGAATAGTTCGGCCCTGTACATCGGTGACCCGTTTAAAAATAAAAAGAAAATGGGCGATTTATTTGCCACCCATCCCCCGATTGCCGATCGGATTGCCCGCCTCGAAAAAATGTAAAAAATAGTCGCGGCTAATTGGCCGTTTCGTAGTACAATTAGCATGAGACCAGGGGAAAGAGTGTAAGCGTATGCGCGGAAATTTTGTTTACTTAAGTTTAGAACCCGTAACGAATATGATTTATTCGTTAGGGATATCACCAGCTGACTTTTTGAATGGCGTTCCAGCCATTCCCAATCAGCTCCTTTTGCTTAATGCAGAATCCGCTAGTGATGCTGAGATTAATCCGCATACGCGGCTCCAGACACTGACTGGGCAAACGCAGATTCGGCGGTATTTACTGGGCAAACATGAGCACCCCGTCAAGTGGCTCGACTATACGCATGGCGATGACTTGGATTTTCTGTTGCCTAATGAGATTGCCGAGTTGCTCTACCTGGCGCACATGGATACGCACATCCGAACACCGTTCTACGCGAAGTTGCAGAACGACTATGCGTATCTGACGCTACGTGATGGGTTCTACAAGACCTACTACCGACACCTCAACAGTTTTGACCACGTGTTGGAGGTCAGCATCAAACGTCACCTGCGCGCGATGCACAATAATCGGTGGGTCTTTGCCCGTCCGTTAGCCATCAGTGATGTACCGCAGGAAATTCTGTTGCAGCTGATTCAGGGTTTGGCGGATGGCATGATCATTGCTTTTGACCAATTGGTGGAACGCCATCGGATCTACGTGATTCCGGTGCGTGCCATCACCCATCCCGAACGGCAAGCAACCTGGTATTCTCAGGAAGAGGTTTACGCTGACTCCCGAGAAGTGGCCAGCCTGCGTTATGATCTGACTACCCGTGAATGGGCGCTCAGTATCCATGATAACCAAGTCTTTAGCGACGTGATGGATTTAATTTAACCGTAAGTAAACCACTGGGACGTTAGGCTTCCGGTGGTTTTTATTTGGCGGTTTAAGCGAGGACTTAGCGATCCATGGTATAATGAATCTCAGAATTTCAAAAACAGGATTAACGAGGCGGCTGACGACCCCTCGAAACTAAAGCGGGGATGGCGCAATTGTCCCCGGAATATAGGAGCCTTAATAACATGAAGATGCAACTTGCTGAAATTGCTCATGCAGTGGGAGCAATCAATGATTATAAAGAATGGGAAAATGTGAGCGTCACGAGTGTGGCGTTCGATAGTCGCCACCTCCAACCAGGAGGACTCTTTATTCCCTTGACAGGTGAAAACGATGGTCACCAGTTTATTCAATCGGCGATTGACCATGGTGCGGTTGCGACCCTTTGGGCGCGCGACTTGGCGACAGCCCCCGCTGATTTTCCAATCATTCAGGTTGCAGATTCGTTGAAGGCCTTACAGGCATTGGCACAATACTATCTGATGAAGATTAATCCGCGGGTCGTGGCCATCACTGGGAGTAATGGGAAGACGACGACCAAGGACATGGTTGCCAGCATTTTAGCAACGCAGTTCAATGTCACCAAGACGCATGCCAATTTCAACAACGAGATTGGGGTTCCGATGACGGTGCTTTCCATGGAACCTAACACGGAGATGTTAGTCGTTGAGATGGGGATGGATCGTCCCGGCCAACTCGACTTTCTCAGTAAGCTGGTTTCTCCGGACCTGGCCGTCATCACCATGATTGGTGAGGCCCATATCGAATTCTTCGGGACCCGTGATAAGATTGCGGACGCTAAGATGGAGATTACCCATGGGCTGAGCGAGGATGGCTCCCTAGTTTACAACGGGGATGAACCCCTGTTACGTGAACGGGTTACTGACTTGAGCCAGAGTCAGGTCACCTTTGGTCAGGGCGAAGACAACGATCTCTTTGCCACCAACGTTGCCGGAACGTCAACCGCAACGACCTTTACCACTAATGAGTGGCCAGACACAACCTTTACGATTCCCATGATTGGGACTTACAACGTCAACAACGCCTTGGCTGCGTTGGCAGTGGCCACGGTCTACCGGATTCGCCCCGAGAACGCGCAGAAGGCCTTGGCTAACGTCACGTTGACGGAGAACCGGGCAGAATGGCTCAAGGGGAGCAATGGTGAGGATATCCTGAGCGATGTCTACAACTCCAATCCGACGGCGGTTAAACAGGTGCTGGCGGCCTTCTCGAAGACGCCGGTTACCGGTCAACGGGTTGTTGTCTTGGGTGATATGCTCGAGCTGGGTGACCAATCCGATGCCATGCACGCCGGATTGGCAGATGCTGTTGATCCGCAGGCAATCAGCCACGTCTACCTAGTCGGCCCCCACATGGTGGCCCTACAGGAGAGCTTGGCACAACGTTATCCAGACCTTGCCGTAACTCATTTTGCTGCGGATGACCTGGCATCGCTTTCAGCAACCTTACAGGGTTCATTGACTGCCGCCGATCAGATTTTATTAAAGGGATCTCACGGGATTCATTTGGAGCAAGTGTTAGCGGCCTTACAGGATCCAGTACAAGAATAAACGAACAACAAGGCAACTTCCACGAGTCGTGGGAGTTGCTTATTTTGTAGGCACGATGTATGATGGTTTAGTTGCTTATTTGAAGAAACGAACTTACTCCGCTCTAGCCAATCGTTAATCGCACCACGGAAAACGGATTTTTTCCAAGATTTGCGAGGCACTAGGGCGATGTACCCATTAGGAGGAAATTATTTTTGAAGTTTAAAGAACTGGGTCTTTCTGAAGACCTACTGAAGGCTGTTACGACAGCAGGTTATGAAGAAGCGACCCCAATTCAAGCCGAGACAATCCCCATGGTTTTGGCTGGTCAAGACGTTATTGGACAAGCCCAAACCGGGACAGGGAAGACTGCGGCATTTGCCTTACCAATCTTAGAGAAGATCGATAAGAGCAATCCAAATGTTCAAGCATTGGTTGTATCCCCAACACGGGAATTAGCCATTCAAACCCAAGAAGAAATTTATAAATTAGGCCGTAACGAACGGGCAAACGTCCAAGTCGTATATGGTGGGGCGGACATTCGTCGCCAAATTAAATCCCTGAAGAACCACCCACAAGTTATTGTGGGGACGCCAGGTCGTTTACTCGACCACATCCGGCGTCGGACCTTGAAGTTGGACCATGTCCAAATGTTAGTCCTCGATGAAGCCGATGAAATGTTAAACATGGGTTTCTTGGACGATATTGAAGACATCATCAAACAATTGCCAGAAGCGCGTCAAACGATGCTCTTCTCCGCAACGATGCCACCCGAAATCAAACGGGTTGGGGTTCAATTCATGAAAGACCCTAAGCACGTGAAGATTAAGGCCAAGGAATTAACGACCGACTTGATCGATCAATTCTACGTTCGCGCTCGTGACTTTGAAAAATTCGATGTTATGACGCGTTTCTTCGATGTTCAGTCACCTGACTTGACCATCGTGTTCACGCGGACTAAGCGTCGGGTGGATGAAATCTCTAGCGGGTTACAAGCCCGGGGTTACAATGCCGCCGGAATTCATGGTGATTTGACGCAAAAACGTCGGACACAAATCATGAATCAATTCCGTCACGGTAAGTTAGACATCTTGGTAGCGACTGACGTGGCTGCTCGTGGTATCGATATTAACGATGTGACCCACGTGTACAACTACGATATTCCACAAGATCCAGATAGTTACGTTCACCGTGTCGGCCGTACCGGTCGTGCCGGGAAGCATGGGGTTTCCATGACTTTCGTAACGCCTAACGAAATGGACTACTTACGTGAAATCGAAAAGCTGACGAAGGTGCGTATGCTTCCATTGAAGCCACCTTCGGATGAAGAAGCATTGGTTAGCCAATTAGGTGCCGCTAAGGACAAGGTTACTGACCTTGTTAACAAGACGGATACTGAAAAGTTTGCCAAGACGGCTGAAGGCCTCTTAAATGAATTTGATGCTGAAGACTTGGTTGCAGCGTTGTTAAACGATTTGACCAAGGATGACAGTAGCCAGGTTCCAGTTAAGATTACGCCAGAACGCCCATTACCTAAGCGCGGCGGCAAACGTCACGACGGTGGGGGTTACCACCGTGGTGGCGGTAACCATCGTCGTAACGGTAATGGTGGTGGCGGCTACCGTCAACGTCAAGACCGTCGTGGTGGCGATCATGACCGTCACGGTTCTCGTAGCCATGATTCACGTAACCATGGTGGCGGCGACCGTAACCGACACAGCAACAATGGTGGTCGGCGTTCCGAGGGTGGCCGTGGGTTTACCATTCGGAAAAAAGACTAAATTAAAAAGTTAATTGATTAGAAGGAAGCGTTAGTCGACTAGGCAGGTCGGCTAACGCTTTTTTTGCGTGATTTGAGATTTAGATTTTCTTAATAGATTGAGATAAACGCCGATAGAATGGGGTTTAACCGCATAGTATATTTATATAACCCCATTATTTAGTTATTAATTTTACAATTAATGTTGCGTTAGTTTATTCTGTGTGCTATTATTACCTTATCGAAACAATATGAAATAACTTATTGCAAGGAACTCAACTCACAAAACCACGGAGGTTTTCATACTATGGCAAATCACTTCGACTTACACGCTGCACTGACGCTCGCCGCTAAGCCAGGTCCTTTTGTCACCATGACCTTACCCATCACAGGGGTCCCCGCGATTGACCGGACGCAGTTCAATAGCTTACTCTCAGCTGGAAAAAAACAGTTGTTGGCAGTCGCACCTAACCGTGCGTGGTCGACCTATGAGGACGCCTTTGAACCTTACGAACACGGCCCGCTGACTAATGGGGGTGCCCAAGGACTCGTGATTATGGCGGGCGCCACGGATAGTTATCACTACTGGTTACACACGGCGGTTGGCCCAACCGTCACTGTGACCACCCGGCCCAACGTCTTGCCAATCCTGGAATCACGGGACCTGACTGGGGATTATGACCTTCTGTTGCTTAATGGGGAAGGGTTCGAGTTTGCCCAAGTTCGGGGCGGCCACGCAGAGTTAGTGAACTTACCGGTGGACGCACCGGTAACCTTGAAACAAGCGTTGGGTAGCGAGTTGCGTGACAGTGGTCGTTGGCAACGGTCCGCTGGGGTGGGGACACATTATAGTGGTACCGGGTCTGTCGATGCGGGGAAGGCCGCGGATCAGCGGAACTATTTCATGACCGTTGATAACTATGTGAGTCAGCATTTCTCAAATGTGAACCAAGTGCCATTGATTCTGGTGGCGGGGGCTGCCGACCAAGGGAACTTCCGGAAGCTCTCCCAGAATGCCTACCTGGACCCGATGATTCGTCTAGTTCAGGGAACCAATCTGGCGGCAGCCAATCAATCCCTGGCAGAGCTGGCGGTGAAAGTGAATGCCCTGCGTCATGAGCAGGCTACTCAGATCCGCCAGGATGCCTACGCCAAGGCCCGGTCACGTGACCGGGTGGTTCAGGACATTGGGGCATTGGCGACGGCTGCGGTTCAGGGCCAACTAGGGACCTTGTGGCTACAGGCGGGTGCTAATCATCCCGGTCACCTGCTAGAGACGGGTGAGGTGACGACTGCCACGGCGTTGAGTCGGGAGAACAACTTGTACAATGACTTGGCACTATTAGTGGCTAAGCAAGGTGGCAAGATTCAAGTCCTACCGGCGGCTGAAATGCCAACCCGGAGCATCATCGCCGCCCAGTTACGGTTCCGTGAGGCCGTTGTGAGCTAATTGATGTTTGGAGGAATTAGTTCACAGAGTACGAAGAAAGGGGCTGGGGTGACCAGTCCTCTTTGCGTAGCGGCCTTGACTATTGCGCGGTGATTGGCGGGTGCAAAAATAAAGAAAAAAGCCAGTTGACCGGTGTAAATAGGCTAGAAGCCGACACATAATGGCCGGAATAATTGCGCATGAAAATAATCGTGCTAAGCCGTGGACTTTGAGATTAGCCGCGATTATACTTTACTCAGAAGACTAGGGATGTCACATTGAGAGGACTATTCACATGACAAAAAAGTTGAGGATCACGTCTAAGCAAAAGTTAACATCGTTGGCAATTCTTGGTGTTATTGCTGGCATGGGATTACAGGTTGACGCTGTCCATGCAGATACGACAGACCAGGGCAATGATACTGACAGTAGCACGAAAGCTCAGACGACGGCGGATGACCCGACGGCCAAGCAAGCCGTTCTGACAAAGGGGACACCAGCACCTGAAACGCCCCCCAAAACTGATGCGACGGATACCAAGCCAAGTGCGCCAGATGAAACGCTCACTTCTGGGAAAACAACTAAGGATACAGAAGACCAGACTGAACCGGTAAAAGTAACACCACCGGTAACGAAGAAAACAGATGAATCAGTGACAGCGAACGTTGTTCCGGTTGACGTGTCGTCATTGACTGATAAGTCGGCAACAGATACTAATAAACTGACAGATTTGACAGAGAAAGCCACGGCTATTTTGCCACGTAAGATGAAGTCTCGCATGAATCTGTTGCGGGATGCTGCTCCAACGATTATTAATTCAGGTACTAATGGCTCAGCTAAATGGACCGAAGATAGCAATGGCGTAATGACCATTACTGGTGGTGTCATGACTGATAGCATGATGTTTAAAACAAGTGTCACTAAGTTAGTCTTTGATGGGAGCTTAGGCAAAATTGTTCTTCCAACCAATAGCAGTCGCTTATTTGAGTATTGGTCAAACCTTACGGAAATTGACGGTTGGGAAAACGTGGACGCTTCGAATGTGACCAATATGTCTAATATGTTTAGCGAGGATATTTCACTAAAAAGTCTTGATTTGAGTTCTCTAGACTTGAGTAATGTAATCAATATGTCACAGTTGTTGTATGGGGGGATAGCCGATCAGAACGGGAATCATCCAATTAGTATCACGAGCTTTAAGCTGGGGTCAAGTACCAGTAAAGTCACGGATATGACGGAGATGTTGTCCGGAGATTCCTCCTTGACCGATGTCGATGCGGCGGATTGGAATGTCTCAAGCCTAAAGTCCGCTGACAGTCTCTTTCATGGTACGGCGATTAGCAACCTAGATCTCAGTAAGTGGCAGACGCCTGAACTGCAGAAATTGACAGCTACTTTTGGGGATATGCCTAACTTAAGTTCAATTAATGTTGCAGGGCTTCAAACGGGGAAAGTGACACTCTTCGTTCAGACCTTTGAGAATGATCCACTATTGAAGACCGTTGATGTCAGTCGGTGGGACGTCTCTGGTTCACAAAATTTCACCAGAATGTTTTATAACGACCCGCTCCTGTCAACACTTGATTTAAGTAGTTGGCACCCTAAGACAGATCTTCAAATACTCCAAATGTTTTTTGACGATTCATCCTTAAGTTCACTGGATCTGTCGGGATTTGATACGATCGGTAGTGGTCAAGGCAATTCGGCCTTACAGAACACGACGGGATTGCATGAACTGGTTCTCGGACCCAACACGTTTCAGGGAACTGATGTCGGGAATGTTGCATTACCTGACATTCCCGTTACGGATACGTATACCGGCTTATGGCAAGCTGTCGGGACTGGCACTTTGGACCAGCCGAATGGGGCGACGTACACCAGCGCGCAGTTAAATACCAGCGCCATGAAGGCTGACACCTACGTTTGGCAGAAAGTCCCAGGCTCGACGCCAACGGATCCCGGCACGACCCCGGAAAATCCCGGGTCGTCGACTGATAACCCCGGGACCTCGACTAAACCAACTGATCCTGATACTAATCCGAACACGGACGGTGGTAATGGTGCTACTGTTGATGGCGGTGAGAATGGTGGTGGAACCGTGACAACTGATAAGAATCCGCAGAAGAAACCAAAGAATCCGGTTAAGAAACCGCAAGTGCCTGATGAATCTAATAAAAAGCCAGCCACTACTACTGACAAGTTACTGAAGTTTGGTAGCGGTCAGGGGGCAGCGGGGGTTCTGAACAAGTCACATGACCAGACTCATAACCAAGCTAATAAGCAGACGACTCCGACGACCGCGACGGGTCACTTGGACCGCCAGTCCGAGCAGACAACGTTACCGCAGACGACCGAAAAGAAGTCGAGTCTGTGGGCGGCGATTGGTGTTGTTACACTGGGAATCTTGAGCTTCCACTGGTACAAGCGTCAGGACTAAATGACCGTATTAAAGCTAAGATGATAATCAGGAGGGATGACGCAGATAACGCCACCTCTCTTTTGAGATCTGACTAGCAGTGAGTTCTCTGAATTAGTTTACGTTTTCCCTTAACCGATCAAGTTGTGGGGGTCAATCGGTCTGCCCTGTGCTAGAATATAACCTAGACATTCCAGCAGTGGTGTGACAATTGACAGATTTAAGACGAGTAGACAGGAGCGAAAACGTCATGATTTATGGGATCGGCATTGATATTACAGACTTGGATCGCGTTGCCCAGGTCGTGGCGAAGCAACCCCAGTTCTTAGAAAAGGTGCTGACGCCCGACGAAATAGTGGACTATCGCCAACTCAGTCAACGGCGGGCCGTGGAGTTTATCGGTGGCCGGTGGTCGGCTAAGGAATCTTACAGCAAGGCCATGGGCACCGGGATCGGATCTGTCGTGGGTTTTCAAGATATTGAAATTCGCGACAACGCTCAGGGCCAGCCAATTGTCACACGCCAACCGTTTGAGGGGATTGCCCACGTATCGATTTCACATACCGATACTGTGGTAATGACGGAAGTCATCTTAGAAAGAGGGTAAGTGTCATGGCAATTGGGGAACATCGACCAACACAGCTGGTCATCGATCGACAAGCTTTACGGCAAAACATTCACGCAGAGGTTGAACGTCTGACACCCGGGTGTGATTTATTCATGGTGGTTAAGGCTAATGGTTACGGTCACGGTGCGGTTCAGGTGGCGCAGGCCGCCAAGGACGCGGGGGCCCGTGGCTTTTGTGTCGCCATTTTAGATGAAGCTTTGGAATTACGGGCCGCTGGCTTTAATGAACCGATTCTGATTCTGGGTGTCACGAGTCCAGCCGATGCGCCACTGATGGCTAAGGAACACATCTCAGCCACGGTAGCCGCGATGGACTGGCTGACCGAAGCTGAGTCTTACCTGAACTTAGCGGGTACACCAGCACCGCTCCGGGTTCATCTGGGACTCGATACGGGGATGGGACGGATTGGTTTCCGGAACGCACCAGACTTGGTCGCTGCGGTTGATTATCTGACATCGCACGCCACGGAATTTGAATTTGAAGGGGTCTTTACCCACTTCTCCACTGCCGACGATCCCGATGACACCTACTTCAAACAACAATTTGCCAAATGGCAGACGCTCACTAAGGCCCTGCCTCGGCGGCCGCGCTACGTTCACGTTTCAAATTCGGCAACGAGCCTTTGGCACGCAGCCTGCAACGACAATCTCGTGCGATATGGGGTCGCAGGCTACGGCTTAAATCCTTCGGGGACGGCCATTCAAGAGCCCTTCCACCTGCAACCAGCCCTGAGTTTGACCAGCGAGTTGGTTTATACCAAGCGCTTGGCCGCCGGGGAGTCGGTGAGCTACGGGGCCACTTACACCGCTAAGGAAGCGGAATGGGTCGGTACGGTTCCGATTGGCTATGCCGATGGCTATGAGCGTCGGCTCCAAGGGTTTCACGTGTTAGTTGATGGGCAACCTTGTGAAATCATTGGGCGAGTTTGCATGGACCAGTTAATGGTTCGGTTACCACACAATTGTCCCCGAGGAACAAAGGTCACCTTGATCGGTAAAGATGGCGATCAGGAGATTACGTTGCAAGACGTGGCGACCTATTGTGGGACGATTCATTACGAGATTGCTTGCGGCTTTACCAGCCGGTTGCCACGACGGTACATTCACTAATTTGGACGGGTTAATAGTGTCCAGGTTAAGGGATTCGTGGTAAACTGTATGAGGTAAGAACGTTAACAACCTAGGAGGGTGAACATGATCCGTTCGCAACAAATCAAACGTCCACAGATCCGATTGCATATTTCCAAGACGGTTCGGCGACAGGCATTGATTCCGATGCACGCCGCGGCAGCCCGGAAGCTGGCACTCATTGTTGGCTACCAGGCAATGGCTTTGATTAACCGGGATCTCGTCCGAGCATTTACACCATGTGAAGAGGAAGCAGAACGGCGGTTAACAACCTTTCGTAATGCACAACAAGTTAAACAGTAATTAATTTATGAGGATAGGGGATGGCGGCCCATGGCCCGTGTTGAAGTTAAACGCGGTGACGTTTTCTTTGCCGACCTATCACCAGTCGTTGGTTCGGAGCAGGGTGGCATGCGCCCCGTGTTAATTATCCAAAACAACGTGGGGAACCATTACAGTCCGACCGTAATCGTGGCGGCAATCACCGCACGGATCGAGAAACCGAAGATGCCGACGCACGTTGGCATCTCGGCGGAACGAACCGGTATTGAGCGGGATTCCGTCATTTTGCTTGAACAAATTAGAACGATTGATAAGCAACGGTTAAGGGAGCAAGTGACCCACCTGGATGTTAAAACAATGGCAGCAGTCGATACCGCTTTAGCGACGAGTATCGGCCTGGTGGATAAGTCACGCAAGAAAAAGAATAAACCCAGAAGATCCACTACATAGTACAATAGCGAGACTTTTAAAAAAGGTCACGACAATTTTGTCGTGGCCTTTTTTGATTGTCAGCTTTTATCAGGATTTGGGGATCAGAAAAGGCCGTGACTGGGTCACGACCTTTTGGGTGGCGCTTTGGGTTTATGGTGTCGAAACGTTCGCCAGAAGGCAGTCGACTCCGCTTAAACCTGCTAAGCACATAATCCCAAAACCAGGATTATCTACATAGCAGCCTTAATGCTCGACGACTAACCGCCTTCTGCCACACTCTTCTAACCTTCGTGACGCAAATCTTCAATTTCAGGCACGTGGAATTCTTTACGTTCCAATGCCTTGACGATCCGGTCGAGTTTTTCTTCATTGACTTCTGCGGGGAGGGTGAACATGGTTCGGTGAACCAGTTCGCCTTCTTGGGCGTCCAGGCTAATAACACTGGCAATGGACGTGTACTTGGTGATGACCTTGGCCATTCCGGCTAAGTCACCACGTTCACCGGCGGAAACGACCGTCAGCACGTAACTACCAATGTTAACGTTCCACGACTGGGACAGCATGTCCATCAGACGGGTATGTGTCAAGATACCGTAGAAGGCATTCTTGTTATCGAGAACGGCGATGTATGGCAAGTCCTTGATGGAGAAGAAGACGTTGAAGAAAGCGGCATTTACCGAGATAAACTTGGTGGCATTCTTAAGTAATGATGTCACCGGCAACTGCATGTCACCGCCACGAGATTTGTGACGGTAAATGTGCATCTTATAAATATTTCCGCGGAAGATTTGCCCGGTCTCATCCAGGATTGGAACACATCGGTAGCCCGAGTCTTCCAAAATCTTGAGGGCTTGTTCCAGGGTGACATCCTCGCGAACCGTAACTAAGCGTTCTTTCGGTTTCACTAGGGATTTTAACAGCATGGCTGATGACCTCCTAAAATTAGAAACTTCTAATAATCTCTTCCCATAATAACATAGTTTCTCAATTAAGTGGGGGCAAATTTGGTTAATTTTCCGAAAATTACCGAAAAGACGGAACTTACTGAAAACAAGTTGGGGGCTGATTTGTCGCCATAAAAAAGTGGTTATGGGGTCGTGACCGATCCCATAACCACTTATTAAAAATCTCATTAGAAGACGATGACGGGGGTCCCGACACTCACGTTGTCGAAGACCGACTTAATCTTGGAAGGTGGGGTATTCACACAGCCGTGTGACCCATGGGCCTTGTACCAAGTTCCGCCGTAGGTTGGTTGCCAAGGGGAGTCGTGAATCCCAACACCAGTATCATCGATTGGCATCCAGTACTTCACTTTAGAAGAGTACTTGGAGCCATTATCGTTCTTACCACGAAGGGTGGTGTTGCGCTGTTTACTCCAGATGACCCAGACCCCGTTTGGCGTATGGTGTGCCGTGGTTGGCAGACCCGTGACGACATCGGTCGAAACGACAAGCTTACCGTGCTTGTAGACCCACATGTGCTGGTTGACCTTGTCAACTTCAACGTAGGAATCGCCAATATCGGCTCCATTGTGGTGGTAGCCGCTCCCCTGAATGACAGGAGTTCGCGACATGCCCTTGCCAGCCAGAACTGAGGCGCTGAGCTTTGGTAACTCACTCTTGACCTTAATGCTCCAGCCATACAGTCCCGGCGCTACCGAAACTGTGCCACGTTTCGTGGACTTGAAGTGCCGCGTCTTGTAAATCGTCCCATACTTCTTACTGAGCTTTGTCAGGTAAACCTTCATAGCAGAGTTGTCGGCACTTAGCTTACCATTCTTGAATGTCAGCCAGGATGCTAACGTCTGATTAGGAATGGCAATGGTGTGACCACTGAGCTTGTAGATGTAGTCCTGCTTGGCAATCGACTCAGCCTTGGCCTTGGCTTGTTTGAAACTGGCATCGGTGGTGCTGACGGCAGGCTTCAGATAATCACCGGAGACATCGACCGTGCTGTCGCCAATTTCAATTGCATTCGTAATGGACTTCGCGACTTTAGCCGCGTCCAGTTGGTTACCGGTCTTTTGCTTGGTCACCACGTAGGCACCATTTTGGTAGATGAATGACGCGTCTGTTGACGACGTCCGCGTCTTGTTGGCCTTTGCCGAAATCGTATCGGCTAGGGTCCGAACACTCTGTTCATTGGCGTTGCTGGCGTTCAACTTGATGGTATCAGCGGTGGCCGTGGTGATGTGAACCGGCCAGGCCCAGGCATTTTGTTTCGTGATCAGTTTGCGCAGAGCCTGTTGTGAGGTGACCTTGAGATCGACCGACTGGGTTCTAAAGGAAGCCACGGTCTTGTGACCATCCTTTAACGTCAGTTGTTGATCTTTGAGGGTCGACTTCAGTTTTGCAGCGGCTTGGGCAGCAGTGTTGCCACCCACGTTAACGCCGGCAATTTGGGTATCTTTGAAGAAGACTTGTGCGTTGGCATAGTGATAAACTCGCCCAACATATAAGGCTCCGACCGCGACGATTGCGGTCACGAGCCCGATGCCGAAGGCTTTCTTCTTTTTCATTGGTGTGACCTCCTAAAGTAAGTCAGTAACAGGAAAGTCGTCGTCCTTTCGCTCACAGAATAGCATAACTCCAGCTTACTTCAAACAACATTAAATAACAATGCTGTTGCTCAGTTGTTAACGCTTTCTACAAAATTAATTGACTGCAAATATAGTTAACCGTCACTGGGGATAACGAGTTTAACTGTTAGATAGGTGACTTACAAAAGAGTGTGACAAAAGACGGTTAGTCAACGAGCATTAACGTCGCTAGACGAATAATCCTGGTCTTGGATTGTTTGGCTAGCGGGGTTAAGCGGCGTTGACTGCCTTTTGTCACACGTTTCGACTTTTGATGTTCGGCGCACAAAAAGGACCCGAGACTTTTGTCTCAGGCCCTTCATTTTAAAAAGTTAGCTGACTACTTCAGGGCAGCTAAGCCGTCCTTGGTAACCTGCTTCAAGGTTGCAGCAGATTTAGCCATTAAGTCTTTTTCACGGTCGGAAAGGGGAACTTCAATCACACCGGCTAACCCACTACCATTGATGATAGCTGGGGTACCGATAAAGATGTCGTTCAAGCCATATTCGCCGTCTAAGGCAGCGCCAATTGGTAAGATGGCGTTTTCGTCACGCAAGATAGCCTTCGTAATCCGCATCAAGCAGGTAGCAACACCGTAGAAAGTGGCACCCTTCTTGTTGATGATTTCGTAAGCCTTGTTCCGCGTGTCGTCTTCGATCTTAGCCAAGTCATCATCAGTGATGCCTTGTTCTTTAGCAAGAGCCTTCAAAGGTTTCGTGCCGATCGTCGCTTCGTCGTATGCGGCGAATTCGGAGTCACCGTGTTCACCCATGATGTAGGCGTCCACGTTCCGTGGGTCGACGTTGAACTTCTTAGCCAAAGCCACGCGTAAACGAGACGTGTCCAAAGAAGTCCCGGAACCGATAACCTTTTCCTTAGGGAAACCAGAGAACTTCCAAGTAGCGTAAGTTAAGATGTCAACTGGGTTAGCAGCAACCACGAAGATACCATCGAAGCCAGAATCAACAACTGGCTTAACAATTGAAGACAAGATCTTCAAGTTCTTGTTGACCAGGTCCAAACGGGTTTCGCCAGGCTTTTGTGGGGCACCGGCAGTGATCACAACGACATCAGCATCGCCACAGTCGGAGTAGTCACCGGAGTAGACTTTCTTAGGTGCCGTGAAGACTTGAGCATCTTCAAGGTCTAAGGCGTCTCCTTCAGTACGGTCCTTAATAACATCCACAATTACAAATTCTTCAGCTAAACCTTGGTTTATCATTGAGTAAGCATATGATGATCCAACGGCACCGTCACCAACGAGAACGACTTTTTGATGGTTTTTAGTAGTCAAATCCTTCATCTCCTAATAAAATTTAGACATCAAGGTACGCAGTAATACCCAGTGCTTAGTATACCATGTTCACCAGGTAGCGACTACGTGACGACCCTAAATTTGTGAACTTTTTAGCTTGAAAACGCCACCATTGCAATGCTTGTAGGCCGGATCAGTGCAGGGGTGGTGGGACTATGCTATACTCTAGAGCGTTGATTAGATTTGTGAAATTGACTGAGCCAGCTGAACGGGGATCCGGATCCCGTCCAGCCATTTTGTTTCACCTGGGAAGCCCCAGGACGCCCACCAGAGAAGTCGGCGCGGGCGATGTCACTAACCAGTAAATTAGGGTTCATATAAGGGAGTAATTGTTAAAAATGAAAATGATCGTTGGATTAGGCAACATTGGCCCACAGTACACGGGAACACGGCATAACACCGGTTTTATGGTGGCGGATGCCTTTGCCAAGGAACACCAGATCACGCTCACCACGCGGAAGTTCGATGCCCGTTTCGGTAGCGGCATGGTTAACGGTGAAAAGGTATTGGTCGTTAAACCCACAACCTTTATGAATGAATCTGGCCGGGCAGTTCACCCTCTGATGGACTACTTCAAGATTGACCTGGAAGATATCTTCGTCATTCAAGATGACATGGACCTGCCAGTTGGTCGTATCCGCCTCAGAGATCATGGGTCAGCCGGGGGGCACAATGGGATCAAGAGTATCATTGCCCACGTGTCTAGCGAGAAATTCAAGCGTTTGCGGGTAGGTATCGCCCATCCCCAGCAACATTCTGTGGTGGATTATGTTTTAGGCAAATTTACCACGGAACAGGCCCCACTCTTTAACCAGGCAACCGATCAGGCTGTGGCCGCATTGGATGACTGGATGGGGGGTACCGAGTTTACCCAGTTAATGAATCAATACAATTAGGAAGAGGACATTAGCCGTGAATTTAGAAGCATTTATGACGCAGACAACTCAATATGCAACGGTGCGGCAGACCCTCGGGCGCGGTCAGCGTCAACTCGTGACCGGGCTGAATGGTTCGGCAGAGACCTTGTTTATTGCCAGCCTCCTACACGAGCAGCAACGGTCCATTGTCTACGTGACGGATACCCTGTATCACGCGGGGCAGTTGGTGGAAGATCTCGCCAATTTATTGCGAGACGATGAGCTTTATGAATTTCCAGTCGAAGAACTTTTGGCGGCCGAGGTTGCCACGAGTTCACCAGAATACCGGTCCGATCGGATCGATGCCTTGCGTGCTTTGCAGAGCGACCGACCAGTTGTGATTGTGACGTCACTGTCAGGGTTACGCCGATTCTTGCCAGCCCCCAGCAACTTTGCTGCGGCCCGGTTTAGCGTCAAAATCGGTGGCGAGTTCGACCTCGAGGACTTGCAACAACGGCTGTTTGCCATGGGCTATGCCCACCAAAAATTAGTGGCTGGTCCCGGTGACTTCGCCGTGCGGGGGTCGATTGTCGATATCTATCCATTAGCCGCCGACTATCCCGTGCGGCTGGATTTCTTCGACACCGAGATTGACTCCTTACGGTATTTTGACCCCGCCACCCAGCGGAGTATTGAAAACGTGGACGCTGTCGAAATTTTGCCAGCCACCGACTTCATTCTCACCGCAGATGAGCGAACGGCTGGTGCCGATCGCTTAACTGCGGAGCTGGCCAGTCAAGTGGCTAAGCTGGATGAGGACGCCACTGAAACGTTAACCAATCAGGTGAAACCGCTGATCGATGGGTTACGTAAGGGATCGGTTGATCCCCAACTTATGGAATTCGCGGACTATTTATTCCCGGAACATCACCAACTGCTGGATTACTTGCCAGATAATGGGTTGGCGTTGTTTGGGGACTATTCGCGTCTTCAGGATGCCGAACGGCAATTGCTGGAAGACGAGGCCAACTGGGCTACGGATAAACTCACCCATCACCAAATCTTCGCGCAACAGGTCTTCGGTGGGGAGTTACGGCCAATCGTTAAGGACGATGAGCATGCACAAGTCATGCTGGCCCTATTCCAGAAGGGGATGGGGAGTCTGCGGTTCCAGGCGGTCACGAACATCACCACCCGCGCCATGCAACAGTTCTTTGGGCAACTCCCGGTCATGAAGACGGAGATTGACCGCTGGCGTAAACAGAAACAGACGATTGTGCTGTTGGTTCAGGATGAGGAACGGCTCGCTAAGATTGAACAGACCTTGGATGACTTTGAAATTCAATCGGTGTTAACCAAGGCCGACAATTTACAAGGCGGCCTGACTCAGCTAGTGCCAGAACGCTTGCGGACTGGATTTGAATTACCTGAAGCCTCCTTGGTCGTCATCACGGAAGCCGAAATGTTCCAGAAGGTCACGAAGAAGCGGGCTCGTCGGCAAACGATGGCCAATGCCGAACGGCTGAAGAGTTATACCGATCTGAAGCCTGGGGATTACGTTGTCCACGTGAACCACGGGATTGGGAAGTTTATCGGGATGCAGACGTTGACGGTCGATGGGGTCCATCAGGACTACATGACCATCGATTATCAAGACAACGCGCAGCTGTTTATCCCGGTCACCCAGTTAAATCTGATTCAGAAGTATGTGTCATCTGAGGATAAGAAACCCCGGATTAACAAGCTTGGCGGGTCCGAATGGGCCAAGACCAAGAGTAAAGTGGCCGCCAAGATCGAAGACATTGCCGACGAATTGGTGGACCTTTACGCGAAACGCGCGGCCGAGAAGGGCTTTGCCTTTCCCAAGGATGACAGCCTACAGCACGACTTTGAAAATGACTTCCCGTATGCCGAGACGCCCGATCAATTGCGGACGATCGAGGAAGTGAAACATGACATGGAGAAGCCCCGGCCAATGGACCG
Source organism: Levilactobacillus paucivorans (assembly GCF_001437125.1). Classification (GTDB taxonomy): domain Bacteria; phylum Bacillota; class Bacilli; order Lactobacillales; family Lactobacillaceae; genus Levilactobacillus; species Levilactobacillus paucivorans. The sequence continues at coordinate 11,353 of NZ_JQCA01000098.1, read as the reverse complement.
GCTCTTAGTCGGGGATGTTGGTTATGGGAAGACCGAAGTGGCCTTGCGCGCCGCCTTTAAGGCAGTTGAAGCGGGGAAACAGGTGGCTTTCCTGGTGCCAACGACCATTCTGGCCCAACAACACTATGACACCATGATGAACCGTTTCGAAGGCTACCCGATTAACGTCGAGATGTTCTCGCGGTTCAGAACGGCTAAGCAGATTCGTCAGTCGATTGACGATTTGGAAGCCGGACAACTCGATATCGTCGTGGGGACGCACCGGTTACTTTCCAAGGATGTGAAGTTTAAGAACCTGGGTCTGGTACTGGTCGATGAGGAACAACGATTTGGGGTTAAGCATAAGGAACGCCTCAAGCAATTGAAGGCCAACGTCGATGTGCTGACGCTAACGGCGACTCCAATTCCCCGGACACTGCACATGTCAATGCTGGGGGTACGGGATCTGTCGGTGATCGAAACGCCACCGGCTAACCGTTTTCCCATCCAGACCTACGTGATGGAACAGAACGCGGGGGCCATTCAAGATGGGATTCGGCGGGAAATGCAACGGGGCGGCCAGGTCTTCTACCTGCACAATCGGGTGGAGGATATCGAGAAGACCGTCAGCCAGATTCAGGCGTTGGTTCCCGAGGCTCAGGTGGGCTTTATTCACGGGAAGATGACGGAAGCCCAACTCGAAGGGGTGCTCTTTGACTTCCTACGCGGGGACTACGATGTCTTGGTCACGACGACCATCATTGAAACCGGGATCGATATTCCGAATGCCAACACGCTGTTCGTCGAAAATGCGGACCGCATGGGGCTTTCCCAGCTGTATCAACTGCGGGGACGGATCGGCCGGAGTAATCGGGTCGCATACGCCTACTTTACCTACCAGCCCAACAAGGTGCTGACCGAGGTCAGTGAAAAACGGTTGGAGGCCATCAAGGACTTTACCGAATTAGGTTCCGGGTTCAAGATCGCCATGCGCGATCTCTCCATTCGTGGAGCAGGAAACCTCTTGGGTAAGCAACAACACGGATTCATTAATTCCGTTGGGTATGACCTTTATACTCAGATGCTGAGTGATGCCGTGGCGAAGAAGCGGGGTAAGAAGACGCAACCGAAGACGGATACCACGGTCGAGCTGGGTGTCGAGGCTTACCTGCCAAGTGACTACATCGCGGACGAACAACAGAAGATTGAAATGTACAAACGGATTCGCCAACTAGAGAGTGACGACGAGGTCAGTGAGATTCAAGCCGACCTGATCGACCGGTTTGGGGATTACCCAACGGCGGTTAGTCAGCTGCTTACGATTGGCCAATTAAAATTAGCCGCTGACCTGGCGCTGGTCGACAAGATCCGGCGGGTCAATGGGGATGTCTTCGTGACGATCTCTAAGCGCGGTACCAATATTTTAGGTGGCGATGACGTGTTCAAGGCGCTTTCGGCCACCAAGCTCAAGGCAACTGTGGCCGTCAATGATGACCGGCTCCATATTAAGCTGGTTATTCAACCAAAGATGACGGTGACGGACTGGTTGCCACAGGTGCAACAATTCCTGGCGGCCTTACGAGACATTGTTCTCAAGACCACGAAGCCAGCCGCCGATAAGGCGAAGGCAACGGACGACTGAGGAGGTCAGTGATGGGCAACCGCAATGTGAATACAGCCATGCAGGGGGCCCTCATTCTCTCAATTTCGGCGTTCATCGCGAAGCTTTTGAGTGCGGTGTATCGGGTGCCCTTTCAGAACATGGTGGGCAATACCGGGTTCTATGTTTATCAGCAGGTTTATCCAATCTATGGGATTGGGATGACCTTTGCGTTGAGTGGCTTGCCGGTTTTTATTTCTAAATTGGTGGCTGAAGCGCCGGATTTGGCGAGTCAACAACAGGTGGCACGTCAGGTTGAACGTTGGCTCTGGGCTGTCGCGCTGGGCATCTTTGGTTTCTTGATGCTGGCGGCCACGGCGTTAGCACGGGGGATGGGCGATCCCCAGCTGGCCCCGTTGATTCGAGTTGTGGCGGCGATGTTTCTCTTCATGCCCGCACTCTCAGTCAACCGTGGTTACCATCAGGGACGTTTTCAAATGCTGCCGACCGCGCGTTCGCAAGTGGTCGAGCAACTGGTCCGGGTCGTCGTGATTCTGACTGCAGCCGCTTGGGCCACCCATCAGCAGTGGTCGGTGTATACCATGGGTGCGTGGGCGCTTAGTGGGGGCACCGTCGCCGCATTAGCGGCCCTACTCGTTCTGCCTCAATGGCGGAAACGTGAGGTGGACCCACGGCGTCCGATTCCCCATGTTGGTCGGCGTCTGCTGGTCGAGGGGGGCACCCTGTGCCTCTTGACGGCCATGTTGGTGCTGTTACAACTGGTGGATTCCTTCACGGTGATGAAGGGCCTCGTCGCCGGTGGGATGAGTGCCGACGCAGCCAAATCACTGAAGGGAGTCTACGATCGGGCACAGCCGTTGGTTCAGCTGGGGTTGGTCGTAGCGGTGGCTTTTGCTACCTCCCTGTTACCAGCACTGACCGCCACGCGCCGGCGGGAACATCCCCAGACCTTTAAACGGTTGACGACGACCATGATGCGAATTGCCATGATGATTGCTGTGGCCGCTACGGCCGGTCTTATGGGACTGATGCCTTGGATTAATCGCCTGTTGTTTGGCGACACACAGGGGTCAACCATGCTGGCCGTGTACATGCTCAGCATCGTCTTGGCAACGCTGATTCAGACCTATAACAGTGTGCTCCAAAGTCAAGACCAGTATCGGCTGACGGTGGTGGCCTTGTTAGCCGGTTTAGCCGTTAAGATTGTCGGTAATGGGTGGCTAGTCCGTGAGTCGGGGGCCATTGGGGCCAGCTGGCTCACCGTCGTCAGTCTGCTAGTGATGCTGGGCATCGTCTGGTGGGGCTCGGAGCGTGACCTGCGGGCTGGAATTTGGCGCGGGGCGTTTCTTCCCAAATTAGCCGGGATCACGGCGATCATGGTGTTGGGCGTGCGACTCGCGATGACCATTTTGGAACGTTGGTGGCCCGCGATTGGCACGGGACGCTTGGCGGCGGGTGGCGGCCTGCTGATCGGGATTTCGGTCGGGGTGGCGCTCTTCTTAGGACTGGCCATTTGGTGGCATCTCCTGAGTATTCGGGAGTGGTTAGCCATCCCCCACGCCAAGAGTATGTTAAGATTATGGCAACAACTGAAGCGACACGGAGGAAATTAATTATGCGATTAGATAAATATTTGAAAGTTTCACGGATTATCAAACGGCGCTCTGTAGCCAAGGAAATTGCGGACAAGGGTCGGATTGAAATTAACGGTAAGGTCGCCAAGTCATCGTCTGACGTGGCCACAAATGATGAGCTGGTTATTAAGTTCGGTAACAAAACATTAACGGTCAAAGTTAATGAGTTGTTGGAAACGACGAAGAAGGATGACGCCGAACGGATGTACACCATCGTCAGTGAAGACTACGCACAGGATTTTCGGAAGTAATTTCGGTTAAATATGACGAATGTTTTACATTATGCCAAACGCTCTAGACGGGCAATTCGAAACTTGCTATACTCAAGTTAACCTATCTGGTAAAACTGAGGAGTGAGCAGAAATGGCTGATGTAAAACCGAAGCCGGCAAAAATTGAACGGTTAGAGAACGACTATACACGTCGGTTAGATCACCAGCAGGCCTCTGCCAAACACACCCAGTGGTTGGGGAAGCGGCGGATGCGTCGCGCGACACGAATTCTCGCCTTTTTTGCCGTATTTGCCATTTTCCTCGGGGTGCAGTTGGTGCGAACCAATGCCAGTCTGCATCATGTTCGCCAAGAGGTGAGCACTAGCGAAACGAAGCTGAAGGCCACAAAGGCTGAAAATCGCGACCTTCAAGGCCAAATTAAGCAGTTGAACAACCAGGATTATCTGGGACGGCTGATTCGCTCGAAGTATTACTATTCGAAGTCCGGGGAGACGATTTACAGTCTTCCAGGGGATCACGCCAGTGACGTGACTGCCAAATAAATGATGATGACCAACCGTCAGTTCGTTGAGAGCTGGCGGTTTTTATATGAGAAAGGGTCACATCCGTTGCCCGGCTAGTTAAGTTAGCCCCTTTTCTAAACGCTAAAAAAGATCGCCACTCCGGGGTTCTTTTTAGCGTTTGGCGTGTGGGAGCGGGTGGAATTGTGTTATACTGAAAACACTTATTTTAAGGAGGAACTTCTTGTTTATGGCAATCGAGGTTGGAGCTAAAGTTTCCGGAAAGGTCTCTGGAATTACGAACTTTGGTGCATTTGTTGATTTAGGCGACCACAAGACCGGGTTGGTCCACATTAGTGAAATTTCAGATGGGTACGTCAAGGATATCCATGACGTCTTATCAGTCGGTGATGAAGTGACGGTGAAGGTTTTGACCGTTGGTGACGACGGGAAGATTGGGCTTTCGATTCGAAAGGCCGTTGACCGTCCAGCTGGCGAGCAGGAACATCGTGGCCACAACACGCATCGTGATCACAACGAGCACGGTGATCATGCCCGTCGCGGTGGCAGTGCGCCTCACGGTGGTGAAAATCACAGTCATGGTCGACGTTTCGAGAATAATGGTTCCCGGCCCCACAGAGGGTCAGCAAATGGCCGTTTCTCAGGACATCACTCGGAAAACCATGAAGAAAGTTTTGACGACTTGATGTCAGGCTTCCTCAAGCAAAGCGAGGATCGTCTGGCAACTATCAAACGTAACACAGAAGGCAAACGTGGTGGCCGGCGTAGCTAATCTGTAAACACTAGGGACCGCACTTGTTGCGGCCTTTTTTGTTAACCTGGAACGAAGGGGCGACGGACGTGACGTTAGAAACGAGATTTCGACAGAACTGTCAGCGGTGGGGCTGGGCCGATCCCAAGCAACACGGCCTGATTGCGGTGTCGACTGGGGTGGACTCGATGGTGTTACTGACTCTATTTACGCGGTTACCGGCTAATGAACGGCCGCAACTGTCCGTGGTTCATGTCAACCATCACCTCCGCGAGCAGAGCCACACGGAAGAAATTTTCTTGAAAAAGTGGTGTGCGGACCGCCACATTCCAGTAACGGTGGCAGACTGGACGAGTGACCAGCATCCGGATCACGGTACGGAAGCGGCGGCCCGGGAATTTCGCTATGCGTTCTTCGGGGCCCAGCTGACGGCCCAGTCTGCGGATTGGGTGGCAACGGCCCACCAGGCCGATGAACAAGCTGAGACAATCCTATTGAAGCTTATTCGTGGGGGACAGTTGGATCAACTGACGGGGATGGCGCCCCAGCGGCCATTTCGTGGCGGGTCAGTGATTCATCCCCTGTTGCCATTTCGCAAGTCGGAACTCAAGGCCTACGCCCGCGAACAGCACATCCCCTGGTACGAGGACGTCACGAATCAGGAGTTGGAGGCGAGTCGTAACCGCGTCCGTCATGAGATTATGCCCCTGCTCCGGCGGGAGAACCCTCAGGTTGATCGCCATCTGATCACGTATGCCGACCAGCTTGCGGCGACGCTCCAGGTGACGGATCATGTTTTTGATCGGCAGTTGGCCACGATTCTGACGCAGAGCGACCCACTGGTGGGGGATGGCGCTCGTTTGTTAAGCTTTTCAATCGCCGACCAGCGGCTTTTGCTGGCCCGACTGTTGAAGCGGGCCTCACCCACGGTAGCGACGAATGCTGGCATGCTGGACCAATGCTTACAGTTGCTGGCGAATCCACAACATCCCACGGGTAGCGTGGAATTTGGGGCCGGTTGGCGATTTAGCAAACGCTATCAACAATTTCAGTTTACTCAGGTTAAAAAAATGCGTGAAAATTCGCTGGAAGCCCAGCGATTTATGGTAGTATTGAACCAATGGCAACCGTTGGGTGACGGCTGGCAGATCGGTTGCTTTACCGTGACTGCTGAACAAGACTTATCGCCGGCTGACCAGGTGGCGTTACGGGTGGATCAATTACCGTTAAGGGTGCGCCCGTGGCGGTCATCTGACCAGCTACGACTGGCTGATGGTCATCATCAATCAGTACGGCGGGTCCTCATCAACGCCAAGGTTCCCCGCGATCAGCGTGATCGTCAGCGGGTCTTGGTCACTGCAGGAGACGAAGTTCTGACAGTCATTGGGGTGAAGTGGGCGGTTCTTGCCGCACAACCACGGGCCAATCACTACCACGTAGTCATCAAACATGAATAGGCGAAAGGGGAACAGCATGAATAACGATATCGAAAGAGTCCTTTATAGTGAGGAAGACATTGCCGCAGCCTGCAGACGTTTAGGGACGCAGCTTGAGGAGGATTACCGGGATAAGACGCCTTTGATTATCTGTGTTTTAAAGGGGGCCATTTTGTTTATGACCGATGTGATTCGGGACATGGACATCTACGCCACGATTGATTTCATTGACGTCTCTAGTTATAACGGTGGTACCGCTTCTTCTGGGACCATTCGTTTATTGAAGGACTTGGACACGGATGTTGCCGGTCGCGATATCATCTTAGTCGAAGATATCATTGATACTGGACGGACATTGAAGTACCTCGAAGACCTGCTGAAGGACCGCAAAGCGAACTCAATTCGCGTTTGTACCTTAATGGACAAACCAAGCGGCCGGGTCGTTGAAGCCAAGGCGGATTACGTTGGTTTTAATGTGCCAAGTGAATTCGTCGTGGGTTATGGTTTGGACTACGAAGAAAAGTATCGTAACCTTCCGTATGTCGGTGTTTTAAAGCCATCCGTCTATTCAGATAAATAATTAGTCAACGATAGTCAATTGTGATAACATCTTATTTAGTTAAAGGGGCATAAGCTCTAAAATTTGTTCCTATCGTTATGCTGGGAACTGTGGGTAAGGAGGCACGACATGAATAATCGACGAAATGGACTGTTTAGAAATAGTCTGTTTTACATTGTGATCTTCTTGTTGATCATCGGTGTTGTTTACCTGTTTAATGGTAATAACAGCAGCTCACAATCCCAAGAAATCCAATCGAGTCAATTCGTTAAGGATTTGAACGCGAATAAGATCAAGAAATTCTCCATTCAACCTTCAGGGGGAGTTTACAAGATCACCGGGGAATATCGTAACGCGCAAAAGCGGACGACCAATACCGGTTTCAGTCTCGGCGGCTCACAGAGCACAGCTGTGACTGGCTTTAGCACTCAAGTTTTGACGAATAATTCGACGGTTTCCGAGATTGATAAGGTTGCCAAGAACCACAATGTAAAAGTCAATACCAAAGCAGAAGAGTCGAGTGGCTTCTGGATTAACTTGCTGGTGTACGCTGCACCACTAGTCATCTTTTTCTTCTTCTTCTACATGATGATGGGTCAAGCCGGCCAAGGCGGCGGCAATGGCCGTGTCATGAACTTTGGGAAGAGCAAGGCCAAACCAGCCGACAGCAAAGAGAACAAGGTTCGCTTTGCCGACGTTGCTGGTGAGGAAGAGGAGAAACAAGAACTGGTCGAAGTTGTCGAGTTCTTGAAGAATCCGCGTAAATTCGTGGCGTTAGGTGCCCGGATTCCATCCGGTGTGTTACTGGAGGGTCCTCCTGGTACTGGTAAGACGTTGCTAGCTAAGGCCGTTGCTGGTGAAGCGGCGGTACCATTCTTCTCGATTTCCGGTTCGGATTTCGTGGAAATGTTCGTTGGTGTCGGGGCCAGTCGTGTCCGGGATCTGTTTGAACAGGCCAAGAAGGCCGCACCTTCAATCATCTTCATTGATGAAATTGATGCGGTTGGTCGTCAACGTGGTGCCGGCATGGGTGGTGGCCACGATGAACGGGAACAAACGTTGAACCAATTACTGGTTGAAATGGACGGGTTTACTGGAAGCGAAGGCGTCATCGTGATGGCCGCTACCAACCGTTCCGACGTCTTGGACCCTGCCTTGCTACGTCCAGGCCGGTTTGACCGGAAGATTCTGGTTGGCCGTCCAGACGTCAAGGGTCGTGAAGCTATCTTGAAGGTTCACGCCAAGAACAAGCCTTTAGCTAACGATGTTGATTTGAAGGAAATTTCCAAGCAAACCCCTGGATTCGTCGGGGCCGACTTGGAAAACCTCTTGAACGAAGCGGCCTTGTTGGCGGCACGACGGAATAAGACACGGATCGACGCTTCTGACTTAGATGAAGCCGAAGACCGAGTTATCGCCGGGCCAGCTAAGAAGGATCGGGTCATCAGTCCGGAAGAACGGAAGACCGTGGCTTACCATGAAGCCGGCCATACCATCGTTGGGTTAGTCCTAAACGATGCGCGGGTCGTGCACAAGGTTACCATCGTTCCACGAGGCCGTGCGGGCGGTTACGCCATCATGTTGCCACGTGAGGACCAGATGCTGATGTCCAAGAAGGATGCTATGGAACAGATCGCTGGGTTGATGGGTGGTCGGACTGCTGAAGAGTTAATCTTCCATTCCAAATCATCTGGGGCTTCCAACGACTTTGAGCAGGCAACGCAAATTGCCCGTTCCATGGTTACCCAGTATGGGATGAGTGATGCCGTGGGGACCGTTGCACTGGAAAGTGCTGGCGGCCAACCATTCGCAGGTGCTGGTTACTACAACCAACCAAGTTACTCAGAACATACCGCTAACTTAATTGATAGTGAAGTTCGCCGGATCATCGGGGAAGCCCACGAGACTGCCCGGAAGATCTTGGAAGAACACAAGGTTGAACACAAGATTATTGCGGATGCCTTACTGAAATACGAAACGCTGGACGAAAAGCAAATTCTCAGCTTGTTTAACACTGGGAAGATGCCGGATAAGGACGGCGACGCCGAATTTCCAAGTGAAAAGGCGGCAACTTTTGAAGAATCCAAGCGCGAATTAGAACGGCGCGAGGCCGAACGTCAAGCTTCTACGGAAGCTAAGTTGGCTTCGAGTGCGTCGAGTGATGCCCCTGAGGCAGCACCGGCAAGTTCTGCCGCACCGGATGATCCAGATGATACCGACCATTCTGAATAGTCGTTGTGAGGAAAGGGTCTGAGACGTTGGTCTCGGCCCTTTTTCTGTCGGTTATGTTTGCAAACGGCTCAGTTTCTGGTAAGGTAGGGCATGGAAAAAGGTCCCGCGGAGCGTGCGTGAAGCACTGGCGGAGATGAAAGGACGTTAAGAATGGCAGATTACTTAATTAAAAGTTTGATTGATAATGGGATGTTTCGGGCCTACGTGGTCGATGCAACTGAGACGGTAGCCGAAGCCCAGCAACGACACGACACGTGGTCATCAGCAACCGCTGCTTTAGGTCGGACCCTGATTGGGACCATGTTACTGTCGACATCGCTCTTGAAGGGTGACGAGAAGTTAACGGTTAAGGTCAATGGCCACGGACCAGTTGGCGCCATTGTGGCTGACGGGAATGCCGATGGCACGGTGAAGGGCTACCTCCAGTACCCTCATATCAGTTTGCCGTTAAATGAAAAGCACAAGATTGACGTGCGCAAGGCCGTGGGGGTCCAAGGCATGTTAACGGTGACGAAGGACCAGGGCCTTGGCCAGCCCTATACGGGACAAGTGCCCTTGGTCTCCGGCGAGTTAGGTGAGGACTTTACCTACTATTTGGCTAAATCAGAGCAGATTCCGAGTGCCGTGGGCGTTTCCGTCTTCGTTCAACCGAATAACACGGTTAAGGTAGCCGGTGGGTTCATGATTCAGGTGATGCCCGGTGCATCCGACGAGGCGATTGCTCGGCTGGAGAAGCGTATCAAGGAAATGCCAATGGTCTCTGAGCTTCTATTAGATGGTCAGACACCGGAGGATATCTTGAATCTGCTATTTAAAGATGAAACGGTCAAAATTTTACAGAAGATGCCTGTCGGCTTTAAGTGTGATTGCTCAAAGGACTGGTTCGCCGCTTCGCTGGCTTCGATTCAACCAGAAGCCTTACAGGAAATGATTGATGAGGACCATGGTGCCGAGGCTGTTTGTCACTTCTGCGGGACCAAGTATGAATATTCGGAAGATGATCTCAGAGAGATTCTCGCCAAAGCCCAAGAGAAGTAAGGGGGCTGACGAGATGACTTGGAAGATAGGAGACGTCGAGATTGCCAATCAGGTCGTCGTTGCGCCCATGGCTGGCGTGACTAACGTGGCCTTCCGCCAGATCTGTAAGTCATTTGGAGCTGGACTGGTGGAGTGTGAGATGATCTCGGGCCAAGGAATCCACTACCAGAATCAGCGGACCTTGAAAATGATGGCCGTGGCTGCTAATGAACACCCGATGAGTATTCAGATATTTGGGGGAACAGAAGAAACCTTGGTTCAGGCGGCCCAGTATGTCGATCAACAGACAGCCGCAGATATTATCGACGTCAATATGGGATGTCCGGTGAATAAGGTCGTCAATACGGAGGCCGGGGCCAAATGGTTGCTGGATCCCGATAAGGTGCATCATATGGTGGCGGCAGTCGTCGCGGCGGTTGATAAGCCGGTGACGGTGAAAATGCGGACGGGCTGGGATGATCGCCACCTCTATGCGGTGGAGAATGCGTTGGCCGCAGAGTCCGCGGGAGCCTCAGCGATTGCCATGCATGGCCGGACCCGTAAACAGATGTATCAAGGGCACGCAGACTGGGAGATTCTCCATCGTGTTGCCGAGCAGCTGACGGTGCCCTTTATGGGAAATGGAGATGTCCGGACCCCGGAGGATGCCTGGAAGATGATTCATGAGGTTGGGGCCGATGCCGCGATGATTGGTCGAGCAGTGATGGGAAATCCCTGGTTACTGCAGCGCGTCAATCATTACCTGGAGACACGGGAATTACTACCGGAACCAACACCAGCGGATAAGATCAGCCTGGCTAAGACACACCTGCATGAGTTATGTGTGGCCCGTGGCCCGCAAGAGGGTCCCCGGGATTTCTGTAATCAGGTGGCTTATTACCTGAAGGGTATTCCCCATGCGGCCCGGACGAAGGTTGCGGTGACGAATGCTAAGGATGAAGCCACGATGATGACGCTATTGGATGACTTCTTAAGCCAGTTAACGGCGAGAACACAGCAGTCGTCGATAGTAAGATATAATGATCGTTAATTTAAGGAGCGGGCACTGGGTCGAGTTGACCGGTGCCCGTTTTGCTATTTGTAGGGATGGCCTTTTTATAAAAGTGGTTATTTATCGATTTTTTCAAATTTTATGCAGAAAACGCTTGACCCATTGGTCAATTGTTGGTATATTTATAAACGTTGTCACGACAGCACAGAGCGTTGTGCGTTGAAAGAAAAGATAAATTAGTTCTTGACGACTAAACGTTAGATATGTTATTCTAATATAGTTGTCACGAGGTAGTTATCTCTTGACAAGGTAGACCTTTGAAAACTGAACATTGTTTCGACAAACCAAATATGTGTAGG
>NZ_JQCA01000013.1 GCF_001437125.1 Levilactobacillus paucivorans | reverse complement strand
CTCGAACCCTTGCTAACTAGTCCAGAAATGACGGCTAAATGGGAGCAAGCGTTACAACAAATCAGTACCGAAGAACGCACCCCGGATAACTTTTTGAACCAAATCAAAAAGTTCGTGGCAAAATTGATTGCTGATGTTCCCACGCAATTGACTGGCAGTGCAGGCATTAAGCAACAAATCGATCACCAACAGCAAGCGCAAAAAGCCGACGAAGTATTCTTAGAAACACCGCAAGCGACCGTTTTAGATAAACAGAAGTTTTACATTGTGAAGCCCAAGCAAGGTGAAGATTTTACCTTACCTAAGAAATGGAGTAGCAAGACGCTCGGGAAGACCGCAATTAAAGCGTTAGTTACCAAGGGTGAAACCAGCAAACTAAAGGGTTTCAAGAGCAAAAAGGGAAAGTCGTTTGACGCCAAGTTAAAGCTTGACGGCCATAAATTAAGTTTTGATTTTGATTAGAACCTGCCTACCGCCCTGCACTACGTTCCGGTTGGTGAACCCGTCATTTAGGTTCACTTTTACAACCCTAAAAGTAAACCCAAACAACGGGTGAGATTAGCAAAGCAAAGGAGATCATGAAATGGATAACGAATCAACAGTCATTGGGAGTGAATTACCGGTTTTGCAGACTAAAGGAGCCTACAAGTATTTAAAAGAAATTACTGGAAATGGAGCTTACTATCAAGTGGCCTGGCAAAAATTAGCCGATGGCTACGTTGCCCTTTATGGCACGACTCCGGTTCAAATAAGATCATTGCCGACATTGAATGATACTTTTGAAGATGAGGAGGGGTAGACAATGCCGAGTAAAGCCGACGTTAAAGCCTGGAAAGCACAATTATTCGCCCAGGCTGAACAACAAATCCTAAAATTAACCGATAGTGACCGATTTAAACAGTATCTTAATACCCTGGCTAAATTCCACCAGTACAGTGCCAGAAATATTGACTTGATCTATGCTCAAAATCCCCAAGCGACCCAAGTCGCGGGATTTAAGCAATGGCAAACTGATTTTAACCGCACTGTTAATAAGGGTGCTAAATCCATTCGAATTGCGGCACCTATTATTAAGAAATTAACACCTGCTGAGCAAAAGCGACTTGATACTACCGACGAACGGGCCATTGTTGGTTATCGTTACCTGCCCATCTTCGACGTGGCACAAACTAGTGGTGACCCTGTCCTAAGCGCTAAAGACTTTGTCAAAGAAAATTTGGCCGATCATCAGAATGTGACAAGCTTGTATAACGCATTCAAGGATTATCTAAACCAGCAAACCGATCTGCAAGTCGGTGAAGTGCCCTTAGCAACGTTAAATGGGGCTAAGGGATATTTTCAACCCATCACTAATGAAATTGTTATTGGTGGCGATGAGCCCGACAATGCTTTGAAACTAAAGACGTTATACCACGAATATGCGCATAGCCAGCTACACGGCTTAAAATCAGCCTTTAAAGATCGGCCACGAGCCTATCAGGAAACCCAAGCCGAAGCGGTTGCGTATGTTGCCATGCAAAATATTGGCGTTGATACCAGCAACTACTCACTCGGTTACGTGGCCACCTGGGCCAAAGATAAAGCCGTGATCCATAGTGCTTTAAGTGAGATCCAGCAAGTGAGCAACAAAGTGATTGAGCTTAGCGATGGCTTAACCAAACAATTAGGCTTACAACAAGAAAAAGCTAACAAAATAACTGAAAAAATTGAAGATATTGCTAAAGAAAAATTAGTAGTAAAAGCTGATAATCCAGTAGAAGCCGTTAAAAAACTCTATAACAACAATTTACAAAACGCCATTCAAGAAAGTTATACCCTTTCAGATATATCAGAAAAAGAAGCTGATTATTTTAGAAAGACTGCCACATGGGAAGATGTAGCGGACATTGAAAAATCAAATAATGCTATAAAAGACTTAGGACATGGCTATTATGCAGATGAATACATTGAACGTAATGACAACAACCCTCATTCTGCTAATCAGTCTATTTTAAAGAATAATGATCCAGAACACCCTACCCTATCTCAACAGTACAAAAATTTACTAAAGCAAGTACAAGACCCTGCTAAAAATAACCAACAAGCTGAAAAGCAACTAAAACAAGTACACCAAGAAATAAGCAACCGTACACAGAACCAGTTAAAAGATTTTGCTAAGCATAATCCGGAAGTGAAACAACCAGAGAAAGAAGAAACGCAACAAATAAGAAGATAGATCAACCAAGAGCAACAAAATGTTATTAAGCCATTAGGGTATACCCTAGTGGCCTTTTTTATTTCTGTGCTATACTAGGAATTAC
>NZ_JQCA01000097.1 GCF_001437125.1 Levilactobacillus paucivorans | reverse complement strand
GAACGCGGAACCAATGAGAACACTAACGGCCTTTTGCGCGAGTTCTTCCCGAAGGGTAGATCCTTGGTTTTGGCCTCACTCATTGATATTCAGCTGGCTCAGGATACCTTAAACAACCGGCTGCGGCGGTCATTAAACTATCGTTGCCCAGCCGATCTAATGCCTGAACTAGCTTAGCAACTAGACCACTTCTAAGAATAGATTCTTAG
>NZ_JQCA01000096.1 GCF_001437125.1 Levilactobacillus paucivorans | reverse complement strand
TGGCCATGGGCCATTCTTTATTTAATTAGTGTTGCACTTAAAGTGTAAATTCAAGCCACAAATACTGCAATTTCCGAATAGTGCCATATTAAATACGCATCCTTACTCCTAGGGTTAGTGATAATAACCACAATTATACAACGATAACTTTTAAAATAACAAGAAGCCCCGACCGATAAACGAGGGCAGGGAAGAAAAAACACCACTCGTCTAATCGAGTGGTGTTTTGCCAAAATTAGAAATTGTAGTTCCAGCTAGTAATGTAATGCCAAGAACCCTCCTTGTACTTGTAAGTCGTGATGTAATCTCCATGTTCCCAATCCCATTGGTGGTGCTTGGGATTGAAGGCTTTCAAATCGTTGTCGAAGATGACCTTTTTATATTGGGTAGGTTTGAAGTCGGAAAGGATCGAACTATCTTGGTCCTTGGAGTAAAAAGTATTGGCCTTATCCATCGTGAATTCAGTTGCGATGCGGTAGCCATGGAATGGCAGGTACTTGGTCATCTTGAACCAGCTCGTGTTGTTACCACCCTTACGAACGGCGTAGGTGTACTTCTTGCCAGAATTGAAACGGCCGGACTGGACAACCCAGCGCGTCGCACCCGTCCAGTGGCTCATCTTGTAGCGAGTTCCAGATTTAATGGTGTAAGTCTTGAGCTTCTTCGCCGTCGAATTCTGAATCTTATCGACCTTGACCGTTTTGGTCAGATCAACCCATTGAGCTGACTTCCAGTGACTGGCGGCGTGAGCGGTGGTAGTTGATCCAACCACACCGAATGCGGCCAATGCCAGGGCAGTCATGATAAACGTTTGTTTTTTCATGTGTTTCCTCCCGGAATATGTACAGCTTTTAACGTCATCAGTTTTGGACGATTTGAGTCTCCACGGATTAGTATACCTTTTTTAAAAACGCATCTTTTGCTGGTTAAAAGATGTTAATGATTGCCGATCTGACAGTCAAAGTGGTTGAGAAAATCGCGTTGTCACCAGAGACAATCAGCTAGTTGTCGGCACTTATGATAAATTATCTCAATAATTAATTAGCATATTCATTATACAACGATTAGTTTTAACCGAGCAAAAAGATTCCGGTTCTGGGCAAGGGGAATTAGTTTATAAATCGCTTTATCATTGGCGGTGGCCGTACAACCGATCTGCCGCGAGACGTGGTAAGCTAGCTCCAATTACTGAGACACTTGATGATTACAGGGGGTAATGGGGATGGAATTTGCTTTTAAGAACGGCATTCGGGGATTCAGTCAGCGGTTGCACGAGGTCATTGATCAACTTGATGACACGGATTTGGGACTCCTACAGGTCCTGCTAGATATCGCAGTTAATCCGGATCAAGAAATCACGTTCAAGGCAATTGGGGAACAGCTGGCGGTAACGCCTAAGGAACTCGATCATATTCTAATGCGACTCGAACATTTCGGGCTCATCACCTGGCAGGCTGATCCAGTCCAGGTAGCCAAATAAAGCAACGTCGACCCTGGTGAAGAGGTCGACGTTTTCTTTCGATCAAAAAAGCGTAGAACAAAGTGTCTTGTTCTACGCTGAGTTTATTCGCGTTCGGCATCTTCAGCGAGTTCCAACCAGATAGTGAGTGGGGACGGAATGTAATCCGGCCAAATCTCCATCTTCTTGGCACAACGCTGTAAAACGTGGCTGACTTTGTCCTTGGCAAGGTCCTTGAAAACGGTCAAGGCCAGATCGTTGTCTTCCAGATCCGCCATGAGAGTGGGAACCGTGTGTTTCCACTCGTCTACCAAGTCTTGATAAATCACGATGCGTCGGGCTTGTTGGACCGTGTAATCCACGCCCTTGGCATGCAATTGCTTAACGAAACGGTCATATTCTTCGAAAACGGCCTTCTGGGCACGTTCCCAATCGACTTTCATAAACGTTCTATCTTCTACTTTCATTCTTTCGACCTCTTTATTCCCACGTAAATTTGTGAAAACTTATCGGATAATTATGTGAACCTTAAGAAATCGTGTCTTTACATAGTATAGCATTTTTCTGAAAAATAAGTAGTGACGCTTTCGTGAATGCGGCTAAATGGCGTGATGACGGCCTTCCACGGTAATCGCACGCAAAACAAAAGGAGCCTGAAATTCAGGCTCCTTTGCACGGCTAACAGCCGTTGATACGGCAACGCTTATAGTGGTGCTTCTTGGCCCACTTGAGCGTGACGCGCTTGATCTTTCGTGCCCGGCGTAAACCGCGACAACCTTTTGAATAATGGTACTTTTTACCCTGGTAGGGGGCAATCCACACGCGTGACGAGCGTGCTTGGGCGATGGTGACTGGTGCGGTGAGGGGTTCGGCAACACTCCCGAGAGTGAAGGCGACCGCCACGACCGACAGTGTCCGTCGTAAGACTTTCATATGTATCCTCCCTGGAACTAAAAATTGACAGCTTTTTACGTCGTCAGCCATTGGACCAGCGGCTTAGCTAGCGCGACTATACCCGGTGGCATAATCGATGTGATAGCCGGGTTCAATGTTAAAAATATAGACGTTGAAGCGCACGGCATTACTGCCAATGGACTGGGCTCGCATCTGCACGCCGCGGGCCACGAGTTCATTGCCCTTGAAGATTGGCGTCACGGTATAGCGGACGTAATTTTTACGACTGGCCTTGAGGTAGGTTGCGACGTCCATTTCGTTATGCAACATGCTGGGATTGTTCAGGGTTCGTGTCCCAGTCATAAGATTCTTCATATTGTTGTTTTGTCCGGTAAATTGATAACCGATCAGATGACTCCGATTGTAGAGCCAGCCATGAGCCGTTCGCTTGTTATGCCAACCGGTTGGGTCCACCGTGAGGGCCTCACGCTTACTCTTAGGCATCAGGGATTGGTTTAAGAGGGCAGCCGCACCAGTTACCCGATTCAAGCTATCCAAGTTGTGGTAGGTTTGCCAAGCGCCCTTAGCCGTCGACAGTTGGTGATGACTGAAGTGCGGATTGTTGCCATCAATTGTGATCTCTTGTTGGCCGTTGTAGGACAGGGTGGAGAGGTTTGTTTTTGCGGACTTCTTTGCCTTCTTATGGTGGGCTTCCTTTTTCAAGGCAGTCTGTTGCTGATTTAAGCGGGTCTGTTCGCGATCGAGGCGTTTCTTTTCCGCGACATTGGCCTTTTCAAGCTTAATGGCCTTCTTTTCTGGCCCGTTATCGCGGACGATCTTGGTTGAGCTAGCCGTAGAATGACTGGCTTGTTGGGAACCGCACCCCCCAAGTAAGAGGGTGAGACCCGTAAGTATGTATAGGGTGAGACGAAATTTTTTGGACATTAGCGACGCGCCTTTCTATAGCCAGCGGCTTGGGCCTGAGCTTCGGTTTGGAAGTACACCGCGTTTTGACTATTCATGCGGTAACCGGCCTGGTCGGCTGTGTGGTAAATCTTGGAATTTCGATTGCCAATGATTTTGCCCCGCTGACTAGTATTCATGTTCCCCCGATGCGTGTTATGGGAACTGGTTCTGGTTGAAGCGGCTTGGCTGGTCGCCGTCTCGGCTTTGCGGGCACTGGCAGCTTCACTTGCGGCCTTTTTCTGACTAGCCTTCTTGGCCTTGGCCATTGAAGCTGTGGAAGCAGCTAGTGAACTGCTCTGATCATCGAGGGCGTCGCTGGCCTTAGACTGTTGACTCGCCGAATCAGCCAGTCGGCTGGACTCGGCCTGTGCCTTGGCTAGGCGGTCGGTGCCGACCTTAATGGTTTTAGTCTTGGCTGTAGTTGAATCGCCCGTGCTCCCTAGGCCACCGAATCCCATCAGAATGACTAGCACCCCGAGGATGCCGATGATCCAGTGACGTTTAGACGTTTTGAAGAGGGCCCACCAGACGCCGTAACCGCCCAGTAGGAAACAAATTAATAGGAATATAATGGCACTGACCTCCTTTGATCTCGTGATTTTCGGCTTTGGTGCGGCAGTTAAGTCCCGCAGATAATTAAGCCGCCTCATTAATTTTAAGAGAAGTCGTGGGGATCCGCAACCTAAAGTCTGACTTTTTCGTTAAATTGGGGGCGAGGAGAAAATAATGGGGCAGTTATGGCGTACCAAAAAGGCATCCCCATTGCTGGGAATGCCACGGTCGTGCTAATCTTTTTCCTTGAGTAGGTCCACAATTTCCTTGAGGTAGCGTTCCTCCGGCGTGGTGGTATCGACCTCTGGTTCGGGCTTCTTGGCCACGAGCTTATTAATCAATTTGATTAAGAGGAAGACGACGAAGGCAATAATTAGGAAGTTAATAATCGAGTTAATGAAGGCCCCATACTTGAAGTGGGCCTTGCCAACACTGAAGACCAGGTCGGAGAAATCAATGCTACCAATGAAGATACCCAGCAGGGGGTTGATGAGGTTATCCACCAGGGAATTCACAATGGCGGTGAAGGCAGCTCCAACGATAACCCCAACGGCTAGGTCCATGACATTTCCTCGAGCAATAAATTCCTTAAATTCTTTAAGCAAAATGACTCCTCAATTGTCAAATCAAGTGCAACACTAAGAATCTATTCTTAGAAGTGGTCTA
>NZ_JQCA01000095.1 GCF_001437125.1 Levilactobacillus paucivorans | reverse complement strand
CGCTCTCAAGAACTGGTCTAGTAGAGCAGGTGTTGCACTTCAATTTTAAATCGAGGTACTTTTTAAATTGGTCACTATCAGTTAATTTTAGGATTTGCTGTTCATCCTGGGCGACTAATTGTGCTTTTCAAGCCTTAACATCTGCTTTATTTGGCATAAGTTACCCCTCCTCATCTTCAAAAATATCATTCAATGTTGGCAATGATCTTATTTGAATCGGGGTCGTGCCATAAAGGTCAACGTAGCCATCGGCTAATTTTTGCCAAGCCACTTGATAATAAGCCCCATTTTCAGTAGTTCCTTTTAAATACTTATAGGCGCCTTTAATTTTACATTTAGATTACAAGTGCATGCCCCCATCTTCATGCCGGTTCCGGGTTTGATGTTGCCGTTGCTTTTTCGTCATTTCCCACTCGGTCTCCTTTAGTCCACGTAGTTGCTGTTTTCTTAGATAGTCCGTGTTCTTCGCATATAAAATGGTCATTAAGGCTTCGTCCAAAATATTAGTCAGGTAATTTTTCGGGCTAGTTGGATGGTAATTAATGGCCTGATAGTCCTTAACTTGAGCTCGCTTATATTGATCAAAGCGCATTGTCTGTTGTTTCAAACGGGTTTGCACCATTTCAATTTGTTGGTGATCCAACTTAGGATCTTGGCCACATTCGCCGATAAACAGTTGCCGGGTGCCATCATGTTTTAAGACCCGTTGCAGTCGATGATCCTGAATATCTTTTAATTCCATTTTACCTAACAGGTAATTTAAACCGGCTTGGTGTTGCTGACTAGTAAAGACTACCGGTGGCTGCTGTTGCAATTGACTAAGATCATTGGCGCTTAATGGCTTTAATTCTGGGTCATAGTAAACCACAGCGGTATAGATTTTCTCCTTATCAATCGTCTCTAGCTTATCCAGGTCACTGTCCGGAAAAGCAGTCGTTAGAATGCTGTTGTATTGAGTTTGCACTACGGCTTTAACTTCCCGCATGACCCGTAAATTTTTCACCGCTTTAGAAATGAATTCGAGTTCGTTAGGTTGATAAGTGGCTAGCATGCCCCGATCAGTATGCTTCAAATCGTCTAACTGGTGACCATGTTTGGCTAGTACCGTGGTTAATTGCTTCTTAATTGTTTGGACCTGCTGATTAACTAACTGCCAGCTGGTATATGGCCGCTTGGTAAACGTCAATAATTGCTGGGTTAATAAGTCGTTTCGAATATCCGCTAACCGTTCTGCCAATTCGCTACCTTTGAAAATCGTTTGTTCACTATTAGTTTCTTTAACCAGTTCCCGTCGTTCAGCTGCGGTTGTCTGTTCAAAATTAAGTTCCGGATAAAGCTTTTTCGTTGCTCGTTCCACCACTTTATTTAACAACTGATTAGCTTGTGCTAGTGATGTCGTTTGCTGGTCAATAGTCAGCAGTTGCTTGGTTACATCTTCACCAATGGCATGTTTGATTAATAAGCTGTTTTTCCAATTAAACAGCATGCGCTGTTTATCATCTAAATGTTCTAAATCGACATAGGCTTTCAATTGCTGACTTAGATGACTAATTGTGTGTTTTTCAGAGAACGATAGCTCGTCAGTTAACGCGTCAAAATGTTCATGATTTCTTATCTTTTCGTCAAGATTATGATATTTAGCTTGAGCGTTTCTTTGCGCTCTAACTTGTTGATTAAATACTTTTCGATTTTTTCTTTGGCTGTTAATGCCTTCGTGTTGGGTAGGTGTCTCTTGAATCCCTTGATCGACAAACGATTTTTCACTAATCCGATCCGGAATATTTTTTTGTGCTAAAGACTGATTAACACTTGTTGCCCAATTATGCCGCCACTCATTAATTTTTTCCTTTTTATCCCAATCAACCAACCAAATTTTTCTTTGTTTTGGAAACCCGCTTTTGGTTAAAAGTTGCTTGCCATTTTCATCTTTAATGTATTGCGTCTTTGCTTTTAATCCCCAACTACCATCGGGGTTAAATGGGCGATTGGTTAACATCACATGTGCATGCGGATTGTCTAGGTGATCGCGATGAATTGCTACGTCAGCTACCATACCTTGATCGACAAAATTTTCTTGCACATATTTTGTCAGTAATT
>NZ_JQCA01000094.1 GCF_001437125.1 Levilactobacillus paucivorans | reverse complement strand
CTCAAAATGAATATTCCTAGAATTTTATTGACCATCTAGGAAAACCTTACACTAACCATTTTATCCACCCATAGTATAGCATGACCGCCACCGTAAAATTGAGCGGGGCCCGTTAAAAAAACGTTAAGGTTAGGGGGAAGAACCGGGCAGGCAGTAATTAAAACTTTCATCAGGGATTTGTGAAAAAGAGCAGACGAACATATGTTTTTCTGGTAAAATGTGACAGAGAGTTTGAACGGATTGAGAGAGGGGAATTGGAAATGAGTAAGCGACATTACCACAGGGGGCGCCGCCGCGGGCGGACCTCAATTGTGGCGGCAATTCTGCTGATTGTAATTGGCGCCATCGGGGGGCTGAGTTCACAGGGGAATCCGACAGCCAAGAAGCTCACCCAGACGGCAAGTAATGCGGTCACTCAGATTACGGGAGAGTCGAGCAGTCAGTCCAGCCAAAATGGCGGGACGCAGACACCGAAGCAGTCGGTGGCGACTAAGAAACTTGCCGAATTGAAGTATACGGGCACCCAGATTGTGGCGGTGAATCATAATGACCCAACCTTCACGAAGGCCGACCTATCCCTCAAGCAAGGGTCCTGGGCGAAATATGGGGCCCTGGACACCGCTAATCGGGTAACGACGGCTAATGCCATGCTAAGTAAGTCAACGATGCCTACGGCCAAGCGAGAGCCCTTGTACGTTAACCCAACCGGATGGCGGAATAAGCCCTATACGGTTAATGGCAAACGGGGTTATTTGTATAACCGAAGTCACTTAATTGGGTATCAACTGACCGGTCAGAATAACAACCTGAAGAACCTGATGACCGGGACGCGTTCCCTGAATGATCCGGGGATGACTGCCTATGAGAATCCCGTGGCGAGTTATCTGAAGGCTCATCCTAGCAATCACATTCGTTACCAGGTGCAGCCCGTCTTTCGGGGAAACGAATTGGTAGCTCGCGGGGTGCACATGCAGGCTGAGTCCGTTGAGGGTAAGGGCATCTCTTATAATGTCTACATCTTTAATATTCAGGCAGGCATTAAGATTAACTATGATAATGGGAGTAGCCAACTTGGCGACCCTGCGGCGGCTTTTTAGCCTAATAACTTTAGGAAGGGTCTGGGAAAAATCCCAGACCCTTTCGTGTTTCCAAATATACGCGGCTGAAACGTGCGCCAAAAGGCAGTCAACTCCGCTTAACCCCGATAGCCAAACAATCCAAGACCGGGATTATTTGGCTATCGACGTTAATGCTCATTGACTAACCGCCTTTTGGCGCACTCTAGTGGCGATTCATATAACGGTAAATGAGATAGAGCACCAGTCCGGCCAGTAGGATCAGGCCCACAGTGGGATTGTCGCGGAAAATCCAACGGATGGCACGGAAGGTTCCGGTGCCATGTAGGCCGCCAAGTAGGGTAAAGAGTCTGGGCATGATGAATGACCTCCTAAAATTTTTTCAGGGTAAGCAAGTAAAAGTTAAAGAAAATTAAAGACATTTACACGGATTGGCGTATGATGAAAAAAGAAAATGTTTAATGAGGAGGGTTACTGGTGAACGTGAATTTTGTGCTGATCCTGGATATTATCGTCATCTTGAATACGGCGTTAGCCTTCGTGACGGTCTTCCGGGAAAAACGCGACATCGCGGCAACTTGGGCCTGGATGTTAGTGTTAGTTTTACTGCCGGTAGTGGGGTTTATTGCCTACGCCTTCATCGGGCGAAAACTACCGAAGAACCGAATGTTTCGACTGCAACGGCAGGTAGCCGTCCAGTTAAATGAACGGCTGGACCAGCAACGCGAACAGTTGGGAACGGAAATCATGCCCGCTGATAAGATTAGCCATTCGGTCATCAACATGGTGAATATGTTTATGGAAACCGATCAGGCCTTCTTGGCTCGTAAGAATCGCGTGCGCATCTTCACCAATGGACACGATCTCTTTCACACGATGATGGAGGATATCGAAGGCGCTAAATCCAGCATTCATATCGAATTTTACACCTTTTACAATGATCAGATCGGGAATGACATCCTCGATCTTTTGGTAAAAAAGGCCGCCGAAGGAGTCGAGGTCCGGGTCATCTACGATCCATGGGGATCGATGGGGACTTGGAAACGATTCTTTAAACCCCTGATGGATGTGGGCGGTCACGTGGAGCCCTTCCTGGGCGTTCGCTCAGCCGTCATTGACTTTCGTCTGAACTTCCGTGATCACCGGAAGATTGTGACGGTTGATGGCAAGGTTGGCTACGTCGGTGGATTCAATATCGGCGACCAATACCTCGGGCGAAAGAAAAAGTTCGGAAACTGGCGCGATACGCACCTGCGTATCGTGGGTTCCGCGGTCTTCTCACTCCAGGCGCGCTTTATGCTTGATTGGAACGCCACCGATCGTGACCATCCCTTCGTCGACGATCGCATCGATTCGCGATACTTTCCAATTACGAAGGTCAAAGGGACCACGAGTCTCCAGATTGTTTCTAGTGGGCCGGATTCCGATTTGCAACAGATTAAGATGGGTTACATGCGTTTGATTCAAACGGCAGAGAAGAGTCTGTGGATTCAGACGCCGTACTTGATTCCCGACGATAGTGTCTTGGACTCCTTGCGGATCGCCGCGATGGCCGGCATTGACGTGCGGATCATGATTCCAGATAAGCCGGACCACGCCTTCGTTTACCGGGCCACGCAGTACTATGCGCGCCAATTGGCAGACGATGGTGTCAAGATTTACTACTATCATGACGGGTTCATTCACGCCAAGACGATGGTTATCGATGGGAAGATTTCCTCCGTGGGGTCCGCCAATATGGACTACCGGAGCTTCAAGTTGAATTTCGAAATTAATGCCTTTATTTACGACGAACAGATTGCCCAACAGCTGACAGCCATTTATGAAACGGACATTCGCAATAGTGAACTGATCACGCCAGAGATGTTCGACCAGCAGTCGGCTTACTTGAAATTCAAGCAAACGGCCTCACGTTTGCTATCACCAATCTTATAAGCCACTTCATTAGTGGTTCACCGGGGACGGGTGGTATGATGAGGACGTTGAAGGTCGTGGTGCCTAGCCACCGGATTGAGGCCGGGTGAACCGGTCGGTTGGCAGGGCAGACCCGCAGCAGCAATAGGTAGTATGTGTGAGAGGCGAGGACTCAGGTCCTCGCCTCTTTGGATTTCTGAGGTATTTTTTAAAGGGGTAAGATGAAGGTATGAATCCGGTCGTTCCCCAGCAAATTTTAATCCGGATTTGGTAAAATCAATTCTTAAAAATAGGTGACTATGGCGGGGAAATCTCGCGTTTAAACTGGTCAATGAAAATGGGGACCAGTCGGGGTGTTTACCCGCTGGTAAGTTAACTGTGAGTATTGGAGGAAACAAGATGAAGATCGCGCGACATCGTTGGCCGCTGTGGCTGTTATATACAATCGCCTTTGCTATCATTGCGGCGGCGAGCTTTGGGGTGTTGGCCATGGCCAACCGAACCTTGATTTGGAACATGGACGGCGTCAATCAGCACTATCCATTGATGCGCACGTTTCATCAGATCCTCTATCGCCAAGGGTTAGGAGGCGTGGCTGGTTGGTCATGGACCTTCGGCTTGGGGGCCGATAAACTGACTACGTTGGCCTACTATGTCCTGGGTGATCCCTTTGCCTATGTGTTAGCGCTCCTCCCGTTACGCCTGATGGAGGCGGGGTATGGGGTGCTGGTGGTCGTACGCCTGTACGCGGCTGGTTTAGCTTTTCTGGCTTTCAGTCGTTGTTATGCGTTTACGCCGGGAAGCCGGTTGTTAGGGACGCTGACTTATACCTTCACGGGGTATTCCCTAATGATTGGCGTGCACCATCCCTTCTTCATCTTACCGATGCTCTGGTTCCCACTACTCTTACTGGGAATCGAGCGGGTCTTTGCCGGCAAGGGCTGGCGGTGGTTGGGCCTCTTCACGGGGATCGCCGTTTTAAGTAACTTTTATTTTGCTTACATATTAGGCCTGGGCAGTCTTTGTTACGCGGTGATTCGTTACTTTAGCCTGCGTTCCCAAGGGCGACTAGCTCTTAAAATTCGCACCCTCTGCTGGCAGTTGATGGTTGCCGCGATCACGGGCCTACTCGTTGCCGGCGTGCTACTGGTACCGGCTGGGGTTATGATGCTCCAGTCGACGCGGACACTGTCGACATTTGCCAACGGCTTGTGGGTCTATCCAGCCAGCTACTACCTGACTCTGGGGAATGCGGTCCTAACTACTGGGAACGTCCTTAATTACTGGGCCATCTTGGGGATGAGTGGCCTGACCTTTCTGGGGTGTGGTTACACGTTATGGCACTGGCGCCAATATCGTTATCTGGCGTTGACCCTGGGCCTCATCGTGGTGGGGCTTTTGTTTCCAGCCGTGGCGGCGTTCTTTAATGTCATGTCGACGCCGTCCAATCGTTGGTTACTCTTGGCGACGATTCCCTTTAACCTAGCTACGATGGTCCTGGGAGATCACTTGTTTAGGTTGACCAAAGGGGATCGGCGCTTTCTGGTGGGCCTAGCGGCGGCTTTAATTCTGGTGGTGTATGCCAGCAATGGATTTGTCTTCAGCAATCCGCGGCGGAATTTAATCACTTACGGGTTGTTTTTGGCCTTGGTCGTCGTTGTCGTTGGTGGCCGTCAGTGGTCACGGCGCTGGGCGCTGGGGCTACTGGGGACGTTGGTGGGGTTAAACCTGATCAGCAATGCCTGGGGATACTATGATCCCGATGCGGGGGTACAGGCAACCCAGCAGTTGCGAAATCAGGATGCCACCCGTTACATTACAGCGTATTTTGATGGGGCACAACAAGGTCTCAGTCAAACGCCATTTAGTCGGGTTAATACGGCCCCGAACTTTAATTTACAGCGGACAGTCGGGAACAACATGACCATGGCCCACGATCTTCACGGGGTGATGTCATACTTCTCTGTCCAAAATGGACATCTGGGCCAATTCAGTCAGGACGTCAAAAATGCTGAATATGCCATGAACTCACCCCTAGGTCAACTGGACGGGCGCACCACACTGAACCAACTTCTCGGGGTGAAGACGCTCTTCGCCAGAGACGATCAGGTGCAGAATGGTGCGGCACTGCCGTATGGGTACCATGCCAGCAAGCGAATTTATCCGGAAGAGTCCGTCTATGGCCTATCCAATGGCACGGGGACGCGGCGCTTGACCACGAGTTTGAACTTTCCCTTAATCTACACGCAGTCACAGGTCCTGACGCAGCAGCAATGGCGTCGGTTATCGGCAGTCGATCGCGAGCGTAGTCTGACGCAGGCCGCGGTAGTTCCTGGTAAGCAAACCAAGGTTGCCAAGGCCAGCTATCATTCGCCGGCACGTACTCTGGACTACACGGTGATGGCCAATACGATCCCTGTGCTGGATAGTCCCAACAAGGTCATTCAGTATCGATTGAAACAGGCCGAAGTTGGCCAAAAGAAGACCCTCAATGACAAACAGCTGGCGACCTTTGGCCAGACGTTAAAGGCTCCTAAACTGACCCTGGACCAGAACGGCCTCATGAGCCATCAGGACGAGCAAACCTATGGGCCGATCGTTCAGATTAAACAGAATCAGGCGGCGCTCCAGCGGGTCCTCAAGGCCAATCAGCGGATAGTTTTACGGAATGCTCAGGCTAACGCAACGGGTCTTCATCAAGTGACGAGTGACGTTCAGGGCCAGCCAATTCAGTATACATTGACGATTCAACGGCCTAAGCAAGCTGAGGGAACGGAACTGTATCTGGCTTTTGATGGCATCAGTGCCACCCGGCAGTCGACCCGCCAACAACTCAAACAACAGGAAAATTCAAGCATCTTGGGGAATACCCCCCTCTCGGCGTTAACAAAGCTTGATTCGTGGCGAGAGACCGTTCGAACCCCCGATCTCGGAGATTATTGGGTCACAGCGAAGACCCGCAATGGCCGCAATAGCTTTTCCCAATTTGGGATCGATAATCTCTCGGATTACGAGCCTAAGCACAACGTCCTCTTGAACCTTGGCTATTCGAAACAGCGGCGGGAGACGGTTGACGTGACGTTTAGTGCGACCCGTCAGATTGACTTTAAAAAGGTCAAACTGATTGCCATGCCTTATGGTAAGAGCTACGATCGCCAGGTCCACGCCGTTCAGTATCGGGGAATCCGAGCCGCTACGGTTCGGGACAACCGGGTTACGGGGACGGTTGACAACACCCAGTCAAGCTGGCTGACCACCTCGATTCCTTATTCAACCGGATGGCGGTTACGCGTTGATGGGAAGACAGTCAAAACCCAAGTTGTCAATGACGGTTTCGTGGGGGCCCCGTTAAAATCCGGCGAACACCATATCGAACTGACCTACCGGACACCGGGACTTGCGGTGGGCTGGATTTTGACCATTTTAGGTAGCATCAGTCTGGCCAGTGGTCTGGTAATTCAAGGCTGGCGGCGTTATCGCGGGAATAAAGGCTAACTATAACCCAGGAAATTAACCGAAATTAAAAAGACAGCGTGGCCCTTTTACCTGGTCACGCTGTCTTTAGTTTGAGGCGGGTTAGCCTGCATTTAAAATCCAGAGGAAGATGACGAAGACTACAGCGAGGCCATACATCATGGGTCCTACTTCTTTGCCACGCTTGGCAGCAATCATGGTCAGCGGGTAAGTAATGAAGCCTAAGGCAATCCCATCGGAGATACTGTAAGTCAGGGGCATTCCCAGAACAATCAGGAAGGCCGGTGCGGCGACTTCAAACTTTTCCCAGTGAATGCCCTTTAAGGATTGGGCCATGAGAACCCCAACGATGATCAGAGCTGGTGCGGTGACTTGGTTGGTCACAACAGCCAAGAGTGGGGAGAAGAAGGCGCCAAAGATAAAGAGAATTCCAGTGACGATCGCAGTAAAACCAGTTCGACCACCCACAGCAATGCCGGCAGATGATTCGACGAAGGCCCCCATTGGGGAAGTCCCCAGTAAGGATCCCACAACCATCGTGCTGGAGTCGGCCATTAAGGCCTTACCAATCCGTGGCAACTTGTTGTCCTTAACCAGTCCAGCCTGTTCGGCCAGGCCGACTAAGGTTCCAGTGGTATCGAAGAAGGTGACCAGCAGGAAGGTCAGGACGACCACAACGAGTTGAATCGAGTTGATACTGCCAATATGGGTCAATCCCACCAGGAAGGTGGAGTGGATGCTAGGAATTGGGGCAATCAGGTGACTGGGTAACGGAATTAGACCCGTGAGAAGGCCCAGAATGGAGTTGGCGACCATCCCAATAAAGATGGCGCCGGGAACCTTGGCACTCATGAGAATCAAGGTCACTAATAGGCCAAAGATGGTTAACCAAGTGCTCCCAACTTGCAGAGAACCCAGGGTTACCACCGTAGACTTGTCAGCAGCAACGAGGCCTCCTTGGCTGAGACCGATGAAGGCGATGAATAAGCCAATCCCAGCGCTAATGGCCATCTTGAGATCCCGTGGAATGGCATCAACAACCATTTCACGAAGCTTGAATGCTGTCAAAACCATGAAGAGTAATGAGGCCACGAAGACTCCCGCTAAGGCCGTTTCCCACGGCACTTTCATGCCAATAACGACAGAGTAGGCGAAGAAGGCGTTGATTCCTAAGCTGGCTGAAATGGCGATGGGGTAGTTGGCCATGATTCCCATGACGAAACAACCGAAGGCAGAGGCAAAGGCGGTCGCGGTGAACACGGCACCTTGGCTAATCCCGGAGGCCCCCAGGACCTGTGGATTAACGAAGAGAATGTAGGCCATGGAAACGAAGGTGGTGAGACCGGCCAGAATCTCGGTTCTAAAGTTGGTATTTAACTCATTGAAATGAAAATAGTTGGCAATCTTTTGCATGAATCAGCACTCCTCAGCAGTTTTTGGTTAAAAGACGAACATTAACGGATATCGTTCGTGTATTTATCGGTAAACACTCCTTAAAGAGCTTAACATTTTTCACTTTTAGAAGCAATCACGAATTAACATTTATTTTATAAAATAAATGTTCGGATTAATAGTAACTGTGATTTGCATGGATTGGAACGGCTGTCGGTTACGGCAACCATAGATAAGTTATGTCTTCATATGTTTTGAAATTTTATGAAATTTGGTAAGGTCGTTATCTCTTGGTGAGGCTTTCTGGTACACTGGGAGGCAAGTAAAAAAGGAGCGAGAATTGATGACAACTTTCTTAATTATTGGCGCCACGGCCGTGGGTCAAACCGTAGCCGAACGATTATTGGCGGCCGATGCTGGTGCGGTACGTGTCCTACATACTCCACAAGAACATTTAGTGGCCAGTGTGGCGAACCGCGTGACCGAATATACGGGTGATCTCCGCAAAGAGGCCACCTACCAGGCACCGTTGCAGGGTCAGCCGGTTGTCTTCTCAGCACTGACGGGGATGGATGTCGATCTGGCCTTTGAGGCCTTATTTGACGCGCAGTATCACCAGCGACTGACCTACCCGCGCTTCGTGATGCTGAGTACCGCAGGCGTGGACCACGAGATTGAAGGCGACCTGACTTATCCAGGCCTTTCAGCCACGGATGAGTACCTGAATCAACAGCGTTATGCCGCTAAGCTGGTGGATGAAGCGGAATTTCCGTATACGATTCTGCGGCCAGTGGCGATGGTTGATCGTCCTGAAGAAGATGCCCAAATTATTCCAGAGGGCCATCCCGTCCCAGCTGGCCAAGTGGCGAGAGAGTCGGTCGCGACTGTGGCAACGGATGTGCTCGTCAACGGCGGTTACGACTATCAATCGATCGCAATTTGCTAAATATGACACAAAGTTGGTTTTTTTCATCGAAAAGGGTTTGCTCACGCGCATAGTTTGTTAGAATAAGGGCAGTGGGGTGAAGGCATTGGCAATTAAAATAGACGATCAACAACTTCAAGCAATTCGTGAACGGATGGACGAAGCGAACCAGCAGGCCCACTTTGTGATCTTTCAATCCGTTGAAAAAGAAACGGGAAAGGTCCTGCGACTGATTACGGATATCGAAAGTTTTCGGACTATTCAGGAACAGCATGCGGCTGATTCCGAAATGACGGTTATTCAGGATATTGTTCCCATTACGGATGCATTGGCCCGCTGGGCAGTCGCTGAAAATATGGCGGCACAGCAGACGGATGGCGACACAGTCCTGGCCGATTTGGAATACTATACCAACGAAGTGTTAAAAGAGAATCATCAAGCGGTCAATCCGCCAGAGGATGCTGCTAGCAAGTAGGTTAACTTCGGTTAGCCTACTTTTTTATTGTCATTTTTGTAAGACGTGTGGGACCTGACCACGGGCTAAGGCTGGTAAAATAGAGGTAAGTTTAGGGGATTACCCTTGAGGAGGGGTTATGATGAAACAAGGAAAATTGATGATGAGTGGGGCGCTGGTAACCTTGCTAACCTTTGGGCTGGTAGGGGTGCCGGTGGCTGGACATGCGGCAACGAGTAAAGCGGTTACCTATGGCCAACTTACGAATAACAATGCCCATCGACTCGCGGCCATTCGACAGGCAACGCGGCAAGAGATTCTCAAGCAGACAAAATCGAAGAGTAGTCGCGTTAAGGCGGTTTACAAGGTGGGCTTGCCCTATCACATGAATAAGAAGGGAAAGCTGACTACTAAGGGATTACGAGTCAGTTTGCAGAAGAATTCATTTAAGTTAAAGAACGTCACGGTCCCTTACAAGGACCTGAAAGGGAAGATTCGTAATCGATACTTGCCAAAGAAGCAACGGACCAAGTCAGTCAAAACGTCTAAATTGGTCGCGTTAACCTTCGATGATGGGCCAGATAAGACGCTCACCCCACGTCTCTTAAAGACGCTGAAGAAGTACAAGGTTCACGCAACCTTCTTTGAAGTTGGTCAGAGTGTCAGCCGTTATCCACAAATCTCGCGGGCCGTGCTCGCCGGGGGCAATGAATTGGGGAATCATTCGTGGAATCACTCAGACTTCAATGCCATCGGGACGGCTAAGACGAAAGCGCAAATTATCCGGACGAACCAGGCCATCTACAAGGCTACGGGAACGTTGCCACAATACGTTCGGCCGCCATATGGGAACATCACGGCCGCCGAGGGTCGCGCTATTGAACAGCCGATCGTCCGCTGGTCAGTTGATTCTCGTGACTGGGCTTATTTGAACAAGCAAAAAGATATTAATTCTGTCATGCACGCCACTAGAGGCGGGTCCATCGTGTTGATGCATGACATCCACTCACAATCAGTGGCCGCCGTACCAACGATTATCAAGCGGCTAAAAGCCAAGGGCTATAAGCTGGTGACGGTGAGTCAATTGTTGAACTATCAGGCCTTGCCAGGACTCCAGTACTTTGGGGCACATGACTATCGGACGGCTGGTAAATAACAGGGATCATAAAAAGGGGTCGAGACAGTGTCTCGACCCCTTTAGCTAGCAATTAATGGGATAAGCGGCTTATGCGAGGAATTGTTCTGCGAGTTGTTGATAAACGTGTTGCACGTGGATAAACTGGTCCAGATCGACAGATTCGTTTAAGGCATGCGCATCACGCCAGTCGCCCGCTCCGTAGACAATGACTGGGAAGACATTGCTAGATTTCGTGAATTCGGAAGCATCGGTGGCGCCGTGAATGACCTGGAGATTGATCGCATGACCGAATTCAGCGTCCGCAATCTTCTTGGTCAGTTGGACCAAGGGTGATGTTTGTTCGGAGATGATGGGTTTGAAACTGTAATCAACGTGAAGGGTCAAATTCTGTTGAGGTTCCTGGTTTAGCTGGTCAACGACGGCGTTCAACCGGGCGATCACGGCTGCGTTATCGAATTCTGGAATTGGCCGGATGTTGCCTTGTAGCTCGGCTTTAGCGGGGATGCTATTCACCTGTTCCCCACCGTTGAAGACCGTGACGCTGTGTACCAGTGGCCCCAGTTCAGGGCTGACCGGTGCATCGTCAAAGGCTGTCGCTTCAGCCGTAATGAATTTTGCCAGATTGGTGACAGCATTCACGCCTTTTTCTGGCATGGAGCTGTGAGCACCCACCCCTTTAGAGTAAACATGGTAGTTGAGCGAACCATTGTGGGCATAAACGATGTTACCGCCGGTTGGTTCACCGATGACCATGGCGCTGATATCATCTGCCAGACCTTGTTCGGTCAGCATGCGTGAGCCCATGGCCCCGTTTTCCTCACCCACGGTGCCGATGAAACGCAGGCGGCCGTTAAGTGGTGTCTGGGCATCCGCCAAGGTCAGGAAGGTAATGACCATAGCTGCTAGGCCGCTCTTCATATCGGCACTACCACGGCCGTGGAGGCGGTTATCTTCGATGTGGGCAGCGAAGGGATCAAACTTCCAGTCGCTCAGGTCGCCGGTGGCTACGGTGTCGAGGTGACCAGAAAGCACCAGAACGCGATCGTTGTTGGGATCGCCGATCTCAGCGATAAGGTTATGCCGTCCTTCGGCATAAGGGACCTGATGGGACGGGATGCCATGGGCCGTGAAGAGTTGCTGGAGATAGTCGGCCACGGCCGCTTCATTTCCATTGACGGAATTAATTTGAATTAAATGCTGTAAAATTTCAACTTGTTCGCTTTTTTGCATAGAAGACTCAACTCGCTTTCTCACCATTTTTTAATATTTAAGTCCTAGTGTAGCACGGTTTTGGCGAAATGAAGACTGATTGCGCAAAAAAGTTCGCGGTTAGCGGGTGCTTTAGCCAAACGTTTGTTCGCTTTTGGCGTAAGGTATGCTAGACTATAATCAAGTAAAAATTACATAGGAGGTTGGCATATGAGTTTACAATTCGTCTTGGGGAGCGCGGGGCAGGATCACCGGACGCCCATGGTAACTGCTTTGGCACAGCAAGTAACGGATCATCCCCAGGATCGGGACTATTATTTGGTTCCTAACCATATCAAGTTTGAAACGGAAGTCGACGTTTTAGCCGCACTGAAGGCACGTTTGGCACCGGATCAGGGATTGTTTGCTCAGTCTCAGGTCCAGGTCTTTTCGTTTACCCGTTTGGCCTGGTTCTTTATGAAAAATGAACCAGTCTATCAATTACCGCGGATCTCCAAGGCTGGACTCAATATGCTGATTTATCAAATCATTCAAAGCCACGCGGCTGAACTCACCATTTTTCGGGGGGAAGTCGATCGGCCTGGTTTTGTCAGCCAACTGACGGCGCAACTGGCCGAACTCAAGGTGGGACAAGTCACTGCCGTGGATCTGATGACGGCCGTGGAACAGATGGACACGGTTAACGCCGATCTTCAGGCCAAGCTCCATGACCTCATGATTATTTATGAAGCCTTTGAACAGCAGATGCTGGGGAAGTACGTCGAAAATACCGACCTGCTTAACCAGTTGGCGGATTTTCTTGCCACTAAGGTCGATCTCAGCCAAGCGCATTTCTACCTGGAGGGCTTCTCCCAGTTGAGTGCTCAGGAACGCCGGCTGGTAGCGGTCTTAATCGAACATGCCGCCAGTGTAACTGTGGCTCTAAATCTCGATCGGCCTTATCGCAATCAGAAGCCAGACGCCACCAACCTGTTCTATCAATCTGGACGGCTATACTTTCAGTTGGCTCAAGTGGCCGCAGCCGCTCAGGTACGTTTGGAACCCGACCAGCTCGCCCAACAACCGCGAGTATCAGCCGACTTACAGGCACTAGATACTTATTGGCAAGCCTCTAATTCACTGATGACCGTGCCAACTAAGGCCACGAAGGCCCCGGAGAACATTCGAATTGTTCAGGCGGCTAACCGGTACGTGGAGGTGGCCCAAGTTGCCATTAAGATTCGCCAGATGGTGGCAACCGGTAACTATCGTTATCAAGACTTTTTAGTGGTTGCTCGCCATCTCGATGCCTATCAAACGGTGATCGATCCCATTTTTAAATCGCAAGAAATCCCCTACTTCGATGATGCCGATGTTCAAATGGCTGATCATCCCTTTGTGGAACTCATCAATGCCCTCTTTGACGTCGATCGGCGTAACTATCGCTATGCCGACGTCTTTCGGGTTCTGAAATCAGAACTCCTCTTACCGAAAAATTCGGCTGGCCAGCCAATTGATTTACAAACATATCGCCAAGCGTTGGCCTTAACGGAGAACCTGGTTTTGAAGAATGGCTACGAGGGTCAGTATCGGTGGACTCAAAAGAAAGACTGGGTTTATACCCGGTTCGCTTCTGTCGCCGATCAGGTCCAGACAACACAAGACGAACGCATTACCCGACAGATTAACTTAATCCGCCATTTTGTTGGTAACACCTTGCCACCGCTCTTTCAGCGACTTAAAAAGGCCGAGACCTATACCGATGCCGCCGCGATTCTTTACCAATTTTTGGATCACGCAGGCGTTGCCGATCGGCTGATGACCTGGCGTGACCAGGCAATCGACGCGGGGGATCTGATGCGTGCGGGGCAACCCGAACAGACCTGGTCGACCTTCTGTCAGATGCTGGACGAATGTCACGATATCTTAGGCAATATGCCATTTAATCAGACCACCTTCCAGGCGATCTTGCAGTCCGGTTTTGCCGGAGCCAAATACAGTCAGATTCCATCGACCTTGGATCAGGTGTCTATTTCCGAAAGTGGGCTGGTACAGGCCAACAATCGGAAGGTGACCTTCCTGATGGGTGCGACTGCCGACAACATGCCGGACGATCAGGTGCCAACCACGCTGCTGGCGGACAATGATCGTCAAGATTTGAGTACGCAATTACAGGCGACGGATGAAACCCATTATCTGAGAGATGATGCGGCTACCCAGCTCGCTGGGGAACCTTACCTGAATTATCTGGCCTTCATGAGTGCCAGTGAACAGTTGATTTTCAGTTATCCAGTTACCAGTGATGACGACAATACATTGCAGATCTCGCCTTATGTCGCCCGGATTCAACAACATTTTAATTTGAAACCAATTATTGCGGCCGCAGCGCCACGAGCCGAACAGACGGGAATCGGGTCCTTTGTGGGTACCCGGCGCACCACGCTCCGTCACTTGGTCCAAGCGAGCCATGACAGTCAGGAACGGCAACAACCACTGTCGCCGGCCTGGATTACAGTTTACCGCCTATTGAAGGACGATCCGACGTATGGCGATTTGACCGTGAAATTATTGGGCAGTCTGAATTACCGGAATGTGCCGAAGGCTTTAAAACCAGAAATTGTGACCGACCTCTATGGCACACATATCAGTACCTCAATCTCAAAATTGGAAGAATATTATGCTAACCCGTACGCCTACTTCCTGAAATATGGGTTGAAGCTGCAGGAACGGGATGTCTTTGAGTTGTCGCCGGCTAGCACCGGGGAGTTCTTCCACGCCACGATGGATGGGTTGATTCGTAAGATTCATGACCAGCATTTAGATCTGTCTAAGCTGGATCAGCAACAACTCCATGAACTAGCAACGGAAGTCATGGCCAACGTCTTAGATACCGACGTGAACCCCCAATTTGCCATCCTGCAAAGTTCTCATCGGATGACTTATATCCAACAGCAGCTTGAGAAGACCATGCAGAAGATGGCCGAGACCCTCTGGGAACAGAGCAAACGCACCCAGTTACGGCCTCGGAAGACGGAAGTTCAATTTGGAACCAAGAATGAACGGACGGGGTTGTCCTTTGATCTAGGGAATGAACGTCAGGTGACCGTTCGTGGCCGAATTGACCGGTTGGATGGCTTGAAAACGGCGGACAAGACCTACTTGGGTATTGTGGACTACAAGAGTTCAGAGCATAAATTCAGCTTCCAGGAGGCTTTCTACGGGCAATCTATGCAGATGCTAACCTACCTGGATGCGGTTAAGCAAAACCTGTCAGAATACCTAGAAGATACCGATGTGCAGGCTGCTGAGCTGGCAGGTGCAGTTTATCTGCATCTGCAGAACCCTATTTTGAAGTTGGCGGAAGTGGACCCGGCAGATCCAATTGGCGCCTTGCTGAAGGCGGAAAAATACCAAGGATTATTATTAAACGATCCAGAACTTTTGAACAATATTGACGAATTATTTAGCAAGGAAGGCCACTTTGGGAGTTCACAACTCTTTACCGGTATTGCCCAGAGAAAGGCAGGCGGTTTTTACTCCAAGAGTGGAATGCTCGTAACGCCGGCTGAACTGGACTTGTTGTTAGCCCATACAGAAACGCTAATTAAGCGCGCAGCCAATGGGATCCTATCCGGGAAAACGGATCTGGCGCCGGTCAGAGAAAAGAGCCAGAATAAAACGGCGATGCAGTACACGCCATACAAGGCTATTATGCAGTTTGACCCCTTGCTCCCTATGAATAATTACCATGATTTGGCACCACTCAAACGCGATCAGGTCTTTAAGCTGATTCAAGACGAGCAGGCAGCCGCAACCAGAAAGGAGGACCATCATGAGTAATGGTTTTTCATTTACCCCGAGTCAGGATCAGGCGATTCATCAACACGGCAATAACCTTTTAGTATCGGCTTCGGCTGGTTCCGGGAAGACTCGTGTTCTAGTGGAACGCGTGATCGAACGTCTGAAGGAAGGTACTGGAATTGATGAGTTCCTCATCGTGACCTTTACCAATGCCGCAGCGGCCGAGATGCGCGATCGGATTCAAAAGGCGCTACGTAAGGAACTGACAGAAGCGAAGGACGAACAGCAGCAACAGTTCTATTTACGCCAGTTAAATCAACTGCCAGTGGCTGATATCACGACACTGGATGCCTTTTGCTTACACCTTTTGCAACACTACTATTATGTTATTGATATGGACCCCGTCTTTCGCCAACTTACGGATAAGACGGAAGTGGGCTTGCTTCGGGATGAGGTTTGGGCCGACTTACGGGAAGAACTTTATGCCGACGACGAGTCGGGTCGATTTGCCCGGTTAACTGAAAATTTCTCTAATGACCGGAGTGATGATGGGTTGGCCGAATTGGTTCAACAGACCTATACCTTCGCCAATGCCACTCCCGATCCCGTTGCTTGGTTGAAGCAGCTACCAGTGGCCTATCAATTAGATGCATCGAAGTTAACGGATACGACGTTCTATCAGGAGCAGGTTCAACCGCTGTTAACGGACAAATTAAACCAAGTTAAGGCGGACCTGACCAGTGCCCAAGAGTTGGCAACCCAGCATGAGTTGAAGAAACAGGCCGATCACATGACTAAGGCCTTGAAGTTGCTGGCCCAAGTGGAAGATTTAGTCACCGATGGTAGTTGGAATGATTTACGGGCGGCTATTCAGGACTTTCATTGGGGAAGGATTCCTAGCATTTCAAAAAAGAATGATGATTACCCGGTCTATGATGTTTTGAAGACCGCTTACTATGACCCTGCCAAGGATGAACTCAAGAAAATTTCCGACAAATACTTTGCCCAACCAGAGGATCAACTTGTCGCGGTCATGCAACGTTCCGGGGAACTGATCACCGAATTATCACGAGTCGTGTTGGCTTACCGTGAGGCCTATCGGGTCGAAAAAGAACGGCGGCGGGTCTTAGAGTTTGCGGATATTGAACATGCCGCGTTGCAGATTCTGGCCAGCCAAACGGA
This sequence comes from Levilactobacillus paucivorans, assembly GCF_001437125.1. Lineage (GTDB taxonomy): Bacteria > Bacillota > Bacilli > Lactobacillales > Lactobacillaceae > Levilactobacillus > Levilactobacillus paucivorans. Next base: position 6,443 of record NZ_JQCA01000094.1, on the reverse strand, counting down.
GCAGTCCAAGCAGGTGGCGGAACGGCTTCGCCAGCAGTATGCCGAGATTATGGTCGATGAGTATCAAGATACCAATGGCTTGCAGGAAGCCATTTTAACGGCCATTGCCGATCCAGCACCGCATGGAAATCTCTTCATGGTGGGGGATGTGAAGCAATCGATCTATCGTTTCCGTCAGGCGGATCCCACCCTCTTCATGGGGAAGGCCGATCATTACGGTCAAGATCCGCAGGCCGGGGGATTGATTACCTTAGCCGAAAACTTCCGCTCGATGGCAAATGTCGACAATTTTACGAACTTAATCTTTAAACAACTGATGAATCGTGAACTGGGTGAGGTGGCTTATACCGGGGATGCCGAGTTGGCCTTTGGAGCCACTTACTATCCGGAAGAAGTCACCAGTACCGCTGAGTTATTGGTCTATCTGACCGGGAATACCGAGTCGGACGACCAGGATGGCGAGGCGATGGATGAGACCTTCCAGGTGGACGATAAACATCAGGGAGAAGTCTTGATGACCGGGAAGAAGATTCAAGCGCTCATCGCTGACAAAACGCCGATCTATGATCGCGATAAAAAGTGTATTCGGCCGATGACCTATGGGGACATTACGCTACTGACACCCACTCGGAGTAATAATCTGATTATTACGGATGAACTTCGTCGACTGGGGATTCCGGTCGTGGTCAATGATGCGCAGAATTACTTCAAGACGACTGAAATTCAGATCATGATGGCTCTCCTACAAGTAATCGACAATCCTTACCAAGATATCCCACTCGTGGCCGTGTTACGGTCGCCCATCGTGGGTCTCGACGAAAATGAACTGGCATTGTTGCGGATTAATCAGCGGACCGGGGACTACTATCAAGCCGTTCGCCATTTCCAACAACAGATGGCTATTGGTGGCCCCACTAGCGATATGCAGCAACGGGTCTATCAGAAGGTGAGTCGCTTCTTAGAACAACTCGATACGTTCCGCGACATTGCCCGACAGAACCAGCTAGTCACGCTTATTTGGCGAATTTACCAGGACACAGGCTTCTTAGACTATGTCGGCGGGATGCCCGCTGGTAAGCAACGGCAGGCCAACCTCCATGCGCTATATGAACGGGCTCAGAGCTATGAGCAGAGTAGCTTCAAGGGGCTTTTTCAGTTCGTCCGGTTCGTGGAACGTCTCCAGGAACGTGACGACGATCTGGCCGGTGCGCCGGTTCAGACCGCAGAAGATGCGGTATCAGTGATGACGATCCATGGGAGTAAGGGGCTGGAATTTCCAGTGGTCTTTATCATGGATGCCTCGCACCAGTTTAACGTTAAGGACCAGCAGGGAACTTACGTGATGAGCGGTAAGAATGGCATTGGGATTGATTATTTGGATCCCGAGACACGAATTCGGGCGGCCAGCCTCCAGAAATTGGTCGTTGCCCAAGCAATTTCACGGGCCAGTCTTGCAGAAGAAATGCGGAAGCTCTACGTGGCCTTAACTAGAGCTGAATCGCGCGTTTATCTTGTCGGTTCTCACAAGAACCAGGAAGAGGCCCTGCAAGCTTGGCGCCAGGCCTACCAGAGTCCTGACTTGGTGCTCAATGCGACTTTACGAGAAAAACATACGCTGGCAAACTACCTGGATTGGGTGGGGATGTGTCTGGTCAGAGCGCCACAATTTAATACTGACTGGCGCGCTGGCGAAGCCACTAGCCCAAAGTTGGTTGACGATCAAACAAATTTCCAGGTCAGCTTTGCGACAGCCGAAGATCTGGGACCGGTGACAGCCGTTGGTGAAGAAGCCGCGGATTGGTTGAAAGAAACTCAGGCTCAGGCAGATGCTCAGGCGGGAACGCCTTTAGAGCAGACGGCCATTCGTGGGGTCATGGACTTCAAGTACCCGCATGAGGCAGCGACACTGACCACGGCTTACCAGTCGGTTTCGGAAGCCAAGCGGCTCTTCGAAGATCCCGACAATGCGTCGATTGGGGAGTATCAGCCGGATGAACCGACCGGCCACGGTCGACGGTTCGTCAGCCATGATTTCGATCGGCCAGAGTTCCTGCAAACGGTACGGACACCACTACCGACCGAAATCGGGACGGCAACCCACTTAGTATTACAACAATTACCGGTTACCAGTGTCCCAGCGGCGGAAACTGTCCAGACGGTGATTGACCGACTGGTTGAGACAAAGATTCTGACACCAGAAGTGGCGGCAAAAATTGAAGCCGATCGCGTCCTAGGTTTCTTTGAGACACCGGTGGGACAGGCCGTGTTGGCTCATCCCGATCAGTTACATCGAGAGGTGCCATTCTCACTCCTGATTCCAGCCAAGAGCCTATTCCAAGATTTCCGTGAGGCCGATTCACAGGTCCTTATTCACGGGATCGTGGACGGGTATTTGGAAACGGCTGAGGGCATCACGCTCTTCGATTACAAGACCGACCACGTTAATCAACGGGCAGTCGACCGAAGTACGGCCAAATTGGTGGACCGTTACGGTGGACAGGTTAATCTCTATGCCACAGCATTACGACAAATGACCGGGAAACCTGTGACGGGACAGTACTTGTATCTCTTGGATACAGGTACCCTAGTTGCGGTACCGGAACAAGAAATTCAAGGTTAATCAAAAACAGGTCCCAGTAGCTCGCACCAGAAGTGGTGTCGAGTTGCTGGGACCTGTTGTCGTTAAATTTAGATTAATGGTGAATCATGAGTAGTGAGACCAGAACGAAGGCGAGAACCACCATCGCCCCGATTACTCCGGGGAGGTGACGTCGGTAGGTCGTATGGCGCCGAGCCACTGTGACCAAGGCACCACAGAGAATGATCAAGCCGAGACTCGCTAGAATTAATAATTTCATTTTGACATCGAAATCTGCTGTCAGCATGGGGCACCTCACTCATTTTAATTTATTAACCGCATTATACCAGACTTCTTGGTTTAGCGTTCGACGAGTAGGGTCATGCCCATGCCACCGCCGATACACATGGCGGCCAGACCCCGATGAGTCTGGGTTCTCAGGAGTTCGTGAAGTAGGGTAACCACGATACGGGTTCCAGAAGCGCCCAGCGGATGTCCCAGGGCGATACTCCCACCATTGACGTTCAAACGATCCGCGGGAATCTGAAGATCTCGTGTAATGGCAACCGATTGGGCGGCAAAGGCTTCGTTAATTTCAAAGCGGTCGATATCAGCTACCGTTAAGTGGTGATCCCGGAGGACCTTCTGAATTGCGGTGACTGGCGCATACCCCATGATCTGGGGATCAATGCCGCTCTCCTGATAACCACTCAGTGTGGCGAGGTAGGGGATGCCAGCGGCTATGGCGGCGGACTTGCGCATCAAGACCATGGCTGCGGCCCCATCGTTTAGACCGGCGGCATTCCCCGCGGTAACGGTGCCGTTGGTTTTGAAGGCGGGCTTTAGGGCCTCAAGCTGATCGAGTGAAGTCGTTGTCCGGACAGCTTCATCTTGTGTGATGGTTTTGCCATCAACGGGTACCGGGACGATCTCGGCATCGAAGTGGTGGTCGGCTTGCGCTTGCGTGGCTTTTTGTTGGGAACGCAAGGCAAAGGCATCCTGATCGGCACGACTGACATTGAACTTTTCGGCGACATTTTCGACCGTAATTCCCATGGGAACTTGGCTAAATGCGTCGGTTAAGCCGTCTTTAGCGAGGCTATCGGTGAGGGTGAGGTCGCCAAATTTGCGTCCCCAGCGGGCATGATGACTGAGATAAGGTGCTCGACTCATACTTTCAGTCCCACCGACTAGAACGGCATCCGCGTCACCCATGAGGATGGCACCTTGTCCCAGGCGAATTGCCTTTAAACTGGATCCACAGACCTGATTGACGGTCATGGCGGTACTGCTAGCGGGAAGCCCCGCATTCAATTCGATTTGACGAGCCACGTTTTGTCCCTGGCCAGCCTGGAGGACGGTGCCAAAAATAGTTTGTTGAATCATGTTGGGTTCGAGACCACTGCGCTTGATAGCGGCCTTCGCGGCGATGGTTCCCAAGGTAACGGCAGAGACTGACCGGAAGTTCCGGCCAAATTTACCGATGGGCGTCCGAACGGCGCTGACGATGACAACTTCTTCTGCCATGTGTATGAATTCTCCTTTTCCGATGAGTTTCCGAAACTTAAATATAACCGACTTTGCCGCTTTTGTCTTGGTGGAGGGCTGGAATGAAGTGAGGATTTGCATTTTCTTAAAGACTTTTCTTATAATGAGGAGGAGTTTACAAGATAGGGGATTAGTTGTAATGGAACAGACAGATGAAGTGGTTGACACGCTGACAGTGGCAGATTTTCTCGCCACCACGCAGTTTAAGAAGCTGTCGACCAACCAACAAAAGTATGCCAAAACGATTCTAACGGATGTGTTGGCCGCCCGTAAAACGGTGGATCTCAACCAAGGGGCCTGGACGCCGCGGCAGGTTGCCGGTACGCTGGCGGCGCTGCCAAACTTAGTTGACCAGCCGCACGTTTACTATGTGGCTGTCGTCCCTGTGATGACGGCTTACTTCGAGGCCCAAGGCCAGCAGGTCAAGCCATTAGTCGCGGCACTGAAAGAAGCACGCCCGGCATTGGTTGCCAAGCACGCGGAGGCGGCACAGGAAGAGGCGGACTACGATGAGGTTGTGCAACAGGTCAAGCAGTGGGTTCAAGCCATGTTTGAACAACCTGAGGTCATGAATTTGACAGTCGCCGATCAACACCACTTCGTGACGATCGTTCACACTACCGCGGAACTCATGATCACCGGGAGAAAATTGGCACCGAAGGATTGGGATGTCGACACGTTGAGTGGCATCATGTTTGGACCATTCACGCATTTACTGGATGAACGGGACCGGGTCTCTGGCCTCTTTCAGTTAGTGCCTTTTGCCCTGACGACACTCTTTACCTATCTCGACCAAACGAATCAGCTGACACATGCCGCTGCCTTGCAGGATTGGGTGCTCAAACAGCATGAGGCGTTAGTGACGATGTATAATCCCGAATTGGAAAAGTTCTATGAGGGATTGACCGAGGCCATGCAACAAGCCGGTGTCGATACACAGGACCACGCGGCTGTTGATCGCTTCACGCAGAGTTATCTGCGGGCCCATCCGGCAGTTAGTCGGGAGTTATTTACGGCAGATCGCCAGTTAAAACGGACCAAGCCCGTCAAACAAATTAAATATAGTCGCAAGCAGCGGCGCCGTCGTCGGCGTAAGCGTTAGGTACTGGTGACCACCTCCAAATTTGCAGGTAAAATCACAAAAAACTTTTACCTAGCGGTAGATTAGTTTATGATTAGCTTATAATAACTATTTGGCGAGGTGTGCTTTTTATGGTCAAGAAGGTCACAATTACTGACATTGCCAAGGCAGCGGGGATCTCACCAACAACCGTGTCGTTGATTCTCAATGGTAAAGGTGAGCGATTCAGTCAGGAAACCTGTTCACGAGTTTTTCAGTTGCGCGATGAACTCGGCTATCATATCGAAAAGCGCCCAGTTGTGCCACGATATGCCAAGAAAATTTACCGCCTTGGCGTTGTCATGACGGCGTTTAATCAATTCTTCTATCAGGATGTCCTTGCGGGTATTCGTGAATCAGCGGGGACGGAGGTTATCGTCTCGCTCTATGAAGTCGGGGACACCTACGAAGATAATTTGCGGGATCTGAAGGGATTATTCAGAGAGCCCATTGATGGCTTGATTCTTTGTGAGCCAGCGGTTCCAGCGAAGATTCTCAGAGAGTTGTCAGCGGCCTTTAAGGTCCCTTACGTTGTCATCAACAGCCATGCGGCGGTTAGTGATTCCGACGTCTGGGTTGACCTCCATGAGGTGGGGGTCCTGTCTGCGGAGTACTTGTTGGCCAATGGACACCGGAAGATAGCGGTGGTCGTGCCCCAAGAGAACCACGCGAACTCGGAGATCATTGCTGGTTTTCGTGAAGGGTTGGCAGAGTATCACCTCCAGCTAGAGGAACAAGACATCTTCCGCATTGTGCCGTCGCTAGCCGAGAGCTATCGCTTTGCTAAGACGACCAATCTACAAGACTACACGGCGGTCTTTACCGCTGCGGATGAGATTGCGATTGGGATGATGCGGGGTTTGGCCTCAAAGGGCCAGCGTGTGCCAGACACCCAGTCTTTACTGGGTGTTGGCAATTCCGAGTTAGATAATTATACGCATCCACAGCTATCGTCGGTGCTGATTCCAGCGTCCGACATTGGTCGGGCGGCCTTTGATAAGTTAGAAGAGCTGAATCAGAAACCACAGACACCGCGAGGAACTTTGAATCTGCCGATTGGACTGGTCAAGCGCTCAAGCGTCAAACATATCTAAAATGTCTCAGGATCACCCGGTTTAGGGTGGTCCTTTTTGGTTTTTATGCTTGAATTTACACTTTAAGTGCAACACTAATTAAATAAAGAATGGCCCATGGCCA
>NZ_JQCA01000093.1 GCF_001437125.1 Levilactobacillus paucivorans | reverse complement strand
TTTTGAGCATTAGTAAAACTTCCCGTTCAGACGTTCGAGGTAACCTAACATTTGTCCACCGCCAACCGTAATTGATAATGCTCTTGCGATTTAAAACGCCACACTTTGGACAAGCTTTTGGACGATAGTTCAAAACACCTTGGACTTCAAGCGGTCCCTTATTGATGTAGGGATTACTGATCTTTACATTTTTTATGTTTGGGTCTTCAATACCTAGGATAAATTTAGTATCATTGGACATGGGATGTAGTCACTTCTTTCTCTTGAAATGTGGTAGTGGATGGATATAAGTCTGTGACTATATCCTTTTTTGTGTTTTCTTGAATTTCATTATATAAAGAAAACTGTTGTT
>NZ_JQCA01000092.1 GCF_001437125.1 Levilactobacillus paucivorans | reverse complement strand
AGAAATCGTACGATTTCCAACCTAAGTCGACTAGCATGCTTTGAAAAAATGAGTGATACCGTCTCTATGCGCCACGTAGCTGGCGAACTTAGTATCTCTAGTACTACGGTCCTAAGATACTTAAAAAGTTATCAAGACGACATTAAGCCTCAATACATCTGGCTGCCTGAAGTAATTTGTATGGATGAAATTAAATCCACCAGGGATGCAAAAGGCGCGATGAGTTTCATTTTTATGGATGGTATTAAGCACAAATTCATGGACATCCTTGATTCAAGAACCATACATGACTTGGAGATTTACTTCAAGCGCTACACCAAGGAAGCTCGCGATAGCGTCAAAGTTATCGTGACCGATATTAATTACACTTATCCTAAGCTAATTAAATCTGTGTTCAAGAACGCTATTGTGGTAACCGACAGGTTCCACATTGTTAATTTGATATCAAAGGCTTTCAACAGGACCAGGGTACGCATTATGAAGAAATATGCGTCGTCTAATGTTAAATACAAAGGCCTAAAGCGCTATTGGAAGTTATTACTAAAGCCGAATGAACAATTAAATTTCAAGGCTTACTATCACTATTCATTTCTTCAGGGATTGAACACGGAAAACAGCGTGGTTGACCGGTTGTTAAGTTACAATGACGAGCTTAAGGAAGCATACGAAATTCTACAAAATGTTATGAGTGCCATCAAATATAAAGATGATGAGCGTTTGGACATTCTACTCAACGACAGTGA
>NZ_JQCA01000012.1 GCF_001437125.1 Levilactobacillus paucivorans | reverse complement strand
TGGCCATGGGCCATTCTTTATTTAATTAGTGTTGCACTTAAAGTGTAAATTCAAGCTCAAAAAAAAAGAGAGTGTGAAATATTTTGTGTAAATGTATATAAAAATTCTGAATTGTATAGAGGCAGAGAATGTTCTTGAGGTATACCCTATTGGCTAATCACACATAAAAGCTTTCTTATATCATTATTTTTTTGGCAGGTACTGTGTAGGTGGAAATGAACGAATGCTTTAATAGTTTTGTGTCACAAAATAAATTTTGGAGATTTTCAGCACTCCAGTAGTTCAATGATTCCTGGCATATTCCATCAGCAAGTTTATATATTGCGTCTTTTAACAATTGGAGCTTACTTTCAGAAACTACATGAACTTTAAAGTTGGTATGTGCATCTGAAGCAAAGATGATAGAGGGGTGGAAAATAATGGAATAGAAAGTTTGACTCTGATATTTTTCCGCAAACCAATTCGAAGATGTAGTTATTTGTTCTACATCACCTTTAAAGATTTCATCACTAGCTCGTCGATTTTTATCTTCTATGACAATCTGTGTGCTTTGATCCAGCCAAAGATTATCAGGACCGCCTTCTTTGATAGCCGTTTCTGCCTCAGGCTGACTAGAATCAAATCCTAATAATTCTCCTAATCTTTGAATGCTTGCTCTAAAGTTTGTTTCGTCGGCATAGTTTGTATAAAGCAGGTCATCATTAATAGCTCGAATATGTGTAGCTAAATCATTGCTATCTTCGAAGTCATACTTTTTTATATATGGTAGATTGCAAGAATTAACCGAACACTGCGAACTGCTGAAAAACCTTTCGTGGTGATTGCCAATTGAGTGTTTTCATTGGTCTTGCATTAATCCAATGATTAATTTGATCTAATTCTTTGGCGCTAACCGTCTCAATTTTTCGCTCCTTTGGTATGAATCGCCGAACGTATCGGTTTAATATCTCATTACTTCCACGTTCTTCTGGTGAGTATGGGTGTGCAAAGTAAACTGGAATGCCTAGTTTTTGCTCGATTTCATCATATTTTACAAACTCTCGTCCTCAATCAACAGTGATTGACTTAGCATTCTCGATCCCTTGAAAAAAATGAATTAATACTGGTGTCACTGCCTGACTATTGCGACCACTAACTTGCCTCACAATATGTTGCCGACTTAATCTTTCTGTGATTGTGACAAGCACTTCACCACGTTTCTTACCCGATTGCATCGTATCAACTTCAAAGTGACCAAAATCCTGCCGTGCTTGAACACTTTTGGGTCTTGATTCAATTGAACGGCCGTGAACAAATACTTGACGTCTGCCATCAGACTGACGTTTTTGACGAATACCTTTGTCAGGTAAATCAGCTAATGACAGTTTGAGTCGGCCAGCATTGAGCCAATTATAAATCGTTTTGAAAGGTAACCCTAAAACATGAGCAGCAGTTTCTGGTGACCACTTTAAAATGCCAATGTGCTCATTCAAAAAGACAGCGATAGCTGGTGTTAGTGTGTGATGACGGCCACGTAGATGACGTTTTTTCAATGCCAATGCATGAGCAATATCAGCTTTATAGGGCGTGACTTGATGAATTTCAACAGAGGCCGTCGCAGGTGATCGGTTAATAAAACGCGCGATGGCACGAATCGAATAATTCAATTCCAGCAAAGTTTGAATGACAGTACGTTCTTGAGATGATAAACTAGTCATGAGTCGCAGTTCCTTTATGGTTGTTTTGGACAATTACCATTAAAGGCACAATTCACATAGGGAGAAGACCATTGAAATCCACCATTTTACTAGTCGAAGACGAGGCGGGCTTAGCCGACTCACTCAAAACCGAATTTGAGCTCGAGAACTTCAATGTGTTCTGGGCCAATGACGGCCTAATCGCGCTGGACATGTTCCGGCAAAACGAGGCCCAGATTGATTTAATCATTTTGGACTGGATGCTGCCGCACATTCAAGATCAAGAAACCCAGCTGATTACTGTATTGATTGGCATTGGCTGGATCGCGATGGTGGCGATATCGCGGGTGTATCTGCGCGACCACTACCTCTCTGATGTGCTCGCCAGTGTCTGCTTAGCTAGCGGCTGGTGGTTGCTGGTCACACCTGCGGAAGCCTTTATTCAAGCTAAAATGCGGCAGTTTTTACCGGAAGGGATGTTGAAATCATGGCCACATCAAAATTAACGATTGTTGTTCCTGCTTACAATGAAGAAGAGGTGCTGACGTCCTCGGTGCAAAAATTACTGGCCGTTGAAGACCAAATCGCCGCGCAAACCGTCCTCGGTCAGCGTGCCGACATCCTGATCGTCGATGATGGTTCCATGGATCACACCTGGGACATCATCGAAAAACTGCACGCCATGAATTCTCGCGTGCGCGGACTGCGTTTTTCCCGCAACTTCGGCCACCAGTCGGCGCTGATCGCCGGCATGAGTGAAGCCGTGAAAACCGCCGATATGATTGTCACCATCGATGCCGACCTCCAAGATGATCCCGACAAAATCGGCGACATGGTGGATGCCTATGCGGATGGCGCCGACATCGTCTACGGCGTCCGGAACAACCGGGAAACCGACAGCTGGTTCAAGCGCACCACGGCCCAAGGCTACTACAAGACACTCAAGCTGCTGGGCGTCGAACTCGTGCCCAATCACGCCGACTTCCGCCTGATGTCCAAGCGCGCCGTTGAAACCTTCCTGCAGTATCCAGAACGCAACATTTTCATTCGCGGCCTGATTCCTAAGCTCGGCTTCAAAACTGCCGAAGTCTTCTACAAGCGCACGCCGCGCATGGCCGGCGAATCCAAGTACCCGCTGAAAAAGATGCTGGCTTTTGCCTGGGACGGCATCACCAGCCTAACGATTGCGCCGGTGCGGCTCATTCTCATTCTGGGTACCTTGTCTTGCCTACTGGCGGTGGGCATGGTGGTTTACGCCATTGTCATGAAAATGCTGGGGCTCACCGTGCACGGCTGGTCGTTGTTGATGGTGTCGCTGTGGTTCGTTGGCGGCATCCAAATGATCAGCCTCGGGGTGATTGGTGAATACATCGGCAAGCTCACCACCGAAGTTAAACATCGCCCGCGCTACACGGTGCAAACGATTCTGGATTGAGGTGAGGGTATGAAAAAGATTAAACCCGCCTTTCTGCCAGCAATTTTAATCCTCTGCCTGCTCATTGGCAGCATCGGTAACCTGACCAGTGTGCTCGGGGTGCCGGCGCTGTTGGTGGTAGTGCTCCTGGGCGCGGGGCTTTACTTCGGGGCGCCCCGACTTGACCATTTGTCTACAAGGCAGCTGCGCTGGGGCATTGGCCTTGGCTTACTGGCGATGCTGATTGCCCAGGTGGTCGTGTTGCACGTGATGCCCAACACCGTTTACCACGATCCGTACCGGGTACTGTCGCAAGCCGACCAGCTCGCCGCCGGCCACATGACCTGGGATATCACCTACTTCTGGCGCTACGCCAATAACGTGCCGCTGGCTTATCTGCTCTCCCTGTGGTTGCGGCTGACGCAACTGGTGGGCTTAAGCACCAATCTTTCGGTGCACCTGCTGAGTATCTTGGTGTTGGACAGCTTTATTGCCCTGGCGCTGCATACGATTTGGCAGCTCAGCCAGCGCGCCAGCCTGCTGGTCGTGGCCTTCGGTTTCTTTGCCTTGTCGCCGTTTGCCTACACCTACTACCTGCAAGTCTTTTACTCCGACTTACCGACGATGCTGGTGCTGCTCATCATCATACGCAGCCTGCTGAACTGGTCGCAGAAAACATCGCGCCAGCGCTGGTTTGCCGGCAGCGGACTAGTTGTTGCCGTGATGCTCGGCGCCATGCTCAAGCCTAATCTGGTGGTCTTGTTGCCAGCTCTGCTGATTGTCGGCCTGATTCTGGCCCGTCAGCACCTCTGGCGACAAGCCAAACTGACCCTGCCCATCCTCTTGATTGTGCTGGGCTTCGGGCTGAGTCTGCCGGCGACCAAAGTCTTTGACGTGGCAGCCAATTATCAACCCCGCACCGCCTTTTCGTTCCCGGCGACCCACTGGATCTTGATGGGCTACAACCAGCACAGCAACGGCGGCTACTCCGGCAAGGATGTCGGACGTGCCATCAAGCAGCCCAGCCAAGCCGACCGCCAGCGGTACAATTTGAAAACCATCCCCAAGCGCATCAAAACTCTCGGGGTGGTTGGCGTCATCCGGTTGTGGGTAGTGAAGTTAGGCATCGTGCTCAATGTCCAAGGCATTCAGCGCTGGTACAACGGCGGCTTCCGCGCCGCACCTAGTTGGTACAGTAATCATGCTGGCTTCTATCAGGGACTGACCGTGATTGGCTATGTGGCCGCGACCCTGCTCATGTGGGGCGCACTGATGCTGAAGCTCTTGCGGTGGCGGCCAGATCTGACCGACCCGCATCAAATCCTTGCACTGCTGGCGGTGACCACTGCCCTTGGCTACCTGGCTTTCCACACCCTACTGTGGGAAGTTGAACCGCGCTATGGTCAAGCCATTTTGCCGCTGCTCTGGGTGGCTTTGGCGGCCATCCCGCGTCAGGCCAGCCAGTCGCGTCCCCGCTGGGCGAACCAAGCTAGCCTCCTCAATGGCGCCACTGCTTCACTCGTCGCCTTTGGGGCCGCTGGTGTGCTTGGCGCTCAGCTGCCACAAAAGCAAGTGATTGCCGCCCAGCGCAGTCAGCTATCCGTGCAGTATCACGCCAAGCCCAAGACCGTGACGCCAGGCACCGTGCTGGCAGAGGTGGTCGATGTGAACGCGCCAGCGAACTATTTTTCCGTTCAGATTCATGCTGGTAGTCAAGTGCAAGTCACCCTCACTAACCTTGCCACCGGGCAACATTATCGGTTAACGATGGCTGGCAGTGTGGCCCGCCTGCACCACCAGCTCGCCGCTGGGCAATATCGGATTACCGTTCAAAACCTCACCACCCGCGGCCAGCAGGTCGATGTGACCCACACCTACCATTATCAGCTCGCTGCTCACCCGCTAACGGTGAACGGCCAATCGCAGCCCACCGCCTCGTTGATTTATACCTGCATGCAGCGCTGAGAAAGGAGCCTTTTTATGGAAAAACCAATCACTACCCTTTACAGCAAATACGATACAGCCTTGCGCTACCTGATTGTTGGAGGCCTCACCACCGGCATTAATGTGGTGCTGTTCTTCGGCCTGACTCACCTCGCGATGCCGTGGTTCTGGGCGAACATTATCGCCTGGGTCCTCAGCGTGCTGTTTGCCTTCATTGCCAACAAGAAAGTCGTGTTCAACTCCGCCGACATGACCTTCCGGACTGTGGTCAAAGAAGGCGCCAGCTTCTTCACCTTGCGCGGCGCGTCACTGCTGGCGGACACGGCGATTTTGTTCATCGGCCTCACCTTAATGCACGGTTCGCCGCTGATTGTGAAGCTGATCGACCAGGTCGTCGTCATCGTGCTCAATTATGGCTTCAGCAAACTAATTTTCGCTTAACGTAAAAATGGTCCCAGCAGTGGAAACTGCCGAGACCATTTTGCTTGGCTAGCCAAGCTTGATGCCGGCATCCGCCAGCGCTGCGTCGACCACGTTCATCACAGCCAGCGAATGCGCCATCCGCTGCTTGGCGGCAGCCAAATCGTGATGCGCAATCATCGTTTCGAACGCGACGAACTCTTCGTACATGCGGTGCCGGTCAGCTACCATACCTTGATCGACAAAATTTTCTTGCACATATTTTGTCAGTAATT
>NZ_JQCA01000091.1 GCF_001437125.1 Levilactobacillus paucivorans | reverse complement strand
GGCTCTTTGTCAAATGGTGTTGAAGGATAGTTTCTATCCTTTGGAGATCTCCTCGTGTGGGAGATCTTTTTTGTTTTTTTATTAGTTGCGGCGTTTAATCTGGTGTGTCGTCTGAATATCGTACTTGAAGGCATAACAAATAAGCCTACCATCGTGACGTTATTGTGGTAGATAATCTAGGCAATCAGCTGGTAGACGCGTGTGAACATATTGGCCTGATTGGAGAAGCCATAACAAGCACGTTTGAGCTCCTTGATCTTACGGTTGATGCCTTCTATCGGTCCGTTAGAGTAGGACGATTTGGCGGCATTAATTACTCCATTAAGATTCTTTCGTAGGGTATGCATGGCCGTATCTAGGGGCGTGCCGTTAGGCTGATAGTTAGTGATGATATTCTTGAGTTCATCAGCGTGACGCCCCATCAAAGCATCGTGGAGATCGATGTAGGTTTCATAAGCTGTTTTGAAGGCCGGAAACGTATCGGTTCCAATATCAATAGCGTTCTGTTCGGTCGAGTACTCATTCAGGCCGAAGAGGTAGCGGCTCTTTTGTGCGTCAGGGGTGGCCTTGTGGAATAGGCGCCATAGTGATTTCAGTACTTTATATTCCCGCGAATGCTTGTCGAGTTGCTTTAAACATTGAGTGCGAATGGTATCCATCGTCCGGCCCATTAATTGAATAATGTGGAACCGATCAATAATGAGTTCGGCGTTAGGGAATAGTTCGTGCACGAATGCCTGATAGGAGGCGTTCATGTCCATGATGACGCGTTGAACCGCGGCCCGTTCTGCGGTGCTGTACTGACTAAGAAAGAACTGTTTGATGGTTCTATTAAGGCGGTCGCTAAGTACTTTAACTGATTTGTGAGTGTCGGCGTCAATGCAAATAAACGACATGGAGCCGTGCGTGGAACGGAATTCATCAAAGCATAGATTAATCGGTAACCGGCGGCTCGCGTGTGGATGAATATTAGCCGTCAAAATACGCTGAACTGAGTTTGTCGAAATACCGGTGAGACTGGCGATAGTCTTAGCCGGGAGTGATTTACTGGCTAGCTTCAGCACATGAGTCGCTAGTCCGTGACCGATGGCGTGGTTGGTTGATACCACTGGAGTGGTGGCCGTACAAGTGCTATGGCAGTTACTACAACGCCAGCGTTGCTTGTTTAGCTCTAGAATTACGGGCCGGTCCATGGGTCCTGAAATGTGGACATGAGTGAGCTTGTGTCCGTTAGGGTGCAACGTATTGTATCCACAGCTGGGACAGCGCCTGAGTGTGTAGGTAAGCTCTGCCTGGATGACCAAATACTTTTTGTGACCCGAGCCCCGACCATTAAATTCCTCACGAGTACCTAACACCTGAATGTTTGTGTCTGTAATTCCCAGTAATTTAAGTGTATTATCTAGTTGAGACATCTATTCCTACCCCGCTTATCTTGAGTTTCGTCGCTTAAAGCATAGCACTAGGGAGGCTTAGATGCTTTTTTTGTTATCAAAAAGGGCCTAGTACTTTTGGAATGGAAATACTTTCCAACACCAAAAATTCTAGACCC
>NZ_JQCA01000090.1 GCF_001437125.1 Levilactobacillus paucivorans | reverse complement strand
CGACTTTGGAAAAATTGTGAGCGTCAATTAACCACCAGTCTGCAAATGGTCGTTTTAGCGTTTTTAGCACTATTACTTAAGAGATTTTAGACAGCTTCTCATTTTCGATGAATGATTCGAGATTGGCAACTTCGTTTTCGATCAGAAGAAAGTCGGACAGATGGGATGGTTCGACGATTTCCTCTAATAACCAGTCCTCAAGTGGCGTTTCTTTAACATCTCTTAGGTGCTTTCGATAAAAGTTGATTCGCTCGTTGCGAAGCACACGTTGCATATATCGGACAAACATTTTTGACACTTCACGCTCACTACTCATGAATACAGCCTCCCTAGATTTGAGAAAATTAGTTACACTTATACAGACCGAATTTGAGCGTGGCGGTGAAACCAAAACGTTAAATTAGGTAACTAAAATCGTAGGAAAGCAAAAAAACATCAGCCAATACACATTGGCCAATGGGTTCAAAAGTGGTGTGGATCTGGTGAAAGTTCGCTAGATGCGTGCCGCAAATCGAATCACTGTCAGCACAATGCCAGTTAATACAGTGATCACGATTGCTAAGCCAACTAATGCTGGACTGAGTGCGGCGATCCCCCAGCCGGTAAGTGCCAGAACCAGCGTCAATGCGCAGTTGCCGCCGATTGCTATTGACACGGCACGACTGGGCAGGTTAGCCCAGAACGGCTTTTTGGTGCGGGTCATCAGGATCGTCAACATCGCGCTAAAGATAAGGTAGACGTAAAGGCCGGTGCTGATTTGATCAGTAGTAAGACCGAGCTGTTGTAACCAAGTTAGCCAACCGTAGCCGACCGCTGACCAACCTATGGCCAGGATACCAGCGATCTTGCTAAGTTTAGCCAGATTCCAGCTTTCTGGCTGGTGTGTGATCGTTGTGCGGTCAGTGCCGAGCACAAGGGTCACACAATCATTCAGAATTGCGACCAAGATCATCGCGTTTAAGGTCAGCGGAATGAAGTGGAGAATCAGGTAACCTAATGTCAATAGCAGCGGCAACTCTGCGGTGCGTGAAAGTTTGGTGATCGTCCAGGTCATCATGCGTTGATAGACGTGGTGGCCGGCATCTAGGATCTCGATGATCGGGGTCAGTCCGTCTGCCGGCAAAACTCGATGGCATGGCGATCGGGATCGTCGCGATGAACAGCATTGCAAGAAACGGTAGCATGGCAACTAAGTCTTCGTGGCGGACAACGGCCACGATGATCAACAGCACGGCCAACACTGCATCGAGTGCTGCCAGATAGCCGATGATTTTGCCCAATAGTTTCTGCAAATGGCCCGGCGCCGAGCTTTGGTTGATCAGGCTGATTGTTTTGCCGCTGCGGCTATTAGCACCGGTGGCGGTGACGATCGCTAAGGCGTTGCCGGAGAGGGCTTCGGTGCCGGCATAGGCCGTATCACCAGGGGTGCGGTTGACGGCCTTGGCTTCGCCCGTGATACTGCTTTCGTTGGCTTCCAGCGTGTCCGTCAGCAGGCGCGCGTAAGCGGGGATAATGTCCCCTTGGCGTAGGCTGATGAGGTCATCAACGACTAAGTACTTGGCTGACACCTGTTTCCACTTGCCATCGCGGCTGACTGCGGTGGTCGGCGATAAGTCATGTGATAGGCTGCGTAAGACCGTGTTGGCGCGGCGAGATTGAATCGCGCCATTGACCGCGGCAAAGAGCAACATTAGCACGATGAACCCGGCTTGGATGCCTTTGCCTAACACGATTTCAATGATCAGCGCCGCTTCGAGTATCCACGCGCTAGGCCCCCACAGGCGGGTGATAATGGCCGTGGCAAAGTTGAAGGGGGTTTCGGCCACTTCGTTGAAGCCATCGCGGGCCAGTCGCCGGTCAGCTTCGGCTTGGGTGAGGCCGTCTAGCGTATTCTTTTTGGTCATAGTAGACACCAGCTTTTTTCAAAATAACAAACGGCCGCGCACATATTAGTGCTCGGCCGCTGGATCAATGCTAATCAGTCGAAGTCGACCGAATCTGGGAAGTGGGCTAGGCGCGTGCCGTCAGCGCCAAGTTCTTCTTCGATCCGTAACAGTTGGTTGTATTTCTCCACACGCTCGGAACGGGCTGGAGCGCCGGACTTGAGTTGCGCAGTGTTCGTGGCGACGGTAAAGTCAGCGACAAAGGTGTCGCCGGTTTCACCAGAACGGTGAGACATCATGGTAGTGTAGCCGTTCTTGCGCGCTAAGCGGATTGCTTCCAGCGTTTCGGTGACCGTGCCGATCTGGTTAAGCTTGATCAAGATACTGTTGGCCATGCCTCGTTTGATGGCGTCTTTGATCAAGGCTGGGTTAGTGCAGACCGGATCGTCTGCGACAAGTTGCACGCGATCGCCGTACTTCTTGGTAAAGTCAGCGAAGTGGCCCCAGTCTTCTTCCCCATAAGGATCTTCGATGGAGATGATCTCTGGGAACTTGTCCAGCAGGTGAATGTAGTATTCTCCTAATTCGGCAGGTGTGTAGGTTTTGCCTTCAAAGTCATAGTTCTTGGTGTCGCGGTTGTAGAAGTATGATGCCGCCGCGTCAAAGGCGATGGCGATTTCCTTGCCAGGCGTGTAGCCTGCCTTGATGATGGCGTCATGCAGCATCTGCAAGGCGTCTTCGGAGTTCTTGAGGTCAGGGGCAAAGCCTCCTTCATCGCCGAGGCCGGTGGTGTAGCCAGCTTCTTCGATCACCTTCTTCAAGGTGTGGTAGGTGTTGGCGATTTTCTCGAAGCCATCACGGAAGCTGGAACGATCGACTGGGGTAATCATGAATTCCTGAATGTCGATGCCATTGTCGGCGTGCTCACCACCGTTGATCACGTTGTGGAACGTTTGTGGCAGTTCCAATTCGGTGCCGCCAAGGTAACGATACAGCGGTGTGTGCAAGGCGTTGGCTGCTGCACGGGCAGTGGCCATTGATACACCCAGGATCGCGTTAGCCCCTAGGCGAGCCTTGTTAGGTGTGCCGTCTAAGTCGATCATCAGCTGGTCGATGTGGGCTTGGTTGAAGGGGTCAGTGCCGTGCAAAGCCTTGTTGATCTCGGTATTGACGTTGGCCACGGCCTTTGAGACGCCTTTGCCTTGAAGCCGGTCGCCGCCGTCGCGCAACTCGACGGCTTCTTTTTCGCCGGTCGATGCACCAGATGGTACCTCCGCGCGGCCGAGCGTACCGTCCGAGAGATTAACATCGGCCTCAACAGTTGGGTTGCCGCGGGAGTCGAAGATCTCGCGCGCCTTCACAGATTCAATCACTACTGACATAATTGTGCTCCTTCCGGTAAAAAAAGATGACGTCTACGTCTACTGCACGCAAAATCTGTGCAGTAGACGTCATCAAATTGATTTACCAATTAGTTTTAGTGGCGAACGTCATCGCCGATTAACTTTTAGCACCCAAAGCATACTCCCTTACGAAATTTTGCACAAGCCAGACCGACAAATTTTCGTGCAAAAGGCGGGCTTGTCTTACAGCTGTATGTTTTGCTATAACGCTAGACGCTATATTAAATTTTGATGAGTGTAACCACGCGACTGCCTGTATTTTGGTGGCCGCGTTTTACGGGGAAGTTTAATGCAGCGATTGCGATACCAAGATATTTTAGCGATGTTCATCGGCGGCTGTTTCGGTGGGATTGCCTGCTGGGAAATTGGCTTGTGGCTTAATGATGCCGACACGATGCTCGGCACCACGGCGGTGAATCTGATCGGCAGATTTTTGCTGGAGTTTGTCACTTATGGCCTAGCGGTGTACATAGATTTGCCGGGCTGGCTGATTTTGGCGTTAGGGACTGGTTTTGTCGGCGCGTTTACGACGTTTTCGACGATGGTGCCGAACCTTTACAAAAACGTCGGCGAATCGCCGGTGTACGAGATCAGGATCTTCTTGCTTGAGCTGCTTGTTGGTTTAGGCGCTGCGTTTAGCGGGTATTTATGCGCCGAAGCCTGGGGAAGGCGGCGACAAACATGGTGATGTTAGTGACTTTAGGCGCTGGGGTCGGCGCCGTGATGCAATACGTGCTGACGCAGCTAGGCAAGAACTGGTGGACTTGGGTGTCGGTGGCGACGCTTGTGATCAATGCTAGTGGTGCCTTCTTGGCGGGATTTTTGGCGATGTGCGCACTGCAGCAAGCGTGGTCACTGCTACTTTTGACCGGTGTGTGGTGGGTACACGACTTTTTCCACATTCATGACTGATGCGTTTATCTTGTTGCGCAACCGGCGTTACTGTGCGTTGGATTGAAGTCAATATTTGAGACAGGTTTTAAGAGACATTCAGAACCGCGTTTACCTTCCACAGCTCAAATAAATCATTAATCGTGATTAATAACTTATTTGAACCATGGAAAGCATTAAATCAGGCGGCCATTTGGCTCGTAAGTGTTGCGATTTCAACTTGTAAGGGGGTCTGGTAGCCCAGTGAACTATGAATTCTCTTCCTATT
>NZ_JQCA01000089.1 GCF_001437125.1 Levilactobacillus paucivorans | reverse complement strand
AGCTGGCTCAGCTTGGACGGGGTTCGGGGCGTCAGCGCCCGAATTAATGTGGCTTGCCACACCTTTTAAGCAACGAACAGCGTGAGGCGCAAGGAGCTGTGCGACTGGAGTTTAATGTGAGCCGGTTTTTGGCTCACTCCTTTGTATTTTTTGTTTTAGATTTTGATCTTGTACAGCGGTGCCTCTTTTATACCTCTTTTATAAACCTCTTTTAAACCTCTTTTAGACCCCTCTTGAGCCTTACTCCCCCAAGGCGTACAGAAGTTTATCGACTACATTTTGTCTGTTTATCGACTACATTTTGTCTGTTTATCGACTA
>NZ_JQCA01000088.1 GCF_001437125.1 Levilactobacillus paucivorans | reverse complement strand
TTTCACTCGCCGTTAGGCAGGAAAGCAAAGTTTTATAGAAACTTTGGCTTTCGCCAATTCAGTGTTAAGACTGGTTTAGAGCTGTCAATTCCTTATGCTCCCACGCTTTGCTCGTCCGCTACCATTGACAGCAAACAGTTAGTTTTTTGAATCTCAAAAAGATTTTAGCTGATATGTTCGTTTTTAAGGGTCTTATTTTTCGTTTCTAGCGATTTTAAGACCATTCAT
>NZ_JQCA01000087.1 GCF_001437125.1 Levilactobacillus paucivorans | reverse complement strand
CGATTTATTCATTATACGCTCTCTTAAAAGTTGTCTCAGGAATCAGCTTACATCCAGGCGTACTATTCAATAGTTTAAGATACTGGTAATTGTGTTTAACAAATTTGCTGATGTCTTTTGTGTTGGTGATAAAATGATCCAGTGATGTTCTGCTAGAGTGTACTCTATATAGACATTACAGCTTACAAGACCGAATATCCTGTGAATCCAAATTCTGTAAGCTTAAGACATGCTTTTTAATTGTTTAATCAACTGTCCATTTTGAGTGTCTATTTTAGACATGAATAAATTACCAAAAATCATCAGGATAATCGATCAACCCATTATCAGCTAATAGCTTTGTTTGATCGTTATAACTGTTATCCGGTTGTTTGTTATTTTGATTCCACAACTTGGTTGCAATCGCATATCGTACAGCGTCCATGACATGGTCATGCTCTTTAACCGGCTCACCCGTTTTGTCATTCCAGACATACTGATAAACCTCATCCAAGAATTGTTGCATGCCTTCTTGAACAGCCATAAACTGGCGCTGTTTAATTTTACCGGCAACCGTTTCAATACCTTTTAGAACTGACTTATAGGCATACAAAGCGTTAATATGATTAGCTTGAAACTCATCAATATGTTCAACCCGGGCCGTGTCACAATAAAATGGAATGTTGTATCCATAGTCTTGTTGTATCTGCTTAGCGACACTAACCCAATGGCCAATCTGTTGCAAATTACCGGTGTGTTCCTCAACCAAGTACGTATTACCCTGATTGTCGTCAGCAAGCACCACAAGCGACGTATCGTGTTCGTAGCCCCAATCGACGCCACAGTAGTAGTTAAGTGTTTGATCCGCGGTACGTTTATCAAATTCCGAGCGGCTGATAACATTCTTGGACTTATCGAAGTCGCCATAAACCAATCCTTCACCTGCAACCCACAATCCTAAGATACTGCGATCATAGAACATGCCACTCATTTGAGCCTTCATATCATGCACGTACTTCTTAGGCAAAAATGTATTGTCGTCCATCGTGAAATGATTGTAGATGATACCTTTTGACTCGTCCTTAGCTTGATCAATGTACTTACGTTTAAGCCAATGGGTTGGCGTATCTGGGTTGGTATCACCAATGATTCTAGCCCCTTCAAATCCACGAACACGATTACGAATTTCTGCAAATGCTTGTTCATTAGCTAGTGACATTTCATTGATATAAGCTCCCCAGGCATTCATACCACGAATAGATGCCATACCAGCAACTGAACCCGTATAGGCTTGTACAACCCGCACGCCAAACAATTCAAAAGCACCATGCACATCAAACTTAATATTAAGCATAGGGTAAGCCTGCATGATTTCTTGCAGCACGTTGTTAGCAATCGTCTTACTAGAAAATCCGGCTAGAATGTATTGCGCTTTCTTATCCATTGATTGGGCTAACTTGCCAATACGTAATAGCTCACGCAAGAACATGTCATTGTCAATGACCGTCTTGCCAGAACCAACGGCCCCGCTGTTGATCATTAGCGACCAGTCGTCACGGTCAAACTGCTTAAAGACTTCGACTTGCTTCTTTGTATACTTTAAATCAGCATAAGTCGTCATTTGTCGCTGTCCTCCTTCAACCGCTCGAACATCTTGTCAAACTGCTTGCCAACATCTTGGCCACTGCTTCTAGCATCACGAGCCTTTTGTTCTGCCACATCAGCTTCAGCTTCTAGCTTACGAATTTTTTGTTCTTCGACCTCTTTGCTATCATTTTTGAGCTTACCATTTAGTTTGAACCACAGTTCAGCTGCAGCTACCTGCTCTTTAGTTGAGGCTGGTGTCAATGTTGTGTTATCTACCATGTATCCCATGCGAGCATCAAGCGAATCATCATCGCCTGCTGCTTCTTTAGCCAGATTATCAATCTGCACATAATGACGTTCAATCTCTTTGCCAGCACTGATACGATAGATGTTTTTTAGCACTTCGTCAGCTTCGTCAGACTCACGTTTTTCAACATTGCCAGTCTTTTGTTGAATATAATTTTGAATTCTAACATTTTCTAACAATTTCTTAGTTCCAACACTGGCATAGTTCTTAGAGTAGCCTGCTTTTATAGCCGATTGATAAGCGTTGTTAGTTTTGATAAATTCGTTAGCAAATTTACGCTGTTTTGGCGTTAACTTTCGTTTCATTACATACCACCACACCTCCGTTTAATTGGATTGATTACATATAACTTGGCTAGATCATTACTAGCTAGTGTGCTTGCCTAACGGATTACTCTTAGCAGCAACTCATCTCTACACTTACCTGTTGAACGGAAGTTTGTTTTTTTGCCAAAATTAAAAGCCACCTCGGTATAAGGTAGCTTTGTGTATTCGCTAATATAAATTTCTTTTGCTGGGCATTCATGTAGATACCAATTCTCAAATGCTTTATAGTCGAATCCACCATAATCATACTGAGTCCCAACGTATGGTGGATCACAGTAAACAACGTCATCAGCATCGATAACTAGTTCACGATAGTCCTTTACGGAATATTCTAGTTGTTGAAGTTGGTCCAGCTGTTTCAATTGTTGCAGCTGTTTCAATTGTTGTATCCGTTCCAGTTGTTGTATCCGTTCCAGTTGCTCCAGTTGTTGTATCCGTTCCAGTTGCTCCAGTTGTTCTAGTCGCCATTTATGAAATAATCTGTACTTCTCACTAATTGTATTAGCATTTAAAGAATAGCTATATAATTGGTCAAATTCCGTCCCAGTGTTTCCGTAAAAGATGGCCTTAGTTAGCAATAACTTTTCCTCTTCGTTTTTTTGCTCCGGCAAATTCTATAATTAATCCGAACAGAAATTAAAAAGCCCAAAGCAATCACTTA
>NZ_JQCA01000086.1 GCF_001437125.1 Levilactobacillus paucivorans | reverse complement strand
GTATGTGTCAAGTTTTCCTAGGTGCCTTATAATCAACCAAATATTTATACACAATAATTAGTTTGAAAATATTTTTGCCATTGCTCCGATAGGGCTACTTGTTGGGGCATCAACTGGTATTTTACCTGAAAGAACTCCAATATGCTTAGAATGGTGCTTGTTGCTCAGCTGAGCTGAACTCAACGTCTTCAATGATTCCGTAGCGATCTCAATCGTTAGCTCTTGTAACTTTCTTAAACCACCACGTAAGTATTTATCTAGCTTACCGTTTACCCGAGCTTCAATTAATTTCAACATAGCCTCAAGGCCCTTTTCGGACCATACTTTGCCTTGCTTTTTCATTCGATACGTGTACGCTCTGTGTGAGCTTTCAACGGATCCCAATTTGCCGACCCTCATGAAGCCACGATCGTGTGGAGACTTTATAAACTGCCAATTTCTTGCCAAATATTGTCTTAGGACCCTTAGGCTCTCAAGTTCCTTATCAGTTTTAATTTGCGACTCAAATGTATCTAAAATAACGTTTAACTGATTCTGATCATACAGGCTAACGCTCTTAACGGCCTTATCAACCAATGGATTAAATAAACCAAAGGTTTGTTTAATCTTTTTGACAAAGTGATACCGATCGATAGTAAATTCAACTCTTTGAGCACTCGGAACTATTTCTCGCATACTTTTCGGGTTATACCCTGGGCCACCATCACTTGCTGTAAACACGGTCATTTCACTGATTTTATAATACTTCTCAATGTAGTCAGTTACTCGTTTTTGAACCTTTTTTTGATTGATACCAACAAACTCAACTTTGTTTGATCTTGTTCCATCTAATCCTGATTCAAAAACAATGTAATGGTGGACGTCTTGTCTTCGTCGATTAATTTTGTGTATCTCAAAGGCATCGCCTTCAACCACTAAGTTTTCAACTTTTCGTTTCTTAACTAGTTTCTCTTCGGACGATTTTTCTTCTGTCTTCACGGTATCTGCCATGTCTCTGATAATTCGGTCTACTGACCAGGCACTAATATCCGTCTGACTTGCCAGATTGATCATTGCGGCCGTATTTCTCATCGTTGTCGTTTGCCCAATTTTGGCAACGACACTTTTAAAATAAGGTGAAATTCTTTTTCTTTCTTCCAACTGAAGTTGTTCATCCAACGGGAAGTAATAACTTCCATTGGGTCGAAGATAACATCTTCTTTCAAAATTCACGGCGCCAAACATAAACTCAATTGTTCTGGCCTGTCGATTAATGAATGTATTTTCTGCCGGAATTGATGGAACGAGTGTTTCATCTAATTGCCTCAGATATTCAGCTACAACCAGCTGGAATGACTTCCTAAGATGAAGAATTACCTGCTCCTCTAAATCAAATAAACTGTCTAAATTTCCCAATGATTCAATAAAATCTGCTAAAATATACATGAAAGACCTGTATCCTTTCCTTTAATCTTCGTCGATTAAAAGGCTACAGGTCTTTTTCTATATATTCAACTCAAAATGAATATTCCTAGAATTTTATTGACCATCTAGGAAAACCTTACACTAAC
>NZ_JQCA01000085.1 GCF_001437125.1 Levilactobacillus paucivorans | reverse complement strand
TTTACGGATAAATTAAGTGGGGCTAACACTAATCGGCCAGAACTGCAAAAAATGCTGGCCTATATTCGTGAGGGTGATATTGTAATGGTCACTGAATTAGATCGCTTAGGCAGAAACAACCATGATTTGACTAAGATCATGAACTCCATTCAAAATAAGGGTGCCACCCTAGATGTGTTGAATTTACCGTCCATGACAGGGATTGCTGACCCAAATTTACGTCAACTGATGACCAACTTGATTATTGAACTCTATAAGTATCAGGCCGAAAGTGAACGTAAGCGAATCATTGAGCGCCAGCAACAAGGGATTGCCTTAGCTAAGCAGCAGGGTAAATATCATGGGCGCAAACCCCAATA
>NZ_JQCA01000011.1 GCF_001437125.1 Levilactobacillus paucivorans | reverse complement strand
AAAACAGACAAAAAACCGGTATTAGTTATTCACCAATACCAGAAAGTGTAGACCCGTTTTTTTTATAAAAAAGACCGGGACAACCGCCTGGTCTGATTTGTTGAAATTTCTATGGCTGAAACGTGCGACAAAAGGTAGCTGGTTCCGCTTTTTGTCGCACTCTTTTACTCTATTGCAGTGCCGTGACTACCTGCAAAGTTGCCGAGAAGTAGTTGCGCTTTTCAATCTTCTTCGGTAACTGCTTAGCAGTCTTCTTGGTCAAGCTCTTGTAGCCCATCGTCTTAGCGGCCACGTGAACTGGAGCGGTGAACGCCGTATTCTCGTAGCTGTTGACAGCCCGGCCACCCACGGTATAAACCGCGGTAATCTTCTTTTTCTTATTGTAGAAGGCCAGCTGTTTCTTCAAGGCTTTCTTGGTGACACTGTCCTTACTAATCTTGTAAGTCTGAGCTAAACGCCAAGGCACCCGGCAAGCATTGTAGCCAACCTGATTATCCGTCCCCGACTCAATCGTATACGGTTTAACGGCCTTGAGCTTGATGCTCTTCTTGGTCGCAAAGATAAAGTCTGGGAATAGCCCGGTCTTGTGGCGGGCACTAAGTTTCTTCACAGCCACTTGGCTTTGCTTGGCGACCTTATTCCAGGTCTTGTCCTTGGTGTATTTGGCAAAGGTCTTGAAGTACCCGGTCATCAGATCCGCCGTCCGAAGCTTGCTGACATCATAACTAGATGTCGCCCAGTTCCCCATGGTTGGCAGATAGGTTGTCTTGTTGATTTCCTTTTGCTTGATGGCCTTGATCAGTGACTTGGCCGCCTTTTTATAGTTGGTCTTGCGGCTCCCCCACTGCTTGTCGGCAAGGATGAGCGCGTAGGCAATATCCAGATCCCCATCGGTCGCACTATTCTTCTGGGACCCCTTGCTGGTCATCTTGCCGGAGCGCTTGGTCTGTTGCCATTGCATCAGCGGGACCTTGCTGGATACTCGGTGAGACCGGTAGTACTTATAGAATTGATTAAACGTGGTCTGGGTCTTGGCCCCTTTTTTGGCAGCCAGAACGGCCGCCAACATGGCATAGCCTTGCCCTTCGGAAAGTGCCGTCGTCTTTCCTTGACCATTGTTACTCTTCACGTATTTCTGGGATGACCCGGCCACATAGGCCTTACGCCACTGCTGATACTGGGTCACTGCCGCATTGATCTTGGCCTCGCTAGCCGTTGGACGAACAGTCGCAATGCCAGCTACCAGTCCCACAATTAACCCGAGGCCGATAATGGCTCCCATTAACCGACGTTTACGCATACTTACAACTCCCTTTTCAAAGCTGATCACAACATTCTAATTACCTTTAATTATCTCGCAAACTGAATTATTTGTCGTCCAAAATAACCCAAGTCATCAATTTTGACCTGACAACTTGATTAGCAAGTACGATAAAACGCCCGAGAACAATTAAGCTCTCGGGCGTTGTTTATTTCTATTCAGTAAAGACCTTTTTGGCAATGCCAAATGCGGACCAAGCCTTTGGCCAACCCACGTAGAAGGACAAATGGGTAATCACTTCGGCAATTTCATCCTTGGTGATACCGTTTTGTTTGCCAATCTTCAAGTGGGCTGGGAGTTGTTCAAAGTTCCCGGCGGAAATCAGGGCTGAAATGGTAATCAGACTCCGTTGGTGAGCAGAGAGTTTGTCCTCACGCGACCAAACTTCACCAAATAAAACATCATCATTGAGTTCTGCGAACTTGGGGGCAAAGTCACCTAAGTTGTCGCGCCCTGCTGTTTGCTTCTTTGCCATGAAATTCAGACCTCCTAGTCTAATGCGTTGTAGTGAGCATCGTCGACGGGTTCCAACCATTCTGGGGTACCAGCCGTGATAGCGATGTGACTGAACCAGCTATCCTTCGTGGCCCCATGCCAGTGCTTAACGCCGTCCTTGGTAACCACGACATCACCAGGATGTAAGCGCCGAGCGGGTTGACCATCTTCTTGGTACCAGCCTTCACCACCGGTAACCAGTAGAATCTGGAAGCCATCGTGATGAATGTGCCAGTTGTTCCGGCAACCGGGTTCAAAGGTCACATTACCAACACCCACACTGACGTCGGGATCACTCACTAAACCTTGTAAGTAGCTCTGACCGGTAAAGAACTTTTGGTAAGCTTCGTTCTTGTCACCTGCTGGAAAAATCACACCGTTTTTAATATCTTCATTTTTAGCCATTATTCATTCTCCTTTATTTGTCATTGAATTGTTGTAAATAGTCATGGAAACTCTCGGAGTCGTCAATCGTGTGATCGACCTTGCCGTCATACCAATCGATCTTCCGGCTGAGGACCTTGAGATGCATCTGAAGCTCAGCAATGTCAGCTTCCGCATCATCCTTGGTCTTCTGTAGCATGTCCCGCCGTTCAGGAATCGTACGGTCACCCTCGGCTCGCAGTCGAACGTAACGTTTGAGATCATTTAAACGAAGTCCGGTTCCCTTGAGATGCAGGATAAAGCCAACCCACCGAATATCATTCTCAGTATAATAACGAACGCCGTTTTCATCACGCTGGGAAACGATCAATCCTTGGTCTTCGTAATAACGCAACGTGTAGGTCGACAGACCCACCAACTTTGAAAATTCACCGATTCGGTACTGTTTATCTGCCACAATGACGCCTCCTTGAATGCCTTACATGCTCTAGTGAACACCTTCGAGTACACTTTAAGTCAAGACAAAAGTCAAAAATAATTTTTCAGATCAATCATAACTGAAACGATCATTAACAAGCGGCCTAACGATTTCAATTTTTGAAAAAGTCTGCTTTATCCCTAACAAAGGTTTGGCCTTTTCAAATGTATTTGGCATTAAGTAAAGAAATATAACGAACACATCATAACCTATCTACGACTGTAATCATTATTTTGTTCGAATGACGCAATTAGTTAAAAGTGTGGTTAACAGCGCTCTGATCCGACTCTTCGCAATGAAACGTAACAAGATTAAAAACCGCTTAATGCCTATTCTTAAAAGGTAAACCGATTTAATTTCACAAAGCTAAGAATAACCCTCAAATTAGTTTTATCTCTTTATAATTAAGCTTGAATTAGCTGTGAAAGGGTGTACAATGAAGTTGTAGAAAAGATTGTCCACATTAACTGATGTGTGGTAAAAATAGTAACCAATGACTAGGGCGAAGTAATTTCACAGTAATTGAGGAGGAAATCATCATGAGGAAGCAAGCTAACGTTGAAACTAAGGAACACTTTAAGAGTTACAAGGCAGGTAAGAACTGGGTCTTCGCTTGTATCACTGTTGCAACCTTAGGTTTAGGGATGACTGGCATGGGCGTTACGGCGAATGCCGACACCACCCCCGCCGCCACACCACAGACCGAAACTGAAAGCGATTCCAGTTCTGAACAGTCTAATCAAACCAGCTTGAAGACGGCCAGTGATACCAAAGAGGACACGTCTGAAAGTAACGCCGATACTAAAACAGATACTGAAACCAAGACGGATACCGAAAAGGATAACACGTCAAAAGAGGTCGCCGATCCTGAAGTTAAAGAAAAAACAGAGACACCTAAATCAGATGTTCCTGCTTCTAACCTCACTGATCAAAGAGTGAATAAGGACGTCCAGGAGACGCCTGAAGTCCCAACTGTCCAAACAGACGACGTTAAAGAAGAACCCGCACCTGTTGAAAAAACAACCGAAGTCAACGTTGAAAAGATTCAATCATTCTCTTCAGTTTTACCAACGTCTCGGTTATCTCGGAGTGCCTTAGTGAAGGCCGCAACCTTGCCTAACATCATGGGTGTCGATGCTACCGAATGGATGCCAGATCCTGCTATGCGGGCCTGGGTCATCAATGCCGCTAAGTTCTTCAACAAGGGCGCTTACATCACATCGAGTAACTTATTCCTCTACCTCTCCAAAGTCACTTCATTGACTGATTATGGTTATACTGGTGACTTACCCACTGACTTCACCGGGATTCAATATCTCACGAACTTAGATGGTTTCACTTTGACTAAAAAGGCTATCGCACCGGAACACATGATCGACTTCTCCTTCGCACCAAAGCTGACAACGTTAGCACTGACTGTTCCAGAGAACACGCCGATGCCCGCTCAAGACGCTAGTACCTTTATGAAAACCTATCTGGGTCAAAATACCCAATTAAAGTATCTTAGCATCAATCATTACAACTTAACTGGTAATGTGCCAGATCTTTCGGCCTACACCCAACTGATTAACGTTAACTTTGATTCTAACGCCATTACCGGAGATCTTGCTGATGTCGGCAGTTTGCCAGAAGTCTTGTACTTACAATTCAGTGAGAACAAGCTCTCGGGTGCCTTCCCTGATCTTAGTGAATTTCCAAAGTTACAAGCGCTTTATCTGGAGGACAATGACCTTAGTGGTAAGTTACCGGATTTATCTGGTTACACCAATCTCAGCACGTTGCTCATCAGTGGCAACCACTTTACCACCAATTTTAATGATGACCATCTGCTAAACACTTGGACTTCTAAACAGACAGTTCAAGGCGGAACCTACAAGCTTTCCGAATTACCAGCAATGTCCACATTTGATCCAATTAGTGGCCTGCTCTTCGGTTCTCAAGACCTCGCGGGTAACATCGATACCACAGCTAAGTACCACGCCATTACTGAAGGCGCCTTGCCGTTATACTTCTGGAATAATCCGGACCCAGACAATCCATTAGGCTTCGTTTACAAGGCCAATGGGACACCAATTCCAGCTGGGACCTACACGATTACCGTCGTTACAACTAACAACTACCAAGCTGAAACGGACGTTACCTTCACTATCGTCGATGATGTCACGCCAGTTGACCCTGATCCAGATCCAAGTACTGACCCTGGTACAACGGACCCGACCGATCCAACTACCGACCCCGGTACGACGAATCCAACCGATCCAACCACGGATCCTGGAACAACGGAACCAACGACACCAGTTACCCCAACGACGCCGATTACTGACGGCGACGGTGTCCCCGGTGACGAAGTGGTATCTGGCGGGGATGGCGACCAGATCGTTGACCCTACTGTACCAACCACTGACAAAGGTAACCATGTTGTAAACCTTACTGCTGGTGACAAGGCCAAGGGTGTCCAGACCACTGGCCACAAGACCACGACCAGCACGGTGGTTAAGACTCATGGTCAGGCCGCTCACGTGACCGCCACCAAGTTAGCTGCATCCAAGACTAACCACCAAAGCGCAACGACCTTACCACAAACCGATGAAAAGCAAAGCGCCATCTCGACTATTGCCGCCGGGGTTGCCGTGGCCTTATCAACCTTAGGGCTTGGCTTGAGTCGCAAGCGTCATGAATAACGCACTCTAGTAACCTAAAAATCCATCCGAACACTGAATTTAATCAGTGCGCGAATGGATTTTTTAATTTATTCTGGATTTATTTGATCGATGGCCAGCTGCATAGTTTGAATAAACCGTGCGTCTATCTTTCGTTGTGAAATTTTCAAAAAGCCACCAAATTCCTGAACCAGAAAACCAAATAATGTCGAGCGGTAGAGCGTCGACGCAACGAGGCCCTCCTCGTCGCCACCAACCAGATGTAGACTCTTAAACATTTGCAGGTAGAGCGTCATCAACGCTTCATGGGTCCGTTTTAACTGGCGCATGTCATTGGGGTCCATCAGGATGGGTGCGAGATGTTGTTGTTTTCGACAACCCTCCCGGAACTCCTGGGCAAAGACCATTAGTGCTTCCTTGCCGCCAACCCCCACTAACCGCCGCATTAGCTGATCAGCCAGTTGCTGAACGAAGCGCACCCCCACTTGATCCAAGAGATCGGTCAGACTATCCGCATAGTTATAGACGGACTGGGGCCGAATCTCTAGGGCATCCGCTAAAGCGCGGACAGTGAGGTTCTCAATCCCATTCTCCGCGATCAGCTGATTGGCCTTCTCCAGGACAATATCTTGGGTTAATGCTCGTCGTTTTACCATGTTTTCGCCTCATTTAAAGTCTCTTATTCTCAACTAATTATACCTTGAACGGCTGGTAGAATAAACTACTTATCCAAATATCGAGCCGCCAAATTATTCCAACTTAGTGTAGCACATTATTCCACACGATCATAGTTAATCCCATTATAAATGGTGACATAAAATGGCGAGTTGCCCGCTAGGCAAACTCGTCATTTTTTAAAAGCCTATTCCACTAGTAACGCCGTTCCCAAACAACCCAACCGCCAGTTGTTAAGGCCAACAGGAAGGCCAACCCAGCCACGATTAATGGCTTTGCTGAACGTTCCCCGGTCTGTGGTAACGTCTGACCAGTATAGGTGCTTGTCGCGTGACTAGAACTCGTCTGACCCGTCGTTGGCGTCGTGTTGCCAGCACCACCAGTGACCGGCTGCTGACTCCCAGACCCCGTCGTGTTACCTGGTTCTGGGGTCGTAGTCCCTGGATATGTTGGCGTCGTTGGCGCTACCGGTGGCTTTGGTGCCGTCGGATGCGTTGGGTTTGGATTTGGCGTTGGCGTCGGCGTCGGTTCCGGCGTTGGTTCTGGCTCTGGTTCCGGCGTCGTTGGTCCGGTAGGTGGCGTGGTAACTGGTGGCACTGTCTCACCAGGAGTCTCGCCGCCACCGCCTGGCGTCGTCGCAACATCTTCTGCGGAGACATTTACGGCAGTTGTCGCGCCATTCACAATGGTGAACGCTATTGGGGTTTCATTCAATGTGTAGCCTTCTGGGGCCTTGGTCTCGATGAACTGGTAATCGCCAGCCGCAAGCCCATCAACTTGAATGTTCCCCTCGGCGTTAGTGATCAAGTCAGTCCTAATCACTTCACCTTCAGCATCCACTAACTTGTAAACCGCACCAGTTAACTTCTCACCAGTAGCCTTATCGACCTTAGTCAAAATGACCTCGCCGCTAGGCTCTTCATCATTGTGGTCGGCGGTATCCTCAGCGGAAACGTCCACCGTTGCCGTTTCACCCTTCACAATCGTGAAAGGTATTGGCGTCGAATCCAACGTGTAGCCTTCAGGCGCCGCCGTTTCAATGAACTTGTAGTCACCAGCCGGTAAACTAGCAAACGAAATATTGCCGTTGGCATCGGTGACTAGTCCCGAACCATAAATTTTGCCATTGCTGTCTTCCAGCGTATAGGTTGCGCCGGCTAACTTTGCGCCGGTCTCCCGGTCCGTCTTGGTCAACAAGACTTCACCGAACTGTTGCTCGGAACCATTGCCGCTACCACTGCCGCCCCAGGTAATCTGGGCCGTCACATTTTGGCCATTCATTGAAGCTGTGTTCGTCCAAATTTCACTTTCGCTCACGTCATTAGGCGTCGTTTGGTAAGTCATATTAATGGCTTTCGAAACGTCCGGGAAGGTAAAAATCAAGGTATTCCCCATGGCGTCAACCTCCGGGGTAACGGTCCCATCGGCAACGAACCCGCCGTCCTCGCCATACTTACCAGTCTCAGCATAAACACTGCCCGGAACATAAGTCTGGTTAGGACCTAAAGTATCCGTGACAACGGCCGTTCCCATAGGCATGCCATTAGGGTTAAACGCAATGTTCCAGGTCAACTTGGAAGGTGACCCGTCCGCATTTCGATCGGCAATCCAACCAACCTTGTTGACTCCCCAATCGTGACCCAAGTTTTCATTTTCACTCGTCCCGGTCACATAGAACTGTAAATGACCGCCACGATCGGTGGCAGATTCACCTAAAACATCATTGAATGTAATCGTTCCTGTGGATTCTCCAGCCTTAATCGTAAAGGTCCCGACAACTCGACCGGAATCATCCTTCAGACTAACCGAGATATCTTGGCTGGCTACCGCGTTAGGAGGTAACGTCACCGATACCGTGTCGCCGGCTTGAATCGACTCGCCATCGGGAATCCCCCAAGTGTAATTGACTTCATAACTGTTCCACTTACTTAACTCGCTCCCTAAAGGAACCTTGCTTCCTTGCAGATCGGTAAGGGTCGGATCGTTTCCGGTGAGACCTGATACCATTAATTCAGCGGCGTGGGCCGTCACGCCGTTAGTGATGAACCCGCCTGTAAGGAAGACAGTCAGCGCCATCACCAAACCAAAGATGATGGTCCAAATCTTCCTTTTCATCGTCATCCTCCTCCAATCACCAACACCCCCACAACGGGTTGCTCCTTTGTGGGGATCAAAGCTTACCGAATTAAAAGCTACTCTTCTATTCCGCTTCAGCCCCCACTATAATGACTTCTGTAAAAAGGCGAGTTCTGAGTGCTCATCCATTTGCCGTTTCATTTTATGGACACTCAACCTCACCTTTAGCGGCTATCGTGATTGACTTCTCTAAGTCACCGTCACCACTGATGATCTGGAGTGATCAATGCAGGGTTTTGGAAATTAACTGATGATTGGTTTTGGGCACAAATAAAAATGGCATGAACTTATTTTGTTCACACCATTCATTCGTCGCTTGATTATTAAATTAGCCGGTAAAAATTAATCGAATTCCTCATATTCATTGGGATCTTGATTGTCGATTCGACCGTCATCTTGGTTGAGCGCAGTAATCGCCGCCACTTCTTCCGGAGCCAAACTGAAATCAAAGATATCGAGATTCCCGCGTTGGTGAACCAAGTTACTGGCCTTAGGGATCGGAACGATTCCCCGTTGTGTGTGCCAGCGGAGCACAATTTGACCCACGTTTTTACCATACTTAGTCGCCAATTGCTGAATCAAGGGTTCCTTTAGCGCGGCACTTCCACGTCCCAGTGGACTCCAGGCTTCGGTGACAATGCCTCGCTTCTGGTCTTCAGCAACCATCCGTTCCTGGGTCCAGTATGGGTGAACCTCCAATTGGTTCACGGCTGGCGTGACACCAGTCTCTTGAATCAACCGGTCCAAATGCTCAGGTTCAAAATTCGAGACCCCAATTGACCGAATCAGGCCACGTGTCCGCGCGTCAATCATGGCCTGCCAAGCTTCCACGTAATGGTCTCGCTTGGGCAATGGCCAGTGAATGAGGAACAGGTCAAAGTAGTCGAGTCCCATACGATACAGTGATTCCTGAATCGCCATGGTCGCATCGGCATATTGGTGATACTTGCCAGGTAATTTTGACGTCACGAAGAAGGCTGAACGTGGTAAGCCCGACCGGCGAATAGCTTCACCGACGGCTCCCTCGTTGTCATAATTCGTGGCCGTATCCAGACTCCGATAGCCATCCTTAATGGCTGCCAAGATCTGATTGACCCCTTGACCACCACGGACCTGATACGTACCCAACCCAATGGCGGGCATCTCAAAACCATCGTTTAACGTAACTGTCTGCACTTCTGTCATGAGTGAACCTCCTATACACAATCTCACATTCTAGCTTAACGCGAGCCCATTCTAAAGGGAACTGGTTTGTCTGTGCCGGCGAATGACACGGTTTAGCGTCAACGCCAACCCCAGTGAGATGATAGCGTAGATGGCTGCTCCCCAACTAATATACCGGAGGCCTACCGTGCCCAGCATCCCCGAAGCCGTGGCCGACCCCAGTGAAATTCCAAAATTAAAGAAGATCGAGTTCAACGATGAGGCTAACACGGTCGACTGCGGATATTCCTCTTCCGCAATGTTGAGAAAATGAATCTGAATTGGGGAGTTAATGACCGTGACAATCAGACTCATGACCAACAAGATACCCAGTCCCAGCGCCTTTGAATTCAAGACAAACGGCAACACTGCGAGTAACACAATGTCAGCGACATAGAATCGCGGCATAATCCGCAACCCATTTCGCTCGGCCAGCATCCCCGAGATCCGATTACTGATAATACTCATAATTCCAATGACAAACAGCAACCAATTCAGGCTCTCGTTGCTGAAGCCTAAGGCCGTCGTCAACAGCGGCCGGATGTAGGTGTAGTACGCGTACATCGTCGCCGCCGTGAAGAGTACCAGCGCAATCCCTACATAGATGCGACGGTCCTTTAATAACACCAGCTGGTTCCGAATACTGCCCTGAACCTGTTCCACCTGACGTGGTAGGAGCCAACCCAATAAGACCCAGGTAATCGCACTGATCCCCGAGATCAGGTAAAAGGCGTCGTGCCAGCTGTAGCTCGTACTAATCGCGGTTCCAATCGGCACCCCAAAGACAGAGGCAATGCTAAAGCCAGCGAAGATCCAAGACACGAGCCCGGCCCGCTTTTCCCGTGGGGCAATCGTGCTGGCAAAAGTCATGATCAGAGAGATAATAGCTCCGGCCACCATGGCCGTCACCATACGTGACACCAACAGTACCGGATAATTCATGGCAAAGCCACTTAGCGTGTTCCCCAGTAAGAAGACCCCCATCAAGACCATCAGCGTTTTATAGCGGCTATAACGACTGGTCAGAATCGTTACAAATGGCGTGCTGACGGCATAAACCGTCGCAAAGATCGTCACCAAATACCCTACCGTGGCGACTGGCACCTGGTACTCCTTGGCAATATCGGAGAGCACCCCGACCACAATAAATTCATTACACCCCAGCATAAAGGCCACCAAGACGAACACGATGGCCTGCCAACGATACTTATTCACAATAGTTTCTCCTCTGAGTCGGTTTAGTTAATCATATAGACCAGCTTACACGATCCCCCAGGGAAATTCTCCGCTAACGACTCATGAAAACGTCACCAGTTATTTTTTAATGATTAGTCGACCGTAACTGCCGCCGTTTCGCCATTTCACGGTTCAAGACGACGACCAGAATCAAAGAGATCACGGCATAGGCAATCGCGCCAAAACTCAGGCTCTTCAACCCGGCATGGTTCAAGAGAATGGAGGCTGTCGCCGATCCAACCGAGATCCCCACGTTAAAGAAGATGGGATTGACCGCTGCGGCCAACATCATGGCTTGCGGATAGCTTTCCGCCGCCACATCCAGGAAGTGAATCTGCAGTGGTGCCCCGGCAATGGTCACAATCAACGCAAGGACTAACAGGATGGCGAAGCCCAAGAAAGCGTGGTCCAATGCCATCGGCAAGAGTAATAACAAACCGATGTCAGCCACGTAAAACCAGGGAATCACCCGCAAGCCATCGCGCTCGGCCAACGTTCCTGACAAGCGATTACTGATGATACTCATAATCCCCAGAATAAAGAGGAGCCAATTCAGACTGGAAACACTGAAGCCTAGCCCCTCCGTAATCAGGGGGCGAATATAGGTGTAATAAGCATACATCGTGGCCGCCATGGTCAAATTGAGCCCAACCGCCAAATAAACTCGCTTGTCGGTCAGAAAGACCAGCTGTTCTTTAACACTCCCGGTACTCTGATCGACGTGCCGTGGTAGCAACCAGGCTAACAGCGCGTAAGTTATCAGGGTAATTACCGAGATAATGTGGAAGGCCGTGTGCCAGCTGTCAGCGGTACTGATCGCCGTCCCGATCGGCACCCCAATGACGGAAGCAATGCTGAACCCAGCAGAGATCCAGGCGATCAGAATCGGCCGTTTATCACGCGGCGCAATGTCATTGGCAAAGGCAATGATAAAGGATTCGATGGCCCCAGCCACCACGGCCGTCGTCATCCGCGCCGCAATCAGTAACCCATAGGTCGTGGCAAAACCACTCAGGGTGTTACCTAGAAGAAAAACGGCCATGAGCACCATAAAAACTTTATAACGACTGAATCGATTGGTCAGAACCGTAATGATCGGCGTGCTAACGGCAAATACTGTCGCGTAGATTGTCACCAGGTAGCCCACCGTGGCGACCGAAACACTCAGAGTCTTGGCAATGTCAGAGATCACCCCGACGACAATAAACTCGTTGCAGCCTAACATGAACGAGGTGAGAACAAAGATAATCGTTTGTAACCGGTACTTGGTCATGGTAAATCCTTCCTTAGTGACGCCGAACGTCTCGTTTTTAGTTTTATAGTCTACCTTACACGACAAACTAAAAAACGGCTAGCCCCCAAATAGGGAAACTAGCCGTTCAGCTTACTTTTTAAGCGTTCGAACAATCTGATTAGTGATCATTTCTAAGTCTTCCTGTTCACCATGCAACAGAGCTGGCACGTAATTACCTTGGATGATGTAAACCACCATCTGTCCCGCAATCACCCGAATCAAACCAGCCGCATCGATGTCGTCTCTAAGTTCACCCGTATCGTAGAAAAATTGAACGAGTTCTTGAAGAAAGTTAAAGTCCTCACTCGCAACCACTTTAGCAAAGGTTTTGCGCATCTCGGCATTGGTCATCATTTCTACCGCAATAATTTTAACTGCCTGCTCATTAGATTTAATAAAATGATACCGGTCAGTGACGATAAAATGAACGATTTCGGTTAGTGTCTTTCGTTTCGCGATGCCGCCGAAGAATTCGTCACGGTAAGTCGGGAAGAAGTGCTCCAGGACTGGCTGGACGATCGCCATCAACAAATCTTGCTTGGTGTGAAAATACTTAAAGATGGTGGCCTGGCTGATCCCCGCCTCTTTGGCAACCTGAACCGTCGACGTGCCGTCAAATCCAGATTCGGAGAAGAGCCGCATTGCCGCAATTAATGCGGCCTTCTTACCCTTAGGCATCTTCTGATGGTCGAGCCAATCACGATAATTATCAAAGATTGGTGGTTCCAAGCTGGTCACTCCTTTCACAAAAACCTGTCAAACTATTATTATACGCGATTATCCTAAAGAATGGTCGTGATTTTACTAGACTTTCCGGTAACGCCGTAAGCCCACAATGTTGAGAATGGTCAAAACTACCAAGAAGCCTAGCAGAACTAAGATGTCCCCACCCAAGGCAAAGATGGAGGTTCCCCGCATGATAATTGCGGTAACCGCATCCCCCGAGTATTTCAATGGGATAACGGTAGAAATATCACTGACCCATTTTGCCATTGAATCCAATGGGATTAATCCCGAGAAGAAGATTTGTGGAATCACGACCAGCGGAATGAACTGCATCATTTGGAATTCGGAGTTGGCAAAGGTTGATAAGAGAATCCCGAAGGCCAACGCCACCAGTGCCCAGAGAAGGTTAACCGCAATCACACTTGCCAGGTTTCCGACAACTTCGACCCCTAGTAACCATACCGTAACCACGACAATCACAATGGTTTGTAAAATGGCCAGGATGCCGTAACTCAACATGTACCCGTAAACGATGGAGGACCGCTTAACTGGCGTTGCTAACAAGCGATCTAAAGTTCCCGTCGTCCGTTCCTTCAGTAGTGCCATCCCAGAAATCAGGAAAACGAAGAAGAAAACGAAGAAGCCCATGAGGATGGGCACCATCTTGGCAAAGAAGCCGGTGTCCTTGTCCCCGTATACGTAGTGGTTGGTAATCTTCGGCGTTGTCTGACTAGTACTCTTGGTCGCGTGATTCGTCGACGTGGCCTTGGTGGCAGCAGCCTGTTGAGTAACCGTGGCTGTGCCAGCCGCCTGACTCGCGGCTGCCTGCTGCTTCTGCATGGCAATCAACTGAGCCTGGAGCTTAACCGTAGCCTTGGTGCTCTTCTTCAATGCCGACTTTAATTGATCAATACTCGTGGCGGTCAGGGCATTCTTAAAGGCCAACTTGACGGCTGACGTCTTGGAAGAATCCGTATTGGCGTAAGTCAGGCTAAAATTCTTGCCATTTTTCTTGATAATCGCATCGATCTTGGCCGCCTTTAAAGCCTTGTCGGCATCCGCCTTGCTATCGTAGGATTTAACGTCAACGTGCTTGATGCTCCCCATTTCCTTGTTGAGCTTCTGTGTCACGGCAACCGTGCCGACATTCACATCTGTTGATGAGTTCGTGTTGAAGATTACACTCATCAGTAACATCACCAAGACGGGAGCTAGGAACATCAAGGCCAACGTCCGCTTATCTCTAAAGAGTTCCTTTAGAACCCGATTCATAATCGCAATTGTTCTCATTATTCAACACCCTCCGCCTTTAAGAAGACATCTTCAATCGTTGGCACATCGTACTGTTTCTTCAACACCCCGGGTTCATCGAATGCCATGACCTTGCCATCTAGCAACAAGGCCACCCGATCGGTCAGTTCGGATTCATCCATCACGTGAGTTGTGATCAGAATGCTTCGACCCTCGCTCTTAATCCGGTCAAGTTCTGCCCAAATTTGTCGCCGCAGGGCTGGGTCAATCCCGACAGTCGGTTCGTCCAAAACCAGCAACTCAGGGCTACCAAGCAGTGCAATGGCCAGTGACAACCGCCGCATCATCCCCCCAGAATAGCCAGATACCCGTTTGTTCAGATCCTTGGTCAGGTCGACCACTTTAGCTGCATGTTCAACCTCGGCTACCATCTGGTCTTTCTTAATACCCTTCATTTGGCCATAGAACACTAGATTTTCTTTGCCAGTCAGGGCATCGTACAGGGCATCGGTTTGCGCCATGTACCCGATCCGCCCCAGCAACTGCCGGTTCGGCATCGTGGTATCAAAAACTTTGGCAGAACCCCCGCTGGCAACTTCCATCCCCAATGTGACCTTGATTACCGTTGATTTACCGGCCCCGGAAGGTCCAATTAAACCAACAATCTCGCCTTTGTTGACGGTAAGGTTGATATCCTTCAATACCGTTTCATCGCCAAACTTCTTGGCTAAATGTTGTAAATCAATAATTGCTTGTCCCACAATAAGACCTCCCAAGACCTTTTTAAATTTAGGTGAGTGAGTAATTACTTACTCGATAAGGTGAGTATACAATCACTTTTAAAAAAAGCCTCGATTTAAAATTGAAGTGCAACACCTGCTCTACTAGACCAGTTCTTTATTCA
>NZ_JQCA01000084.1 GCF_001437125.1 Levilactobacillus paucivorans | reverse complement strand
TTATTTTGAAAGCAAGATGGATACGAAGTCTGAAGTTCTGAAATCTACCAAACCCATAACTTACACGTTTTATTACTTTGATCTTGTTATTGATACCTTCTAATGGACCATTAGAATAGCCGTAGGCTAGTGCATTATGAATTGAAGTTCGGTTTTCTCTGAAGGTATTAAGCACAGTCATCATTTCATCTGAAACTGGATCACTGTCGTTGAGTAGAATGTCCAAACGCTCAT
>NZ_JQCA01000083.1 GCF_001437125.1 Levilactobacillus paucivorans | reverse complement strand
CTAAAGGGACTCGTTTTGAGCACATTAGTGCTCAAGATTTAACGACGACGTTACTCCAAATTAACCAGCGACCGCTTAAAATACTCGACTGGCAAACACCGTATCAGGTTATGCTGACAAATTTGTCCAAAAATTCGGATTAAATTTGCAATCTACCTAACTAATTCGTTATTCGATCCTAAAAAAGGTATGACTGTGAATGAAAGATCATTTTGTTCACGGTCATGCCTTTTTGTTGTCCATTTAGTTATTGATAATGACCAGCAATGTCGTCTGGACTAAAATCCTTAGTGAATTGACGATCATAGGCCTTTTCATAGGCAGCAACTTTTTGTTGGTAATCAATTTGGCGCATCTTTTCGGCAGCTTCCCGCTGTGATGTGGCCGACTTTTCGACCGCATCCGGAT
Source organism: Levilactobacillus paucivorans (assembly GCF_001437125.1). Lineage (GTDB taxonomy): Bacteria > Bacillota > Bacilli > Lactobacillales > Lactobacillaceae > Levilactobacillus > Levilactobacillus paucivorans. The sequence continues at coordinate 7,494 of NZ_JQCA01000083.1, read as the reverse complement.
AAATTGGCGGTAACACATGGACCGTATAATTGATGCCATGCGGATCCGATTTGGTCGGGGCGTCAACCATCGAAACAAAGCAGGACACGATTGGCACATTCAATCTAACGGCGTAGTAGTACGCTCCCCGTTCAAGCGGCCGCGGTTTGCGATAGTTGAACCACATTTCCCGTTCCGGATAAATTAGAATTGACTGTTTGCGTGCCAAGCTACTTTGCAAAAGGGCAATAAACCCCTTGCCCATGTAATTGACGCTGTCGCTGACAGGTATCGTATCAGCGTATGTCATCAAAAATCCCAGCATCCCGGGCATTTTAAGGTTGGTGAGCTCAACGACAATCGACAAATCAGGTTGATTCAGGGCTGATCGAACCAGCAGGCTGTCAATCGGGCTAAAGTGGTTACAGGTAATGATTGCCGGCCATTCCAATGCCTTTAAATTGTCAGTCCCCTCAACTTTTAAATTGGGATTCATCATCCTCGCAGCCATATTCATGACCGACCGGGCTTCGGCTGCCCGCCAATGATAACGTTTAGTTTGGTGAAGCTTCAAGAAGTGGTCCAACACCTCATGCTGCTCGGTAAGTGTCAGTACTGGATCATGTAGTTCGACTTTTTGATTAAATTTTCCCTGACGGACGTTTTCAGCAATGTTTTGAATCACTTTGTCACGCTCGCCAAGCTTTACCGGTGTAAAAGTCATAGGGCAATTTTTACTCCTTGCTTGGCCCTTGCGTAAAATGTCGTTGGGGTCTTAATAATATCAACGGCTAATTGAATCAAATCGGACTGATTCTTCTGATCACGGGCAACTTCTTTAGGATTCATATCTGCGAGCTGCTGTTTTAACATGGTCTCGTAATCGGTTTGTTTGGCATAGGTCCAAAAATAGCTTTGTCGAGGGGCATCATCATAGCGCCACGGCTTGGCAAATAAGTTATAGTGAATCAGCCAGGGGTCAACATCCTGTGGCGTGGTGATTTGGATGTTCCATGACGGGTTCAAATAATAAATTCGATTTCTCGCGATGGCATTCATGTAGTCCTGATCCGGGGCCAAACTCTTGAAATGGTACTTGTTCAAGAGCTGCAAAAAGTGTTCAGCGAATTTTGAACGGCGCATTTCAGCCAGGTTCATCAACAACACGCCGGAATTAACGTATTTCTGTGAATCAATCCCAACGGCTTGTTCAGCATAGTCAATCGTTTCCGGAGTGTGGCCGATGAAGTGATCCGGCACTGCGCCAACCAGGTTATCCCCCAGCTGGGTATCAAATAATTCACCCACGTCCTTTAAAACCACCGTGTCCGCATCCAGGTAGAGCGCCTTATCCAATTTGGGGAACAATTCAGCAATAAACAGCCGGAAATAAATTGTAAAGGTAAAGTAGTCACTGCGTAGTTTGTTATTCTTATCAGTAATTTCTTGCTTCAAGCGGTCATTAATTGAAACAAACTGAATTTTGAGGTTGTCCGTTTCAAAGGCTTTAAGCCGCCCTTGATTGTCGGTATTGAGATCATCACACAACACAATCACCTGGTAATGCCTGTCCGGTGATGTATGCGCGACCAGTGAAGCCAGTGAAACTGCCAGATAAGGTGCATAATTGTCATCGACAGCGTAAAAAATTGGCACGGTTTGATTTTCCATAATGAATCCCCCTTAAATCAATGTGATTGATGCTGGTAGGTCATAAATGACACGTTGCTTTGGTGACTGCGGGTCACCATTTGGGCATGAATCTGATCGTGGAGTTTTTGTTGGCGTTGTTTACGCGGAAGTGACTTGTCCGGCATAAACGGACCGTCGAAGTATACCACCTGCTTGGGTCGGCTCAACAGTCGGCCTTTTTGATATGTAATCGTCATGCTGTAGCTGGGCAGGTCGGCAGCGACTGGATAATGGAATGCGCCAACTGGAAACGGACGAATCTTGGTGTAATACGGCCAAACATGGGCTTCGGGATAGATAAACACTCGTTGATGCTGGTCCAATCGAGCATTCATCGCCCGCTGGAATTGGATCATTTGTGATAATTTCGCGGGTAGGATCAACGCACCACCCATCGCCAAGAGACGACCGACGATTGGAATACCAAGGTTGGCAGGTTCCGCAATCGGATACGCCCGCCGGGGTATTGCGACCAGCATCGGTAAAAGTGCATCCCCCAGCGGCTGGGTATGGTTGGCATAAATGAAGGCGCCCCGTTTGCCTTGGGTGCGCAGACACCGTTTGTTTCGAAAAGACGTCCGCAAATACAGCCGACAATAAACGAAGCTGACAACAACCGCCACCCAGTAGACGACCGTCGCCGTTACGCGGTAAAACCAATTTTGATGCAGCCAAATGTAGCCCTCAGGAATGGTGGCATTTTGATTTTTGGTAAAGACCACGTCATCATCAAAATCATGATACGTAAACACTTTTGATGTCCGTTTAGTCATTACCAATGTCATCCTTTCTTCCGAGAAGTTAAAATCATGAACAGAACCATTCTACCCCAAATATGACATTATTTCATCATACGGGACGTTTAAAAATGGCAATTCACTAAAAATCGCCCTTTAAATGATGAAATTGGTGTAAAATTAAGGCTTGCTATGCTAGGATATTTGGGATAACAATGGATGTATACACATCATTAGAAGGATTTAGGGGATAATTTTGATGCAAGCTCAGTCCAAGAACAATACCAAGTTTAACTTTAAAACATTTATGGGCCTAATCAACCGAATTCACCCCCGTTACTGGCAACTGCTGCTTGGCTTTTTTCTAGGAGTTGTCGCAACGGCGATGCAATTGATGGTTCCCGGCATCGCCAAGGGGATCATCAACTCAATCGGTCATTCAATGGATGTCGGCCTAATCGTTGCCGTCATTTTACTATTCGTTTTCAGTACCATTATTGGAGCCTTTTCCGGCAGTATTTTAGGCTTCTTCGGTGAAGACGTCGTCTATAAGCTGCGAACAACACTTTGGGATAAAATCTTAACCCTGCCGGTGGGTTATTTTGACCAAACCAAATCTGGCGAAATAACGTCCAGGTTGGTCAATGATTCCACACAGGTCAAGGAACTGTTGGCCAATTCGGTTCCCAAAACCGCAACTTCGATTCTGCAACTGGTTGGCGCATTGGTCTTAATGCTCATCACGGACTGGCGGATGACTATCATTATGTTTATCGCCGTTCCGCTCGTCTTGATCTGCCTGCTGCCAATTGTCCGCCAATCCCACAAAGTTGCCAGAGCGAGACAGGACGCACTGGCAGATCTCAATGGTAAAGCCGGTGAAATGCTGGGCGAAGTCCGTCTAGTCAAATCGTCTACCGCAGAAAACTTAGAACGAACAGCCGGCGATAAACGGATGTATCGCCTTTATCGCATCGGGTTAAAAGAAGCGATCTATGATTCAATTGCCGGACCTGTAATGGGCATGGTCATGATGGCCATGGTCCTGGGAATTCTGGGCTATGGTGCGATCCGGGTTCGGGAAGGTGCCATTGATATTGGGACCTTATTTTCATTTCTGATGTACCTGGTTCAAATGATTAGTCCATTTGCGGTTCTCGGCCAATTCATGTCTGATGTTGCCAAGGCAAGTGGCTCAACCACTCGAATCCAGGCATTATTGCAAACTCATGAAGAAGATCGTCTGACTGGAACGGATTTGGATATTGGCGATCAAACACTTCAGATGAACCACGTCAGTTTTTCTTATGATCAGCATCACCCCATTTTATCCGACGTGTCGTTTACGGCAGAACCCAATTCGGTCATTGCCTTTGCCGGACCATCCGGCGGTGGCAAATCAACCATTTTCAGCTTAATTGAACGTTTTTATGAACCTAACGAGGGCAGCATCACGATTGGCAATACCAATATTACTGATATTCAACTTGCCGATTGGCGCCAGCAAATCGGCCTGGTCGGCCAAGACGCTGCAATCATGTCTGGAACGATTCGTTACAATTTAACCTATGGTTTGCCGGGGCATTTTTCCGATGAACAGCTTTGGCATGTCTTGGAAATGGCTTACGCAACGCAATTTGTCCAGAAGATGCCTCGGGGCTTGGACACGGAAGTCGGTGAGCGTGGAGTCAAGGTATCGGGGGGCCAACGCCAACGATTGGCGATTGCCCGGGCCTTCCTGCGTAATCCAAAAATCTTAATGTTGGATGAAGCAACGGCGAGCCTGGATTCCGAGTCCGAAATGATGGTCCAAAAAGCGCTGGACCAGTTGATGGCCAATCGAACAACATTGGTGATCGCCCACAGGCTAAGCACAATTACCAACGCCGACGAAATTTATTTCATAGAAAACGGCAGGGTAACGGGCCAGGGAACCCACCAACAGTTAGTGAAAACGACTCCTTTGTATAGGGAGTATGTGAAAAATCAGAGCGCGACGAGCAACGGGTGAGGCGGTTTCTAAGGGTACTTTGATTGAAGTCCCTGGGTTTGGGACTTTAATTAAAGTGCACTTAGAAGTTAGCCTCAGTTGCGTCGGAGCGTATTTTAAAGGCCGGAGGGATCTCAAAATCCCCTAACCCCACCAACCAATCGATAATTCTTCCACTTCCTGCACACCAATCCAATCAAGACAAAATATAAAAAGAGCCAATCATTCCAAAAACAGGAATAATCAGCTCGTTCATTAAGATTCTAAGAGCAACACATCTCGCATCGCACCCTCACTCAGTTTTCAATTCCCCTTCAGCATCCAATTCAGCCATAATCTCCTGATACTCGGCTAAAATATCATCATATTCATGCAAATGAAGTTGCTGGTGAACTTTATCAACTTCCCAAGGCTTGACCGAAACCGTGTGGACGATCGGCCATAATTTCCAGCGGGTGGAGAAATGCTGAAAAACGGTGTCAGATTGAACATCCTGCTGCTCATTGTATTTTTCAGGGGCAAAAGCCTTGTGCTTGGCCAGCTTATTCATCGCGGACTGGTCCGGCATAATCATCGGCCATTTTCGGCAGCATTCCCGGCAGCGGGCCAGTAATTTGTCTTGTCGGATCATATCCAGGTTCATCAGGAGCATCCCCGAGTTAATGTAATCAAATGCTCTCTGTTGATGATGGAAGAACCAACGACCGTAATGATCCAATACGCCAACAAAATCAGTTCCTGCCAGTGATTGATGATAAAAATCTTCAAACGGCCGGCGACACACAACGTCAGCGTCCAAATACAGAATCCGATCGGAAAATTGCGGCACCAAATCACTATACAGCCGCAACATACTATAGGGCGTGAATAACGTGTTGATGTTCGCCTTGGGCAAATCCGCCTCAAACTGAGTGGTAATGTCAATTTTGGTAACGCCACTATCGACATTTTCCCGCTTGACCAGTTGATTCAAAAAGGCTGCGTGATCGTCAGTCAGCGCTTGAAATTGCTGATGACGATTATACAATTGTCCAGTTAAAATGTAGATGTTGAGTGGTTCTTGCGCGTGTTTTGTCAGTGAGAGGATTGAAATAATCAACCCCGAAAACATGTGGTCATCTCCACAGTATAAAATATCCAAACCGCATTCATCCCCCAATTCGTGTCTCATCAATCAAAGTGTGTCATATTTCCAGAGAAATGGCAACGGCGAATTGTCAAACTAAGTGCAACGGTTTGTCAAAAAATACTTCATATGGGGTTTCATAGTTTAACACTTTGCGAGGACGTTGATTTAACTGCTTTTGGCAGTGTTCAACGTCCTATTCTGTATAATTATCAATATCTGTTCGCTTGGGAAAATATTCCCGGATTAATCCATTTGTATTCTCATTTGTTCCACGCTGTTCAGGCGAATATGGATCGGGCCAATAGACAGTAACACCTAACCTTTCGCTGATTTCATCAAGATGAAGAAATTCGGTCCCATGATCTGGTGTAATAGAATGAACAAATTCTTTAGGAATGGCCCCTAACAGTTCAACTAAGCCTTTATTTATCTCCTGCGAGTCCTTTTGCACAACCTTTTTGATAAGCGTAAGCCGACTAAGCCGATCGACAATCGTTAAAAGGATGGAGTGACCCGTTCGACCAATCACAGTATCAATTTCCCAGTCACCTATACGTTGACGCTGGTTGATAAAACCAGGGCGCTCATGGATCGAGATATAGTCGGTCTGTACTTCTCGATGTCGTCTAGTATTCTTTGAATGCCGAGTCCGATGTTTATGTCTGAGATGGCGCTGAATACCGGTATCACCACGTGAGGAGTACTTCTCACCTAAATTGTGTTGATAGATATGACGGTAAATTGTGTTGTAGCTAACACACCATTGATGTTCCTTATTAAAGCGAGCGGTAATCTGCTCTGGTGACCAGTGCAGATCTAAGATGTAATGAACAATTTGACGGCGTAATTGTGGATGGCTGTCTAATAGCCGCTTCTTGTGACAATTCTGCCGCTTTTGATGATAGTCATTATCTGCTTTGCTTGGGGAATAATTACCTGCACAACGTTTTAACTCCCGTGAAATAGTGCTTGGATTTCGCCCCAGCCGTAACGCAACAGCCCGGATAGATAACCCCTTAGCTCGTAAAAACATAAGTATTTCACGTTCTTTTATAGTAAGATGTTTATAGCTCATACCGGATACCTCGAATTGTTTGATTTGGTCGTTAAACATATTCTACCCGGTATGGGTTTATTTTTTTACTTTGTGTTGCATTTCAATTGTAAATTCGCCATCTAAAAAAACAGCGCCCCCTCCCACGAATGGTTCGTAATAATTTTTAATTTTTGACGGCAAATAACGTTTTATCTCTGGTAATAATTGTCGCTTTCCCCCAGCCCATTTGACAAAGGGCTTAACTAAAGGATTCTTGTGTATTGTCATTATATAAGTTCTCCTTTAGATTCTAATTTTTAATTTAAATACTAATTAAAGATGCGACCAACTTCCAGTAGCATCATTTTTAAGCATTTGTTATTTTACGCCTGTTTCAGGGCTTCTAATCTATTCTGATTATCTCATGTAAACCGGTTCAATGCACATCGAATTTCTTTCGGTATCTGATAAAGGTTGTCCGTTTAATCCCGGTATTACGGGCAACATCTACATCACTCATGCCCGTCTGATAAAGCTTAAAAGCATGTAGTAAGCGGGGATCATCTTCGGTATATTGGGGTTTGCGCCCATGATATTTCCCCTGCTGTTTGGCCAGGAAAATCCCCTGTTGCTGCCGTTCAATGATCCGCTTACGTTCGCTTTCAGCTTGATATTTATACAGTTCAATAATGAGATTCGTCATGAGCTGGCGTAAATTAGGATCCGCAATCCCTGTCATGGACGGCAAGTTTAACACATCTAGGGTGGTCCCCTTATTTTGAATGGTGTTCATGATCTTAGTTAAGTCCTGGTTGTTTCGGCCTAAGCGATCTAATTCAGTGACCAGGACAATATCACCCTCGCGAACATAGGCGAGCATTTTTTGCAGTTCTGGCCGATTAGTGTTAGCCCCACTTAATTTATCCGTAAA
>NZ_JQCA01000082.1 GCF_001437125.1 Levilactobacillus paucivorans | reverse complement strand
CGGTCTACCTTCATTGCCCTTAGAACGCTCTCCTATCACGCGACCTAATGGTCGCATCCACAATTTCGGTAATGTACTTAGCCCCGGTAAATTTTCGGCGCAGGATCACTCGGCTAGTGAGCTATTACGCACTCTTTAAATGGTGGCTGCTTCTGAGCCAACATCCTAGCTGTCTATGCAACTCCACATCCTTTTCCACTCAGTACATATTTAGGGACCTTAATTGGTGGTCTGGGCTGTTCCCCTTTCGACGGCGGATCTTATCACTCGTCGTCTGACTCCCGGATATAAATCTGTGGCATTCGGAGTTTATCTGAATTCAGTAACCCATGACGGGCCCCTAGTCCAAACAGTGGCTCTACCTCCACGATTCTTAACTCCGAGGCTAACCCTAAAGCTATTTCGGAGAGAACCAGCTATCTCCAAGTTCGTTTGGAATTTCACCGCTACCCACACCTCATCCCAGCATTTTTCAACATACACGGGTTCGGTCCTCCAGTGCGCTTTACCGCACCTTCAACCTGGACATGGGTAGGTCACCTGGTTTCGGGTCTACGTCAATTTACTGAAACGCCCGTTTCAGACTCGCTTTCGCTACGGCTCCGGTCTTTCCACCTTAACCTTGCAAATTAACGTAACTCGCCGGTTCATTCTACAAAAGGCACGCTATCACCCATTAACGGGCTCTAACTAATTGTAGGCACATGGTTTCAGGAACTATTTCACTCCGCTTCCGCGGTGCTTTTCACCTTTCCCTCACGGTACTGGTTCACTATCGGTCACTAGGGAGTATTTAGCCTTGGGAGATGGTCCTCCCGGATTCCGACCACGTTTCACGTGTGTGGCCGTACTCAGGATACTGAACTGAGGGCCAATGATTTCATCTACGGGGGTATCACCCTCTATGCCGAGTCTTCCCAGACTCTTCGATTATCATTGACTTTGGTAACTCAAATGTTCAGTCCTACAACCCCAAAGAGCAAGCTCTTTGGTTTGGGCTATTCCCCGTTCGCTCGCCGCTACTTAGGGAATCGATTTTTCTTTCTATTCCTGCGGGTACTTAGATGTTTCAGTTCCCCGCGTCTGCCTCAACTTGAGTATGTATTCCCCAAGTTGTAATTACGGATTAATGTAATTGGGTTTCCCCATTCGGAAATCTCCGGATCAAAGCTTACGTACAGCTCCCCGAAGCATATCGGTGTTAGTCCCGTCCTTCATCGGCTCCTAGTACCAAGGCATCCACCATGCGCCCTTCATAACTTAACCTAACGATTACGAAGTAATCGTTGATTAATCGAGTATTAGCGATATAAAACTAATTAAAAAACTCAAAAATACGCAGTTGTTTCTCGGTTTAATTATCTTAATAATTAAAGGAAAATAATTGATAATATCTAGTTTTCAAAGAACAA
>NZ_JQCA01000081.1 GCF_001437125.1 Levilactobacillus paucivorans | reverse complement strand
CACGCTGATAGTAGTTGGGGGATCGCCCCCTGCGAGGATAGGACGTTGCTACGCGATTATTCCGGCATAGCTCAGTTGGTAGAGCACCTGACTGTTAATCAGGTTGTCGACGGTTCGAGCCCGCCTGCCGGAGTCGGGTTAACCACGTTAGCCAGATATGCCGGCTTAGCTCAGCTGGTAGAGCATCGGTATCGTAAACCGAGGGTCGGGGATTCGAATTCCTCAGCCGGCATCAGATGAGTTTCTAGTCGCTGACTAGGAGCTTTTTTTGTGTCTAAAATTCAAGTGGATTGACGGCAAATGGTCTAGTCATTTTGCAATTGGTCTAATATTTCTATACCAATTGGTATAGAAATAGGAACGCCGATCTGACAACGATAGTTAAAATTAATGACAAATTGATTTTATAGATAAACTCATTGTGGTATAGGTGTATTAGTGCTATCCTGAGAGTAACTAGAAAAGGATAGGGAGTTGCCATCATGAAAAACATTCTGTTAGTTTGCGGTCAAGGAATCTCAAGCCATTTGTTCATCGGGGAAGCTAAGCGAGTATCAGAAACCCAACGAGTTCCTTTGCATTTTCAGGCTGTGAGTTATTTGGAGTTAACACCAGAATTGTTGGCTGACCAGGACCTCGTCTTATTGACGCCTCAGGTGGCCTATCAAGCCGAGATTCAAGCAAAGATTGGGGATCGCGTCCCAATGGCTGTGATTCCTAACGATATCTATGGTTGGCTAAATAGTCAGGCTCTCGTGAAGTTTACGTGCAAGCAACTGGCTGTCCATCCCGCAGTGGCTTACTAAGATGACCGCCACAACGGTCACGCAATTGGCGATGCAGCTCCTGCTGGCAGCAGGGGAGGCAAAGCAGCTGTTACTTAAAGCGGCGGCTGACGGAAAGCTGACACCGACCGAACTGGCACCGTGTCGAGCCAAATTAGTCACGGCACATCAAGTCCAAACTAAAATCATGGCTGAATTGACGTCTAAGGGGCTTGGTCCAGATATCCTGGTGATTCATGCCATGGACAGTCTCATGACGGTAGAAAGCAATTTTGAGTTAATTCAACTATTAAACCTAAAATAAGTAAGAGACGTCGACTAGCCGCGACGCCTTTTTTATATTGATCGCAATTTTATTCATTAAAAGTATAATAGTCGGTCAGATTAGAAATGAATAAAAAACCTCAATTGTCAAATCAAGTGCAACACTAAGAATCTATTCTTAGAAGTGGTC
>NZ_JQCA01000010.1 GCF_001437125.1 Levilactobacillus paucivorans | reverse complement strand
CTATACAATTCAGAAATCTTTTATGCATTTACACAAGATATTTTACGCTCTCGTTTTGATAAGCTTCATATCTGTTAATTTGACCCAGCCACCTGCATGTTTCTTCTTTGTAATTGGTTTCATATAATAATAAACCATCCAATTACCCTTATGTTTGATTAATGTGCTATTGGTTCGAACCCACTTGGTCTTTTTATAATTCTTCAAATTAGTGGTTAGTTTTCAATTTAATATTCTTAGTCTTGCCAGTCATCTTAAAAGTACGACCATTTTTATTGTTAACCTTATATTTGTCATGTGTCAGTGGCGTCTTAAAAGTACGACTGTATCCGGTCTTAACAGAAGCAGAAGCGACAATACTAGGCATCACAGTGCCACCCATCATAGTTAAGGACATGGCAGTAGTCACTAAAATCCGATTCATTTTTTTCATTTTAAAAACTCCTTTGATTTAAACCCGCTGTAGTCCTAGAAGGTAGGACAGCTGTTGTAGCTAAAATATGAAGTTAAAACAAGTTAGTCGAGTTTACTTGTTTTAACTGAACATGGCTTATTGTAACCAACCTGCGTATGATGACAGTTCATGCTCGGCATCAGTATTATCGCCATCTCGAACAAGTTGATAATACTGATTGCGTTGTTTCGTACTTAACCCCCGATACCACGTGTCAAAATCTGCCATGACATATTTACTTGCTTTATGAGTTTTGACTGGTTTCATATCCGTTAATTTAACCCAGCCCCCCTCATGCTTTTTCTTAGTCATTGGTGTCATATAATAATAAAGCATCCAATTACCCTTATGTTTAATTAATGTACTCTTCGTTCGAATCCATTTGTTCTTTTTATAATTCTTCAGGTAATGATTAGTCTTCAATTTAATATTTTTAGCCTTCCCAGTCATCTTATACGTTTTGCCCTTTGTATTTTTAACCTTATATTTATCATGTGCTAATGAAGTCTTTCTAATTCGACTGTATCCGGTCTTCTTAGCAGCAGATGCCGTCACGCTCGGCACAATGGTGCCACCCAACATGGTGAAGGCCACCATCGTGGTCATTAAAATACGATTCAATTTTTTCATTAAAAAAACTCCTTTGATTTTTACCGGCCTGGTTTTAAAAGCAGGACACCAACTATGAGCTATCCCCAATAAGCATCTGAATCACTCCCCTAACGCTTCAAACGACGGGGAGAACATAGACGAGCCAAGCTACTTGAAAACTAGGCACACAATAAGGACAGAGAAACCAACGCGGGTCCAGGTTTTCTTTGAAACTTGTTTTAGGGCATCCATATTGACCTCTCCTGTATGTGGTTGATTAAAATAAAAGCCTAGAGCCTTGGACGTCAGAAAATAAGCCACAGGTCGTAGCCGTTCAGAGTCTGATAAGGGTCTAGACTTAAATTAAAAGAATTACTTCCGGGTGTTGAGTGCCGTAAAGACATTGGCCGCAGCAGAAATTGCGGACATCTTATTCGTTGATTGACTAACGGCAAGATTTTCTTGTTGCAGAGATAGCTGATCGTTCTGGAAGTCCTGCGTTTCGGCAACGTTAAAGGCTTCTTGTAACGAGGTTGCACGGTTTTCATTAATCAAATGAATCAGCCGATCAATCGTCCAGAAACTATAAAACTTGTCAGGAAAGTCGGCTTTACCATCGATGTAGGCTTGTTCTGACATGGCTTGGGAGACCTTTTCATTGGCCTGTTCAACAACTTGAGCGGCTGCTTTCTTTTTTTGGAAATAGAGAATAATGGCATAGATCAGAGCACCCCACCAGGCAAATATCCCAATTACGCCAATGATATTCCCAAGAATCTCAGCAACAAGACCGACCACAACGGGCGTCAGGAAAAATCCCCCAACAGCGATCCAAATTGTTTGTCGTTTGAGTGACTTGGTCTTAGTCTCGAAGGCTTGTTGGGCCTCATAGGCATTGTGGCGAGCGTCTTGAACGCCGGCAGTTAAATCACGTTTTGCGAATAAGTAAGTTAAAATTTCTTCTTTTGTCATGATGTCATCTTCTTAAATTTTTTATGTGAAGCTAATCTTCAAGGGTATATGTTAAGCCAGCGGCGAAGGCACCTGAACCAGATCCGGATGAGACCTTGAATGACTTGTGGTCATCTGCCAACTTGGCGTTAATCGTAGTGCTGTCGAGGTTAAACTTTAGGTCCTTACCATCAATCTTGTAAGTTCCCGTGGCCCCCTTCTTGCCATCTTGGTATTCAGTGACCTTATTATCACGGGTGAATTTCAACGTATCTTTCGACTTAATAAATAAAACCGTGACTTCAGCGGAATAATTACCGAGAGCGTAAAATATCTTGTGTAAATGCATAAAAGATTTCTGAATTGTATAGA
>NZ_JQCA01000080.1 GCF_001437125.1 Levilactobacillus paucivorans | reverse complement strand
CGAGGAGATCTCCAAAGGATAGAAACTATCCTTCAACACCATTTGACAAAGAGCCATGATCTCGTTAGTTCTTATTGTCGTCAGCGTTATTCGTCGATGACGTCTGCGTGTTGTTGTCATCGTCATTGCCGTTACCGCTAGGCTTCTGTTCCGTACTTGAGGATTCCTTACTGGTACTGGACTCAGTCGTTGAGGATTCCGTCTTGGAAGTGCTGGAACTGGTTGTTGCCTGGTTATTACTACTGTAAGCCGAAGAGTTCGTGTTGTTCGTCGACCCATATTGGCTAGTGGCCGTGGTATCCGTTACGGTACCAGGGTGACCAGTGACGTAGTATTCCGTCTTCCCGTTTTGCGTGGTACGCGTGACGGTACTTGGGGCGGTCCAGTCGGTATTGGTGCTCTTACCGGCGAGATAACTCATTTCGTATTTGTAGATTTCTTGAGCGATTGTGGTTTGTGACTCGCTGACGTAGTGACCGGTCTGGAATTGTTTGTCGTAACCCGTCCAGACGGAGACGGCATAGTTCTTGGTGTACCCCGTGAACCAGGAGTCCATCGTCGCGCCATCAGGCACCTTGTCGGCGTAATCGTCAGGGTAGGAGTCGGTCCCAGTCTTCCCGGCTTGGTAGAGCCCGGAGATGGCGGCTGAACGCCCTGAACCACTTTCGTTGGTAATGACATCCTTCATCATGTCGGTCAACATGAAGGCCGTCGCGGCGCTCATAGCGCGTTTACCAGTAGACGCATAGTTGTGCTTCTTCCCGTCCTGAGTGACCACCTTGGAGACCAGGTAAGGCTTGTAGTAGGTCCCACCGTTGGCGAAGGCGGCATAGGCGGCTGCTTCCTGTTCGGAGGAAATGTACAACCCAATCCCGTTTTGCAAGGTCAACGTCTTGTCAAACGTCATGCCCAAACCTTCGAGAAACTTGGTAGCCTTAGAAATCCCAACGTTTTGTAAGGTCCGAACCGCTGGAATATTCCGAGATTCGTAGAGGGCCTTACGCATGGTGATGGTTCCCTGATATTGCTTATCCCAGTCATAGAGACTCTTGTCGGTCCCGGGATACGTAAATGCCGTATCCTTGACTGGTTCGTAAGTTGGATAGTAGAGGTGTTCAATGGCTGGGCCATAATCCATCAGGGGCTTAGCCGTTGAGGCACTGGAACGGTCTGTTTGAACGGCACGGTTCAACCCAAAGGTGACGTTGCCAGTCTTCCGGCCACCAATCATGGCGACCACTTGACCGTTGTTGGGGTTCACGATCGTGGACCCAACTTGGAACTTGCTGGAAGGGAAGTTGACGTAGTTCCCCGAGTTGACGATGCTGTAAAGTTTCTTCTGGGCACCCATATCGAGGTTGGTGTAGACCTTTAGACCACCAGTAGTGGTGTTGTAACCCTTGGCCTTAAGTTCGGCGTAAACCTGTTTCAGGTAGGCGTCGATGACCTTGGTGGTCTTGGCATCGGTCGTGGTTGAATGATGTGTTTTGACCAAACCAGTCTTGATGTTTGTGACCTTGGCTTGCGCGGCCTGGGCGGAGGTAATGGCGTTGTTCTTAGCCATGGCGTCTAACACCAGGTTACGTCGTTTCTCAGCATATTGGGGGTAAGTCGTTGGGTCATAATCGTTAGGTGCTTGAGGCATCCCAGCGAGGAGGGCCAACTGTGGTAATTCGAGGTCTTTCAGATCTTTGCCGTAGTAGTATTCTGCGGCTGTCTGCATCCCATAGACGCCGTTACCCATGTAGACCTTGTTAATGTAGTATTCCAGGATCTGATCCTTGGAATAGTTGTGATCGACCTTGAGGGCTAACCAGGCTTCTTGGGCCTTACGCTTCAGGGTTCGGTCAGCAGCGGCCGTCGAGAAGACGGACAGCTTAACCAATTGCTGGGTTAAGGTACTCCCACCTTGCATCCCTAGCGAAGACCCGGAGACGTTCGCAAATGCGGCCCCAAGGATCCGGATGGGGTCAACCCCGTTATTCTTATAGAAACGCCGATCTTCGGTGGAAACCACGGCTTGTTTTAAGGTCGTGGGAATGTTGCTGTTCTGAACGTAGTTTCGGTTCTGGGCACCCAACCGCGAGATGACCTTACCGTTAGCGTCATAAACTCGGGTTGAGGTATCACTGGACAGGGCGGATTGGGTAATCTTCGGGGCGCTCTGGGCGTAGAAGAAGAAAAGCCCGGCACCGGCCAAGATTCCTAAAACGCCGATTGCCACGATAACGAACAGCACGCGGCGGAAGGTACGCCAGCCGTTGTGCGGTCGTTTGGGGCCGGGGGTGGTCGCACTGTGGCGACTCATCCGCGTACCACCGGTAGAATTGTTACTAGACATGTTAATCTCCTTTGCGTTTAAACGTGTTCGCTGCTAAAGCAGCTGATCCACGGCTTTGAGATAGGGAACCGGTAACTGCAACTGTGCAGGTAAAAGGATTCCCTTGGCAGCGATGTCCGCGTAGGGCACGGACTTACGGCCGCCTTGAATTTGTTGATCCCAGAAGGTAAAGAGGTCTTCAGCACGGTACAGGTAGGTTTCGTGGCGATTGACAAACTTAATAATAGCAAAACAAATGCCACCCTGGGCCGTGCAGGCCCGCATGTGATCGATCTGGTGTTGATGAAAGTTTTTCAACGGGAAGGAGGACTTGTTCTTGGTTTCCTTCGCGTCGAAGTCGAGGTAATGGCCCCGATAGACCCCGTTGTAATCGGTCGTGGACGCGGTGCTAAAGTAGGCTTCCTTAATCACAGCCGCACTGCGTTTCGGATAATCGACCTTGACGATCTGAATGGGGGTCGGCTTCTTGTGAACGACCGCCATGCCCCGGGTCTCATAGTACGTGTTACTCTGGTTGAGCTCTTCCTCTAGCGTCATGCCCCGTTTCCCATAATTAGTATAGGAACTGGGAAACTTGGGCCCGGACGGTGTCGCTGGTGTTTGATAGGCATTCCCATTGGGATACCGAATAGTCATCGACTCCTCACACTCCTTGTCAAAAGCTGGCTCGCATTTGTGGCCCAGTTATTGACATTATACCAAGGTGGGGCAGAAATAAAAACTCCCAAGCAGACCGGACGTCAGACTTTTCCAATAATTTAACGTCTTTTCATTGCTCCTACCGAAAATCTTCGCTAAACTATAGGAAGAACAAAGGGGGAATTCTGGTGAGTCGACTGTGGGTGACGGGTTATCGAAGCTATGAACTCGGGGTCTTCGGTAACGAGGACAAGAAACTTCTGGTCCTAAAGGATGCACTGAAGAAGGTTCTCATTGGTAAAATTGAAAATGGCACCGATTGGTTGATTACCGGCGGCCAACTGGGGGTTGAGCAGTGGGTCATTGAGGTAGCCCTGACCTTAAAGGACGACTACCCAGAGCTGAAGATTGCGATGATGACGCCGTTTGCGGAGTTCGGCAATAACTGGAATGAAGCCAATCAGGCCCAATTAGCCAGTATCATGAGTCGAACGGACTTCCATGAACCAGTCAGTGCGCAACCTTATCACAGCCCCCAACAGTTAAGAAACTATCAAGAATTTATGTTGAGCCATACAGATGAAGCCGTGATGGTTTATGATTTAGAGGTTGAAGGCAAACCTAAGTATGATTACCGGGCGATTGAAAAGTTTCAGGAGCAACATACTTACCCCCTGACGATGGTTGATATGGAATGGCTGCAAGAAAGTGCCAACGAATATCAAGAAAATTTAAATAATGGTTCCCAATTTGAATGAAAACTGGTATTATTAATATTGCCGGTTTGATATGACAACGAGGTGTAAATAATCGATGGAAAACATTAAGTTCACTCCAAAAGAAATTTTGCAAAAGCAATTTCGACAAAAGATGCGTGGTTACGATCCAGATGACGTTGATACTTTCTTAGACAACGTAATCAAGGACTACGACACTTTTGTTAAGGAAAATCAACGCCTGCAAGATGAAAACGAACGGTTGTTAGCGAAAGTTGATGAATTAACGAAGCAAGTGCAAGTTGGCGTTAGCCAGCCCCAAGCTTCCACAACTAGCCAACCGACGTCCAGTGTCACCAACATGGATATTCTCAAGCGTTTATCCAACTTGGAACGTCACGTTTTCGGTTCACAATTAGATAATGATCCAAACGAGTCACATCGTTTGTAGAATTATAAAGACTGGTGTAAATCCTGAGTAATCGCGGTCGGCTTATGTCGGCTGAGGAAAGTCCATGCTCGCACAGACTGAGATGTCTGTAGTGTTCGTGCTCGGTGAAAAAATAAGCCGGGGAGCGTTAGCAATAACGTTACGGCGGGAAAAAACGGCTAAGGCTTCGGCTATGCTTGAGTATCCCTGAAAAGTGCCACAGTGACGATACGTCTAGGAAAACCTAGGCGGTGGAACGCGGTAAACCCCTCGAGCGGGCAACCCAAACTTTTGGTAGGGGCGCTTCACATATGGAAATGAACGAAATGTGGGGGGAGAGGAAACTCTCGAGATAGATGATTACTGCCAGTCAATCGTTTGCCTGAAACGGTTGGGTGGTACAAAACATGGCTTACAGGGATTTACACCATGTCAGGTCGGTGGGAGCTTGCTCCCACCTTTTTTTATAGCTAATTTATGGGGTGAAAGGCCTTCGGTGGTACACTGAGGGTAAAGTCGACTCGTCGCGGTAGCGGTCGACAGCGTTCGCCAACAAAAGCGTTGTACCGTTGAGTCGGAAACAAGGAGGATGTTATGAAAAAATTTCATTTATACGCCGCCACTGCGAGTGGTATCGAAGCCATCGCTGGGCGTGAGTTACGGGACCTAGGTTATGAGACCCAAGTCGAAAATGGTCGGGTTCGCTTCGACGGGACGATCGAAGATATCTTACGGACGAACCTCTGGCTCAGAACGGCCGACCGGGTGCGGATCATCGTGGCTGAATTCGATGCCATGACGTTTGACGAATTGTTCGAAGCCACCAAAGCCGTGGCTTGGGATGAATTACTGCCAATGGATGCCGCTTTCCCCGTTGAAGGCCGCTCCAAGAAGTCGCAATTACATAGTGTGCCCGATGCCCAAGCGATCGTGAAGAAGGCCGTGGCAACCAAGTTAGCTGCCGTCTATCACCGGCGGACACGGATGCCAGAAACGGGGGCGACGTATCCTTTGGAAGTTATGATTGACAAGGATCACGTCATGTTAACCCTCGATACCACCGGTCCTAGTCTGTTTAAGCGTGGCTACCGGGTAGGTAAGGGTGGCGCCCCCATCAAGGAAAACATGGCGGCGGCACTGATTGCCCTGACGAGCTGGCACAAGGATATGCCATTCTGGGATCCCGTCTGTGGGTCCGGAACTATTCCAATTGAAGCTGCTCTGATTGGCCGTAACTTGGCACCGGGCTTCAACCGGGACTTTACCTGTGAGAGCTGGGATTGGGTGCCGCAAGAATTGAGTGATAAAGTCCGTGACGAGGCCGATGCTAAGGCCGACTACGACACGCCCTTACAGATCTTTGGGAGTGATATCGACGAGAACATGGTCGCCATCGCTAAGAAGAACGCGCAAGAGGCTGGCTTGTCCCAAGACATTACCTTCCGTCAGTTGGCAGTTCAAGACTTTGAAACCGACCTCAAGCATGGGGTCATCGTCGCCAACCCACCTTATGGGGAGCGGCTGAGTGACCAGGCCAGTGTCCGGGAACTTTACAAGCAAATGGGTGACGTTTTCCGGCCAATGACGGACTGGTCAACCTATGTGCTGACGGCCGACTTGGAATTCGAACACTTCTATGGCAAGAAAGCCACGAAGACGCGGAAGTTGTATAACGGGGCCCTCCGGACGGATTACTTCCAGTTCTGGGCACAACGGCAACCACGGCGTTCAAAGGAGTAGGTAGTGTGATTAAGGCGGATTGCATTTTCTGTCAAAAAAGCGAAATTGTTCTGGAAAATGAGCTGGCCAAGGCGTTCTGGGACATACATCCAGTGCGCAAGGGACATCTGCTGATCGTTCCTAAGCAGCACTATGCCACGTATTTTGATATTCCCGGTCCAACCAAGCAGGCCATGGATACCTTGTTGGCAGAAGGTAAGGCCTTATTGGACCAGACTTATCAGCCGGCTGGCTATAATATTGGGATTAATGTCGGAGCGGCAGCCGGTCAAACAGTCATGCACGCTCATGTTCACTTGATTCCAAGGTATACGGGTGATGTGCCTGATCCCCGTGGCGGGGTCCGGAAACTCATCCCCGCAGCCGTCAAACGTCTTTTAAAATAAGGTGATGAGAGTCTCAGCAAATTTCGCTGAGACTCTCATTTTTGTGATTTTAGTGTTAGGAAACTTAACGTGAAAATGGTCTTAAACTAAGCGTATAGCTTGCTAAAAAGGTTAATTTACGAATTTACTGATATTTCATCGACTTATTTAATGTTTAGTGTTAGGATTTATAACATTAAAAGATGAAGAGGGCGACGCAAATGAATTTAGCCAACACGGCATTTGTGTTAGTGGCAAGTATCTTGGTTTTATTCATGACTCCTGGTTTGGCATTCTTTTACGGGGGCCTGGTTTCAGAGAAGAACGTGGTCAATACCATGTTGTCGGTATTTATCATGACGGGGATGGCCATTCTCCTCTGGGTGTTTGTGGGGTATTCGCTAAGTTTCTCGGGTGACGTTGCCGGGGTGATTGGCAATTTGCGCGAGGCCTTCTTTCATGGGGTGCGGTTGTCAACCTTGACGACGGGTCAGATTCCCGTGGGCGCATATGCCTTATTTCAAATGATGTTTGCCATTATTACCCCTGCTTTATTCGTGGGGGCCGTGGTTGGTCGAATTCGTTTTAAATTTCTGTTACTCTTCCTGGTCGGGTGGTCGTTATTCTTGTACTACCCGCTGGTTCACCTGGTGTGGAGCCCGGCTGGTTGGTTAGCTCATTGGGGCGTCCTGGATTTCGCCGGTGGGACGGTGGTTCACATCAATGCTGGGGTCACCGCCTTGGTCTTGTCGGCCTGGTTAGGGCCACGGTTGAAGAGCAATACCGGCAATCCCCACTACAATTTACCCTGGGTCCTGCTGGGAACCGCGATTCTGTGGATTGGCTGGTATGGTTTCAATGCTGGGAGTGCACTGGCGGTCAATGACGTTGCCTTACAGGCGGCTTTGACCAGTACCGTGGCTACGGCCACCGCGATGGTCGTGTGGATGGGGCTGGACATCTGGCGTCATGGGAAACCAACTTTGGTGGGTGTCTGTACTGGGACCCTGTGTGGGCTGGTGGGCATTACCCCCGGCGCTGGGTATGTGACAATTATGGGGGCCGTGGCTATCGGGGCTATTGCTACCTTGACCAGCTATGTCTTTGTCACGCGGATCAAGCCACGCTTGGGAATTGACGATGCACTAGATGCCTTCGGTTGTCACGGGGTGAGTGGCATTGTTGGCAGTGTCCTCGTAGGGGCCTTCGCCACGAAGACTGTCAATCCGGTGGTTACGACCAATGGCCTTCTGTATGGCGGTGGCGGTCGTTTGCTAGGCATTCAGGTTGGGGCAACGCTCTTCACCATTGTGTTGGTGGCCGCCGGGGTCAGTCTCTTAGTTTGGGGTCTCCGACAGGTTTGCCCGATGCGCGTGGGCATTGCTGAGGAAGAAGCGGGGCTCGACCTGGGTGAGCACGGCGAACGGGTAGACTCAACGGTGGCACGTCAGGCCCGGTTGGCCGCCTTCCGTCCCGAACAGGAACGTTTCGAACCCGAGTTTCGGGGGCAACTCCAGCATCTGACGCCTCATGATGCCACCCGATCTGGTTTGCACGGTCGCTAAAGTTAGTGACTTTCTTAAGGTTACCCGAAGTAGTGGTTATTTTGCCTAGAAACTGATAAGCTAGCTTTGTGGTTAGGGGCCACACAAGTTTAATTAAGCTAAGGGGGAGTTTAAAATGAAAAAAGATCGGATTGTCTTAACGACCTTAGTCGTCTTTGCGGTCATGTTCTTAAGCCTGGTGCTCGTCTTAATGAAGTCACCACTATGGCTGGTATTCCCACTGGCGTTTGCCGCTCTGGGTGCCGCATGTTACGGCGTAGAGGGAATCATCGAAAACAAAAAATTACAGCGCAGTGAGCGCAAAGCTTAATCGTAAAAATAAAGAGGCCAGTGAGCCTCTTTTTTCGTGGTTTACGTTATCCGAGCGACTTGGTAAAATGAACGGGTAAAGGATGATGACGCGATGTGAATTGGCAAGGAGACGAAGTAGATGCTGGCGACTACCTGAAGGTGGCCGCCTGTACGGCAGTCATGGGACAATCGGTGTTGAGCCTTGCCCTGACGGTTGAGCCGACGCTTAAGGCCCAGGCAGTCATGGCCGGTATTTATTTGGCGGTAAAATTCACGGCGCCAGCCTTTATCTGGGGAATTCTCTTCACGACTAGCCGGACCACTAATCCAGCCCCTAGTTATGGATCTTACCTGAAACGCCAGACGCCGACACTGTTTTTACCGACGGTGATCTGGACCACGCTCTACCTGTGGTTGATGCCCAGTCTTCAGCAGCATAGGACGGCCCACAATTGGGGATCACTTCTCTGGCAGGGCGTGGGTGGTAATGCGGCACCCCATCTGTGGTACAACACGATGATGCTACAATTTATTCTGCTGATGCCCATTTTCTGGTGGCTGCGTGATCGGGTGAACCGCCCACAAGTGGCGAAACATTGGGGATGGGGTATCGGGGGTCTCTATGTTCTAGCGATGATCGGCTTTACCCAGCGGGTCTATCCAACCGCTCACTTTGTCCGCTGGTATCTCTTGGATCGGTTTTTCTTGGGCTTCCTCCTGTATGCGGTGCTGGGCGTACTTTGCTGGCGATACTGGTCGGTCTGGCAACGCTGGTTGTCACGCTTCTGGGGGGTGTTGGTCCTAGTGGCCTGTGTGGCGTGGGTGGGCCAGAACTGGACGTTGCGGCAGTGGGGAACGGCGGTCGACTTTGGGCATACGAGTTATTACCTGCCCGCCACCGTTGTTTTTGATTTAAGCGTCATCGGACTGGTTCTGGCATTTGCTGGCTATCAGATACGGCGGCGAGCCCGGTCGTTGGGAGTCATTCATGGTCTTGCGCAGTTGGCCTATCCCTCGTATCTCGCCAATGTTTTTTGGCTACAGATCATCTGGCGCGGTGGTGGGGCTACCCTGACGCGAGCCCATCTGGGCCTGGGAATTCTCGTGTGTTACGGATTGACCTGGATCATATCGTTTAGCTTTAGTGCCTTGATCGCACAGAGTATTGATTTAATTAAATGGAGGAGACAACCATGGACAGAACGCAACCGGTAGAACTGGTGACGATGATTCTCGTGACCGATCCGGTCACTAAGCACGTCTTGGTGGAGGATAAATTAAATGTTCCTTGGAAGGCTGGTCACAGTTTCCCTGGTGGTAACGTGGAGGTCGGCGAAAGCTGTGCCACGGCGGCGATGCGGGAGGTGGCCGAAGAAACTGGTCTACACTTACATAGTTTGAGTTTCTGCGGTACCTGCGAATGGTTCGACCCGACGCGGCAAAAACGCAAGTTGGGTCTGTTGTACCGCAGTGATGATTTCACGGGAGAGATACGGGACAGTAACGAGGGCCCCAACTCCTGGCTACCCTTGTCAGCATTGACGGCAGCTAACAGTGCGTCTAGTCTGATGACCCTGTTGCGCGTCTTTAACCACGAACTCCCAGCGGTCGTCAGTGATGAGTGGAATGGTGAACTGTCGGTGGATGCGGGGTGGCACGCCTAGGTTGAACTTTTCAGGCACCCGGGCCCTCTCAATTATTGGAAACGTGTATAATTGAGGTAAAGGAAGCGATGATGATGAAAACAACGAGACAGACCCAACGGTGGTATGGCTATTTCTTCATTGGCTTGAGCGTGCTTGCCCTGATTTTGGCAGGCCTACTGCCGTTAACCTTAGTGGAACGTGCTTTGATTTTGACAACCGCGGTTACCCTGATGGCCTATGGGATTAGTTATCAAACGCGATTGGCTCGAGGCTGGTGGCTGGCACTGGTTGTTGTGGGTGGTGGACTGATTCTTCTGGACTTGGTCGTGGCTCTCATGACGCCGGCGTTGTTCCTGACCTTCCTGGAATTTCTATTACCACTGACATTTTTGGTGGTGCTTCTGGGCTACCTGCGCCGGTTGATCTAAACTGTTTGAGTTGGATGTTACCCGCGCCTCCGGCTAACATGGGTTCAATCTGGTGTCATCATTTTAATTCACAAAAATAATAAATAAGGCGTCGGACGATTACCTTCAAGATAATTGGGTTCTCTGTCAACTGTTGTTGGTAAAATTCGTATGAAGGTAGCTTGATCACGGTG
>NZ_JQCA01000079.1 GCF_001437125.1 Levilactobacillus paucivorans | reverse complement strand
CGCCCTACACATATTTGGTTTGTCGAAACAATGTTCAGTTTTCAAAGGTCTACCAGTCATCTGCTCTCGCAGACAACTTAATAATCATATCATTCAAACAATATGATGTCAACAATAAGTTTGATTTAATCAAGCCGTGAATTGTTGGCTGCCTAATGAAGCAGCTCAATTAATATACCATTTTGTCAGACCGCTTGTCAACAAGCAATTTAACCTTTTAAATTAACGAACCGCTGTCGTAAAAGACAACTTAAACAATATACCATGCACATCATCTCACTGTCAACAAAGATTCCAAACTAATGTCGATAGCCCACTATTCGTTTGTAGCGGCTCCAGATCCGTCCCTCACTCTCTCCATATCACGGACCAGAAGTCTCTTTTGGGTGGATGTCGCCGTGACGCTTGCCAGTATGTCTAATTTGCAACTCATATTTCCGGCCAAACCTCCCCAAACTAAATCCGCCGTCTCGAAAAGATTACCGCACCGACCCCAACAAAGAATACCGCCCACACAAGACCGCCGACACTCAACTGCTGGATCGTCAAATGGGTCACGTTCTGCTGATAACTAGGATTGGCATACTCCTCCTGTAAGAAGAACATGTTAAATGGATTCCATTTCATCACTGGCAATAACGACTTAAACGACTGCAATACCAAACTGGACACCCCTTCCCCCATGAAGCAGACACCCATGCCAATAGCGATTGCCGCCGCATTGTTATGACTACAGCTTGCCAGCAAGAAGACCAGTCCAATAATCATCACACCACCATACATATCCAGCCCCGCATTAGTCACTAGATTAACCAATAGCGACTGGTGATAGCGGTAAATGGTTTGCCAGTGTAGGCCCGGACCAGCACTAGTCTTGAGCAATAGTGTCACGAGGATAGCCAACCCATGGCCTAACACGCTATACCCGAGAACTAGTACATACTTCCCCACAAAGATCGTCCAGCGATGATTCACCTGCGTCGCCAACTGTTTGATCGTCCCATACTCGAATTCCATGGTCACACAGCTAGCGCCAATCACAATGATAAGCATCGTCAGCCATTGAAAACCGCCATACGCCGATGAAATATAAAATTTCTGATCACTGACTGATGCGCCGTGGGCCGTCATAGCCAATCCGACCATTAAGAAGACTAGGAGGACGGGGGCCAGCCACGCCATACGTTGATGTCTGAATTTAAAAATCTCCTGCTGCAATACTCGTCCCATAACCTATACCTTCCTCTCCGCTAATAAGCGTAACAAAACTGTCTCTAGATCTTCCTCGTGCTGGTTCACCTTTAAAATCTGGATGTGCGCGTCAAGTAGGGTCCGCAGTAAGGGCGTCAACGCAACCGGCTTCGTCACGATCAAGTTGCTGCCCCGCTGTGTCACTGGATAGCCTGCCTGTAAAAGCACCTGCAACCCCCGCGCATCTTCCGTTGTCCGCACCACTAATGCATGTCGCGCCGATTCCTGAAGTTGCGTCATCGTCCGTTGGAGCAACACTTCTCCCTGATCAATTAAGATCACCGTATCAATGATCTTTTCCAGCTCACTCAAAATATGGCTGGAAATTAAAAATGTGGTTCCTTCTCCTGCCAACTGACCAATCAAATGGCGTAGTCGCTTAACCGATTGGGGGTCCAACCCATTCATTGGCTCATCCAATATGACTAACCGTGGTCGATTCACTAATGCCATCGCGATTCCCAGCTTCTGTTTCATGCCTAGTGAGTACCGTTTGGCCGGCCGGTGGATGTAAGTTTCCATTTGAAGGGCCTGCACCACCCACGTCATTTGTTCCGCGGAAGTCGTCATCAATTGCAAATGTTGCCAGCCGCTCAGAAATGGATAAATTGCCGGATGTTCGATGAGCGCACCTACCTGTTGGGTCACGACAGTATGGGTATTGACTGAAACGGGGTGACCCAAAATACGAACGTTGCCAGCATCCGTTGTTAGTAATCCCAACAATACTTTCATAATGGTCGTCTTGCCCGCACCATTCGGCCCAACTAAGCCGACAACTTTACCAGCTGAAAACGCGAAATTCACATCACGCAAGACTCCGCGGCGGCTGAACTTTTTCTGTAGCCCGGTTACTTGAACTATTTTCTCTTGCCCACGTTGCACTGGACATCATCTCCTCTACTCCCTTTCAGCGTACCCGTTCAAATCCCCGAATGATACGGATGCTAGCGAGAATAGCTTGCTATTTCCCGTTGATTCTCTATGCTAGAGTTAATCGCAATTATTAAGGAAGTGAGGTGCCCCCATGGCATCAACAGAACTAGGCGCACGTTTGAGACAATTCCGGCAATCCCAACAATTGACCCAAACGGCACTGGCAAACCAACTACACGTCTCGCGACAAACCGTTTCCAGCTGGGAGACCGGTCGGAACCAACCGGACATCGCCACCATTACCCAATTAGCCACGTTATATGCTGTTCCAGTAGATGATCTCTTGCAGGGCGCGACAGCAGAACCCGTCACAAAAGCAGTTGCCCACCCAAGCTCGATCTTATTAGTGGTCCTGTTCGGCATTCTCCTAGTGGAACGCATCACTCAGTTTTCAACTTTCCCCGGCCTCTATTGGATTGACTTTCTTATCCTTTTGCTGATTGGCCTTATGAGTAATTTAGGCATTGCCCGGCGCCACCCAAGCATTTGGACGAGTCGGGTACATTGGACTGGCCTAACGGTGTTTGCCGCGCTGAGCCTCATTAGTGGGAGTATCAACGCCTTTAATATGGGCTTTGGTCTCATGACGACCTGCCAATTCAGTGGTCTAGTGGTTGTCATCGCACTAGTCAGGAAATACTGGCAATCTCGATTCGTTAAAGTTAGATAACACTAGAGTAGTCGTCATACATGAGGCCTACTTTAGTTGCTCATAAAAACAGGTAACGACCTTCCTGCATGGAAGCGCCGTTACCTGTTTTTATTAACTATTCTTCTAATCCCGCTTAGTTGGCAAGCACTCTGTTTCAACGATAATGCATTCCATCGCTATCAGCCATTAAAAATGTTAGAAACGAACAACACTAAATTCAATTGGAAGTCGGTTCAGAATTGACTATCACTAGATTAATCCTTATGAGCTTGGATGTGTTTAGTCAGATTACCAGGCACCATCATTTATGATGCGCTCGATTTGCTTGAACATGTCACAAGGGAAAATATAACACAGTAATTATTACATGGAAGATACCCGAATACACCGTTCGTTTTGTTTCTGACGCCACTCACCCGTCCAGGTACACTGACGTTGTGGTCATGCGTCCGCTTTTCTTTTAATTTTTTGCATAAAAAAAGAACCCTCACAGGGTTCTTTCGTTCGCGTGGCAACGTCCTATCCTCG
>NZ_JQCA01000078.1:10864-12928 GCF_001437125.1 Levilactobacillus paucivorans | reverse complement strand
CAACAGACTGCCATTGAAAGATTCCGGGCTTGTTCGGATTAAACTTGTAATTTGCCAATCCAAATAACTTGTCAATCCGCGCCTCATATTCGGCTGGAATAGCCAAATCAATAGCTTTCAAGTTATTCTGCAACTGGGCCGGTTTGCTGGCCCCAATGATCAGACTGGAAATTCGGGAATCTCGTTTGTCCCAGGCTAAAGCAAAGGTTGCCAGGTCCGTATTTAACTCAGCGGCCATCTTCGACAGTTCTTCAACCTTCGCCAGATTTTCGGGAACTAGTTGCGCCTGTAAGTCTGGTTGGAACGATCCCCGTGAACCGGCGGGAACAGGCTGCCCCTGACGGTATTTACCCGTCAATAAGCCCTGGGCCAGTGGCGAGAATGGCACGACCCCCAAGCCCAACTCGCCACACAAATCCAACAGTTCATGCTCAATGTAGCGGTCAAACATGTTGTACTCCGGTTGGACTACCGTAATTGGGTGAAGGCCTCGCTCCTGAATAATCAATTCCGCCTTGAGGATCTGGACCGGCGTCCACTCACTGACCCCGTAGTACAGGATTTTCCCTTGATCAACTAACCCACTCAAGGTCTCCAGAGTTTCCGCCAATGGCGTCTGCGTATCAAATCGGTGACAGAAATACAGGTCCAAATAATCTGTTTGTAAATTAGTCAGTGACTGATCAATCGACTCGGTAATGTGCTTGCGCGACAGGCCACGGTCATTAACCCCTTTACCTGAAGGAAAGTAAACCTTGCTCGAGACGACGAGTTCCTTGCGGGGAAACTGTTGCAATGCCTGACCCAGGAACCGTTCGGCCCCACCGCCACTATACACATCTGCACAGTCAAAATAATTGATCCCACTGTCATAGGCTAATTTGACACTCTGTGCCGCCAGCTCCTGTTTAGCCGCATCACTGACATCCGTCAACCAACTTCCTAAGGCTAGTTCACTAACTCTTAAACCTGACTGACCTAATTGCCGATACTTCATATGTAAGCACTCCTATTCATTGGAAAATAATAAGATTTTGATTATAAAACGATATGAAGTCAGTTTACCACGTCTGAACGCGTGCGGCCAACTATTCAGTCAGGCCGGTTGCCATTTCAGGCCAGCCCCCGCCGATTATCCCAGTAAACCAGCGCGATTGCCGGTAAAGTCACGGCCATGACGGGATAGAGCCAGGACCATGGGAGATAGGTCGTGATGACTCCCGCCAGCATGGGTCCCAGGGTCATCCCCAGGTCAATCCCAATGTAGAAGGTGCTGTTGGCCAGCCCGCGATCGGCTTTGGGTACCAGTGTCAGCGACTTGGCCTGACAAATGGAAAACATCAGGCCATAGCCGGCAGCCAGGCCCACGGCGCCGACGATGAGCATCAACCAATTATCCATATCGGTGAGGCCGATGATGCCAATGAGGTTACAACCGAGACAGATCCAGAAAAACTTTCTGAAGGGGACACGGTCAAAGGCATCGCGGAGAATGAGCCGCATGGCCAATAATACCAGCGCATATACCGGGAAGAAGGCCCCAGCCGGGATCGCAAAGCCCCGGTGAAAGACGTAGCTCACAATATAGGTCTGCGTCGCAAAGTAAGGAAGCGAAAACAGTAAGAGAATGGCGGCAACCGGCACGACCTTGGGTTGAACCAACCGAATCTTTGGACGTTCGCCCTTAGACTTTTGATAGTCTGGATGCGGGACACTCTTATCCCCAACAAATTGAATGGTCACCAGGAGTAAGGTCACAAAGCCTGCGGCCACCCAGAAGACACTGCGATAGCCGAGGCGGTGATACAGGTAAACACTCACTGCAGGACCAATTGCCATTCCCAGGGCATTGGCAATCCCGTAGATCCCCATCCCCGCACCGATTCGATCGGCCGGTAGTAGACTCGCCATCCAGGTGGCCATGCAGACGGAGCACAGCGTATAGCCGACCCCATTGACGACTCGCCACAACATAATCAGCGGTACCGACGTCGTCACCCCATACCCAATACAGGCAATGAGGATCAGACTGCCCCCGATCAGACTCAACCGATATTTGGAAAA
>NZ_JQCA01000078.1:0-10823 GCF_001437125.1 Levilactobacillus paucivorans | reverse complement strand
CCCCGCCACAATTTCCCGCAAGGACACTGTTTGCCCCCACATTACTTGAGAAGCCAGCGATGATGGGATTGACCATCATCGGACTCATCAGGAAGAAAAAACTTGCCGCCAAAACCAATTTGACATCTTTTGTATATAGCCGCGTCTTCAAACGCCCTCAGTTCCTTTCTAAATTCTGTTCGATGCGGTCCAACATGGTGAGGACCGCTTGCTGTTCAGCTGTCGTAAATCCAGTAAATAACGCCTGACTCGTATCTTTAATGTAATCATCCAGCTGGTGGCGTTTCACTAACCCAGCTTCGGTAAATCCGACTAACTTTTCGCGCCGATCGGCCGGATTGGCTTCTAACACCAGTAGGTTCCGATCGACCATCCGTTTCACGATCAGTCGCGCCGTCTGATGAGTCACCTGTTGGCGATCTTTAAAATCGGTGATGGTGCTGTGAGGAAAATCGCCAAAGAAACGTAAGGCATCGGCCTGTTCACTCGTTAAGTTCAGGTGTCGCACGAACCGATTCCGTCGATTACGAATCTTCCGTCCCAGTAGGACCAGTTTCCAAGACACCAGTTGATTGCTATCCATGTGATCACCTCTAGAACTAATTGTACAACTAGCTGTATAATTTTGAAAGTATCAGCGCAAACGCCGATCTCTGATAACCTCCCTGGTTGAACCTAATCCGCCAATTAGTCGTCAGAGTACCCCAGTTTAGACTAAAAAGCAGTTCAAACCACTCACCAGGAGTCGGTCTGAACTGCTTGAATCTTATTGGTCTTTGGTTTTGTCTGCCGGTGGCATCGTCATCCGCGCCGACCAGGATTGCATCTGATCCAAGAAACGCTTGCTACGGGGATGAACCCCGATCTGACTGTCATAGATTTCATCCATCAGTTGCCGCAAGGCGTGCTCCGTCTGCGGTTTCACGTTGATGGAATGCAGGCGATCTAGGTCCAAGACAGAGAATTGCCGCAGATAATAGATCGTCCGCTGGGCCAAGTGGAGTCGCCGGGGATCACGCTGCCAGTGCTGTTGGCACAACAGGCCCCCGTAGCTTTCCGAGTAGTCGAATGGTAAATCATTTCGACCACAAATCGCACAGCCCTGAAGTTGCGGGGCCACCCCGAAGGACGGCATCAGCTGGATCTCCATGATATTGGTGATAATGGCGGCATTCACCCCATCATCAATCAACGTCAGCGCCCGTTCAACCTTGTGGTACCACTCAGGTAACGGTTGGCTATCCGGAAAGGCCGCATCGACCAGACTCATGACATAGGTCGCATAGGCATTCTTAAAGATGTCGATGGAGATATTCTGAAACTGATGCGTCTCACGCGCCGTTCGAATGTAAGAGAGACCATTGTCGGCAATATCACCGACATAGCCGCCCACGGTAAACGGGAGAATATCCGCTACCATCTTAAACCCACGCTTCTTAGCACCACGAACCAAGAACATTTTTTTACCGAACTCTTGCGTCAAAAACTTCACCAAGAAGTCTCGTTCGGCATAGTCACGGCGAAATAAAAGGATGCCGTGAAAATCCGTAACATGACGTGCCACACCGCATCCCTACTTTCCTTCAGTTTTAAAGATCGTCTTTCCGGTAACCGTAGCTCTTCAACAACGTGGACTTGTCTCGCCAATTTGGCTGAACCTTGACCCACAGTTGCAGGTAAACCTTGCTACCGAGTAAGTGTTCAATATCGCGACGGGCTAACGTCCCGATCTTCTTGAGCATGCTCCCACCTTTACCGATCATGATGCCCTTTTGGGTTGGCCGATCGACAATAATCGTGGCTTCGATGTGGACATGGTCCGCATCTTCTTGCTTCATACTTTCGATTTCTACAGCCACTGAATGTGGCACTTCCTCACGCGTTAACATGAAGATCTTTTCGCGAATGAGTTCACTTACCACGAAACGTTCTGGGTGATCGGTCACTTGATCCTCAGGGTAGTATTGTGGCCCATTGGGCATCTGATCAACCAGATCGCTCAGGAAGTCGTCAACGTTATTCCCCTCCAGCGCGGAGATCGGGTAAACCGCCTTCCAAGGGATCGCTGTCTTGTATTGTTCCATGATGGGCAACAGATCGTCGGGATGAATCTGGTCAATCTTGTTAATTAACAGGTAGACTGGAGCCTTGACGTCCTTCAAACGGTCAATGATGAAGTTGTCCCCGGCTCCCCGCTTTTCGGCAGCATTGATCATGAACAACACGGCATCGACTTCGTTTAAAGCTGACAGCGCCGATTTAACCATGTAGTCACCCAGCTTGTGCTTCGGCTTATGCACCCCAGGGGTATCGATAAAGACGATTTGAGCCTCGTCTGTCGTGTAGATCCCTTGAATCTTGTTCCGCGTGGTTTGCGCCGTATCCGACATGATGGCAATCTTCTGGCCAATCACGCGGTTTAAAAACGTCGACTTCCCCACATTGGGCCGGCCAACAATGGCCACGAACCCTGATTTGTAATTTGGATTATCCATATTTTCCTCCACTTAAAACCAACGACTCAGCGCTGGCAACATCACGAGCGCCCCAACAATCACCGCAAAGGTCGCGGCCAGCAGTACTCCACCGGCGGCCACATCCTTGGCGCGTTTCGCTAAATCATGATAGGTTGTCCCCACCACGAGATCCACGACGGCCTCCACAATGGTATTGAGAGTCTCCGCGATTAACACTAGGAAGATCGCTAACATCAGCCACAACCACTCGTTAACATCGAGTCGCAAGACCAGGCCAGCCAACACGGCTAACGTGCCAAAGGCCAGGTGCTTACGAAAGTTGCGTTCATAGTGAAACAGAGCCCGTAGGCCATCCCACGCGTGACCCAACGACTGAATAAAGGCCCGATTCTTCCCGGTTTGTTTTCGTTTATCGCTTGAGGCCATAGGCATCCAAGATGTCCGCCTGAAGCTTAAACATCACCTTTTCATCTTCCGGCTCCATGTGATCGTAGCCGTTAAGATGCAGGAACCCATGGACCACGAGAAAACCAAGTTCCCGTTCGTAGGAATGGCCCAAGTATTCCGCCTGTTCTTCAACCTTATCCATTGAGACAAAGATATCCCCAATGTTTTCGGGAATCTCGGCGGCCATTTCGTCATCAATCACGAGTGGAAATTCGGCAGCTTCCTCGTCGTCATCCTCAATCGCAAAGCTAATGACATCGGTGGCCCGGTCAACGCCCCGGTATTCTTTGTTAATCCGGTGAATGTCTTCGTTATTCATCAACGTCACGGACATCTCCGTGTTGTCCGCCAACTTCAGGTAGTCCCCGGCATAGGTTAACACGTCTTGAATCAATTTCACGTGCTCGGCTGGCACGCCATCTTTGGTCTTATCATAAATCTCTAAATCCATTATTTTTTAGCTCCATTTGGTTTAGTATCGTTGGCCTCATAAGCATTGATGATGCTGGCCACGACAGGATGCCGGACCACATCATCTGAGCTGAAGGTGACGAAGTTAATGTGTTTCACGTTTTGTAAAATGTGTTGGGCCTGAATCAGTCCCGACTTCGCATTGTGTGGCAAGTCAATCTGGGAGATATCCCCGTTGACGATCATCTTAGACCCAAAGCCTAACCGCGTTAGGAACATCTTCATCTGCATGTTCGTGGTATTTTGCGCTTCATCCAAAATGACGAAGGCCGACTCCAACGTCCGTCCCCGCATATAGGCTAATGGGGCGATTTCAATCACACCACGGTCCATCAACCGCGTCGTGTGTTCTGCTCCCAGGATAGCGTACAAGGCGTCGTAGATTGGCCGCAAGTAAGGATCAACCTTTTCCTTTAGGTCACCTGGCAAGAATCCCAGGCTTTCACCGGCTTCAACGGCCGGACGGGTGATGATGAGCTTTTCCACATCCCCACTCTTCAGCGCGGCCACGGCCATGACGACAGCCAGGAAGGTCTTCCCAGTCCCAGCTGGTCCAATACCAAAGGTAATATCATTGTGTTTAATCGAATCAATATACTGACGTTGACCGAAGTTCTTGACCCGCACAGAGCGGCCCTTCGCATCGCGAATCAACGTTTCCGTATAAAAGTCCTTGAAGTAAGTCAACGTGCCCTTTTGGGACATCTTCATGGCACTGAGAACATCGGCACTGTTCAGCTTGATGCCCTTTGCCAGGAGGTCACTCATGTTGCCTAGAATAGCCAACGTTTGGTCGACAGCCTCGGTCGTACCAGCGACTTTGATTGAATTGCCAAAGGGCTTGATCGTGACATTAAGCCCTTCCTCAAGGATCGTCACAAATTGATCCTGAGCGCCCAATAACCCCATTTCGTCCTCGGGCCGTTCTAAGATATATTCTTTTTCAATCGTTGCGTTCTCAGTCAAATACGGTGGCTCCTTTGTTTTTAATTAGTGTCTGATAGACAAATTTTAGCATACTGCCGGGGATTGTAAAAGGATTCGGCGTGAAAAGTCGGCCCGGGTCAGTTGATTGGCAGGTTTGGCAAGCTAATTTGCTGGTCTAACACCAAGCGATCCCGCAGAACCAAACCATTTTCGATGATCGTCTGACTGTAATTCTGGGTGAAGTAATCCGGGTCCACCCGTACCACGCGAAAACCTTGTTGCTGATAGAGATAGAGTTGCTTGAGACTCGTGGTCCCCGTCGCAATTCGCACCGTACGATAGCCATGCTCAATGGCCCACTGCTTGGCAAAAACCAGTAAGGCCCGGCCGTACCCTCGCCGTTGCTTCGTTGGGCTAACCGCCAGCGCCATGATTTCAACCGTCAATGACACTTGAGGCTTTAAGACCAATATCCCCGCTAATCCTGTGGCATCATTTGCCGCATAGACACTGCTGACGGGCACATAGCTGTCGATGAGCCGCTGGCTGGGGTCCGCCAACAATAGCAGCCGATTCTCTTCAGTCGTCGGCGCCGTCACCCGTTGATAGGTTAACACCATGACGCTCAACCTCCTCTGATTGAAAAGACCGCCACGAAAACTCGTGACGGCCGCAACCCGCTGGCCTGTTACACCACGCTGGGTCTCTTCATTATTTGTTTAATTGTGCCTTAACGGTCTTGTTGACCAGTGCCCCATCTGCCTTGCCCTTAACCTGTGGCATGACAACACCCATGACCTTACCGAAGTCACTCATACCACTAGCGGAAACCTTGGCAATGCTGTCAACGACGATCTTGGTGATTTCGTCTTCGCTCAATTGCTTAGGCGCATACTTTTCAACGATCGCAATTTCTGCCTTGACGCCTTCAACCAAGTCATCGCGGTTACCCTTGGCAAATTCTTCCATGGATTCCTTGCGTTGCTTTAATTCACGGGACACGATGGTTAACTCTTCGTCACTGGATAAGTCATGACCCTGCTTAACCTTTTCGTTGGTCAAAGCGGCCTTCATCATCCGGATAACATTCAGAGATAACTTGTCGTGTGCCTTCATCGCAGTCTTTAAATCAGTGTTGAGTTGGGTTTCTAAACTCATTACATTTCCTCCTAAAAAATCAATCTTATCATTAAGTCTACACCTTATTGGCGACGACGTCAGGTAAAGATACCTCCGTCGAGAGGCTGAAATTGTATTTTCTGAAGGGATGCGCTAGTCTGGAGAATATGAAGGGAAGTTTTAAGATGACAGACATGCGCGCCATCGGGGTTACTCGATATCGTCCGATTGAAGATCCTGAAAGTTTTACGACCTTTTTCGAACCGAAATCAACACCAACGAATCATGACCTATTGGTGAAAATTATCGCGACTTCGGTCAACCCGGTCGACACTGGAGTTCGCCAAGGCATTCAGACACCCCTGAAACAGCCTAAGGTCCTGGGATGGGATGCCTACGGAACCGTAGAGGCCACTGGCGAGGCCGTCAGCCTTTTTCAACCAGGTGACCGGGTCATGTACGCTGGCTCCTTCATTCGTCCAGGAACGGACAGTGAGTACCAACTCGTGGATGAACGGATCGTGGGACACGCCCCCAAGCATTTAAAGCCCGCAGAGATTGCGGCCATGCCCCTGACCAGTCTCACGGCCTGGGAAGCCCTCTTTGAACAGCTTCACATCCCAGTCGACAACGCTGCTGAGACCCATGGGAAAACCATTCTCATCATCAACGGCGCTGGCGGTGTCGGTTCCGTGGCGACGCAATTGGCCCGGATGGCCGGCCTCAAGGTCATTGCCACGGCTTCTCGGCCAGAAACCATCGCTTGGACCAAGGCCCATGGCGCCAACGAGGTGGTCAATCATCGGCAAGACCTCGTCCAGCAAGTCCGCGACCTCGGGGTCACCTTTGTCGACTATATCCTAGAACTTAGCGACCTCAACCAACACTGGCACGAGATCACCGAGCTCATCGCCCCCAGTGGCCACATCGTTTCCATCACTGGTAGCGACCAGCCCATCGATCTGCGTGCCTTAAAACAAAAGCGCGCCACCTTTGCCTGGGAATGGATGTATACCAAGTCCTACTATCAAACGGCAGATATGATCAGCCAACACAAGATTCTCGAACAAGTTAGCCAGTTACTTGATAGCGGTCAGCTACGATCGACCTTGACCAAGACGCTATTCCCTATCAACGCAGACAATCTGCGAGCCGCGCATCGGCTGGTAGAAAGTCACCATATGATGGGAAAAGTTGTCATCACCAACGAACACGAGTAACCGCAACAAAAAACCACCAACCGCAACGGTTGATGGTTTTTATTAAGCTTGCAAAAAGAGCTTAGAAACGCTTCTTCTTGGCCTTACGCTTACGCGCAGCTTCTGATTTTAACTTTTTCTTCACACTTGGTTTTTCGTAAAATTCACGCTTACGGTATTCTTGTAAAGTACCGCTACGGGAAACCGTACGTTTGAAGCGCCGAAGAGCGTCGTCAAAAGACTCGTTTTTGCGAACGACTGTCTTTGCCATATAAAATTCCCTCCCTCCGAGCACAAATAATAACACCAATTGGATTTCATCCATCGGCGTAACGGTTCTTAACTATTATACATAACCTGTTAAACCGCGTCAATAATGCCAGCAAATAAAATTTGAACGGATTTCGACTCCGGGGTACACTATAAGAAATAACTAGAGGAGTTGGGTGCTATGCCAAAGATTGCCATATTTATTATCTCCGATTCATCCGGTGAGACCGCGCTAACCGTGGCCCAGACGGCCGTCTCGCAGTTTACCAAGGTTGAAGCCAGCTATCAACGATTCCCCTTCATTCAGACGGATTCCATCCTGGAAGGGATTCTCAACCTGGCAAAAAAGCAACGTGCGATGATTTTTCACACATTGGTTAATGCAAAATTAAGTGCCCACGTTAAAGATTTTGCGGCCGCCAACCGGTTACAACAGTTCGACTGCATTCAACCCGCCATGGGTGTCCTGCAAACGGCCACGGGGATGACCCCCGTTGAGGTTCCAGGTCTGGTGCACAACTTAAATGACACCTACTTTGACCGCATTGCCGCCATGGAATTTGCCGTGGCCTACGATGATGGGAAGGACCCCACTGGCCTGCTTAAGGCTGATCTGGTCATTCTCGGCGTCTCACGGACGTCTAAGACCCCGTTGTCACTCTTCCTGGCCAACCGGGGACTGCGTGTCGCCAACCTCCCTCTGGGCCCTACCACACAGCTTCCAGACGAGCTCTGGCAAGTTGATCCGAAACGAATCTTCGGTCTGACTAATCAACCAGAGATTCTGCGTAAGATTCGACAAGAGCGGATGCTCTCCTATGGACTACCTGCCGACAGTGCCTACTCGGATACCGATAAAATCAGTTTAGAACTCGACTACGCCCAACAACTCTACAAAAAGATTGGGTGCCTGGTCATCGACGTTTCCAACAAGTCGATTGAAGAGACGGCCACCCTCATCATGGAAAGCGTGGATTATGACTTGATTCCGCACTCCCTGACTGATTAAACCTATTGTCTAACTGAACAAATTCAATGACTTTTTAAAAACAGAGTCCACGCTCCCTCAAAACGAGGTCACGTGGACTCTTTTTATACATGCTGATTAATCCGTCCAAATACCATACAAATCAGCTGCCGCTGATGGATAAGCAAAAAGTGTGTCATGAAGCTGAGTTGGTGTAATCTGCTGTTGGATGAGCAAAGCTAAATAGTTAATCAACACATCGGCTTGATAACTGATGGCTTCAGCCCCAACAACCTGTCCACTTTGCCGATCAACAACCAATATCAGTTGGGCCTGCTCATCATATTCTCGTTGATAAGTCA
This sequence comes from Levilactobacillus paucivorans, assembly GCF_001437125.1. GTDB lineage: Bacteria > Bacillota > Bacilli > Lactobacillales > Lactobacillaceae > Levilactobacillus > Levilactobacillus paucivorans. Next base: position 2,584 of record NZ_JQCA01000078.1, on the reverse strand, counting down.
GCCATTGACTTAAGTCCATCTCTCGCAAGCGATAATGTTCGGCATCCTGACGAGCAACAGCAGCGCTTACTCCGAATTGAGCCAGTCGCGGCAAACTAAACACAGCACTCGCCTGTATAGGATAGGTGATCGGAAATTTTAGTGTCGCAGTCAGGAGATCACCCACATATTTCCCTTGATAGACAGCATAATTTGCTAGTTTTGGCGTCGATACAGCCGAACAGTCACCAACCGCAAAGATCTTAGCATTGCTAGTCTGCAAGTAATCATTGACCTGTATCCCATGGGTCACAACCTTGACACCTGCTGCCTTCAAATTGAGATCCGCTACGTTGGGCACACGCCCCAAAGCCGCATAGACAGCTTCAGTATCCCAAGTTTTTCCTTGTTTGGTCGTGAGTTTCAAACTCTTTGATTCGCGATCAAGGCAAACTACTTCATCATCAAAGACGACGCGTACCTTTTGCTTAGCCAGGTGGGATATCAGCTTTTGAACGAGTTGCGGATCAAATCCGCGCAGAGCCACATGATTATGTTGAACCAAGGTTACCGTAGCACCGGCCTCACTCGCAATACCCGCAATAGCAAACGCGATGACTCCAGCACCCAAAATCGTGATATTTCTAGGTGTCTTGTGTCGCTTAAAGAAGCCTCCAGAATGTTCGGCCCATTGACTACCAGAAAATTTCAGTTCCCGGGGCCGGGCACCAGTGGCAATCACAAAATTTTTGGCCGTGAGGTATTCCCCGTTAACCCGCAGTTGGTGAGAATCAACAAATTCAGCGTGGCCTTCAAAAGTTACAATATTATTAGCCACAAATCGCCTTTTGAATCTCTCCTGTGTCTGGCTTACAATTGTATCCCGGTGAGCGGCAAGCCGCTCCCAATTCACCGGTGGCACACCATCCGATCCGTTTTGAATGCGAAAAGCCCGGTGTGCTTCAATACCACCTAGCAAAACTTTCTTCGGCGTACTTCCACGACTAACAGTCGTTCCACCCCAATCACGTTGCTCGACAATGGCCACCTTCTGACCATGAGATGCGGCGCGAATTGCCGCGCCAGCTCCACCAACGCCACCACCAATGACAATGGTATCAAATGTTTTCATTGGCTAACTCCTATCTATTCACCAAAGACATCATTGGCACTATAAGTTTCTGGATCGACTACTGCCCGAGGCGTCACATGGCCACGGGGATCCTGATACCAGACCACCGCAGCTTCTTCACTTGGAAAGTTTTCAATCGTACTCGTTGGCAAGTTCAAGTGATCGGCAACCATTTGAGTTGGAGAAATGGCAAGCCACTTATTCAGTGAAACATCGGAATAGACCGGATTCTTGAAAAGTTCAATGAAGATCAAGGGTTTCTCCCCGATGTTTTGAATATAGTGACCGGCTTCCTTAGGAATTACGCCGACGTCACCAGCATCAAAATTAAAGGTCCGCGCCAACGTATTGGAATTAAAGACCCCGACCTTGGCCTGTCCTTGAATATAGTAATCCCATTCCTCGGACTTAGGGTGCCAATGCATCTCACGCATTCCTCCCGGTTGAACTTCAACAATGGCTGCTGAAATGGTCTGCGCTGCTGGAAAGACAGATTGATCGATGATCCAAACCTTACCTGCCTCAAACTTTTTGGCGGGGACATCCTTCATGTGGAGCGTCAGAGGCGTCTTCATAGGTGTACCGGGCTTCTTCACGGTCTCGATAGGACCGGGAACATTTCCATCGAAAATGTACTTCTCATGACTTGGTAACGGTTTTAACGTTGCTTCATCTACTTTAAAATTGGCAGCAATAATATCTTTAGGTGTGTGAGCCAACCAATCCGTCAGTAAAAATGTATTGTTTTCGGAAAAATCGGGTTCACTGAAGACCAATAAGAATTCACAGCCTTGGTCCAAGGCCTGAATAGAATGGGGAATCCCCGCTTCGAAGTCCCAGAGATCACCCGCAGCAACATCGTCAATAAAACTTTCACCATTTTCGTTCAGTGCGGTAACCCGCGCATTTCCCTTTAACATCATGGCCCATTCGGCCTGCTGGTGCCAATGCATTTCTCGATAAGCCCCAGGTTTCAAGCACATATTAACCCCAGCTAGATCATGTGAGGCGGGTAATTCACGATTGGTGACCTCACGCGTCCAGCCACCTGACTCCAACCGCATGTGGGCATCGGAAAAACTAAATCGTAAGTTGGCTACCGTCCCATGGTCCGTGGTAGGTGGCACCAATAAATCTGGGTTTTGCAGGTCCCGTTGATAGTTCCGTGGGCCTTGATCGATCCAGCCAGTCTGGTCAACATTGCGAATCGGTTCTTTCTTCTCAGTCATTCGAAAAATCCCCTTTTCCAATAAGATGGCCCCATTATAAACCGATTCCCGACGTTAATCAATCATACCGATAACCATATGCCGTGTTTTTTATTTAATCACTGCCGCTTCACGGTATGACAGCGATCGTCGTCATTGTTTGCGCCAAAGCTTGAAATATGCGCAGACCACGGTCACGCAAAAAAGTCGGTTCTCTGTCAAACATCCTAAAGTAAGAGGTATCAAGATTGTGACGACAATCTTG
>NZ_JQCA01000077.1 GCF_001437125.1 Levilactobacillus paucivorans | reverse complement strand
TGGGTCTCTGTCAAATCGTATTGGTGGAGATTTTGAACGGCACATTCACTTCGGTGAATGTGCTTTTTGTTTACTCATGAATTAAACTAATCCGGATAAAGAAGTTGTCAATATTTCGAAAACCAAAACAGTTACGCTTTAATGCCTTGATTTTACGATTAAGTCCTTCAATTGGACCGTTGGAAAATGGATAACGACAACTGTTTAGAAGGGCTGAACCATTTTTGATAAACGTGTTGATCGTTATGTCCATTTGATTACTAGTGGGTTGGTAGTTAGTAAGTAAGGATTGGAACGCATTAGCATCCTTTTGGTGTATGGCACTTAAGATACCTTGATAGGTTTGATACACAGATCTAAATCTGGGAAAAGCGTCTAGAGCTAAATCAATGGCGTTTTGTTGCGTCATATACTCGTTAATTCCGCGTAAATAAACAGCCTTAGAATCATTAACTTTTATTTCATCAAGATGAAATAAACGCCATTGAGATTTTAAAATATGATAAATTCGTGAATGCTTATCTTGGATAGTACGAATGGTCTGCGTGCGTTCATTATCTAAGGCACGCCCAGCCAGTTGAATAATATGGAAACGATCGATAATCGTGGCCGCATTGGGAAATAAGCGATGAATGAAGCTGCCATATTCAGCATTCATGTCAATCGTCACTGATTGAACTTGGGCACGTTCTTGAACCGAAAAACGAGCTTCAAAGTAGTCAATGATATCTTTACTTAGCCGATCTTTTAAAGTAACAATTCGGCGATGACTAACGGCATCGCAACAATTAAAGGACATCCAGTGATTACAGGAACGAAATTCATCAAAGCAAAGATTCTCTGGGAGATGTTTAACACGATAGGCTAAGTGAATATTGGCATTTAGGATTCGTTGAACACTGCTTGGCGAAATTCCACAAAGTTTAGCAATTTCTTTACTCGTCAACATATCGCGTGCCAAAACGATCACTTGATGTTTGATATTATGTGTGAAAGTTTCGTTACGATTAACCAACTTAGTTTTAGCACCACAGGTTTTTGAACAATCTTTACATTGGTATCTTTGACGTTTTAAATGCATTTCGTAACGACCACCGGATAAGGTTCCTAAACGCAGGTGACTCATGTGAGTTCCGTTTTTAATTAAGCTTTTATGGCCACAATGTGGGCACTTTAAAAGTTGATAAGACAAAGTTGCATGGACGACATGAATACGTTGGTTTGTGGAACACCGTTCTTTAGAAATACCAGTGACAATTAAGTTTGGGTCTGTTATTTCGAATAAGCATAAGATAGAATTAGTTAGGGACATCTGAATTTCCTCTTTTCGATTTGTTTTGGCGATTAAATCGTAGCACAAAGAGGACAGATGTCCTTTTTTATTTTTCTGATTTTCAAAACAGACAAAAAACCGGTATTAGTTATTCACCAATACCAGAAAGTGTAGACCC
>NZ_JQCA01000076.1 GCF_001437125.1 Levilactobacillus paucivorans | reverse complement strand
AGACCACTTCTAAGAATAGATTCTTAGTGTTGCACTTGATTTGACAATTGAGGCAATAAAAATCTTTAATAATCCGTCACTTTAACATTCTTAGTCTTAGTTTTATCGAACTGAACCTTAACCTTCTTATTAGTCGTCTTGGTCAATAAATAGAAATCTTTATCATCCGTAACACCCGTGTACCCTGTATACATGTCATCAAAGATATGTGCTGGGGCATAATAAGTCCCCTGCAATGGGATGTTACTCGTTGCCATCTTATACTCGGGATAATTTGTTTTGTATTCGTCGGTTACCAACGTATCTACTGGCTGATAACTACGTGCGGAATAGATGAGCCGTTCTGAACCAACTTTATTGCCTGAACTATCGGTGGTCACCTCAGCTCGCAAATCACTGGCAAACGGTGCCTCATACTTAGGCTCCTTGGACTTTAGATTTTTAAGAACCGTTTGGTAGTACGAGACCGTCTTTTCATTGGAATCGATGTCTTCCTTATCTTCTTCCAGTACTGACTTGTCTAAACCGATATCATGCTTACGTCTTTCAGTATCCGTCTTCAGAAGTTCCTTCGCATCCTTCAGACTTTTTTTGGCCTCCTGAAGCTGACTGTTTACCAATGAATGATCGCCACTCACGAACTCATCAAAGCCAGCTCGATCTGCCTTCTTTAAGTTTGAGATGATTTGTGAATCTGATTTCTTGTTGATATCTTTAAACGCCATCCCGGTCCCTTTAGGCGTATAGGCTGTCACCTTTCCATTCTTGGTGACGAATATAGTCCGGATTTTTGTACTCTTACTTAATTCCCGATTTTGGCTGTCATCGTTACTGGCAAAATACCAAATTCGTTGATTTGAAGACTGTGCATCCTTGAGAAAGGTGATCTCCTTTGAATTAACTTGGTTGGCACCTGATTTCCCACAAGCTGCCAATGATAAAATTGCGGTTCCTAATAAAGCGACGCCCATTAAGCGTTTAATATACCGGTTCATAGTTGAACCCTCCCTAGCATAAATTTGTTGTTATTAGATAATTCGGTAGCGATATAGGCAACTCAAACTGCCTGCCGCCTCCAAAATTGACATAGAAAAAGAGGCCCAATTCAAAAAGTTAAAATTGAACCTCTTCAGGTTCCCTTCATCAGCATCCGTTGACCAAGAGTCATTAATTGAAACTGTTGAACTATTTAAAGCTTAATGGAAAACGCGAGCGATTCCCGCAACGTCAGAGCGTTGGCCATTCTTGATTGGTTGAACCATGATCCGTGGTGGCCAGCTTTCGATAACCTTACCCTTGCCTAAGTAAATGGCAACGTGCCAAATTGTCCGGGTACCAGGTTGGTAATAGAAGACCAAGTCCCCACGCTTCTTGTGACGGTAAGCCACGTGTTGGAACTTCTTGCTAGCCCACAGGTTACGAGAATTCCATTCGTTACCGGGATAAGCATGATGGATGGAACTGATTGGCTTGGTGTTGATACCACCGGCATACAGGGCCTGCATGACCAGACCAGAACAGTCGGTCCCATAGTTTGGCTTCGAGGAAGACCCTACCAGATAAGGATTGCCCTTATACTTGTAAGCTTGCTTAATCATGGCTTCGATATGAGCTGAGCGGCCATTCCAAGCGTGGGCCCCTAATGGCGCAACGTAGGAGTCAATGCTCTTCCAACTGGACTTAGAAAAGCCCAGCTTGACCCAGGTCTTTTCGTTAACATTCCCCGTAGCCTTCAAGTGATGCTTATGCTGGAAATTCTTCACGGCATAATACGTCGCTGAGTTGTACTTGTTGTACCCATTAGCGGTATGTAAACGACGCATAATCTTCCAAGTCTTGATACCCTCGTAACCCCGCTTGACGGTGTAGCCGACCTTACCGTAAGGCTTGATCTGATTGTAATTGACTTGATAATACTTCTTTGGATTTTGATAACCCTTCGTCTTGGCAACGTAGGCCTTGTTGGCAGAAACGTAGATGCCCTTGTTGGTCTTCAACATCGGATTATGACCTTCGACCACAACCACCTTAGAAATCTTAACGAAGTCCCCCTTGTGGAACTTCGCCGCCTTGTGCTTCTTAGCGGCATCCTTGTAGTAGGTGACCGTCTTCTTAACCTTGATAATACCAGGATTAGCGGTGTAGTACTGAGCCTTAGTTTGCGCAGAAGCTGTGGTGCCAACGCTAGTAAGACTGGCAATGATGAGTAATGTAGCTAGCCAATGTTTCTTCATGCTGTTTCTCCCCTTTGTGAATCTATTTACTGAAACTCTAATTAGTCACTTAAAGCCTAAAGGCAACGTTTACCGGTCATCGACGACCAGAATTTCAAATATTTATGTAAGCTGCTACCTTCAAAGACCTTAAATCATTTAATGGACGGATAATCCACCAGAGTGATGGTTTTACCGCTTATTATTGTAACGCTGCTAAGGATCTGAAACAATAGGGGTATTCAAGCAGAACCCCATTACTACGGCTTTTTCAGAATGAATTACCCGTACACCGGAACCTTTGCAACGATGATAAAGAACAGAATACCTAACCGTAAGATGAGGTTACCTAGTGACTCATCCCCCTTCAATCAATAATTCCCCAACGGTGCAAGACTAGTATAAAACAAATGAGTACTATTTTCCTTATTTTTATGAATAAAAGGTCTTTTTATCTCTGTCAATGGTCTAAATACTCCCTTAAGGTTAGCTTTAACACCACAATAGGAGATAGCCAACCATGCAAACCTCAATTAGTAAACTGGTGAATCAGAAACGACGCGCATTAGATTTAACCATCGAACAATTAGCTGAAAGAGCTAGCGTTTCCGTTAGTTTAATCTCGCGAATCGAACGCGGAGAACTCGAGAATATCAGCCTGAACAAGCTTCAGGCAATCGCGTCGGCTCTGAACCTAACCTTAAGTGACTTTTTCACAGATGACGCTCTGACTGGAATCCACACCTTAGAATTAATTTCCTATCTAAAGGTGCTCCCAGAAGTGCAACGCGAGACCCTCGCGGAAAGCATCCTGAAAATTTTAAAATTATAATTGATACTTCTGTACGATTAGGGCTGCGATCTCAGGCAGTGTATACTCACTTGCACGGGCCTGATACTCGGCAACCAAATCAATCGCTCCAGTCGGTAGCCTGATTTCAAAGATTCGAAATCTTCTGTAATCCACGCGGTGGTTTGAACCCCGGTCGATCAGAAACTTCAAATCCTGCAACAATTGTAATCTGCTTAACAATGGATTTACGGTCTTTTGCACACTCAGTCACCCCCAAAAAAATAAGCTAGCCTCAACCAAATTGGCTAAAGCTAGCTTAACGCGACGCCGCAATAAAAAACAGACTTGTAAAAATCTGAAAATTAATTTGTGGGGGTAGCAATTAAATTTATTTAAGTAAATTAATTTTAACATGCCTGTCAAGTTTTAAACAATCAGACAAACTAAAAAGGACCGTTACTGTGAAGTGCAATAGAAAAGTTAGACAAATAGTAATTTAATTTATGCTACTGAGGCTTGATTCCTATAATTTATAGGGCTCAAGCCTTTTGTCTTCATCGAAATTCGATCTTTATTGAACCAAGCAATATAAGATTTCAAAATACCATTCAACTCGGTAATATTCTCAATTTTATATTTGTTTAAACATTCACGTTTTAAAAGACTAAAGAAACTTTCTACTGGTGCGTTATCATGACAGTTTCCCTTACGGGACATGCTTTGGGTGATTCCCATATGTTTGAGTCGCGCTTGGTAGCTTGGCAACTGATATTGCCAACCTTGGTCGGAATGAAGAATAGGGTGGAACCCCCTAATAATGTGGTTTTGTACTTGGTCTAAAGTATCCGTAATTAGTTTCTTATTGGGTGAATAGCTGGCAACGGCTGACAAAACCTCCTTACTAGCCTCATCAATAATAACTGAAATATAGCCCCATTTTCCGTTGTACAGTGGAACTTGAGTGACGTCAGTATGCATTACTGTTAGCGGTTTAGTCGCGTTGAAGCGTTGTTTAAGAAGGTTTGGCGCAATCTTCCCCACACTACCCTTATATGAACTGTATTTGCTGGTATGTTTCGAAAAGAGGGTTACTTTAAGCCCCATCGCGGTCATAATCTTACGAATAGTTTCCTCTGCGTAATTGAACCCGGCCTCGACGGCCTTCTTGTGAATTCGACGGTATCCGTACCTGGAACCAGTTTTGAGGTACTCCTTACGTATGAATACCTTAACCTTCGCATATTTATCTGGCTTAAGGTTGCGTTTCAATCGGTCATAGTAGGTTGATCTAGCCAATTGTAATTTTCCTAAAAGTTCCTTTAGTGGATATTGCGACCGTAACGTGGAGACAATTTTAGCTTTTACTTTGGTTGTTTCCTGGTTATAGCCGCCAACGTTTTTAAAATGTCACGATCCAATTCTGCTTCGTGTAGTTGTCGTCGTAACTCAGTGATCTGTTGTTTGTATTTTTCCTCTTTCGTTGATGTTAACCGCTTAGTTGTACTTCCCTGGGGCTTGTGCTTACTCATAATTGGCCTTCTTCCACGAGGTTTACTACGTAAACCCATTATGCCTTGCTTTTGGTAGATAGTCATCCAGCTATTAGCTTGACTGGCTGAGATACCGAAATGCGCTGCGGCTTGTATACGACTAACCTCGTTTGTTTGGATATAGTCTACCACGCTAAGTTTATAGTCCGGTGAATACGTTTGTTTATGATGCTTCACCTTTAAAGAACCCATGCCATGCGCTTGCGCTTGTTTTACCCAATTTAAGATGTTTCCTGTGCTAGGAATCTGATACTTAGTACTTAAGTTTTTCAGACCAATCCCACCACTAAAATATTCACGAACTACTCTGGTTTTGAATTGACTACTATATTTGGTCATAAGAAAAGCCCCACAATCGTTAGACTTATCTGTCTAACAATTGTAGGGCACTTCACTGGCGAATTTCTTCGACCAGTAGCGATCCTTTTCCATTATCAAATTACGGTAAGAAACTCTCTAATGATTTACAAGGACTATCAAAGATGGATTGGTAAGGCCTGTTGCTGATAGTCTACAACTCTGCCTTGTGGGCTTTGACCTTCTTCAACAGGTTAGTCACTGACTTAGGCGCTTTGGCCTTCTTCAACGCGCTACTTCGAACCCAACCAGTGAAACCAGCTGCATTTTTAAACTTGTAATAGACGGCTTTTTTTCCATTTTGGGTAACATGCGACGAGTAGGTAATGAGCACATACTCCCCCTTCTCACCGAAGGCCCCAAGCCAGAAGGTACTCTTGATCTTGAGCTTACCGTTAGAATAGATATCGGCTTTCTTGGTTTTGATTTTATATGTTTGATTTTTGACGTTTTTGTAATAGCGGAACTTGGTGTTGGCTGAAGCTGTAACGGGATTGGTTGTGGTGATAACACCGCCAGCGACACCCAACGTCACAGCAATAATGGCGATTAACTTTGTGAATTTTGACATGATAATTTCCCCCTATAAGATTAAGTACAAATTGATAGGAACAATAATCCTCCTCCCGATTAACTGCTTATCAAATTGTTTATTAAGAATAACGACTGTATTGTACCACAACGAGGTAATATTATCCCTAAATGTTTGAATAAAAGGTAGTTTAATCTCTGAAACAGTGAATTTGGAAAATCTGACACAAAATAAAAGGACCACTACTAGCGAATCTTTCGACTAGCAGTGATCCTTCTTCAGTTCTCGATTACCAAGTCACGGTAAGGAGCTCGCTGATTTTAAGTTAAATTCGACTAAGCGTGGACTTAGTAACTGTCACTTTATCGACAATTGCCACTCAACTTAGTCATGGGAATTATTCCCACTCAATAGTCGAAGGCGGCTTACTCGTAACATCGTAAAGGATGCGGTTCACGTGATCCACTTCGTTAACGATCCGCACGGAGATCTCCTGCAGCACGTCCCATGGAATCCGGGCAAAGTCCGCCGTCATCCCATCGATTGAAGTTACGGCCCGGATCCCTACGGCATAGTCGTAGGTCCGGCCGTCACCCATGACACCGACACTCTTGATGTTTGGCAAGACCGTAAAGTACTGCCAGATATCACGGTCGAGTCCGGCCTTCTTGATTTCCTCACGCAGAATTAAGTCACTATCGCGGACGATCTGTAACTTCTCTGGCGTGATTTCACCAAGGACCCGAATCCCTAAACCAGGACCTGGGAATGGTTGACGCCAAACGAGATCGCTTGGCATCCCCAATTTTTCACCCAACTCGCGGGCTTCATCTTTAAATAATGACCGTAGCGGCTCGATTAACTGGAAGTGCATGTCTTCTGGCAACCCACCGACGTTATGGTGTGACTTGATGGTTTGCGCCGTATCAGTCCCACTTTCAATCACGTCGGTATATAGGGTTCCTTGTGCCAAGAAGTCGATCCCATCGAGCTTTTGAGCCTCGTCATTGAAGACTTGGATAAACTCATTGCCGATGATCTTCCGTTTCTTTTCGGGTTCGGTAACGCCAGCCAGCTTACTGAGGAAGCGGTCTTGAGCGTCCACCTTAACGATGTTCAACCCAAACTTACCTTCCAAGCTTGCCATGACCTGTTCGGCTTCACCCTTACGGAGCAAGCCGTGGTCGACGAAGATGCTGGTCAGCTGCGTGCCAATGGCCTTGTGCAGGAGTACCCCCACAACAGAGGAGTCAACCCCACCGGACAATCCGAGAAGGACGCGCTTGTCGCCCACAGTTTCCCGGATGTGTTCGATTTGCAGGTCGATAAAATCATCCATCGACCAGTTGGATTCTGCGCCACAGACGTCAAAGGCAAAGTGCTTCAGGATATCATTCCCGAATTCCGTGTTCCGAACTTCCGCGTGGAATTGAATCCCGTAGAAGTTACGGTCAACGTCTTGCATGGCCGAGATCGGGCAATTTTCGCTCGTGGCCACGCGTTTGAAGCCATCAGGCACCTGGGTAACCAGGTCACCATGGCTCATCCACACCGTCTGTTGCTTAGGTGTGTCTTTGAACAGTTTTGCATTATCGCTGAGCACGGTGATATCCGCACGACCGTATTCACGGTTGTCGGCGGACTCCACCTTCCCACCAGTCAGGCTGTGGGCCATCAGCTGCATCCCATAACAGATCCCCAGAATTGGAATCCCCAATTCAAAGATCTCCGGGTCAACATTAAAGGCACTGCTGTCGTACACACTGTTTGGTCCCCCGGAGAAGATAATCCCCTTGGGTCCCCAAGCTTTGATTTCGGCGGCACTCATGGTGTGTGCCTTGAGTTCGGAGTACACGCCCATGTCACGAATCCGGCGTGTGATCAATTGATTATACTGACTACCAAAGTCTAGGACGATGATTTTGTCAAATTTTGACATATCAACGTTTGCCAAGCCATTCACCCTTTCTTCTTTTTAAACATTGCCTCGATTTAAAATTGAAGTGCAACACCTGCTCTACTAGACCAGCTCTTTATT
>NZ_JQCA01000009.1 GCF_001437125.1 Levilactobacillus paucivorans | reverse complement strand
CTTAACTCTTTGACCACTTTTTTCTCGTTAAACGAGAAGTGTTTACTTAGGCTATCTAAATGACCTCTATTGATTACTTTTTCTTGGTTATTTTTATAACTGGCTTTGGCCTTACGATAGTCCTTAACTTGTTGATTAAATGCCTTTCTTTCATGCCGCTTGCTATTGATCCCCTCATGTTGAGTTGGTGTATCATCTATTCCCTGCTCGATAAATGATTTTTCACTGATCCGATCCGGAATATTTTTTTGCTCTAAAACTTGATTGACACTAGCCGCCCAATTGTGCCGCCATTCAGTAATTTTTTCTTTTTTATCCCAATCAACTAGCCACACCTTTCTTGATCTTGGAAAACGACTATTTCCTGTATAAGTCTTGTTCCCATTTTCATCTAATATATTTTCCCTTTTACTTTTCAATCCCCATGTTCCGTCTGGATTAAATGGACGATTAGTTAGCATAACATGAGCGTGCGGATTATCTGGGTGATCTCTATGAATTGCTACGTCGGCAACCATACCCTCATCAACAAAATTTTCTTGTACATATTTTGTCAATAATTCTTTCTGTTCGTCTTCACTTAATTCAACTGGTAAAGCCACGTTAAACTCTTTTGCATAGCGTGAATTTGCTCGCCGATCTTTTCTTTCGACTTCATTCCATAATTTCTCTCTATCACTCGCCCATTCTGGCGCATTCTTTGGTGTCAAAATAAAGCT
>NZ_JQCA01000075.1 GCF_001437125.1 Levilactobacillus paucivorans | reverse complement strand
AAGTGAATGTGCCGTTCAAAATCTCCACCAATACGATTTGACAGAGACCCAAAAAAACGATGGTCAACTCGGAAGTTGATCATCGTTAGCATTACTCTTTATTTGTAAGGCGTCACGTAGTTCTTTTGGGAAGTAACGTAGTGACCATTGGTTAATTGGTAACGGTAAGAGCCCTTGTTGTTCTTAACAACGGCCTTTACGGCTAACTTCTTACCAGCTTTGATCCGCGTCTGTGAGATCCGTTTGTTCTTAGTGAACAACGTCGACGTGTATTCGAAGACTGGCTTCTTAACCGTGACACCCTTAGCGCCGTCCAAAGACTTGTAGTAGCTAGGCTTAGCCTTGGCTTTGTGCTTCATGGAACCCGTGAACCACTTGTCAACGGTGGACTTGTCTAAGACCTTGTTCAAGTCGACGTTACCACTGATTCCGGAAACGCGACCTGAACTGGTGTATTGCCAGAGGTCAACGGACGCGCCCGAAACCTTAGGTTTGTAAGAACTGTACTTGGCAATCCAAACCCCATCGAACTTGCTGAAGTTCAGCTTGTGAAAGTTAGCGTAATATTCACCAGCGTACATGATTAAAGGCTTGTCGGTTAACTTACGCATCGTCTTTAACCAAGCGTTAACGTAGGTTTGTTCCTTGTTCTTAGCAGAAGGCATCCGCTTTTCTTCATCCAAGGCAAAGAACTTGGTGTTCTTGTCACTACGCTTGTAGAAGTCTTTGGCTTCCTTCTCGGCATCCTTCACACTCGTGAATTCAGCAAACATGTATTGACCAAATGGGACGCCATACTTGTGGGCACCCTTGGCGTTGACCGTTCGCTTACTGTCGACCATGTAACCAGCGTCACCCTTGCTCCCGTGTTGCACACGGATGATGGCGTACTTCAGGTCCTTAGAAGCTTTCTTCCAGTTAATGTTTCCCTGATATTGCGAAATGTCAGCAACCTTTTTGGCAGCGGCATCGGCCTTAGTCGTGTTGAGTCCCACACCAACGGCGAGAACAGCGGCGAAGGCGGCAATACCAACACTCAATTTATGTAACTTATTAGACATAAAATACTTCCTCCTCAATCTTTGCCTTCATTGTACACGGTATGGCCGGCTAAAAGGTTACCACAGGTTTACAGTTGATTACATTTAGATTTCAGCCCTGAAAGGTCGGACGACATGGAGCGGGTAAACGATGGGTGTGGGGGGATGGTGTTGGTGGGGATTAACCAGCGCCTAAGTCATCGAACTGTCAACTAGTGTGTGAAGAACCGGTAAATGTTGGTCGTTTAGCCATGAAAAAAGCGCGGCTCGCGGCCACGCTTTCGGTGAAATTTAAGTTTAGTGAGCAGCGGCATAGACCTTTAATGCCAACTTAGCCCGGTTCTTATCCGTTGTAGTGATTGGATTGTATTTAGACAAGCCAGCCTTAACCTTCTTGTAGCTGTAAACGTTGCTGTTGCCACTCTCAAAGTACATAAGATCGGCCTTCTTCGGGGAGTGGTTCAACCCGAGCACGTGTCCCAATTCATGAGCGACGGTGCTAGCATATTCGTACTTACGGCCAGTCTTAGCCACGCTGTTGACCCCTTTGACTTCCTTCTTCAGGGTGTCATAAGCGGGCAGAGAAGTTTCGACCGCTGCGGCCTCGCTATTGAAGCGGCTTTGATAGTTGTCGTCACTTGTCGTGATACCCTTGGCAGCTAAATTAGCTTTGGCCTTGGCCTCAATACTCTTCGCATACTTCTTGTAGAAGGCGTCATTGAGTTGATTCGTCATGGAAACGGCAATGTTTTGCGTTTCGTCACGGTAGTAGGACCACCGAACTTGAAGCTTCTTCTTGCCAGGCGTCCACCAAGCGTCACTCTGATCGGACTTAGTTGGCTTAGCTTTCGAGATGGAAAGTGTCAGGGTGTGGTTCTTCTTTGAACCCTGAACAAATTCCTTCTTCCCAAGCTTTTTATTCCAATAGTTCATGGCGATCTTCGTACTACTCTTGAGACTTGAATCACTGGTGTTGATCCAAACTGTCGCACGTCCGTTCTTCTTCAATGCTGATTGCGCATCATAGGTGAGCTTGTAGCGCTTAGCCAATTTGCGAGCATTCTTACGGTAGTAGCTCTTGGACTTCTTCAGCGTCGTCGATGACGGGTTCACACTGGCGGCATGGGCTGTCACGGTGCTGGTCGAGATCACGGGTGTAATCAGTAGCGCCGCGGCAGCAGTCACGAGTAGTGAACGGATTCCTAAATGGTGTGTTCGATGCATGAGTTTGACCTCCTCAATTCCCCAAAACGTCATGTTTACAATAGCATAGCCTTTTCCCCGTAACGGGTCAAGCAAAGAAGGCCCCAAGTATGTGTCAAGTTTTCCTAGGTGCCTTATAATCAACCAAATATTTATACACAATA
>NZ_JQCA01000074.1 GCF_001437125.1 Levilactobacillus paucivorans | reverse complement strand
AAATGGTCGTTTTGGCGTTTTTAGCACTATTACTTAAGAGATTTTAGACAGCTTCTTAGACCAATCGGCGGCCACGGCAGAACTCATCCGACGATACTTACGGGGATTTGGGCCCGCGACCTTGGCCGACTTTGTGAAATGGTCAGGCATCAAGATTAGTCAGGTGCGGCCGGCTTGGCAACGGGTTGTGCCGGAGTTGACGTCCGTGATGGTCGACACCGAGCAGTTATGGATGATTGATCCAATGACGTCGGCTGAGCTGGCAAAGGTAACCGATCACGTGGCACAAGACACGCTGATTGCGGCTAGTTTTAGTGCTGCGATGACGGGTTACCGGGAGAAGGCGTGGTTCGCCACGCCGGCCATTCAGCACCAGCTGTGGTCCAAGAATGGCATTCTGCGGGCCCCAATCGTGGCTCAGGGCGCCGTGGTGGGGAAGTGGACTTATCAATTGAGAAACGGGCAGATTCACTTTAGTGTCACTAGCTGGGGGCCATTTGACCACGACCAACTGACCACGCAATTTATACGGGTGGCCCAGTTTCTTGAGGCTGACTATATGGGATTTACCAGCACTAAAATTAAATTAAAGTAATTGAAAAGGACGACGTCACCACCTCACAATAGTGAAGTGGCGACGTCGTCCTTGATGTTTCGGGATTAGTCGGCGAATTCTTCCAATTCCAGACTCTTTTCGGTCCAGGAATCTTCGGTTTCGCTGAGTTGCGTGGTAATGGTCGTGAGTTGCGCTTGCAGATCGCCCAATTTACCGGCATCATTGAAGTTCTCTTCTTGGCTCATTTCGGTTTCAATGGCCGTTTTCTGTTGTTCGAGGTCGGCCATTTGGTCTTCCAGTGCGGTCACTTGCCGGCTTAACTTTCGTTTGGCCTTTGCCTGTTCTTTTTGTGCTTGGTAGTCTACCTGAGTTTGTTTGGGGGCCGTCACTGTTGGATGAGCGGCCTCAGCCTCTTCGGCCTCCTTAGCGGCATAGGCGTCTTGCTCGGCCTTCTTAGCCACATAGTAGTCATAGTTCCCCAGGTAACGGGTGGTGCCTTCAGGACTCAGTTCCACGACCTGTGTGGCCACCTGGTTAATGAAGTACCGGTCATGAGAAACGAACAGGATGGTGCCGTCGAACTCATTTAAGGCGGTCTCTAAGACTTCACGGCTGTCGATGTCCAAATGGTTAGTAGGTTCGTCGAGCATCAAGAAGTTATCGTGACGGAGGGCGAGCTTGGTCAACAGTAAGCGGGCGCGTTCACCACCACTCAGGCTGTGAACGCTCTTGTCGACATCGGCCCCGGTGAAGAGAAAGCTACCTAGGATCGACCGAATATCCCCCTCAGGAGTTGTCGGATGGTCATCCCACAACTCGTGGAGGACGGACTTCTTGTCATGCAAGGTGGCTTGGTCTTGGTCGTAGTACCCAGTATCCACCCCGGTGCCAAAGATAATTTGGCCCTGAATGGCGGGGATACGACCCAGAATCGTCTTGAGCAGGGTGGACTTTCCAATACCGTTAGGCCCCACGATGGCGACCGACTGGTGTTTCTTGATATCCAGGGTGACGGGAGCCGCCAAGATATGGCCATCGTACCCCACAGCGCCATTGACGACGTCGAGCACGACGTTTCCACTTTGACGACGGGGCTTAAAGCTGAAACGTGCCGCCTTGTCGTCGCCCTCGGGTCGGTCAAGCTTGTCCATCTTTTCCAATTGTTTTCGCCGGGCCTGCGCGCGTTTCGTGGTCGAGGCTCGGACGATGTTCTTATTCACAAAGTCCTCGAGCTTACTGATCTCAGCCTGTTGCTTGTCGTATTCCTTCCAGGATAACCGAAGGCGTTCAGCCTTGGCGGCGATGTAGTGGGAATAGTTGCCGGGATAGTGGTCCAGCCCGCCGTGAGCCATGTCGTAGACGTCATTGACCACATGATCGAGGAAGTACCGGTCATGGGAAACGACCAGAATGGCACCAGGATAACCTTGCAGGTAACCTTCTAACCAGGTTAAGGTTTCAACGTCCAAATGGTTAGTGGGTTCATCTAAGATGAGCAGGTCAGGTCGTTCTAGCAACAGTTTGGCCAGGGCCAACTGGGTTCGTTGCCCGCCGGAAAGTTCGTTGATTGGCTTATCATAGTAGTCTTCATCGAATTCGAATCCATGCAGGACGCCACGAATTTCGGCCTGATAGCCGTAACCGTTCTGGTCGCTGAAGTCTTGTTGGAGTTGATCGTAGCTACTGGAGACCTGGGCAAACTGCTCCTGATCGGCGGTAACGTTGGGATCACTCATCTGAGCTTCAAGTTCATGCATGCGTTTTTCCATGGCAATCAGCTTGGTAAAGACACTGAGCATCTCATTCCAAACGGTCTTGGTGGATGCCAGGCCGGCGTTTTGTGCCTGGTAGCCCATGGTTAGGCCTCGTTTCGTGGTGATTTGACCCACGTCCGGTGTCGTTTCGCCGGCGATCATTTTCAATAGAGTGGATTTCCCCGCACCATTACGGCCAACTAAGGCCACGCGACCGTGCTCGGGAACGTCCATGCTCACGTTTTCGAAGAGCACACTGGCCCCGAAGCGCCGGGTGACTTGTTGAACTTGTAAGAGTATCACGGTGAACCAACCTCCTTTTTTCATTTCACTGAGTTAATACCCACTATTTTAGCATATTCTGGAGTCAGACCGAAATCCAAACTAACTTGTGAAAACTTTTTGCAAATTCTTTCACAAGGAGAGTGGTTATGCTATAATTTGTAAGAAAGTTAGTTTCACAATCCAGACAAATAGGCCGTAAAAAACCGGTGCTTGTGAACACCGGTAAGAGATTTTGATTAGGAGGTTTCAAGCTTTGACTGAACATAAGATTCCCCGGGCGACAGCGAAACGACTGCCCATTTATTACCGTTATCTGAACATCTTACTGGATGCGGATAAGACCCGGGTCTCATCGACTGAATTATCAGATGCCGTAAAGGTAGATTCAGCCACTATTCGCCGGGACTTTTCGTATTTTGGTGCGCTGGGTAAGCGAGGCTACGGATACGACGTTGAAAGTTTAATTAAATTCTTTAAGAAAATTCTGAACCAGGATCGCCTGACGAGTGTGGCATTGATTGGGGTCGGGAACCTGGGTCATGCGCTGTTGAATTTCAACTTCCATCAGGATGGCAATGTGCGAATCAGTGCTGCCTTTGATGTGAAGGACTCGATGGCTAACACCGTTCAGAGTGGGGTGCCCATCTATCCCATGACCGATCTGCGCAAGCAATTGGAAGAACAGCAGATTGAAGTGGCGATCTTGACGGTGCCCGCCGACGTTGCCCAACAAGTGACGGACGAAACGGTTGCCGGAGGTGTGAAGGGAATTCTAAACTTCACGCCACTGCGGATCACGGTGCCTAAGGGTGTCCGGGTTCAAAATGTTGATTTGACCAATGAATTACAGACGTTGATCTACTTCTTGGAACACTACAACAACTTAGGTTAGACGACTGAAGAGTCTGGGAGAAATCCCGGGCTCTTTTTTGTTGCCTGGGTCGAGTTAATTGAATCAAAAGCCGGAAGACAAGTGCCCGTAAGCTCCGGGCGTGTCCTCGGAAAATTCGTCTACCAAATTCCTTGATTTTTAAAACGAAAAACCATATATTAGATATTGTGATTAGCACTTATGTTAGTCAAGTGCTAACAGTGCTAAAAAGTAAGTTCATTGGAGGGATTTAAGTGTTAAAACCATTAGGAGACCGTGTCATTTTAGATCAACCAGAAGAAGAAGAAACGACGGTTGGCGGCATCGTGCTCGCAAGTAACGCCCAAGAAAAGCCCCAAACGGCGAACGTTGTTGCTGTTAGCGATGGCCGGGTATTAGACAATGGCGATAAGGTGGCCCCAACTGTTAAGGTTGGCGACCGAGTATTGTTTGATAAGTACGCTGGTACGGAAGTTAAGTACCAAGGCAACACTTACCTTGTTTTACACGAAAAGGACTTAGTCGCAGTGATTGACTAGGACTTTCCCACTGATACCAAATCGACAATATAAAAACTAATATGAGGTGAATTGGAATAATGGCTAAAGAATTGAAATTTTCTGAAGATGCACGTAGCAAGATGCTTGCTGGTGTAGATAAGTTAGCTGATACTGTTAAGACCACCTTGGGACCTAAGGGACGTAACGTTGTTTTGGAACAAAGTTACGGTAACCCAACCATCACCAATGATGGTGTGACGATTGCTAAGGCAATTGAACTTGAAGATCACTTTGAAAACATGGGCGCTAAGTTAGTTTCCGAAGTTGCTTCCAAGACCAACGATATCGCTGGTGATGGGACGACGACTGCAACGGTTCTGACCCAAGCCATCGTTAACGAAGGGATGAAGAACGTCACTGCCGGTGCTAACCCTGTTGGCATTCGTCGTGGGATTGAAAAGGCCACGAGTGCGGCTGTTGAAGCCTTACACAAGATGTCTCATGATGTTAAGACGAAGGAAGACATTGCGCAAATCGCTTCTATTTCATCAGCTAGCCAAGAAACGGGTAAGTTGATTGCCGACGCCATGGAAAAGGTTGGTAACGACGGGGTCATCACCATTGAAGAATCCCGTGGGGTTGATACCAGCTTGGACGTTGTCGAAGGGATGCAGTTCGACCGTGGGTACATGTCACAATACATGGTTACCGACAACGACAAGATGGAAGCTAACCTGGACAATCCTTACATCCTGATTACGGACAAGAAGATTGCCAACATTCAAGACATCTTACCATTATTACAATCCGTCGTTGAACAAAGCCGTTCACTCTTGATCATCGCCGATGATATTACTGGTGAAGCTTTGCCAACGTTGGTTCTCAACAAGATGCGTGGGACCTTTAACGTCGTTGCTGTCAAGGCTCCTGGCTTTGGTGATCGTCGTAAGGCCCAATTACAAGACTTAGCTATCCTGACTGGTGGGACGGTCATCACTGATGATTTAGGCCTCAACTTGAAGGACACCACGATTGACCAATTAGGCCAAGCCCAAAAGGTTAACGTCACTAAGGACAACACGACTGTTGTCGAAGGTGCTGGTGCTAAGGACCAAATCGCTGAACGTGTTGCTGAAATCAAGGGTCAAATTGATGACACGACCTCTGACTTCGACCGTGACAAGCTGAAGGAACGTCTGGCTAAGTTAGCCGGCGGTGTTGCTGTGGTTCGGGTCGGTGCTGCTACCGAAACCGAATTGAAGGAACGTAAGTACCGGATCGAAGATGCCTTGAACGCAACGCGTGCCGCTGTTGAAGAAGGCTTCGTTGCTGGTGGTGGGACTGCCTTAATCAACGTCATTGGTGACGTGGCTAAGGTTGAAGCCGAAGGCGACGAATTGACCGGGGTTAACATTGTCCTCCGTGCCTTGGAAGAACCCGTTCGTCAAATCGCTGAAAATGCCGGTGTTGAAGGCTCAGTTGTTGTTGAACACCTTAAGGGTGAAAAGCCTGGTATTGGGTACAACGCTGCTGACAACAAGTACGAAGACATGGTTAAGGCCGGGATTACCGACCCAACCAAGGTTACCCGTTCTGCTTTACAGAATGCGGCTTCCGTTTCTGCCTTGTTGCTGACGACTGAAGCTGTCGTGGCTGAAAAGCCTAGTGACAACCCAGCCCCAGCCGCACCAGCTGCCGGTCCTGGAATGGGCGGCATGATGTAGAAATTAACGCGCTAGTTCGCTAGTGCTGAATAAAAAGAAGCCAACCGATTCATTCGGTTGGCTTCTTTTTATGGTTATTCGGGTTGTTTAGCGGCCGCGATTAGGTCGTCAAAGCTTGTGCTGTCGGGTTTAAATGGCTGGATGGCATCGGTAGCGACCAGGTTGCCAATCTTGTCGATGAAGCTTTCGATCGGCTCGTCGGGAGTCACCCCGTGGAAGTCACCGAAGCCATATTGCCACCATTTCAGCGCGATGAGTTGGTCGATGACCGCCTGTGGGAAACGGTACTTGAGTACGCGTGCTGGGATACCACCGACCACGGCATAGGCTGGCACATCCTTAGTGACCAGAGCGCCACCGGCAATGACAGCGCCATCTCCAACCGTAGCACCGGCCGGGGTGAAGCGGACATCCTGGCCAATCCAGACGTCGTTGCCGATCACAATCGGCCCCCCGTTGTGAACCGGACTGGGTTTGCGTTCAAAGGTGTTTTCGGTGGTACCTAAGTAGTCGTTGAAGGCCGTGACCCGGTCATCGTAAGTGAGCATGGATGTTGTGAAACGGGTTGTCGGGTGACTGCCCTGCATGCGAGTGACGTTGGTGGCAATGGATGAGTAGCGACCGATTATCGTGTTGACTGGAAGATTACTATTGGTGGAGCTAAAGGCCCCCATACTAAAGAAATGGCGGCCAAATAGGAACTGGCTGTAAGGCTCGATCTGGAGGTTAACGGGGAGCCGAACGGGCCGCAGAGAGTG
Organism: Levilactobacillus paucivorans; assembly: GCF_001437125.1. Taxonomy (GTDB): domain Bacteria; phylum Bacillota; class Bacilli; order Lactobacillales; family Lactobacillaceae; genus Levilactobacillus; species Levilactobacillus paucivorans. The sequence continues at coordinate 52,256 of NZ_JQCA01000074.1, read as the reverse complement.
AATGCGGTGGCTTCCTGGATGTCGCGAACGAGTATAGATGTGTCGGGCCGTTAGAAAATCGGCAAGTTCCGGCGTAAACGGCACAGTTTGGCTACGATGTGAGTGGGTCGCCACTAGATTATTTTGAAAAAAGGTGACCCCATTGATTAGAGTTGACATCTCAAAACACTTCTTTCTTTGGTCCTAGCATACTATAAAACGATAATAAGTTGATAAATAATCAACCAGTTTTGTAAGCGGTTTAACAATGATTAGCCACAACTATTGACGGGAAACAGGGTGTACGATTCGACCACGACTTGTCAGATGCCACGGCAATGAAACCGATACCAGAAAAGTTCCCGAAGACCAGCAACATAATTTGAATAAAATCAAGGCTTTATTTCCAGCAAAGGTTGCCGGATAATGGGGAAGTTCGTCTACCACTATTTGCGGTTGCTAACTGCGGTAATTGTGGTAATGTTTAGACAGTTGTAGTAGAATTACGTCTGCACTTGAACTTCAATAAATCAAGCATCTTAAGCGGGTTTTGACCCGTTTTCATTATTTATGGAGATAAGGAGTAACTAGTCATGTGGCATTATTTAAAGCGGGTTTTAATTGGGAAACCTCTAAAAACCATGGACGAGGGCGGTCAAGCGTTGACCAAGTTTAAGGCATTAGCCTTACTGTCATCCGATGCTCTATCCTCTGTGGCATATGGTACTGAGCAAATCACTACAGTTCTGATCACCTTATCCGCAGCGGCCATGATGTATCAATTATACGTTGCGGCATTGGTTTTAGTTCTGTTATTTGCGATTACGCTTTCTTACCAGCAAATTATTCATGCTTATCCTTCCGGTGGTGGGGCCTATGTGGTTGCCAGCACCAACTGGGGTGAAGGTGCGGGATTAGTCGCGGGTGGATCATTACTGGTCGACTACATGTTAACGGTGGCCGTTTCTACGACCTCCGGAACTGAAGCGATCACGTCGGCTATTCCTGGTCTGTCGAAGTATTCCGTATTGGTCTCGGTATTAATCGTTGTTGGGATTATGTTAATGAACCTTCGAGGTATGCGTGAATCGGCGGCGTTCTTAACGTTGCCAGTGTACTTCTTCATTGCCATGATCTTCATCATGATTGCTGTCGGTTTCTATAATATCGTCACTGGGAACATCACCTACCATGCTGCGGCACCGGTAGGGGGCACAGTTTCGGGGATGACGTTGCTGCTGTTCTTCCGGGCGTTCTCCTCTGGGTCATCGTCACTGACCGGGGTTGAAGCCATCAGTAACGCGGTGCCAAACTTTAAGAAGCCTAAGAGTCATAACGCGGCCGCAACGTTGGCCATCATGGCAACCATCTTGGCGATCTTCTTTGGTGGGATTACCTTCATGAGTTACTACATGGGTATTCGACCACAAGCTAGTCAAACGGTGCTTTCACAAATTGGAACCAACGTTTTCGGCCATGGCGTCATTTATTATCTTTTCCAATTATCTACGGCCTTAATTTTAGCTGTCGCCGCTAATACCGGATTCTCAGCGTTTCCAATTCTGGCCTATAACTTGGCTAAAGATAAGTTCCTGCCCCACGCCTACCTGGACCGAGGAGACCGGTTGGGTTATTCCAACGGGATTATCTCATTGGCACTGGGTGCGATTGCCTTAATCTTCATCTTCCATGGGCAAACGACGTTATTGATTCCACTGTATGCCATTGGGGTGTTCGTGCCATTTACGTTATCGCAATCTGGGATGATTATTCACTGGTTTAGAACCCGTGAAGGCTTCTGGCAAGGGAAAGCTTTCATTAACTTTGTGGGGGCATTAATCTCTGTGGTCTTAGTGACCTTCCTCTTGATCACGCGTTTCGGCAATATTTGGCCGTACCTGATCATCATGCCACTGATTCTACGGTTGTTCTACCGCATTCACGAGCACTATGGCAAGGTGGCTAAGCAGTTGCGGGTAGCCGCAAAGGCCAAGGCCGAAGTTCACGAGTATGATGGGGCCACGGTTATTGTCTTGGTCAGCAACATCACCCGAGTGACGACGGGGGCCATCAATTACGCCCGGTCTATCGGAGATTACGTCATTGCGATGCACGTGTCCTTCGATGAAAATCCACAGAAGGAACACAAGACTGCTCAGGAATTCAAGGAAGAATTCCCAGACATTCGATTTGTGGATATCCACTCCTCTTACCGGTCCATCGCGACGCCAACGTTGCGGTTCTGTGATGTGATTGCTAAGCGGGCGGCCGAACGAAACTTTACGACCACCGTGCTGGTACCGCAATTCGTGCCACGGCATCCTTGGCAAAATGTGTTGCATAACCAGACGGCCTTACGTCTGCGGGCAACGCTGAACTCACGTGAAAATATTATTGTATCAACTTATAACTATCACTTAAAAGAGTAGTTGCGGTGCCGAGGAGCTTCCTCGGTGGCCCCAATACCCGGCGGTGGGCCTTCTGCCAGGAAGGTTCACCGTTTTTTTGATCCGGTTCTAAGGAAATTGTTTGGGCCAGTTAATGGCAGTTATCGTGGCAGTTGAATCGTTTTTTCACAAGGCCCATCAAATTATTTGTGGCACGAGTGATTCGGAATCGTTGCACTTGCGGAATCCCGTGGGCACAAAGATTGCCCAGAAGGGTGAAGGAGAATGTCGCGCGGCAGATTATTTGATTTATGAAACTGATTTCATGAGTTTGTGAATAATGGCACCGCTTAAATCTTCCGTAAGGTTCGGTGGCAACCCTAAAAGGCGGTTGTGTTTGATTTGTGAGATTTGTATAATTAGCAAAAGAACCGATAGAAAAGAAAGAGGACACTTTATGAAATTTGAGATTATTGTTAGCTTATTCGCTACCATGATTATCTCCGCAGTCCTAACGCCGTTTGTACGCCGCCTTGCGTTTCAAATTGGTGCGGTGGATAAACCAAATCAGCGACGCGTCAACAAGGTGCCCATGCCCACATTGGGTGGCTTGGCAATTTTCATTGCCTTCACCTTCTCGACCATGTTTCTACTCCGCGATCAGATGCCAACGCAGCAGCTCTGGGGATTGTTCGGTGGGGAATGTATTATCGTTGCCGGCGGGATGATCGATGATGTCTTTGAATTGCGGCCGCGGCAAAAGGTGATGTTTCAAACCTTGGCGGCCTTAGAAGTTTATTTTGTTGCCGGTGTGCGGATGCGTTACCTGACGTTACCCTTTGTCGGTGTTTGGCATTTCGGCTGGTTGGCCTTACCCATTACGTTGATCTGGATTGTGGCGATTATTAACGCCATCAACCTGATCGATGGCCTTGACGGGTTGGCAACGGGGGTTTCCATCATTGCGTTAACCACGACGGGGATCACGGGTCTCTTCTTCCTCAACGTGGCCAACACCTGGGTGGCTATCATGATTTTCGCCTTAGTCGCCGCTATGGTCGGGTTCCTGCCGTACAACTTCTTCCCAGCACGCATTTATCTGGGAGACACGGGGGCCCAGTTTATCGGGTTCATGATTGCCTGTTTCTCCCTGTATGGGTTGAAAAACGTGACATTTATCTCCGTGATTATCCCCGTGATTATTCTGGGGGTGCCGATTACCGATACGGTTTACGCCATGATTCGACGGATCTTGAACAAGCAACCAATCTCGCACGCCGATAAACACCATCTACATCACCGATTGATGCAGTTGGGCCTGACCCATCGGCAAACGGTGCTGGTCATCTACGGAATTGCCCTAATTTTTTCCTTTATTTCCTTGCTCTATCCGCTATCTACGATCTGGGGGTCGGTCCTTCTGACCATTGCCATCCTAATTGGGTTGGAACTCTTCGTGGAAGCCATTGGGCTGGTCGGTTCCGATCGACAGCCATTGCTACACTGGATCAATCACATTGTTAAAAAGTTGACGTCAAAAAATTCCGATTAGGGAAGTTGACGATAGACGAAAGGACTCGAATCCGCAAAGATTCGAGTCCTTTTTTATGATCCGAACGGGTATAGTCCAAGCGTGCACATTGACTGACCGCTTTTGTCACAATTTTCCTAAGCGTTAACGATTGCTGGCATGAATCTCAACAGGAACCTCGTGATAGGCCACGGGGCCCTCCTTAACCGTGAATTGGTTGCTGAGCAGATTGGTAATGGCCTCCTGAGTCGTAGTCACGGCATCGAGGTCAACGGCGATGGTCACTGCCACAGCATCGGTATAGGCCGTGTCTAGCACGCTGATGGCGTTCTCAGTTAGGTAGTGGGCCAAACGGTCGTAGAGGGGGTAAGACACGGTGAGGGTGAGCTCACGCTGTCTGACGAGTCTGACCACACCGGTGGCTTCGACACCCGTGGAGGTGGCATTGCTGTAAGCGCGGATTAAACCACCCGCGCCGAGTTTGATCCCGCCAAAGTACCGCGTGACGACGGTGATGGCGTTGTGGAGCTCGTTGCGCTTGAGCACAGTTAGGATCGGCACGCCAGCGGTTCCAGAGGGTTCACCGTTGTCACTTTCCCGTTGGATTTCATCGTGTTCGCCCAAAACGTAGGCCCAACAATGGTGAGTCGCCTTGGGTTCACGACCGATCACACCGGCGATAAAGGCTTGAGCCTCTTCCTCAGTGGTGACACGGCCAACGTCGGCGATAAATCGAGATTTTTTGATTTCTAGCTCGTGTTGGCCAGCTTCTTTGATGGTGAGGTAATCAGTTTCCATAAAATAACCATCCTTTACAAATTTTACGCTGTCGATTACGGAGTTATCCTTGAATGACTAGGAGGGATGACAAATGACAGCCTTTTCAGATTTATTTGGTCGCCGATCGCCGGTACCACTCCCGGGAGCTCCGGGTATGGTGACTAGTCACGCGATTGCGGCAGTCGGTCAACGCTGGCAGTGCCAACGTTGTAACCAATGGATTGCGGCAACCGATCGCTTGCCAAATGGGGACTGGTATTGTCGCACCTGCCTCCAATTGGGTCGGTTGACCTCTCGGGATCGATTATACACTATTCCGGAACCGAACCGGTTTGCGCGATTGGTGGCGGGAGGCCTGACTTGGCACGGACAGCTCAGTCCCTTGCAAATGCAGGCGGCCCAAGCCGTCCGAAAACACGCGTTAGGCGGCCAGCGGCAACTCTTGTGGGCAGTGACCGGAGCCGGCAAGACTGAGATTGTCTATCCGGCCTTGGCCGATGCGTTAGCTCGAGGATGGCGGGTGGCGTGGGTCTCTCCTCGAATTGACGTTTGCTTGGAGCTTGCCCCGCGTCTGCAACGTGATTTCGGTGGGGTCGAGCAGTGTGTGCTCTATGGTGGGCAACCAGTGCCGTATCATTATTGCCAGCTGACGATCTGTACGACCCATCAATTGTTGCGGTTCGATCAGGCGTTCGACTGGATTATTGTGGATGAGGTCGACGCTTTTCCCTTAGCCACCAGTCCGATGCTACAGGTCGCCATTGACCGCGCACAGAAGGCGCAGGGGAGTTGCCTGTATCTGACCGCAACGCCCGGAGAACGCCTGCAACGGGAGATTAAGCAGAGAAAACTAGCCGTCACCTATTTGCCACTGCGTTATCATGGCTATCTGTTGCCACGGCTTCAGCTCAAGATCAGTTGGCGGTGGCGCCAACAGTTGCGGCGAGGCCGGCTTCCAGCCGGATTGCAACGTCAGCTCCGTCTTTGGTGGACGACTCGGCGACCATTTTTAGTTTTTGTGCCGCACGTGGCCGATCTGCCGGTGGTTATGGCGGTGCTCATGCAGGCTGGCCTGAGTGGTGGAACCACGGTTCATGCCGCCGATCCTGATCGGCAGGCCAAGGTTCAGGCGTTTCGGGAAGGTCACTATCATTTCCTGTTAACAACGACCATTTTGGAGCGAGGGGTCACGTTTCCTAAGGTAGCCGTGGCCATCTTGGGGGCGGATGACCCGGTATTCTCGACGGCAGCCTTGGTCCAGATTGCCGGGCGGGTTGGCCGACTGGCCAGTGATCCCGGTGGGCAGGTTCTGGCCTGCTGTCATAGCAATGCCCGGCATGTCCAACGCGCCCGCGCGATGATCACCCGTCTGAATCGGCAGGGTCGGCGTCAGGGGGGACGACCATGTTAACCTGTGTGTGGTGTGGCCGAGCGTTTGCTCCGGCCATAACGGTGACCATGATTTGGCAATGGCGGCCATTGCCACAACCGGCGCTGTGTAAGACTTGTCGTGACCGTTTGACGCCGATTAGTCCGCAGCATTGTCCGCAGTGTGGTCGGCAACAGACCACCGTTGAAGTCTGCCGAGATTGTCGACGCTGGCAGGATAGTCTCTATAATCGCGCCGTGTATCGCTATGATGCGGGGATGAAGGCCTACATGCAACAATACAAATTTCAGGGGGATTATCGGTTGCGCTTGGGCCTGCAAGCGGCGTTAAGGACAGCCTTGGACCGGATGGACTATGATATCTTGGTTCCGATTCCTATTGATGAGCGAACTTGGCAGACCCGGGGGTTCAACCAGGTGACGGGCTGGTTGACGGGCCAACATTTTCAGCAAGCACTGGCCGTCACCGCAACCCACAAGGATCGGCCGCAGTCGGCCAAGACCCGACAGGAACGTCTCCTGACGCCCCAACCGTTTGAATTGGTCACTGGGGCTAGTGACCTTTTAGTCAACCAACGTGTTTTACTACTGGATGACGTGTACACGACGGGACGAACCCTGAGACATGCGGCTCAGCAAATTTATTTAGGCGGTGCGAAAGCGGTTACTAGCCTGACTTTAGCGCGTTAAGCGTCGATAAAAATGACAAGATTAATTGTTTATGAGAAGGCTTTCTATTATAATAAATGTAAGCAAAGCATATTAGAAGAGTGGTCCTTCTAGTGCTGAGCAAGCCAAGCAATCTCTTGGCTGAAGGGAGAGAAGTTTTATGCTCACATTTAATATTCGTGGTGAAAACATCGAAGTTACTGACGCAATACGGGATTACGTTGAAAAGCGTATCAGCAAGTTGGAGAAATATTTCGACAACAAAGTTGAGGCAATTGCGCATGTCAACCTGAAGGTCTACCAAAACAAGACAGCGAAGGTTGAAGTAACAATCCCACTCCCATACTTGACATTACGGGCGGAGGAAACCTCTCCGGACTTATATGCAAGTGTTGACCTGGTTACTGACAAGCTGGAACGTCAAATTCGCAAGTACAAGACCAAAGTTAACCGTAAGTCTCGGGAAAAAGGCTACAAGCATCTTGATTTCGCTTCAGAGGCTGCGGAAGAACCAGCTGAAAGTAACGAGCTCGAGGTTGTCCGGACTAAACGCGTTTCGTTAAAGCCAATGGATAATGAAGAAGCTGTTCTGCAAATGGACATGTTAGGCCACGACTTCTTTATCTACGAGGATGCTGAAACCAATGGGATCAGCATTGTCTACCGCCGCAACGACGGCCGTTATGGTTTGATTGAAGCCGACGACCAATAATGTTGACTAACTAACGAAGTACCGCCTAGGCGGTGCTTTTTTAGTCTCAGCACGCAAAGAATTCGCTTTCATCATTCGCTAGATGGGTAGAAAAGTTTCATCTTGCCTTGGTTAGTGTTAAAATGTAGGTTGATTTATTGCCAAGAAATAGGTAACTTTAAATAGACTTATAAAAGTACTGAAGGGAATTCTCACATGCCAAATATTTTGAAACGATGGGTCGAAAGTGATCGACGGACTTTACGACGCCTAAGTAAATTAGCGGATGAAGTTGGCGCTTACGCTGACGATTACGCAAAGCTGTCAGATGAAGACCTGAAAGCTAAAACGCCAGAATTTAAACAGCGCTATCAAGACGGCGAAACCTTGGATGATTTATTGCCAGAGGCCTTCGCTGCTATTCGTGAAGGTGCGAAGCGGGTCCTCGGCCTCTATCCATTCCACGTCCAAATCATGGGTGGGATTGTCCTTCACGAAGGTAACATTGCCGAAATGAAGACCGGTGAAGGGAAAACCTTGACCGCAACGATGCCAGTCTACCTGAATGCCTTAGCTGGCAAAGGGGTTCACGTTGTGACGGTTAACGAATACTTGTCTGCACGTGATGCCACTGAAATGGGTGAACTGTACAACTGGATGGGCTTGACGGTTGGTTTGAACTCTGCCGAAAAGTCTTCCGAAGAAAAGCGGGAAGCTTACTTGGCCGACATCACTTATTCCACTAACGGGGAAATCGGGTTCGATTACCTGCGGGATAACATGGTGGTCTACAAAGAAGATATGGTTCAACGTCCTTTGAACTTCGCCATTGTCGACGAAGTGGACTCCATCTTAATTGATGAAGCCCGGACGCCACTGATCATTTCTGGTCAATCCGAAGGTACGAGTGCTTTGTACCAACGAGTAGACCGGTTTGCTAAGACCCTGCATGAAGAAGACGACTTTAAGATTGATTTGGAATCTAAGACGGTTGCCTTGACTGATACAGGGATTGAAAAGGCTGAAAAGTACTTCAATCTGAAGAACCTCTACGATACCGATAACACGGCCTTGACTCACCACATGGACCAAGCCTTACGGGCTAACTACATCATGTTGCGTGATAAAGATTACGTGGTTCAAGAAGGGGAAGTCCTCATCGTTGACTCGTTTACTGGACGGGTTATGGATGGTCGGCGCTACTCCGATGGCTTGCACCAAGCGATTGAAGCCAAGGAAGGCGTTGAGATTCAAGAAGAAACCAAGACGATGGCCAACATCACCTACCAAAACTTATTCCGGATGTACAAGAAGCTTTCCGGGATGACGGGGACGGCGAAGACCGAAGCCGAAGAATTCCGAGAAATTTACAACATGGAAGTTGTTTCCGTGCCAACCAACAAACCGGTTGTCCGGGTTGACCAACCTGACCTGTTGTATCCAACCTTGGAATCCAAGTTCGATGCCGTTGTGACTGAGATCAAGACGTTACACGCCAAGGGTCAACCGATGTTAATCGGGACCGTTGCCGTTGAAACGTCCGAATACTTGTCAGAACGACTCGACCAGGAAAAGATTCCGCACGTGGTCTTGAACGCGAAGAATCATGCCAAGGAAGCCGACATCATTCAGAATGCCGGTCAACGCGGGGCCGTTACCATCGCCACCAACATGGCTGGGCGGGGGACCGATATTAAATTGGGACCCGGCGTGGTTGAAATTGGTGGGTTAGCCGTTATCGGGACTGAACGTCACGAGTCTCGGCGGATTGATAACCAACTTCGTGGACGTTCCGGTCGTCAAGGGGATCCTGGTATGACGCAGTTCTACCTGTCTCTGGAAGATGACTTGATGCGTCGATTCGGTTCTGACCGTGTTAAGGGCTTCTTGGAACGGATGAACGTTGAGGGTGAAGACGCTGTTATTCGGAGTCGGATGATCACCAAGCAAGTTGAATCCGCTCAGAAACGAGTCGAAGGGAATAACTACGACTCGCGTAAGAACGTTCTGCAGTACGATGACGTTATGCGACAACAACGTGACGTGATCTACGGTGAACGTAACGAAGTCATCAACCAAAGCGACTCACTGAAGTGGGTTCTGATGCCAATGATCAAGCGGACCGTTGACCGTGTGGTTAACTTACACACGCAAGGCGACAAGTCTGATTGGGATTTGGATACGTTACTTGATTTCGGAATTTCAGCCATGGTTTCTCCCGACAAGATCAGCCTCGCTGACCTGAAGGACAAATCCGCTGACGAGATCAAAGCCTTCTTCATGGGCTTAGCTGAAAGTGTTTACGCCGAAAAGGAAAAGCAACTCTACGATCCTGCTCAAATGCTGGAATTCGAAAAGGTTGTGCTTCTGCGAGTTGTTGATTCTCACTGGACCGATCATATTGATGCGATGGATCAATTACGTCAATCAATCGGTTTACGGGGTTACGGTCAATTGAACCCACTGGTTGAATACCAACAAGATGGTTTCCGGATGTTTGAAGAAATGATTTCAGATATCGATTACGATGCCACCCGGTTGTTCATGAAGTCAGAAATTAGACAAAATATTACCCGATAATCGGGAACTGGCGAGGCGGGAAGAGATTCCGGCCTCGTTTTTTTTAAAAGAGTGTGCTCATGGACGGTTAGTCGGCGAGTATTAACATCGCTAAGCTGAAAATCCCGGGGTGGGATTTTGGGCTTGGCAGGGTTAAACGGAGCTGGCTTCCCATGAGTGCACGTTTCCACAAGGTTAACAAACCAGACAAAATCTATTTACCAAAGGAGCCAAACAAAATGGACTTAAGCGATGCAAAACGGAACATTGCGGCCATGCAGGAACAACTCGACGGCTTTAGGGGGTCACTTTGACTTCGATGCCCTGAACGAGAGCATCAGCGTTAACGAGGCACAGATGGCCCAGCCAGGGTTCTGGGACGACGCGAATGCTGCCCAAAAACTGATTGACGAAACCAACGAAATGAAGGGAAAGGTCAGTGAGTTCGAAGCCTTGCGCGATCAGGTTGCCGATCTGGAAGTGGCGGTTGAGTTACTCCAAGAGGAACCGGATGCCGATATGCAGGCAGAGTTCGGCCAGAACTACACCAAGGCTGAGGATGCCTTGCGTCAGTATCGGTTGAACCTGTTATTAAATCAACGTTACGACCGAAACAACGCTATCTTAGAAATTCATCCAGGTGCCGGGGGAACGGAATCTCAGGATTGGGGCTCCATGTTAATGCGGATGTATACCCGTTGGGCAGAACAGCACCACTTCCAGGTGACCATCTTGGATTATCAGGCTGGGGATGTTGCTGGACTCGGGAGTGCTACGCTCTTGATTTCCGGACGCAATGCCTATGGCTACCTGCGTTCCGAGAAGGGGGTTCACCGGTTGGTGCGGATCTCACCATTTGATTCAGCCGGTCGACGCCACACGTCGTTCGCGTCAGTCGACGTCTTGCCAGAGCTAGACGAGACGGTGGATGTTGAGATTAATCCGGCAGACTTGAAGGTCGACGTTTATCGGGCTTCCGGTGCGGGGGGTCAGCACGTCAACAAGACCTCGTCAGCGGTGCGGATTACCCATTTGCCAACGGGGATCGTCACCCAGAGTCAGGCCCAACGATCTCAACTTCAAAACCGGCAAACGGCCTTGGCTATGTTGCGGGCCAAGTTGTATGAACGGGAAGAAGAAAAGAAAGCTCAGGAAAAGGCAGCCATCGAAGGCGAACAACTGGATATTGGTTGGGGGTCACAGATTCGTTCCTATGTCTTCCATCCCTATACCATGGTGAAGGACCATCGGACCAACTACGAAACTGGGAATGGTCAGGCCGTCATGGATGGCGATCTCGATCCGTTTATCGATGCCTATCTGCAATGGCAATTGAGCCAGAAGAATCCTCAATAGATTGCGGCAGTGATCAAGCTAAAGTGATGGGCAACCTGGTAGTAGGATGCGCCTTACCGGTCGCCGGTTATGGGCTGGAACGGTGAGAAATCTACTCACTGACTAAGGAGAACGACGCGCCTGAGCCCATAACCGGCGACCTCACGGCTTAGATAGTGGATCTGTGGCGCCAACTAGGTGATACCCGCTAAGTTGGCGGAGTAAGATTCATAGTCTTCAAAACAACAAAATTATGGTAGCTATCGCCAAGTAACAAGTGGGTGATGGCTACCATTTTTAGTTTAGCTGATTAGATTAGGACATTATGTTTGTGCAAAGGGAGAAAAAACAGCAGCTTAACTTCAGTTGTGGCAGTGTTCTACCTTAGCCGGAGGAGGCCAGGGATGGAGCCGGCCGTGGAGGTGGTGTAAGACCGAGTGGTTTTCTCGGCCTTACACCACGGGCGACTTTGAAGACCCGCGTTTCTGGCGGGGCTTCAAATCGAGCGAGAAGCCCAAAGGGCTGAAGCGTCCCCACAGCAGGCGTAATCCCTGGCAGCCGCAGGCGGCCGTCCACAACACCAGTCATAACTGGTAATTGTTCTAAATCAAGAACCTTTGGGCGGGTAACACGAATGTCGTGTTGCCTGTTTTTGTTTCATGCTATACTGGTGACAGTTATTTTTTCAGGAAAGGTGTCGATGACATGCGAACGTTGATAGCATGTGGCAGTTATCTTTTACAGCCGTTAGTTTGGCTGGCAGTCTTGCGGTTATGGCTGGTGAGTCGCGCACGTATCAAGCAGGAACGCAAGGATTTTGGGAGTGCTGTCTATAGTGATCACTTTGAATTACGCCATATGCTCACACAGGGGCTTTTGTTGGGGGTGGGGCTTTCTCTGGTCAATATTCTGGTCGGCTTTAGCCTACCGGTTGTTTGGATTTTGGTTTATGAGGCTTTGGCATTAGTCACGCTGATCGTTCTGCCAACGACGATTCTCCCGCTGACCCTGATTGTGGTGGCCACTGTCGTCACAGTTTGGAGCGGATCATACATAACAAATTCATTCAGCCTGGATTCAGTCGGGCTGACTTGGCAAGGCGTCGGGGCTCAGAATTATCTGTGGCTAGGCGTTCTGTTCTTCCTGTTAATGGGCCATTGGGTCGCACATTACGGGGGACGTTTTGTGAGTCCCCGAATCTATGCGAAGCAACGGGGAAAACGAATTGCTGGTTATCCTTGGCGTGAATTCTTGATTTTACCTATGGTGACCTTGGTTCCTGGTGACTGGTTCACCAGCCAATGGGCTTTCTGGCCAGTCGTTCATTTACACGGTCAGAGCTTTGCCATTCTGGTTTTGCCATTAGTCTTAGGGCTACGATTCACGGTGTTCCGTCAGGCGCCGCGTGACGTTTATCAACGGTTAGCGACAAAATTCGTCTGGCTAGGTGTCGTGGCTGCTATTTTCCTTGGCGCTAGTTTCTTATGGCCAACAATGACGCCTATTCTATTAATTTTACTGTTAGTTGGTTATGCACTCGTTCTTTGGCAAGCTAAACACTATGATGAGCGTCAACAATTCTGGTATTCTCAGGTTGATGACGGGGTACGGGTCTTGGCAATTCGGCCAGGAACGCCCGCGGCCAAGCTGGATCTGGCGGCGGGAGACATTATTCTTGAATGTAACCATCGCCCGATTAACAGTGAAACAAGCTTTTACGAAGCCTTATTGGCTAACTCCGCCTATTGCCACTTACGGGTGCGCGATATGAATGGCGAACTTAAAATGACCGAAACGGCCATCTATTCAGGTGCGCCCCATGAAATTGGTATTGTACTCTTTCGAGATCTGGAGGGATAACCCATGAGCAGAGTCCTAGTCGTAGATGATGAACCAGCGATTGTTACCTTACTACAGTACAACCTCGAACAGGCGGGTTATCAAGTGGTGACCGCGATTGACGGTGAACAGGCCTTGAATCTGGCCCTTCACGAACGGTTCGACGTGATCCTCTTGGATCTGATGTTGCCCAAGTTAGATGGGGTTGAAGTGACGAAAAAGTTACGTCAGGAAAAGGTTAGCACGCCGATTATTATGATTACTGCGAAGACTAGTGAATTTGACACGGTCTTTGGCCTTGAACTAGGGGCGGATGATTACATCACGAAACCCTTTAGTCCCCGCGAGGTTATTGCCCGAATGAAGGCCGTCATGCGCCGCTATCATGATGAAAATGATCAGCCACAGACGGGCACACGGCCAGCCGGTAACCTCTTACAGGTTGGCGATCTCACGATCGACCAGGATAAATTTCAGGTTAAACGGGATGACCGTTTGATTGATTTGACCCCTAAAGAATTCGAACTGTTATTGTTCTTTGCGAAACGGCCCGGCAAGGTCTGGAGCCGTGAACAGTTACTGGAAGGCGTCTGGGGCTTCGATTACAGTGGGCAAACGCGGATGGTGGACATTCATGTGTCCCATCTGCGCGAAAAAATTGAACGTGATCCCAAACATCCAACGCTTCTACGAACGGTTCGTGGGTTTGGCTATACGTTTGAGGCGCAACCATGAGACGGTTCATTGGCGTGTGGCTGATCTGTGGCCTGGCCAACAGTGTCATGGTCGCGTTGGTCCAACCTGCTAGTCTGACCAGCGCTTGGATCGTGGCCTGGCTGATTGGACTGCTTGAAGCCGTCGGAATCGCCTTTGGGCTTCGTTGGGCCGATCAGCGTATTGGAATTCTCACCAAGAAAGTGGAGGGGATTCGTCACGAAGAGGAACCAGCCCACGTGCTCCTCTCGCCGCACGATCCCTTTCAACAGTTGGCCTTGCAGATTAATTATCTGCAGACGCATCAACGTAAAATTCAGCGACAGATGGCGGGGCAGAACCAAGAATTTGCCACGTTACTGGATTACCTGCCAATCGGGGTCATGGTGATTGACCGTTACCGCAAGGTAGAATTGGCCAATCCGGCGATGGAGCAGTTTTTACAGCACAAGATCTCGCCACGGCGTCATCCATTTACTCAAGACGTGCAGCAATTTGAGTTAGCCAGTCTGATCAATTCCGCTTTGACGGAACGCCAGACCCAACAGCATGTGTTGAAGGTTAATGATCGCACGGTTGATGCCCGAGCCATCTACACGGCAACGTCTCAGGACTACTTTCAAGTTCTGGTGTTGCTCTACGATGTGACGGAAGTCTACGCCGTGGAACAGATGCAAATGGACTTTGTCTCCAATGCCTCACACGAATTGAAGACGCCAGTGACCGCGATCTCGGGTTTTGCCAAGACACTCTTAGCCGGGGCGCAGAACGATCCCGAGAAACGCTCGGAGTTCTTGCACATCATCGATCAGCAGAGTGAACGTTTGGTGGAACTGATCAACGATGTTCTGACGATCTCCCATCTTGAATCGGGGAACGCGGTCGAGGTCAGCATGGTGCCGGTGGGTCAACAGATTGCCACGCAGGTGACGCTGCTGGCACCGTTGGCTCAGGTTAATCAGGTCACACTAGTTAACCAGGTTGATTCGGCCTTTATGGCCGTGACCGATCAGCGCAAGCTCGATCAGATTTTGAAGAATGTCATGAGTAATGCCATTAAATACAATCGTCCGGGTGGTACCGTCACGCTCACCCTGGCGCAAACACCCCAGAATTGGACGCTCACGATTGCCGACACGGGAATCGGCATTGGTCCCCAGGATCAGCTCAGAGTCTTTGAGCGCTTCTACCGGGCCGATGTGTCGCATTCCAATCAGTTGGTTAGTGGGAGTGGCCTAGGCTTGGCCATTGTCCGTGAGCTCGTGCAGTCACTCAATGGTAAAATCAATCTACAAAGTCAGCTGGGCGTCGGAACCACGGTCATCTTGACCTTCCCAGTGACGATAGCTCCAGTTGATGATACACCAAATACAGATAACGCCTAAACGAGACCTGACACCCAGTCAGGCCTTTTTTGATCGCCTTAATTGACTACTGGGCGGGCTGGTTTGACCCGCAATTTTTCAACATCGGGTTACATTTACACAACCTTTACAATACGGCTACGAGACATTTACATTGATTCGGTATACTGACTTTTGTAAGGTCGAGCCGTGACGCTTGGCTAGTAGGAGGTTAGTGAAATGTCGAAAAAACACTGGTGGCAAGCCATCGGAGCCGTGATTATTGTGGCTCTGGGAATCTTTGCCTACCAAACGCGACAGGTCAGTCATGCTGGTGAATCCATCACCGCAGTCGGGTCAACGGCACTGCAACCCTTGGTGGAAGCGGCTGGAGAACAATATACGGGCGAACACCTAGGCACGTTTATCAACGTCCAGGGTGGGGGAACCGGGACCGGTCTCAGCCAGATTCAAGAGGGGGCCGTCCAGATTGGAAATTCCGACCTCTTTGCCGGCGAACAGAAGGGGATCAAAGCCGCCGCCTTGATCGACCACCGAGTCGCTGTCGTCGGGATTACACCCATCATTAACCGCAAAATTGGACTAAAAAATTTAACGACCCAACAACTCATTCAAGTCTTTACCGGCCAAGTCACCAATTGGCGTGAACTCGGCGGAGCCAACGTGCCAGTCGTGTTGATTAACCGGGCGCAAGGAAGTGGTACGCGGGCGACCTTCGAACAATTTGGGTTGACTAATCACCGTTCCAAGACCGCTCAAGAACAGGATTCTTCGGGGATGGTTCGTCAGATCGTGGCGACGACTCCCGGGGCAATTAGCTACGTGGCCTTTTCCTATGTGAATTCGACCGTTCAATCGCTCAGTCTAAATGGTATCAAGCCAATCGAAGCCAATGTGAAAACCAATCGGTGGCGTATCTGGTCTTACGAACACCTCTATACCAAGGGTCAACCGCACGGCTTAACCCAGCGGTTCATTCAGTACGTTCAATCACCAGCGATTCAAAAGACGCTGGTGCGCCAATTGGGTTACCTGTCACCGGATCAAATGAAGGTTGAACGGGACGTCCACGGCAACGTCACACGACTGGAAGGTGGCAAGTCATGAAAACAACCCAACAATTAGAAAAACAACTCAAGCGGCACTCCAAGGCCGCCAAGTTGGAAATCTGGGGCAAGGTTGTGAGTTTCTCAGCTTTACTCCTGATCGTCGCGGTGGTTGTGGGGATTATCGGTTTCGTTGCGTCCAAAGGGATTGCGACCTTTACCAGTAATCACGTCAATCTCTGGGATTTCTTGACGGAGAAGAAATGGAATCCGGGCATCACGGATGCCAATGGGAAGCCTGAAGTTGGCGCGCTACCCATGATTGTCGGGTCATTTCTCATCACAATTCTTTCGGCCATTGTGGCCACACCGTTTGCGATTGGAACGGCGGTGTTTATGAACGAGATTTCACCAAACAAGGGGGCTAAGATTCTCCAACCCGTGACGGAACTGCTGGTGGGGATTCCCTCCGTGGTTTATGGGTTTATCGGTCTCTCAGTGGTCGTACCGGCGACACGAGCAATCTTTGGGGGCAGTGGGTTCGGGATTCTCTCCGGAACCTGTGTGCTCTTCGTCATGATTCTGCCGACCGTGACCTCAATGAGTGTGGATGCCTTGCGAGCGGTTCCACGGTACTACCGGGAAGCCTCACTGGCGCTCGGGGCGACGCAGTGGCAGACCATCTACAAGGTGGTTTTGCGGGCCGCCACACCAGGCCTCATGACCGCCGTTGTTTTCGGGATGGCGCGGGCCTTTGGTGAAGCACTGGCCGTTCAAATGGTTATCGGGAACGCGGCGCTCATGCCGGGGAGCCTAGTGGATCCGGCGGCAACACTGACCTCCGTATTAACCACGGGGATCGGAAACACCGTTATGGGCTCCCTACAAAACAATGCCCTGTGGTCACTGGCCCTGGTATTGTTACTGATGTCACTGGTCTTTAACCTCATTATTCGCCTGATCGGCCGAAAGGGGCGTCTTCAATAGTGAATCCAAAAACGCAAAATAAAATTGCCATTGGGACGTTGTACGGCGTTGCCGGGTTGGTTGTCTTGATTCTCCTAGCATTGCTCGGCTATATTCTGGTTAGCGGGCTTCCCCAGTTGAGCTGGCACTTTTTGACGGCACCCGCCAAGGCCTTTCTCAAGGGCGGTGGGGTTGGGGTGCAACTCTACAATTCCTTCTATCTCTTGATTTTAGCGATGCTGATTTCCTTTCCCATTGCCTTGGGAGCGGCGATCTACCTCTACGAATACGCCCGGGACAATTGGGTGACGACCACGATTCGAACGGCCATTGAAATTCTCAGCTCACTGCCCTCGGTAGTGGTCGGTCTGTTCGGCTTTCTGTTCTTCGTGGTGAAGCTCCGGCTGGGATTCTCCATTCTCTCCGGGGCCTTTGCCCTGACCTTCTTTAACTTGCCACTTCTGACCCGAAGTATCGAGGATTCTTTGCGAACCATCGACCTCTCGCAACGTGAGGGGGGACTGGCGTTAGGATTATCGCGCTGGGAGACCATCACGCGGGTCATCTTACCTGCGGCGGTGCCGAGTATCCTCACCGGGGTTATCCTGAGTGCGGGACGGGTTTTCGGGGAGGCAGCGGCCTTGATTTACACGGCCGGCCAGAGTGCCCCCGCCCTTGACTTCACGGATTGGAACCCATTCAACATTTCCAGTCCATTGAATCCGATGCGTCCGGCCGAAACGTTGGCCGTCCACATCTGGAAGATTAATTCCGAAGGGATCATGCCAGACGCGAAGGCTATTTCGTCCGGGTCGTCGGCGGTCTTGGTTCTCGCAATCTTGATCTTTAACTTCGCCGCGCGCTATCTGGGTAAGCGGCTTTACAAGCGGCTCACGTCAGCCTAAAGGAGGGGTGTCATGTTTGTCAGTAACGATGTTTCAACCACCGGGACCATGCAGGAACGGCACATCGTGCAACCACGAGACGCCCAACACCCGATTGTCCTGTCGACCGAGGAACTCCACGTTTTTTATGGGAAAAAGGAAGCCATTTACGAGGGTGATCTCCAGTTTGCCCGTAACCAGATTACGGCACTCATTGGCCCCTCGGGCTCGGGTAAGTCCACCTATCTCCGCTCATTGAATCGGATGAATGACCGGATCGCCACGGTGACGGGACGCATCATGTATCGGGGCGTCGATATCAATCAACCAGACATTGACGTTTACAAGATGCGGCGACGGGTGGGAATGGTGTTTCAACGTCCCAATCCGTTTGCCAAGTCGATCTATGACAATATCGCCTTTGCCCTGCGGTTGCGGGGGACGACCGACAAACATGAGCTAGATGAGATTGTCGAAACGTCACTCAAACAGGCGGCCCTCTGGAATCAGGTCAAGGATGATCTCAACAAGAGTGCACTGGCCCTATCGGGAGGCCAGGCACAACGGTTGTGTATCGCCAGAGCGATCGCGGTTAAACCAGATATTCTGTTGCTGGATGAGCCGGCGAGTGCCTTGGACCCGGTATCCACGAGTCAACTCGAGGACACTTTGTTGGAATTAAAGAAGCAGTACACGATTATTATTGTCACGCACAACATGCAACAGGCTGGTCGGATCAGTGAATATACGGCATTTTTCAATCAGGGACGGGTGTTGGAGTATGACACCACGAGCCATATCTTCACGAATCCACAGGTTCAAATTACCAGCGACTATGTTTCGGGGAACTTCGGCTAAGAGGAGGAGACAACACCATGAGTGAGGAAATTTTAACAACACAGGATTTACACCTGTATTACGGGGAAAAGGAAGCATTGAAGGGCATCAACCTGAACTTCACGGACAAGGGGATTACGGCGTTGATTGGGCCGTCTGGGTGTGGGAAATCCACCTATCTGCGGACCTTGAATCGCATGAATGACTTGATTCCCAATGTGACGATTACGGGAACGATTAAGTTCAAGGGGCAAGACCTTTACGCGCCTAGCGCCGATACGGTTCAGATTCGTAAGGAAATCGGGATGGTCTTCCAACAACCCAACCCCTTCCCATTCTCCATCTACGACAACGTGATCTATGGGTTACGGATTGCCGGCGAGAAGGACAAAGAGAAGTTGGACGCGGTCGTCGAAAAGTCACTGCGACAAGCTGCCGTGTGGGATGAGGTCAAGGACCACCTGCATGAGAGCGCCTTGGCGCTCTCCGGGGGACAACAACAGCGGGTCTGTATCGCCCGGGTCTTGGCCGTTTCACCAGAGATTATCTTGTTAGACGAACCGACAAGTGCGTTGGATCCCGTGTCCAGTAGCCAAATTGAGGCAACTCTCTTGAATTTGCGGCACGATTATACGATTATTATAGTAACCCACAACCTTCAGCAGGCCTCGCGGATCGCGGACCGGACGGCGTTCTTCATGAATGGTGAGTTAATTGAAGTGGACCAGACAAAGAATATCTTTATGAATCCCGCACAGAAGCAGACCGAAGATTATATCAGCGGTCGATTCGGTTAGGAGGCCAGTAATGCGTAGATTATTTGATGATGAGTTAGCCGAATTAGACGCTGACTTTACAGAAATGGGGATGTTGGTGAGTGAGGTTATCCAGCAGTCGGTGGATGCGTTCATGAATCGCGACACCGTTGCTGCACAGAAGCTCATTGACCAGGACCACCAGATTAACGAACGTGAAATTGCGTTGGAGCAGAAAACCTTTGAAATGATTGCCTTGTATCAGCCAGTCACGACCGATCTTCGTGAGATTGTGACCATTCTAAAGGCCGTCTCCGAATTGGAACGCGCCGGGGACCACGCCAGAAATGTGGCACATTCGGCCATTAAGTTTGGCACGAAGCAGAAGATTCCCGTGTTGGAACAGCTGATTGCCGAGATGGGGCGCCTGACCACGCAGATGATGAAGGACGTCCTCACGGCCTATGTGAACAAGGATGAGCATGAGGCCCGTGAGCTGGCGGATATTGACCGCAAGCTGGACCGCTTGAATCACCAAGTGCGTGCGGATAGCTACGAACAGATGCGTCAGGATCCCTCATTCGAGACGGGGGCCTCGATTTACCTCAACGTTTCACAAGATCTCAGTCGTATTGGGGATTATGTGACGAACGTCTGTGAATGGATTATCTATCTTAAGTCTGGTCAGATTATCGAATTGAATTCGGCCAGCTCCGGCACCGAGGGGTAAAAACCTTAATCTAAATTGAAGATTCGCCCAGACGGCCACTGATAACTTGATTTCAGTGGCCGCTTTCGTTATTCTTGGCCTAATAGCTTGACGTGTGTTGACTTGGTGTGGCCGGGTCGCACTTAAAAATCAAAAAAGGAGTGGCCTTTAATGGCAGAAAAAAAGCGTTTTGAACGGTCCCGGACCAACCGCCTTGTCGGTGGGGTTCTGGGTGGTATTGCGGAATATTTTGGCTGGAATGCTAACCTCTTGCGGGTCATTTACGTGCTGATTTCGATCGCCATTCCATTTGGTCACGTGGTTGTCGGTCTCTTGGTGTACGTGATCTTGATGACCTTTATGCCCCAGGAACCGATTCAACCGGGTGGGGGCAGTCTCGGCGATCTCTTCCGTGGCGCAACACAACCGAAGCCAAATGATGGTCGCAAGGTGATTCATGACGTGACCGAACATGATGTTTCCGATTCACATAAGGATGGTGAGTAGTGTGCGGTTTTGGCCTCGAATTTTTGTTAACGCTCTCATCTTTCTGGCGCTAGCTGGGTTCTTCCAGAGCTCACTGGCCGGGCATTATCAGAATGCCTTCTACGTGTCAGGTGTCGCCGTAGCGCTGATAGCGAGCTTCGTGTTGGCGTTACTCAATGCGATTGTGAAGCCTATTCTGTTCGTGCTATCGCTACCAGTGACCATCTTGACACTGGGATTGTTTGGCTTCGTTCTGAACGCCATCATGCTGGAATTAACCTCATGGGTGATGGGCAGTGGCTTCACTTTTTCATCGTTTGGGGTCACACTGATTGTGGCGATTGTGATGGCCCTCTTTAATGCCATCATCAGCGATCATTTCGCCCGGAATTAAGTTGACCTCTCCGAACGAATTTGGTGGGAGTCACCCCGTGAAAGTGCTAAAATTAGAGTAGTTTACTATGCAATGAGGAGGAACTCCTATGCCTGAAAGTGTCACAGTAGCCGACCTGGTGAAGGTTACCCGCCTGGAAGTTTATTCCGGGGAAGAAGACTTGGACCGTGAAATCACAACGAGTGATATCTCCCGGCCCGGGTTGGAATTAACCGGATACTTTAACTATTATCCTGCTAAACGAATTCAATTATTGGGAATTACCGAAACGTCCTTCGCAAAGGGCATGACGCATGAGAAGTTATTAGATGTCATGCAGAAGATGTGTCAACCGGAGACGCCGGCCTTTGTGGTGTCCACACAACTGGATCCCCCTGAGGAACTCAAACAAGCCACCAAGGAAGCCCACATCCCCTTACTGGAGACAAAGCTGACGACGTCGCGGATCTTGAGTAACATGACCAACTTCCTAGACGGCAAATTAGCCGAACGGCAGTCGGTTCATGGGGTTCTCGTCGATATCTACGGTGTTGGGGTCATGATTACTGGTGATTCTGGTGTTGGTAAGAGTGAAACGGCGTTGGAATTAGTCAAACGTGGTCACCGGTTGATTGCCGATGATCGGGTGGAAGTCTACCAACAAGATGAACAGACGTTGGTTGGGACGGCCCCAGCTATCCTGAGTCACTTACTCGAGATTCGGGGGATTGGGATCATCGATGTCATGAACCTGTTCGGGGCTGGTGCTGTGCGTTCCGAGACGGATATTGATCTTATTGTCCACTTGGAATTGTGGCACGATGACAATCATTTCGACCGTTTAGGAAACAACACGGAGTCACAACGTTTCTTCGACGTTGAGGTGCCCAAGATTACTATTCCCGTTAAGACTGGGCGTAACCTGGCCATCATCATTGAAGCTGCTGCCATGAACTTCCGGGCCCGTTCCATGGGTTACGATGCGACACAGGTCTTCGATGACAACCTGAATCGTTTAATCAAACAAAACTCAGATAAAAATAACAAAAAGTAAGGGAGATGGGCGATATCTTTTCACCAATTATGGCGGCGCTTAATCCCATCGCCATGCGTCTAGGGCCGATCTCCGTTCACTGGTATGGGGTGATTATCGCCACTGGGGTGGTCATTGCCGTCATGCTGGCTGTCCGTGAGGGACAACGTCGGGGTATCAAGCCCGACGACATCTACGACATGATTCTGTGGGCCCTGCCAGCGGCCTTGATTGCCGCCCGGACATATTATGTGGTTTTTGAATGGCCTTACTACGCCAAGCATCCCGGCGAAATCATTGCCATTTGGGATGGGGGTATTGCCATTTACGGGTCGCTCATTGGGGCGGGCCTGGTGGTCTTCTTCTTCTGTCGCTCACGGTTCATCCCGACATGGCTGATGCTGGATATTGCGGCACCAACCGTGATTCTGGGGCAGGCTATTGGTCGCTGGGGAAACTTCATGAACCAGGAGGCCTTTGGCCGGATTACCAGTCTCGCCTTCTTACAGGGGTTGCATTTACCAAGCTGGATCATTAATCAAATGTTGATTAATGGGGCCTATCGGCAGCCAACGTTCCTGTATGAATCAACGTGGGATCTGTTAGGTTTCATCGTCCTCATGAGTTTGCGTCACGTTCCGGGACTCTTCAAGCAAGGTGAAGTTTTCCTCAGTTACGTGATGTGGTATTCATTGGGTCGGTTCTTTATCGAAGGGATGCGGACGGACAGTCTCTGGTTGTTCCACATTCTTCGAATTTCTCAAGCGTTATCTGTCGTCTTATTCGTGGGGGCACTGATTATCTGGATTTATCGCAGACGACAATCAGCACCTCTCGATTACTTGGCGGGCAACCCATTTCAAGAAAAAGCAAAACTTACTAAATAAGGAGAATCCATTACTATGTCAGAGAAAATTGCAGTACTCGGTGCCGGTTCTTGGGGATCAATTCTAGCGAGCGTCCTTGATGAAAATGGCAATGACGTGCGCCTATGGTCCTACAATCCCAAGCAGGTTGAGGAGTTAAATACCGAGCATACGAATTCGCATTATATTAAAGACTTCAAGTTTTCTCCATCGTTAGTCGCTTATTCTGATTTGGAAAGTGCGTTGAAGGATGTGCAAACCATTCTCTTCGTTGTCCCAACCAAGGCGATTCGTTCGGTTGCTGGTGAAGTTGCAACGATCTTAAAGAAGACTGGCCTACAACCACAATTGATTCACGCCAGCAAGGGAATTGAACAAAATACTTATAAGCGGTTGTCACAGGTCTTAGCCGAAGAGATTCCGGCTGAGAACCGGCAGGCCATCACGGTGCTGTCTGGTCCTAGTCATGCCGAGGATGTTGCCCGCCATGATTTGACCTTGATTACCGCAGCCAGTGAAAACCTGGACGCCGCAAAGCACGTTCAGAAGCTCTTCATGACGCCATACTTCCGGGTTTACACGAACCCTGATGTGATCGGTGTTGAAATCGGTGCAGCCTTGAAGAATATTATTGCGTTGGGTGCCGGGGCCTTACATGGCCTGGGCTACGGCGACAATGCCAAGGCGGCCTTGATGACTCGAGGCTTGGCCGAAATTTCTCGGTTGGGCACGTCCTTCGGTGCTGACCCCATGACCTTTATCGGGTTATCTGGGGTTGGGGACATCATTGTAACCGCCACGAGTTCCAATTCACGGAACTGGCGGGCCGGTGATGAACTCGGCCGTGGTGAGGCACTTGACGACGTTGTGAGTCACATGGGCATGGTGATCGAAGGGGTTGCCACGACCAAGGCCGCATATGAATTATCTAAGGAACGTGGCGTTTCAATGCCAATTACGGAAGCCATTTACCAAGTCTTGTACGAAGGTAAAGACATTAAGCAGGCTATCTCAGAGTTGATGCAACGTGAGGGCCGTTCCGAGTTTTAAAATTTTTTTGTAGGGAACCAGGGAGGATATTTAAAAATGAGAAAAGTTAGAAAAGCAGTCATTCCAGCAGCGGGTTTGGGTACTCGTTTCTTACCAGCAACGAAGGCCTTGGCCAAGGAAATGTTACCCATTGTGGACAAGCCAACGATTCAATTTATCGTTGAAGAAGCCCGCAAGTCTGGGATCGAAGACATTGTGATCGTTGATGGTAAGTCAAAGCGTTCCATCGAAGACCACTTCGACTCCAATCCAGAATTGGAAGCCAACCTGGCTGCTAAGCACAAGGATGAGATGTTACGCCAGGTTCAAGAAACCACTGGCATGAATCTCTACTTCATTCGGCAACCTTACCCACGTGGGTTAGGGGACGCTGTTTTGACTGCCAAGGCCTTTATCGGGGATGAACCCTTTGTGGTCATGCTCGGTGATGATATGACCTCTAGCAAGGTGCCTTTGACGAAGCAACTGATCGATCGCTATGAAGAAACCGGTGCCTCAACGCTGGCCGTTATGCGTGTGCCTCATGAGGAAACATCCAAGTATGGGGTGATTAACCCCTCCGAAGAGACCGCTCCCGGCTTATACAACGTAACAAACTTCGTGGAAAAGCCAGAACCAGCCGACGCCCCTAGTGATCTCGCGATCATTGGTCGTTACCTCTTCACGCCAGAAATTTTCGAGGCGTTAGAGAATACCCCAGTCGGGTTGGGAAATGAACTTCAACTGACTGATGCGATTGATAACCTCAACAAGACCCAGCGCGTCTTTGCCCACGAATACACGGGCAAGCGTTATGATGTCGGCAATAAGTTTGGCTGGATTCAGACCAACATCGAATATGGACTGAAGCATCCCGAAACCAAGGATCCTTTGCGTCAGTACATTAAGGACCTCGGTCAGAAGCTGGCCAAGGAAGATGAGAAGCCTTCCAAGTCGAAATAGGTGACAAACTTCCTTTTTACTAGTAAAGTATCCTAAAGGCTAAGAGCAGAAAGGAGCGTTAACTTTGAAGAACTATGATGTGATTGTGATTGGAGCGGGTCCCGGCGGTATGACCGGTGCGTTGTATGCCTCCCGTGCCAACCTCTCGGTATTGATGTTAGACCGCGGAATTTATGGTGGTCAAATGAACAATACCGCCGCTATTGAAAACTATCCGGGGTTCAAGTCGGTTCTCGGACCAGACTTATCCAAGGACATGTATGATGGTGCCACCCAATTTGGTGCCGAATTTGCCTACGGTAGTGTGGAAAACATTGAAGACCATGGTGATTACAAGATCGTCAAGACTGACGATGGTGATTACAAAGCAGGCGCAGTGATTATTGCGACCGGATCTGAATACAAGAAGCTGGGAGTTCCCGGCGAAGATAAATTTGGTGGGCGTGGTGTTTCGTATTGCGCGGTCTGCGATGGTGCGTTCTTTAAGAACCGTGAAGTCGTGGTGATCGGTGGCGGTGACTCAGCCATCGAAGAAGGCCTATACCTCGCGGGGTTAGCCTCCAAAGTTACCATTATTCACCGGCGCGACCAACTGCGGGCCCAAAAGATTTTACAGGACAGAGCGTTCGCTAACGACAAGATTGAATTTGTCTGGAACACCAACGTTACTGAAATCTTGGGTGATGACATGAAGGTCACTGGTGTCGCGACTAAGAACAATCAAACTGGCGAAACCGGCGAGATTGCGGCTAGTGGGGTCTTCATTTATGTGGGGACTTTACCAATGACTTCTTCCTTCACCACCATGGGGATTACCGATGATGCTGGCTGGATCAAGACCGACAACGACATGGCAACCGCCGTACCTGGCGTGTTTGCGATTGGCGACGTTCGGCAAAAGACACTGCGGCAGATTACGACTGCCGTTGGTGATGGTGGGATTGCCGGCCAAGAAGCTTTCAGTTATCTGGAAACTTTGAAGGACAAAACGGCTTCCGCCCAATAAAGGTTAAAGTTAGCGGAAACAACCCTCGAGGTCGTTTCCGTTTTTTTGCGAAATTAAAATGAAGAGGAGTGTCGCGAACATGGGGATGAATCAATTTTTACAGAGTCTGAGTGATTTGGAAACGATTGACCGGGCACCGGGGTACTTTAAGTTTGAACAGCATTCGGTGGCGGCCCACTCGTTTAAGGTGGCCGAGGTCGCCCAGTTCTTGGGAGACGTCGAGGAAAATGCCGGTAACCAGGTTAACTGGCGGCTACTCTATGAGAAGTCATTAAACCACGACTATACGGAACGCTTTATCGGGGATATCAAGACTCCCGTGAAGTATGCCACACCTGAATTACGACAGATGCTGGCCGACGTTGAGGATTCCCTGACTGCTAACTTCATTGAAAATGAAATTCCGGAACAGTTCCAGGCCGCCTATACCCGGCGACTAGGAGAGGGAAAGGACGCTTCATTAGAAGGGCAGATTCTTTCCGTCGCTGACAAGATTGATCTCTTGTACGAATCATTTGGTGAAATCCAAAAGGGTAATCCCGAACCCGTCTTCACCGAGATTTACCGGGAAAGTCTGAGCACGGTGCTGAGGTTCAAACAGTTGGTCTGTGTGCAGTACTTCTTAGCCGAAGTTCTACCGGAAATGCTGGCGGCGGACTTCAGTGATCGACAGAAACTGGCAGCGTTAACCAATGAGTTATTGAAGCAGGAGGACTAACATGGCATTAGCAACAGTGTGGAATCAACGATTGAACGGGGTTACGGCCCGGGAGTTAACTCATGACGATGATGCGTTAATCTACGCCTTTCAGGCAGCTCATCCGGCCTATTTTGGCCACTTCCAGGATCACCCGGTCACTCGGCAAGAAGCCATTCAAGATGTCACGGATATTCCCCTCAACGCCGTGCCAGAACAGAAGGCCTATCTGGGTCTGTTCCAGGATGGTGAATTGAAGGTGTTGGTGGACCTCATCGTGGATTACCCGCTCCCTAGTCTCGCTTGGCTAGGGATGTGGATGGTGGCTAAGGACGTTAGCACTGACCAGTCGGCAGCGTGGTATCGCAGTTTGACCGCTACGCTACAGGAAGCGGGAGCGGTGCAACTTCAGCTCAGCGTCTTCATGGGCGATCGCGTCATGAAGCCATTCTGGGAGGATCTTGGACTGACAGCGGTTCAGACCACTACGGTGATTAAAGGGGACCGAACGGCGAACGTGACGATTTACCAGGATAAGTTTTAACCTGCAAGCAGGCTACTGGCGAAAGTATGTTCGGTATGGTAAAATATTCGAGCGTGATGGGAAGCAGATCGCTTCCCATTTTTCTGATGAAAAAATAATTTGGTAGGGAGGTTATGCCATGATCGATCGACAAACGGATCGCAAGTTTGACCTGGTGTCTAAGTATCAGCCAACGGGGGATCAACCCGAGGCGATTGCCCAGCTGACAAAGGGCATTAAGGAACATGAGAAGGCACAGATTCTGTTAGGGGCCACTGGGACGGGGAAGACGTTTACAATTTCAAACGTCATTCAGCAGGTGAACAAGCCAACCCTGGTGCTTTCCCACAATAAGACGTTGGCGGGACAACTGTACGGTGAATTTAAACAATTCTTCCCGAACAATGCGGTGGAATACTTTGTTAGTTATTATGATTACTATCAACCCGAGGCCTATGTGCCTTCGAGTGATACCTATATCGAAAAAGACTCATCGATTAACGATGAAATCGACAAACTACGGCACTCCGCGACGAGTTCCTTGCTAGAACGAAACGATGTGATCGTGGTGGCCTCCGTTTCCTCAATCTTTGGGTTGGGGGATCCTACCGAATACAAAAACCATGTGGTCTCACTGCGAGTGGGGCAAGAGATTGAACGAGATGCGCTGTTGCGTAAGCTCGTCAATATTCAATTTGAACGCAATGACTATGACTTCCAGCGGGGCCGGTTCCGGGTTCACGGTGACGTCGTCGAAATCTTCCCAGCTTCTCGGGATGACCGGGCCTTGCGCGTCGAATTTTTCGGCGACGAGATTGATCGGATTCGTGAAGTGGATTCGCTGACGGGTGAAATTGTTGGCGACCGCGAACACGTAGCGATCTTCCCAGCGACGCACTTTATGACCAACGATGACGTCATGGCGAAGGCCACAGCCGGCATCGAAGGTGAACTCAAGGATCGCGTCGATGAATTGGAAGGCGCCGGTAAGTTGTTGGAGGCCCAACGGCTTAAGCAACGGACGACTTACGATTTAGAAATGATGCGTGAGATGGGCTACACTAGCGGGATTGAAAACTACTCACGTTGGATGGACGGTCGTAAGGCCGGGGAACCCCCATACACGCTGTTAGACTTCTTCCCCAAGGACTTCTTGATGGTGGTCGACGAATCTCATGTCACCATGCCGCAGGTTCGGGGGATGTATAACGGTGACCGGGCACGGAAACAACAGCTGGTGGACTACGGTTTCCGTCTGCCGAGTGCCCTGGATAACCGGCCATTAAAGTTAAATGAAGTGGAACAGCACATTAATCAAGTGATTTACATGTCGGCAACGCCCGGTCCTTATGAACATGAGCAGACCGATCACGTGGTTCAGCAGATCATCCGACCTACCGGGCTGTTGGATCCCACGATTGAAGTGCGACCGATTATGGGGCAAATGGATGACTTGGTCGGTGAAATTAACGCGCGGGTCGATGCCAATGAACGGACCTTTGTCACGACGTTAACCAAGAAGATGTCGGAAGATTTGACCGACTATCTGAAAGATTTGGGCATCAAGGTCGCCTATCTCCATTCCGATATCAAGACGTTGGAACGAACCGAAATTATGCGGGATCTGCGACTGGGCAAGTATGATGTCTTGGTTGGGATCAACTTGTTACGAGAAGGGATCGATATCCCTGAAGTCTCGTTGGTCGCAATTCTAGATGCCGACAAGGAAGGGTTTCTGCGTAACGAACGGTCATTGATTCAGACGATCGGGCGGGCCGCTCGGAATTCTCATGGGGCCGTGATCATGTATGCGGACTCCGTGACGGAGTCGATGCAGGCGGCCATGGACGAAACGGCTCGGCGTCGTGAAGTTCAGATTGCCTACAACAAGAAACATGGAATTACCCCAACCACGATTATCAAACCAATTCGTGATCTGATCGCGGTCACGAAGACCAACGACCATGAGGGCGAAAAGGATGACTTCGTGGCGAGTGACTTTGAAGATATGTCCAAGGAAGACCAAGAGAAGTTGATCTCGCGGCTTGAAGATGAAATGCGAGCGGCTGCCAAGAAGCTTGATTTCGAACAGGCGGCTTCCTTACGGGATACTGTCATGGACATGAAGACTGAGATCGGGGACTAGTGAGGAGAATGTTATTTGGCAAACGATAAAATTATCATCCATGGGGCACGAGCCCATAATTTAAAGGATGTTGACGTAACGATTCCCAAGAACAAGTTGGTGGTCATCAGTGGCCTCTCTGGTTCAGGGAAGAGTTCCCTGGCCTTTGACACCTTATACGCCGAGGGCCAACGCCGTTATGTGGAGAGTCTCTCTTCTTACGCGCGTCAATTCTTAGGTCAAATGGATAAACCGGATGTCGACTCCATCGATGGGTTGAGCCCGGCCATTTCCATTGACCAAAAGACGACGTCTAAGAACCCCCGGTCAACGGTGGGAACGGTCACGGAAATTAATGACTACCTCCGACTCTTGTGGGCACGAGTGGGTACGCCGATCTGTCCCAATGATGGGACCAAGATTACCAGCCAAAGCGTGGAACAGATGGTTGACCAGGTCTTGGCCTTGCCTGAACGGACGAAGCTCCAAGTCTTGTCCCCGATCGTGCGGGCCAAGAAGGGTCAACATAAGAAGATTTTTGAAAAGATTCGGCGCGAAGGTTTCGTCCGGGTCAGAGTTGATGGCGACATCATGGACATCGACGACGTCCCAGAATTAAATAAGAATCAGAGTCATGACATTGCGATCGTGATCGACCGGATTGTGGTGAAGTCAGGGATTCGTTCCCGCCTCTTCGATTCCTTCGAAGCAGCTCTGCGGCTGAGTGGTGGTTACGCCATTGCTGACGTGATCGGTGGGGATCCCTTGGTCTTCTCCGAACACTATGCCTGCCCAGTCTGTGGGTTTACAGTGGGCGAGTTGGAACCACGGCTCTTCTCCTTTAACGCGCCATTCGGGGCTTGTCCCGATTGTGACGGGCTTGGTGTAAAGTTAGAGGTCGACTTGGACCTCGTCGTGCCTGACAAGTCCAAGACCCTCCGTGAGGGCGCCCTGGCACCCTGGAATCCAATCAGTTCGCAATACTACCCAGCTCTGCTGGAACAAGCCTGTGCGGCCTTTAACGTCGATTTAGACACGCCATTTGAAGACTTGACGCAGGATGAACAGGACCTGGTTTTATACGGATCCCACGAGAAGACCTTCCATTTCCATTATGAAAATGACTTTGGTGGCGTTCGTGACGTGGATGTGGCCTTTGAAGGTGTTGTGCCTAACGTTGACCGGCGTTACAAGGAAACCAACAGTGAATTTACTCGCGACGTGATGCGCAAGTACATGGCCGAATTGACCTGCCAAACCTGTCACGGCTATCGGTTAAACCGTAAGGCCCTGAGTGTTCAGATCAACCATCAACACATTGGGGCAGTCTCTGACTTACCTGTTGATAAGGAACTGAGTTTCTTTAAGGATCTCAGCTTTGGCGAACAGGACCAGGTCATTGCGCAGCCAATCCTAAAGGAAATTCGGGACCGGTTAACGTTCTTACGTAACGTGGGTCTGGATTACCTGACGTTGAGTCGTTCTGCTCGGACCCTGTCCGGTGGGGAAGCCCAACGAATTCGATTGGCGACGCAGATCGGGTCAAACCTTTCTGGTGTGCTCTACATTCTAGATGAACCTTCGATTGGGTTGCATCAACGAGACAATGATCGACTGATTGCCTCCCTGAAACAGATGCGTGATCTTGGGAACACCCTGATTGTCGTTGAACATGATGAGGACACCATGCGGGCCGCGGACTACATCGTCGACGTGGGGCCAGGCGCTGGGGAGAACGGGGGCCACATCATGGCTGCCGGAACTCCCAAGCAGGTCATGCGTTCGCGGAAGTCTCTGACCGGGCAGTACCTGGCTGGGAAGCGCTACATTCCGGTGCCATTGGAACGTCGATCTGGCAACGGGAAGATGATTCAGGTGACCGGAGCTGCCGAAAACAACCTCAAGGACATCACGGTTGACTTCCCATTGGGTGAGTTTGTCGTGGTGACCGGGGTTTCCGGTTCCGGTAAATCAACGCTGGTTAATACCATTTTGAAGCGGGCGTTGGCACAGAAGTTAAATCGTAATTCAGAAAAGCCAGGAAAGTACAAGACGATCTCTGGCATTCAAAACATTGAACGATTGGTTGATATCGACCAAAGTCCAATCGGACGGACCCCACGAAGTAACCCAGCAACCTACACGGGTGTTTTTGATGATGTGCGGACCTTGTTCGCGCAGACCAACGACGCGAAGCTGCGGGGTTATCAAAAAGGTCGGTTCAGCTTTAACACCAAGGGGGGCCGTTGTGAGGCCTGTCATGGTGACGGGATCTTGAAGATCGAAATGAACTTCTTACCCGACGTGTACGTGCCTTGTGAAGTTTGTCATGGGACGCGGTACAACTCCGAAACCTTGGAAGTTGAATACAAGGGGAAGAACATTGCCGACGTGCTCGACATGACGGTCAGTGAAGCCTTGAAGTTCTTTGAAGCCATTCCTAAGATTACCCGGAAACTTCAGACGATTCAGGATGTTGGTTTAGGTTACGTCAAATTGGGGCAACCCGCGACGACCTTGTCTGGTGGGGAAGCCCAACGGATGAAGCTAGCAGCCGAACTGCATAAGCAACAGAACGGGAAGAACTTCTACATCTTAGATGAACCCACGACTGGGTTGCATACCGACGACATCAAACGTTTGTTGGCAGTCCTGCACCGATTGGTGGACAAGGGTAACACGGTCCTGGTTATCGAACATAACCTGGATGTTATCAAGACGGCGGACCACCTGATTGACCTCGGTCCAGAGGGTGGGGAAGCCGGCGGTAACGTCGTGGCTACTGGGACGCCCGAAGAGCTCGCTGAGGTCAAGTCGAGTTATACGGGTCAGTACCTGAAGCCAGTTCTGGAGCGGGATAAGGCCCGTACAGAAGCCGACGAGAAACCCGCGTCATCGAAACGTTAATAAACTGTCATCAGTAACGGTCAAGCCGGTCTTTCACGGTTTGGCCGTTTTTTTAGGATCAGTGGTCCTTGTGAGAATCCTGTAAAACCAGTACAATAGGTAAAAACCGGTCGCCACTTGACCGGAACTGTGAGGAGATGCAGTCAATGTTTAATATGAATCGGACGCGCTGGGGGTTTGACTGGGGAGAGTTCATTCTTGGTATTTTATTCCTAGTGGCTGCTTTTGGCCTGGTACGGTCACCTAAGATTGGATTAACAGGATTAGCCATTATCTTTGCCTTTATGGCGCTATTGAGTGGGTTGACCACGATTGCGGGTTACCGTAAGTTGCATGAAGTGACGGGGATGCGCGCCAACTTTGCGTTGGTTCTCGGTATCCTGGATATCCTGATTGCGGTCGTGTTCTTCTTTGACATGAACAGTGCCATTGTGACCCTGGGTTATTTATTTGCCCTCTGGTTTATCTTGGATTCGATTGAACGTCTGATCGTGGCGAGCCACCTGCGTTCCTTCGGCGGGGGCTTCTTCTGGTTCTCCATTATCCTGGACGTCTTGAGTCTAGTGGTCGGGATTCTCCTGTTCGTGCATCCCGTGGTGGCCGCCTTATCCATCAACATGCTGGTGGCCTTGTTCTTTGCCGTCTTCGGGGTTAATGCGATCTGGATTGCTTTTGCTCGGAGCCGTCAGTAAGTTTACTTAATCATCAAAGTAAGGTCCCTGGAATTCTGCGGGGGCCTTTTTCATTGGTGATAGGGGGTATAAAAGACTGATATTTCGGGCGAACAGCGAATAAATTAGGAAAGACACGCCCGGTGTGTTATACTGCTTAAAGACGTTTTTTCAGGAAGCTGGAGGAGAACCATGACAGATGAGATTCATTTCGTCATTATTACGGGGATGAGTGGTGCCGGGAAGACCGTGGCCATGCAGAGTTTTGAAGACTTAGGCTACTTCTGTGTTGATAATCTCCCGCCCACATTGTTACCAAAATTTTGGGACCTGATCCGTGAATCCGGCAAGATCTCTAAAGTGGCGTTGGTCATTGACCTCCGTTCACGGGCTTTTTACGACGAGATCGTCCGGATGCTAAATGACGTGGCGGTTCATGGCAGCATGAACGCTCAGGTGCTCTTCTTGGACGCTTCCGATGAGGAACTGGTCTCCCGTTACAAGGAAACCAGACGCTCCCATCCACTGGCCCGTAATGGCCGCGTGATGGAGGGTATTCAACGGGAACGGACCCTGCTCGCGTCCATTCGGCAGGCTGCTCAGCTGGTGATCGACACCACGAACCTGAGCCCCCGGAAATTACGTGAAGAAATTTTCCATAATTATGAAACGGAATCGGCCCAAGTTTTCCACATTGAAGTGATGTCGTTTGGCTTTAAGTATGGGTTACCCATCGACGCCGACATCGTGATGGACGTCCGATTCCTGCCAAATCCTTACTATGTTCCAGAATTAAGACCCCAGACCGGGTTGGACCAGCCTGTCTACGATTACGTCATGAGTCAACCGCAGACGGAGGAGTTCTATGGCCAATTTCTGAAGTTACTCACGACGATTGTCCCCGGCTATAAAAAAGAGGGCAAGGCCAATCTGACCATCGCGATCGGCTGTACGGGCGGGCAACACCGTTCCGTGGCCCTGGCGACGCGAATTGGACAGGCACTCGGGAATACTTATCCCGTACATGTGACCCATCGTGACATCAACAGGCGAAAGGAGTCCACCAACCGCTCATGAGAGATCCGTTACGTACCCGCCGTCCCAAGATTGTGGTGATCGGCGGAGGGACGGGACTGCCGGTTATTTTAAGAAACCTACGCGATCAAGACGTCGACATCACGGCCGTAGTTACGGTCGCTGATGACGGGGGTTCTTCAGGTATCATTCGCCACTATGTCAACGTGGTGCCGCCTGGAGATATTCGAAATGTCATGGTTGCTTTAGCCGAAGTTCCCGCCATTTATAAAGAGTTATTTCAGTACCGGTTTGAAACGACAGACGACTTTTTTGCGGGCCATGCCATTGGCAACCTCATCATTGCCGCCTTATCCGAAATGCGGGGCGGTATTTTTGATGCCGTTCAAGAGCTTTCACAATTAATGCGAGTCAATGGTCACATCTATCCAGCATCTGACGAGCCTTTGGAGCTCCATGCGCAGTTCGCCGATGGGTCTACCCTGAGTGGGGAATCCGAGATTACGGCGGCTCACAAGCTGATTAAGCGGGTCTGGGTCGAGACCAGCGACCATCATGAGCAACCGACGGCGGTTCAACCCGTGATTGATGCCATCATGAATGCTGATCAGATTGTCTTGGGACCGGGGAGTCTGTTTACCAGTATCCTACCGAACTTGATGATTGATAGCGTCGGGCAGGCTGTTCGTGAGAGCCCAGCCGAGGTCGTCTATATCTGTAATATCATGACGCAGAAGGGTGAAACCCAGAACTTCACCGACGCCGACCACGTTCGCGTTTTGAATCAACATTTACACACAAATTTCATTGATACCGTCCTGGTTAACACCCGAAAGGTACCAGATAAATACATTGATTATCAGCGCTGGGACGAAATGTCTCAGCCAGTTCGTCATGACTTCCAAGGCTTGCGTGATCAAGGCTGCCGGGTGATTTCGACGGACTTTCTTGAACTAAGGGATAACGGGGCATTTCATAATGGGCAGGAGGTCGTACACGAACTCCTGAACCTGATTGGCCAGCCACGTTACCGGATGAAACGGAGGCCGTAACATATGTCGTATGCCAGCGAAGTAAAAAAAGAACTCACGACGCTCGAAGTTCATCGGGAGAATGCCAAGGCGGAACTAGTCGCCTTGATCCGGATGAATGGGGCGTTAGGGTTGGCAAACCACCATTTTGTCTTGAACGTTCAAACTGAAAATCCCGCCATTGCGCGCCGGATGTACCAGCTTTTGAAACAGTTCTACGATTTGGAAAGTGAACTGTTAGTTCGACGTAAGATGAAACTTAAGAAAAACAACCTGTATATCGTGCGGGTGAAGACTGGCGCGACGGAAGTCCTGTCTGACCTGGGAATTTTTGATGGGATGCAACTCTTAGAGTCCGTCCCTGATGAAATTCTGAGTTCTGACATGTCGGTGCGTTCTTACCTGCGAGGCGCCTTTTTGGCCGGTGGGTCTGTGAATAATCCGGAAACCAGTCGCTATCATCTGGAGATCTACTCACTATATGAGGAACATAACCAGATGATTGCCGAGATGATGAATCGTTATGACTTGAATGCCCGGACCATCGTTCGGCGTTCCGGGTACATCACGTATCTGAAGAGTGCCGAGGAAATTGCCGACTTTTTGTCCCTGATCGGGGCCACGACGTCGATGTTAAAATTCGAGGATATTCGGATCATGCGTGACATGCGGAATTCCGTGAACCGGCTGGTCAACTGCGAGAATGCCAACTTAGACAAGGTGGCCAACGCCTCGACGCGGCAAATCGATAACATTCAGTTCATCGATGCCACGGTTGGACTTAGCCAGTTGCCCGTTAAGCTACGTGAAGTGGCCGAGACGCGGATGGCGCATCAAGAAGTCAGCCTAAAGGAATTGGGCGATCTGGTTCCCGGGGGGCCTATTTCTAAGTCGGGGATCAATCACCGATTGCGTAAAATTAATGATTATGCTAAGCAACTGCGGGGAGAAGCTTCTGCGTAGTTAAACAGAAAGGGCGCCGTTGCCTCCGATGGGAGGTTACGGCGCCCTTGTTTGATCAAAAAAATCACATCGCGGCAATCGTGATGTGATTCGTAATTAACTTACTTCTTTTGTTCACTACTGTTGGTCATGATGTGGTCAATTAAACCATAATCGACGGCCTCTTGAGCACTCAAGTAGTTGTCTCGTTCAGTGTCTTGGTTCAGACGTTCAACGGGTTGACCGGAATTGTCAGCCAAGATTTGGTTGATTAATTGCCGAGTCTTCAAGATCTCACGAGCGGCAATTTCGATTTCAGTCTGTTGACCTTGAGCACCACCGGATGGTTGGTGAATCATCACTTGGGCATGTGGTAAGGCGAAACGCTTACCCTTAGTCCCGGATGAAGCCAAGACACTGGCCATGGAAGCAGCCATACCTAACGTAATGGTTTGTACGTCGGATTGGATGAAGTTCATGGTATCGTAGATTGCCAAGCCGGAGGAAACAACCCCACCTGGTGAGTTGATGTAAAGCGAAATGTCCTTAGTGGAGTCTTGGGCGTCCAAGAAGAGCAATTGCGCAATGATGGCGTTTGCCATGTCATCTTCGATTGGGCCAGATAACATGATGATCCGGTCCTTTAAGAGTCGTGAATAGATATCATAGGCCCGTTCGCCACGGGATGATTGTTCAATAACTGTTGGTACTAAATTCATGACAAGATAGCCTCCCTTATTAACGTTTGAATGGCTAGCGTTTCGCTAACATATTGTTAGTGTACCGCTATGGTCAAAACAGGTCAAACGATTAGACTCTGTTAATTCCCGCAACCATTTGACTAGAACTATCATACCAGAGTTTGACCAAACGTCACGTATTCTGTCACGGTTTTTTGGTACGGGTAACTGTCGTTGATTTGACCACTTGCGGAGCAAACGTGACCGGTTACGGGAAACCTATTTTATTTCCACACACAATATGGTTTACTAGGATTAACGAAAGGGGGTGAGTACTTGAAGATTCGAGTTGAAGTTGATGATCAGTTGGCAGAACCGGAGATTACGATTCGAACACCCGGGAACGTGGACGTCGATCAACTCGTCACCGCCATTCAAGGCGTGGGGGCCACGGCAACCCGCATGACCTTTAGTCAGCGCGGGAAGAACTATCAGGTGACCTTACGTGATGTCTTGTTCTTTGAGGCCGCGGATCACCAAGTCATGGTGCACACGCCAAGTGAGGTATTTTCCACGCGACAGCGGCTGTATGAACTGGAAGCGGCCTTACCCGCTAGCTTCCGCCGGGTCTCCAAGTCCGCCATCCTAAATTGTGATCAGGTCTTCTCACTCACAAAGTCTGTCACCGGTAATCTCGTTAAATTTCAGAATTCACACAAGCAGCTCTACGTGTCGCGCCGCTTTTATAAAGGACTCAAAGAAGCACTAGAGCGAAAGGGGTAATTAAAATGCATAGAAATTGGTTTTGGGGGACATTCTTCGTGCTTGCCGCGGGAATCCTCATCGCAAGTCAACTCGGGGTACTGAGCTACCATATCGGGTTTTGGACCCTCTTGATCGCCATGTTTTTAGTGGCAACGTTTGTTGGGAGTCTCATTCAGATCAGTGTGACGGGGATGATTTTTTCGCTGGCATTTCTGGCCATTATCTTCGCTAAGCCACTGGGTATTGTGGCCTTAGCCCCCTGGACGATTCTAGGGGCCGCGCTACTCTTGTCGATTGGGTTATCAATGATTATCAAGCCCCGTTGGCGTTGGCATCGTAATATCACTTGGGAGGGCCATCATGGTCGAGGCTGGGATAAGAACTTCCACCACGGCTATGACGACATTAAAACTGTCAATGAATCTGAAACGATCGTTGACGTAAACATGAGTAGTAGCATTCGCTACCTGCAATCCACGGATTTCAAGCAAGCCATGATTAAGGTTTCCATGGGGAATGCCAAGGTTTACTTTGATAACGTTGTCTTAGATGAAGACGGGGCAACCATTGTGGTTGACGGGTCCTTAGGTGGGATTGAACTCTATCTGCCACGGGCCTGGAATGTGACGTCAAACGTCAATACCAGTTTAGGTGTTGTCGAGGAGAAGGGAATTCAAGAGTCCGTCGAAGAAGGTCCCAAGGTGACGATTCAAGGCGACATTTCACTGGGGAGTTTAAACATCATTTACATCTAGAACCGGGAGAGCACGAGCGATCGTGTTCTTTTTTTGGCAAAAGAAAAGGTCCTAGGCAACTGCCTAAGACCAACCATTGGTGATATTGATGCGCCCGGAGGGAATCGAACCCCCATTTCAAGAACCGGAATCTTACGTGCGATCCATTACACTACGGGCGCAAATAATGTGAAACAATACCTTAACTACTATAACTGATTATGGATAAAAATACAAGGCAGGATCGGGTTTTATTCGGCAGAAACATGCTATAATAACGGCACTAACTTTTTGTGGAGGTTCGCAAGATGACGCGAGAGAAGACTTTTCGCCTGGTGGTTGATGCCTTATTGATGGCGATCGTGTTACTTCAAAATATTGTCCCAATTTTAGGCTACGTGCCCCTAGGTCCTTTTAGCATGACCTTAATCGGACTGACCGTGATTGTTGCCGGGACTGCCTTAGATGTCAGGGATGGGGCTCTCATTGGAGGATTCTGGGGATTAATCACCTTCGTACGGGCTTTTACGTGGCCTTCCAGCCCCGTGGCCCCCTTGATTTTTACGAACCCACTGATTTCGATTGTTCCTCGGTTGCTAATGGGGATGGTTGCCGGACTGGTCTATCGTTGGGCCCGGCAACGTTGGTCAATGCGAGGGGCTATGCGATTAGCAGCGGCCGCTGGTGCAGTGATTAATAGTGGGTTAGTCTTGGGCTTGG
The DNA here is from genome assembly GCF_001437125.1 of Levilactobacillus paucivorans. Lineage (GTDB taxonomy): Bacteria > Bacillota > Bacilli > Lactobacillales > Lactobacillaceae > Levilactobacillus > Levilactobacillus paucivorans. The sequence continues at coordinate 13,236 of NZ_JQCA01000074.1, read as the reverse complement.
TGTACCTCTTCTACCAAACGCCAGCCGTGGCGACAGCCTTTGGGGCCCATGGTAGTCAGACACTGGGCTATGTTCTCCTAATTTCAGTGGCGACAAATGCGGTGCCCGAGCTGATTTTAGACGTGCTGGTTGCACCACTGCTGGCAGAGCCCTTACGTCGGCGTTGGGATCGCATGACTGTTTCGAAATAGCGTAAAAGAAAAGGTCCTAGGCAACTGCCTAGGACCGACCATTGGTGATGTGATGCGCCCGGAGGGAATCGAACCCCCATTTCAAGAACCGGAATCTTACGTGCGATCCATTACACTACGGGCGCATTGCGCTTGCTCTTCCGAGCACCTAACTACTATACCCGAAGCTGAATATAAATTCAAGGGGCCAGTGAGATTTTTCTGAAAAGGCCATTAAACACTGAGAATAATCCTGGGGAGACCTGACTTGCATTGTCCATTCTGAGGGCTTATACTATCAAAGGAAGGTTGGCATTAGTTGACCTCGATTTTTTTGGCCAGGGTGGGTCTTGAATAGCCCCCGCTGGTCGATCATCGTCCCACTAGGAGGTAAGCAGGATGCGTGAAGACTGGCAGTGGGTCAATGCAATTGTACCCAAGATGGTTACCAAACTGACCAGCCGTTTCCGTGTTCTCCAGGCCATTGCGAGTCTGCAACCCGTTGGGCGGCGGACGTTGGCAACCAGCCTAGATTACTCTGAACGGGCCGTGCGAACGACCACGGATGCCTTAGCCGAGCTGGGATTTATTCAGATGTCGGTCAAGGGGATGCAAATGACCCGGGCTGGCCAACAGCTTCTGCATGGATTGGGACCGGTTATGGAAGAACTCTTGGGGCGTCAGCAACAAGAGGCTGCCTTAGCGCAGAAGTTAGGGATTGCCCATTGTACGATTGTGGCCGGTGATAGTACCGCCCCAACCGGATCGCTGATGGGTCTCGCCCGAGCAGCCCGCCAGGTTTTGGCGGATCAACTGCCGCTGGGCGCAAGTACCGTGGCGGTAATGGGTGGCCATACGCTGGCGACCGTCGCTTCAGTTCTGACCCCATCATTAGCGGTGAACCGACACCTGTTGTTTGTTCCCGCTCGTGGGGGCGTGGGTGAGTCACCGGCCATTCAGGCCAATGCCGTCAGTGCCCAAATGGCACAGCGAACGAACAGTGATTTTCGATCATTGTTTATTCCCGAGCAACTCAACACGGCCACTTACAAACCCTTGTTTGCAGAACCGGCCATCCACGAGGTTCTGGAACTCATCGCGCATAGTAACGTGGTGATTCACGGGATTGGACAGGCATTGGTCATGGCGAAGCGGCGCAACATTGCCCCGCACGTGATTGATGACTTAACCGCGGCCCATGCGGTCGGGGAGGCCTTCGGGTACTTCTTCGATGCCGAAGGGCACGTGGTAAGTAAGTTTCCACGGATTGGCGTGGAGATTGAAGATTTAGCCGCTAAACAGCTCGTTATTGCCGTTGCGGGTGGTGCCGAAAAGGGCGCCGCAATCGCGGCATACATGCATTTAGCGCCAGCTTCGACTTGGCTCATTACCGACGAAGGAGCTGCTGACTTTGTTTTAAAAAAGTGATACACTTAACATGTACTGCTTTTTAAAAAAATTATTCTTTATTTGCTTCCTGAAGGAGGAAATCACAGTATGACTGTAAAGATTGGTATTAATGGTTTCGGACGTATCGGCCGTTTGGCTTTCAAGCGGATTCACGAACTCCACTCAAGTGACATCGAAGTAGTTGCCATCAACGATTTGACGACACCTTCAATGTTAGCTTACTTGTTGAAGTATGATTCAACTCATGGCCGTTTCCCTGGCGAAGTTTCTGCTACGGACAAAGGTATCGTGGTTGACGGTAAGGAATACCCTGTATACGCTGAACCTAAGGCACAAAACATTCCTTGGGTTAAGAACGATGGTGTTGACTTCGTTCTTGAATGTACTGGTTTCTACACTTCCGCAGAAAAGTCACAAGCTCACATCGATGCTGGTGTTAAGCGGGTCTTAGTATCTGCTCCAGCCGGTGCCGTTACGACCGTAGTTCCAGGTGTTAACTTGGACGTCCTGAGCAAGGATGACGTGATCGTTTCTGCTGGTTCTTGCACGACCAACTGCTTGGCTCCAATGGCATACTTCTTGAACAAAGAATTTGGCATTAAGGCCGGTACCATGACTACTATCCACGCCTTCACTTCAACTCAAATGATCTTGGATGGACCTCGTGGTAAGAAGATGCGGAACAACCGTACCGCAAGTATCAACACGATTCCTCACTCAACTGGTGCCGCTAAGGCTATCGGTTTAGTAATCCCTGACTTAAAGGGTAAGTTACAAGGCCATGCACAACGTGTTGGTGTTGTTGACGGTTCCCTGACTGAATTGGTTACTGTTCTGGACAAGAACGTTACGGCCGACGAAGTTAACGAAGCTATCAAGAAGCACACTGAAGGTAACGATGCCTTTGGTTACAACGGTGACGAAATCGTTTCAACTGATATCATCGATGACCCTCATGGTTCCGTATTTGACCCAACTCAAACGGAAGTTACCACTGCCGGTGACACCCAATTAGTTAAGACTGTTGCTTGGTACGACAACGAATGGGGCTTCACTTGTAACATGGTTCGGACGTTATTACACTTCGCTACCCTTTAATAGAGAGTTAGCGGCATAACGCCAATAAAATTGATTAACAAAGACGCGGCGGAGGAGGGAATTCTCCGACGCGTTTTTCATTGACACAAAGGACAGAAGTTCTTTGAAATTCCCGTGGATTTACGGTATATTGTGACCGTAATCTGATAAATTATTTGAGCACTCAAGGAGGTTTTTCTAAATTGGCTAAATTAACAGTTTCTGATTTAGACGTTAAGGGCAAAAAAGTCCTGATGCGTGTGGACTTCAACGTCCCAATTAAAGACGGTGTGATTGGTAACGACAACCGGATCGTGGCAGCTTTGCCAACGATCAAGTACGTTATTGAAAACGGTGGTAAGGCAATCTTATTGTCTCACTTAGGCCGGGTCAAGAAGGAAGAAGACAAGCCAGGTCTGTCCATGCGTCCAGTCGCAGAACGCCTGTCTAACTTGTTGAACAAGCCAGTTACCTTTGTCCCAACGACTGAAGGTAAGCAGCTTGAAGATGCTATTGATGGCTTAAACGACGGTGATGTTCTAGTTATGGAAAACACCCGTTATGAAGACGTCAAGGATGGCGAATACGTTAAGCGTGAATCCGGTAACGACCCAGAATTGGGCAAGTACTGGGCTTCATTGGGTGACGTCTTCGTTAACGATGCCTTCGGTACGGCTCACCGTTCCCACGCATCTAACGTTGGTATCGCTTCTAACATGGCCCAAACCGCTGCTGGTTTCTTAATGGAAAAGGAAATTACCTTTATCGGTGGCGCCGTGGACAACCCTGAACACCCATTCGTTGCTATCTTGGGTGGTGCTAAGGTTTCCGACAAGATCGGTGTTATCGATAACTTGTTAGCTAAGGCTGACAAGATTCTTATCGGTGGTGGGATGACCTACACCTTCTACGCTGCCAAGGGTATGAAGATCGGGAACTCTTTAGTTGAAAAGGACAAGATCGATTTAGCTAAGGAAATCTTAGACAAGGCTGGCGACAAGTTGGTTCTGCCTTCTGATTCTGTTGTTGCTGAAAAGTTCGATAACGATGCCGCTCACAAGACGGTTGAGGGCGATATTCCTGATGGCTACATGGCCTTGGATATCGGACCTAAGTCCGTTGCTGAATTCGAAGATGTTTTGAAGGACGCTAAGACCGTCGTTTGGAACGGACCAATGGGTGTCTTCGAAATGAGTAATTATGCAGAAGGTACGTTGGAAATTGGTAAGTTCTTAGGCACCTTGAAGGATGCTAAGACGATCGTTGGTGGTGGGGACTCCACTGCTGCCGTTCAACAACTCGGTGTTGCTGACCAATTTTCCCACATCTCAACTGGTGGTGGGGCTTCCCTCGAATACCTCGAAGGTAAGACTTTACCAGGAATCGCTGCAATTTCTGACAAATAACTTTATAAAGAGCTGTGGTGCCTGTCATCGCGGCTCTTTGTTCTGAGCATGGTCACCGTTGAAGCGTCTTCGCTGGCTTATCTGCCCCCAATTCGGTAAGATGATGATCGTAGTCAATTTATTTTTAGAGAGGGTGGAGTAGGTTGCGAATACCATTCATTGCAGGAAACTGGAAAATGAATAAGACGGTGGCGGAGGCGCAAAGCTTCATTACGGCCATCCAAGGTAAATTACCAGCATCCGATACCGTAGAAACGGCGATCGCTGCCCCAGCATTGTTTTTACAAACCATGTTGGACGCTAATCAGGAAAATGTCCTGCGTATTGCGGCTGAAAGCTGTTATTACGAGGATGAAGGGGCCTATACGGGTGAAACTAGTCCTAAGGCGCTCCACGCGATGGGGATTCCCTATACGATCGTGGGTCATTCCGAACGACGTCGGTACTTTAACGAAACGGATGATGTGATTAATCGTAAGGTTCAGGCCGTCTTTCGCAACGGTATGACCCCGATTATCTGTTGTGATGAAACAATGGGTCGCCGTGAATCTGGTGAAAGAATTCACTGGGTTGTCAACCAAGTTTCGGCTGCGTTGAAGGGTGTCAGTGCTGAAGATGCCGCAAAGATTGTCGTCGCCTATGAACCAAGTTGGGCGATTGGCAGTGGCACTACAGCCTCATCCGACCAAGCTGAAGAAGGTTGTTACCTGATCCGGCAGACGTTAGCCGACATCTATTCAGATGATTTGGCTAACGGCGTCCGGGTGCTCTATGGTGGGAGTGTTAAGCCAGACAACATTGCTGGTTTAATGAAAAATGCGAATGTCGATGGGGTGCTGGCCGGAGGCTCTAGCCTCGATGAACAGTCCTTTGTCGAATTAGCAAACTACCAAAATATGTAAATAGGTAAAATTGTGATTGAAAGTTCAAAGTTAAACTTATAAAATAAAGCATGGGATGGTTGTCTTGTTCCCGTGAAGCCAAACTTTCATAAGGAGAGAATACAAAAAATGTCTATTATTTCTGATATTTACGCACGCGAAGTCCTAGATTCTCGTGGTAACCCAACTGTTGAAGTTGAACTCTACACCGAAGCCGGTGCAATGGGCCGGGGGATCGTTCCTTCTGGTGCCTCTACTGGTGAACACGAAGCCGTTGAACTTCGTGATGGCGACAAGAGTCGTTTCATGGGTAAGGGTGTTACTAAGGCCGTTGACAACGTTAACAATTTAATTGCCAAGGAAATCATTGGCTACGATGTTACCGACCAACGTGCCATTGACCAAGCCATGATCGACTTGGATGGTACGCCAAACAAGGGTAAGTTAGGTGCCAACGCCATTTTAGGTGTTTCCTTAGCCGCTGCCCGTGCTGCTGCTGACGAATTGGGCCAACCATTGTACAACTACCTTGGCGGGTTCAACGGTCACGTATTGCCAACACCAATGATGAACGTTATCAATGGTGGGAAGCATGCCAACAACAAGGTTGATTTTCAAGAATTCATGATCATGCCTGTTGGTGCTAAGTCCGTTAAGGAAGCCGTTCGGATGGGTTCAGAAACGTTCCACAACCTGAAGGCTTTGCTCAACGAAAAGGGCTACTCAACTGCCGTTGGTGACGAAGGTGGTTTCGCTCCTGACTTGAAGAACAACGAAGAACCATTCGAAATCTTAGTTGACGCTATCAAGCGTGCCGGCTATGTTCCTGGTAAGGACATTGCTATTGCCTTTGACTGTGCCGCTTCCGAATTCTACAATGCTGACACCAAGAAGTACGAACTTAAGGGTGACAGCAAGGATTACACGGCTGACGAATTCGTTGGCTTGTTGGAAGAAATCGTTGACAAGTACCCAATCGTTTCCATCGAAGATCCTTTGGACGAAAACGAATGGGCTGACTGGCAGATGGCTACTGAACGCCTTGGCAAGAAGGTCCAAATCGTTGGTGACGACTTATTCGTTACGAACACGGACTACTTGGCAAAGGGTATCAAGATGGGTGTTGCCAACTCTATCTTAATCAAGCTGAACCAAATCGGGACTTTGACTGAAACTGTTGAAGCTGTTGAAATGGCTAAGCAAGCTGGTTACACGGCCGTTATCTCTCACCGTTCTGGTGAAACTGAAGACACGACTATTGCTGACCTTGTTGTGGCCTTAAACGCTGGCCAAATCAAGACTGGTTCAATGAGCCGTGGCGAACGGATCGCTAAGTACAACCAATTAATGCGGATCGAAGACCAATTAGGTAAGACTTCCGAATACAAGGGGATTCACTCCTTCTACAACTTGGATGAAGATGCCCGTTTGGCCATCATCAACAAGTAATTCAAATTAAGTTTTCAAAATCGGTCGACCTTTAGAGGTTGACCGATTTTTTTGATCTCGCGCCGAATTTTTCCAATTATTTTCCGGAGTTAACTTTAACGAAGGGGGAATTGGATGATGAATTTACAGGTAAAGCTGGCGCTGGGAGCTATGGTGATTGGAAGTCTTGGTGGCAGTGTTGTGACGGGGTATGCTGCGACTGGGGAGACAGTTACGGTGAAGGTGCGACACATGGTTAAGGCAACCGATGATGACGGGAATCTAGTGAATTGGGTTTATCAGCAAGAATCTCAGCTTGGAAAAATTGGTGAAGCGTTACGTTCAAATACTGACTTATCGAGATTTTTGACATACTCACTGCGTTCTTTTAGTGAGGACTCTGAGATTGATTGGAATTATCATAGTAGTTTACCGGCTCATGTATCGGTGACTTATAGTGCTGACGGACGAGCAGTTGGCGGATACGAGTCTACGGGTAAATTAACGAAAGGCGGTCGGGTGAAGTTGGTCGCACCGGCTGGTTACGCGTTGATGCCTGGTACAGCAGTGTTGCAGATGGCGACGAAGAAAAATGATAAATGGACAATTCCTGTAGTGGCAATTGGAGGTGTAGCTGAGGGTAATGGACCGGTCGTTGACAAGGAACCCGAGAAGCCCATCACTGAACGACCACCGGTCTTGGTACCTCCAGTGAGGCCAGTCTTACCACCAACGATTAATGTTCCGCAACCGCAACCGCAACCGCAACCACAACCAATTCCTGAAGAAGTTCCAAATAAGAAACCGATACCGCCAGTTCATCCGCTACCAGACTGGGCTGAATCTATTGACCATGAGATAGCGCCAATTACTACTGTGGATGCAGACAGACCGGAAAATGAGGAGGGAGAATCAGGACAACCGACAAAGACGAGTCAAAAGGGCCCGCAAGCTAAGCCAGCTCACAGGCGTTCTCATCGCTCCCGTTCGGTTAAGGAACAACTCCCCCAAACTAACGAGAAGCGTGGCCTATCGGGCTGGTGGGGGCTTCTCGTGGCAACCATTCTGGTTAGTCTAGCCAGTCTTCGCCGGCTTTTCCGTTAAATCCCGCCAAAACTGTGATAAACTAATTAGTAGACAAAAAATTACAGTGGAGGGATTGGCTAATGAAGCAGAAGCGACAAACACCGCATGATTTAACCCGGTTGAATGCTATTTTATTTGGAGCCCTGGTGGGACTTTTAGCTGGTGCGGTAGTTAGTATTTTTCGCTTAATCATTGAACACATGCTAACTGGTGTTCAGGTAATTTATGGTTGGCTTGGCCAACATCCCCTCTGGCTCATTCCATGGGCGATATTAATGGTGGCAGTAGCCGTTCTTATCGGGCATTGGGTCAAGACAACGCCAATGATCAAGGGATCTGGGATTCCTCAGGTTGAAGGACAACTGGCCGGCGAGATAGACTACGCCTGGTGGCCAGTTCTCTGGAAGAAGTTTGTCGGGGGCATTTTAGGGATCGGTTCCGGACTTTTTCTTGGACGAGAAGGTCCGTCAATTCAATTAGGTGGGACGGTTGCCCAGGGACTGGCTGACCGTTTAAGTTTTACCGGGACTCGCCGGCGGTTAATTATCGCTGGTGGTGCCGCTGCTGGGCTTTCCGCTGCGTTCAACGCGCCGATTGCGGCAACTCTCTTCATCTTGGAAGAGGTGTACCATAACTTTTCAACACTGGTGTGGCTGACGTCACTGACCAGTGCCGTCATGGCTAACTTTGTTTCAAACGAAGTCTTTGGCCTCACACCCGTGTTACATATTCTCTACGAACAAGCCTTACCGCTGAAATACTATGGCTTGTTATTACTCCTTGGGGTCTTGCTCGGTGTCTTGGGCTTTGGTTACCAGTGGATTACCTTGCATGCCAGTGATTGGTATGCCAAAATCAAATGGTTACCAGATCACCTGAATGGCATTATTCCATTCCTATTGGTGATTCCGGTGGGGCTACTTTGGCCGATCACGCTGGGTGGCGGAAATCAGATGATTGTGACCTTTGCTAAGCAAACGCCAATGATTTGGCCCTTGATTGGGTTCTTCGTCTTAAGATTTGTTTTTTCTATTATTAGTTATAATTCGGGACTTCCTGGTGGGATTTTCTTGCCAATCTTGGCGTTAGGAGCATTACTCGGGGCCATTGGTGCCCGCGGTTTTGTGAGTCTAGGTTGGTTACCGCCAATGTTTGTGGCGAACTTTATTATTTACGCCATGGCGGGGTACTTTGCGGGAATTTCCAAGGCGCCTTTTACGGCGATCCTCTTGATTACCGAAATGGTGGGGACCTTGCATCACTTGATGCCACTGGCTGTGGTGGCTATTGTCGCCTACATTACCGTGGATGTTCTAGGTGGTGCGCCAATCTACGAAGCTATGCTGCAACAATTGGTTACGCCAGCCCAACCCGACGCCGCGGGAATTACCGATCGAGTTGAGTATTCGATTGGCGAGAATTCTGGCTTTGTGGACAAACAGGTTCGGGATCTCTCCTGGCCAACTGGTTCACTGTTGGTTGCGGTCCGTCGTGGTGAACGAGAAGTCATTCCTCATGGGGATACGCTCTTGCGAGCAGGAGACACACTAATTGTTTTGACCTATCATCGTAACCGGGCCTATGTCCGTCAGCGATTAGGAAGATTAAACGATTTGCCAGAATGATCGCGAGATTAGGCCGGAGACTGGTAAAAACCCGGCGACTATGATAAATTAGACAGAGTATAGTTAGACCTATTAGACCTATTCGATAGGTAGGAGGCAAATTTGTGTATAATTTTTTAATGACCTGTATCTTAATTGTCAGTGTGTTGATCATCATCGCTGTTATGATGCAACCCGCTAAGACCAATGATGCATTATCCGCATTATCTGGTGGTGCCGATGATTTATTTGCCAAGCAAAAACCCCGTGGCTTTGAAGCCTTTATGCAAAAAGTTACGGTGATTTTGGGAGCCATCTTCTTCGGACTGGCATTGGCTTTAGTATATCTATCTTCACACTAGAAGAGATTAAGCCTCCTGTTTGTTCGTTACAGGGGGCTTTTTTACAGACTATCTCAACATCGTGGAAAGTGGTGGTTTGACATGATTCGAAAACCAGTCCCACTCTTCTTTGAAGGGGGACCACAAGCAGTGATTCTGCTCCACGCCTATTCGGGTAGTTCTAACGATATGCGTCTATTAGCACGTTATCTTCAGGGCCAGAACTATACGGTTCTGGCGCCAATCTTTACCGGTCACGCGACGGGCGATCCCGCAGATATCTTACGCGAGGGATCACCTCAGCAGTGGTGGCAAGACACCCAGGATGCGATCGCCTTCTTACGACAGCGAGGCTATCGGCGCATTGCGATCTTTGGGTTATCGCTTGGTGGGTTGTTTGCGACTCGAGCCTTACGCGAGGATCCCACGTTGGTGGGGGGCGGGACGTTTGCTTCTCCGGTGATTTTTCGGGGGACCACTCACGTACCGGAAGTCTTTGTTCGAATGGCGCAGACGGTCTATCGGCGAGAGAACCTCTCCGATGAGGAATTCAAAGCCAAGATGGTCTGGATTCAAGACCATCTGCCGGCACAACTCATGGCAATTCAAGCGTTTGCGGACACGACCGCAACGCATTTAACCCGGATTAAGCAACCCATCTTCATCGCCCAAGGAACGGCTGATGAGATGATTGACCCCCGATCGGGCCAATGGTTGGCGGCGGCTTTTCCGGCTACTCAGATTGATTTTCACGAATATGTGGGTGCGAGTCACGTGCTAACCGTGAACAGCGCACACCATGCTTTGGAAACAGACTTACAGACTTTTTTACACACAATCTTTTAAAATAACGAGGAATCGATAGTGCAAGATAATTTAAAGAATGATTTAACCGCGTTCTTCCGGGCACACTCGGACGAGAACTACACAGTAGAAGATATTTCTGACGCGCTCCATTACCATGGATCAGCGGCCTTTAAGCTGATCGTACAGGAGCTGGCACAGTTAGAACGAGACGGCTTGGTTCAGGTTACTGAACACGGCCATTTTCAACTTGATCCAAGCCAACGGACGTTGACTGGGATTTTCCATGGGAACGACAAGGGCTTTGGTTTCGTCGCTTATGACGAAGACAAAATTGAACCAGATGCCTACATCGCGCCTAACAATACGTTACGCGCTCTAAACGGCGATACCGTCAAGATTGAAATCGTTCGTGCCGGTGACCCTCGTACGGGTAAGGGTCCTGAAGGTAAAGTTACGGAAATCGTGGAACACCACTACGAACAAGTCGTGGGTGAGTTCATGCAGACCGATGACGATGCCGGTTACCTGGGACAAGTGCGTCTAACCGACAAGAAGATCATGAAGTACAAGTTCTACGTGACTAACGTGGGCTTGAACCCAACACCAGGTGAAGTGGTTACCGCTGAAATTACGGAATTTCCGAATGAAGCGCACCCTGATGCCGTGGTGGGAATTGCTAAGCAAGTGATCGGGAGTGTCGACGATCCTGGGATTGATATCCTACAGATTGTCTACCAACACAACATTCCATCAGAATTCCCAGAAGAGGTCATGCAGGCCGCCGATGAGATCCCGGATCACGTTTTACCTGAGGAATTAAAGGGCCGTGAAGACGTCACCAAGCAAAACTTGGTCACGATTGATGGGGAATCCTCTAAAGATTTGGACGACGCTGTGACGGTGTGGAAGTTACCTAATGGGAACTTCCATTTAGGGGTCCACATTGCCGACGTTTCCCATTACGTTAAGGAAGACTCAATCCTCGACAAGGAAGCCTACAAGCGTGGAACCAGTGTCTACTTGACCGATCGGGTTATTCCAATGTTGCCACGGCGTTTATCCAACGGGATCTGTTCTCTTAACGAGGGCGAGTTGCGTTTGTGCATGAGCTGTGACATGGAAATTGACCAGGAAGGCCACGTCATTAAGCACCGGATTCACCCTTCATTCATGCGCTCTAAGGCACGGATGACTTATACGGCGGTTAACCAGATATTGGAAGCCCACGATCCCGTGACCATGAAGCGTTACGATGAATTGGTTCCAATGTTTGAAGCAATGGGCGAACTTCACCGTATTCTGGTTAAGCAACGGAAGCGTCGTGGGGCCATTGATTTCGATGACCGTGAAGCAGAAATCATCGTGGACGACAAGGGTCACGCCATTGACGTGAAGTTGCGGACACGGGGGATGGCTGAACGGATGATCGAATCCTTCATGTTGGCTGCTAACGAAACGGTTGCGGAACACTACTTCCGTGCCAAGGCACCATTCCTTTACCGGGTCCACGAAACGCCAGATGGCGATCGTGTGAAGAGTTTCTTCGAATTCTTAACGGCCTTCGGGATTAACGTTAAGGGTGATCCGAACCACTTACGGCCTAAGATGTTACAAGGTGTCTTAAAGCAGGTTGCGGGTCAACCGGAAGAAACCATGGTTTCAGTGATGATGTTGCGGAGCTTGAAGCAAGCCCGTTATGCAGACCAATCACTGGGTCACTTTGGACTGGGTGCAGAGTTCTATACCCACTTCACTTCCCCAATTCGTCGTTACCCAGATACCATGGTTCACCGGATGATTCATTATTACGAAGACCATGGGATTAATGCCGCCAGCAAGGAAAAGTTTGCACCAATTTTGGAAGAAATTGGGGTTCACACTTCCGAAGCTGAACGTCGGGCAATCGATGCTGAACGTGACACTAACGACATGAAGATGGCTGAATACATGGCCGATCACGTTGGTGAAGAGTTCGATGCCGTCGTGGCTTCAGTCTTGAAATTCGGGATGTTTGTTGAGTTACCAAACACCATCGAGGGGCTGATTCACATCAGTCGAATGAAGGATGACTACTACGAATACGTCGAGAAGTTCATGGCCCTAGTTGGTCGGAACACGCGGCGGACGTACCGAATCGGTCAAGAGATTCGGGTTAAGTTAATCCACGTCGACAAGGAACAAAGTGAAATTGATTTTGAATTACTCAATCCGGAAGCTGCTCCGGTCAGTGACCTGTTACCACACCGTGAACATCGTTCACGTGGGGGCAACTACCATGGCCGTTCCAACAACCGTGCGGGTAATAACCAAAACGGCGGTAACCGCAATGGTAACCACCGGAATCAACGATCAACTAATCAGCGAGGCAATAACAGCAGCAGTCACCGTCAGAATAACAACGGCGGTCAACACCGCAACAACTCGCAAGGTGGTCGGCACTAAACGAGGTGACGAGACTTGGCTAAAACAAAATCCAAGAAAACACCAGATAATCTTTTGGCGCAGAATCGTAAGGCACGGCATGACTATCGTGTTACCGAGACGGTGGAGGCTGGCCTAGTTTTAACTGGGACCGAAATCAAATCGGTACGTGAGCGACGGATTAATTTGCAAGATGGGTTCGCCCAGATTCGCAATGGTGAAGCCTGGTTAATGAACATTCACATTAGTGAATATGTTCAGGGTAACCGGTTCAACCATGATCCACTTCGTAATCGGAAGCTACTTCTGCATAAGAAGCAGATTCACCGATTAGGACTTGCCACGCAGAACAAAGGGGTCACGTTGATTCCGTTGAAGGTGTATCTCAAGCATGGGTTTGCGAAGGTTCTCCTCGGCGTTGCCGAAGGGAAACGGGAGTACGACAAGCGTGAGACCATCAAGCGACGGGAACAAGACCGCCAGATTGCACGTGTGATGAAACGCTATTAGGGTTCTAAAATAACTGTTGTTGGTAATCAAGATTATTTCTTGCCTCAATTGTCAAATCAAGTGCAACACTAAGAATCTATTCTTAGAAGTGGTCT
>NZ_JQCA01000073.1 GCF_001437125.1 Levilactobacillus paucivorans | reverse complement strand
AGGTAGATTGTAAAATTAATCCGAACGCTGTTCGGACAAAAAAGATCAGCTTCCTTTAAAATGGTGTTTACCACAAACCCATCTTTTAGGAGCTGATCTTTTGTCTAGTATAACCTATTCCGAACGAATTAAAATCGAAACCTTTTGTGAACTAGGGCTGTCCAATATCCAAATGGGCGTTCGGCTGAACCGATCACCGTCAACAATTTCTTATGAATTATCTCGATGTAAAACTTATCAGGCTGAATTAGCACAAACAGATGCCGAATACAAGCGATCACGATGTGGTCGGAAAACTAAGCTGAGCGATGAGTTAAAGCAAAAAATTCTCAACCATTTATGTCTAAGCTGGTCACCAGGAATGATTGCTCACGAATTTAAACTAGCTACTAAATCTATTTATAATTGGCTAAATCAGGGGAGGATTGGTTTCTCCTTGAATGATCTACCTGAACATGGCGTACGCCAACGGCGTAACGTTGACCAACGATCCAAATATAATCAATCTTTGGGGCGATCAATTGAACAGCGTCCCATGATGATTAATCAACGTAATCGCATCGGCGATTTTGAACTAGATACAGTCGTTGGTCCTCGTGGGCATAGTAAGGCAGTTTTATTAACTTTAATCGATCGCAAATCACGGTTCCTTTGGGCATACCGGTTAAAAGATCGGACGACAGCGACTGTTAATGAAGCACTAACTAAGTTCCTAACCACTTTTAATGGTCCGGTGCACAGCTTTACTGTGGACCGTGGCACTGAGTTTAGTGGGCTAGTATCACTTGAATCACAATATGGTATTAAGACCTATTACTGCCATGCTTATACTCCAGCTGAACGTGGTAGTAATGAACGCTTTAATCGGAATTTACGTTATTTTTATCCTAAAGGGACTCGTTTTGAGCACATTAGTGCTCAAGATTTAACGACGACGTTACTC
>NZ_JQCA01000072.1 GCF_001437125.1 Levilactobacillus paucivorans | reverse complement strand
TGTTAGTAATCAAGAAATAATCTTGATTACCAACAACAGTTATTTTAGAACCAAAATTTTAAACTTAAATCAAACTAAGAGTGCCCGGATTGCTATTTACTAGCAGTCCGGGTATTATTTATAGCGGTGAGTTTTAGTGATCGGTGGCTGTTACGGCAGTTACCGATGAGATTTTTTAGATAAAGGGGAACGAACAATGTTTACTGTCACGGTCAAGAGTCCCGAAGCCACGATGGCGCTGGGAAAACAGTTAGCACCAGAACTTCGGCCGCGGGACGTGATTTTATTGGATGGCGATCTCGGTGCTGGTAAAACGACATTTACCAAAGGATTAGCCGCGGGTTTAAGCATTACGCGTAACGTGAAGAGCCCAACGTTTACCATTATTCGCGAGTACCAAGGGGGTCGAATTCCACTCTACCATATGGATGTTTATCGTCTGGAAGATGGCAGTGGGGATGAATTGGGCCTCGACGAATACTTCAATGGTGATGGGGTCAACGTGGTGGAATGGTCCAAATTCATCGCTGATGAATTGCCAGAAAACTATCTGCGGATTATCTTCAAGCGCGACGATGACGCTGGTGAAAATCAACGGACGCTGCGTTTCGATCCACGGGGAGAACACTTTACCCAGCTGGTCGAACAGTTGGCAGGTGCTAACCATGAGTGAGGATGTTTTGATTCGCATGCCCAATGCCGCGGATGCCCCCAACCTGTTAGGATTATTGGGCCGGCTACAACAAGAAAGCGACACCTTTAGTTTGGCCGATGCTGACGATCCCATCAGTGCCGCGCAGGAAGCAGACCAGCTGGAACAGATCAAGGACAGCCCACGGCACCTGTTGTTAGTGGCCAGTCTGGGTGACCAGCTCTTGGGTGTCTTGTCTGTTTCGCCCACGCCACAGGGGAATGTTGGCGAACTGGGGATTGCCGTTGAGAAAGCCTATTGGCATCTGGGGATCGGGACGGCCTTGGTTGACGAGGCCCTGTATTGGGCGGAAACCGCCAGTGCCTTACAAGCCATTGGTCTCATTGTCCAGACCCGCAACGTACCCGCGATGAAGCTTTACGAGAAAATGGGCTTTACTAAGACGGCGACACCGCCCACGACGGTCACCGATGACGATGGCGAATGCGTTGAAGCCATTGAAATGGTCTACCGTTTAGGAATGACTTCGGAGAACAAACTTGAATAACTGAAATGAGTGTTGCCGACTGCGGTTGGCGGCACTTTTTTTAGATTCTGATTAAATGAAAAATCGGTAAGTCCTACGTAGCACATGCTGAGTAGGACTTACCGATTTTATTGTTATTGATTATAACGTTGTTGTAAAACGCGATCCTAGCCAGAGGAGGCCAGGGATGGAGCCAGCCGTGGCGGTGATGTTAGACCGAGTGATTTTTCTCGGCCTTACATCACGGGCGAATTTGAAGACTCGCGCTCTTGGCGAGGCTTCAAATCGAGCGAGAAGCCCAAAAGGCTAAAGCGTCCCCACAGCAGGCGTAATCCCTGGCAGCCGCAGGCGACCACTTTACAGCAGACTACGCATTCACAGTCACAAACTTTTTCAAGGGCTGCGTGCCGAAGTGATTAGCTTCGTACAACAGAATGTTAGCGCAGGCCAGGCTGTCGTCGAGCGCGTTGTGATGGTGGTGTAGGTCGATATCGAGTTCGTCACAAACCGTGTTTAATTTATGATTAGGAAACTCGGGGAAAAACTTACGACTGGTCTTCACGGTATCCAGTGTCAAGTACCGCGCCGTTGGCAGGTTGTAGTGTTCCAACGTGCTCCGCAACACCCCGTTGTCGAATGGGGCGTTATGGGCGATGACTAAGCGATCGCGCTGGAATAGGGGAGAGATGTGTTCCCAAACTTCTGGAAATGCCGGGGCATTGGCCACGTCGCGTTCATGAATCCCATGAATTTGGACGTTGCGCCAGAAGAAATCCGTGTCGGGTTTGATCAAGGTATAAAATTCATCGACAACCTGACTGTTACGGACGATGGTCAGAGCGAGGGAACAGGCGCTGTAGCGTTTACCACTGGCGGTTTCAAAATCCATTGCGACAAAGTTCAAGAGGACATCTTCCTTTCTTAGACGGTTAAACCGTCCACATCGAGTTCCACCGGACAATGGTCGGAACCCATGACTTGGTCTAGTATTTTAGCGTCTTTCAATTGATCCTGCAAGCGATTGCTGGTGATGAAGTAGTCAATCCGCCAGCCGGCATTGTTGTCGCGGGCGTGGAACCGGTAGCTCCACCAAGAGTAACGACCGGTAGCTTCCGGATTGAAATAACGGAAAGTATCGGTGTAGCCCGTCCCAAGTAGTGCCGTCATCTTTTCACGTTCGTCGTCGGTAAATCCGGCATTGTGATGATTTGACTTGGGATTCTTGAGGTCAATCTCAGCGTGGGCAACGTTCAGGTCACCACAGAAGATGATGGGTTTCTTGGCATCGAGACTTTGAATAAAGGCCAGGAACGCTTCTTCCCAACCCATACGGAAGTCTAGACGCTTGAGACCACTACCAGAATTTGGTGTATAACAAGTGAGAACATAAAAATCCGGATACTCCAGTGTGATGGTTCGACCCTCATGATCGAAGTCGGGCGCGTTGATCCCGTAGATCACGTTGAGTGGCTTGTGCTTGGTAAAGAGCGCGGTTCCGGAGTAGCCCTTCCGTTCGGCATAGTTCCAATATTGGTAATAACCGGGAAGGTCGAGGTCGATCTGACCGGCCTGTAGCTTGGTTTCCTGAATTCCAAAGAAATCGGCATCTAGTTCGTTAAATGTCTCAACAAATCCTTTTTTCACGATGGCCCGAAGACCATTGACGTTCCAAGAAATAAATTTCATGACGGCACCTCCAAAAGACTAATTCTAGTATACCAGAAAAATAAGTTTTGGCTGTGAATGGCGCGTCCCCGTGTCGTTTACGACCATTTCATGCTAAAATAATCCTATGACTGTTGTTTTCACGACTAACACCGTGAGAGCACATAAATTTTGTGAAACGAAGGGAATAATCATGATGGAAGACATCGTAACGGTATTTCCAGCAGTTACCATTCTGCGGAACGAGCCCTTGGCTCACTATACCCATACTAAGACGGGCGGGCCAGCGGACTACTTGGCTTTCCCAACCAACATTCAGGAAACAAAGTCCTTGTTAGCCTACGCCAATCAGGAAAAATTACCGGTAACGGTTGTCGGTAATGCCAGCAATCTCATCGTCCGTGATGGCGGTATTCGCGGCCTCGTGATGATCTTAACGAAAATGAATCACATTACCACGGATGGTCAGACCGTGACCGCGGAATCTGGCGCGGCCTTGATTGAGGCAACGAAGGTAGCACGGGCCCATAGCCTGACTGGCTTTGAATTTGCTGCGGGAATTCCCGGTAGTGTCGGTGGGGCAATCTTCATGAACGCCGGCGCCTATGGCGGTGAAATCAGCGAAGTCGCGGTTTCCGCCGAGGTGCTCAGCCCCGAAGGTGAAATCCGGACGCTGAATCAGCAAGAGCTCGACTTTGGTTATCGCCACAGTTCGGTTCAGGACTACCATGATATCGTGTTAACGGCGACCTTTGCGTTGACCCCGGGGGATGGCGAGGCCATTCAAGCTAAAATGGATGACCTGAATGCCAGACGAGCGGCCAAGCAACCGCTGGATCTGCCATCCTGTGGGAGTGTCTTTAAGCGGCCCAAGGGGCACTACACCGGGCAATTGATTCAAGAAGCCGGGTTACAAGGCTTGAAGTGGGGTGGCGCGCAGGTTTCAACGAAGCACGCGGGGTTCATTGTGAACATTGACCACGCCACAGCCACGGATTACCTGGAATTGATTCATCATATTCAGGAAGTTATCTTGAAGGAAGATAATGTTCAACTCGAAACGGAAGTTCGCATTATTGGAGAAAAGCCTACCGCCAAATAGAGAAGGGGGAACCTTATGTGCCTATAATTGAAGCAGTGATTCTGTTAATCGTTTTGGTTCTTTTGTCCAATATTATCAGTCACTACCTCACGTTTATTCCAGTCAGTCTGATTCAAATTGTCCTGGGGCTAGTCGTGGCCCTAGTGTGGAAATTTGAAGTGCCATTGGAGACCGATTGGTTCTTACTCCTGTTTATCGCGCCGTTGCTGTATAACGATGGACGGCGCTTTCCTCGCCGAGAACTCTGGCGACTTCGGGGGCCGATCTTTGCCAATGCCATCTGGCTGGTCTTCTTGACCACCTTACTGGGTGGTTACTTGATCTACGCGCTGATTCCTAAAATGCCGCTGACCGTGGCGTTTGCCCTGGCCGCAATCCTTTCGCCTACCGATCCGGTGGCGGTTCAGTCGATTGCCAAGCAGGTTAAACTCCCAGCCAGTCTGATGCATCTGGTCAGTGGGGAAAGCCTGATCAATGATGCCAGTGGGCTGATTGCGTTTAAGTACGCGGTAGCGGCCACGGTTACTGGTGCCTTTTCAATGGGAACGGCAACTGGTGACTTTATCTATATCAGTATTGTCGGATTCATTTCCGGATTGATTTTTATGACGGCAATTCAACTCCTGATGGATATTCTTCGCCGCCAGGGGATTGACGACGTCATCTTTAACACCGTGCTTCAGATTGCCACACCGTTCGTGATTTATCTGGTCACTGAAGAGATTACCCATGCTTCTGGTGTTATCGCGGTCGTGACGGCTGGGGTTCTGTATCACGCCAGAGAGAACCGGATCGTGGAAGACACACCGGAGCTCAAGCTTGTGACGGAAAAGGTGTGGGACATCATCATCTACTCCTTAAACGGGATTGTGTTTGTGATTTTAGGAATTGAGTTACCAGTCGCGACGTCGCAAGTGATCAAGGGTGGTCAATTTAACACGGGTCAGGCCATCTTCTTTGCCTTCATGGCTTGGGTCATTCTGGTGGCCATCCGGACGTTCTGGACATACGGCTACATTCTTTTCCAACGACTGACGAAGAGTCGTTCGCAAGAAAAACCCAGCTTTCGGATGGCTGTTCTATCCGGCTTGTCCGGTGTCCGGGGGGCTGTAACAATGGCTGGGGTCTTGTCGGTACCCGCAACGATTGCGAGTGGGGCGAGTTTCCCCACCCGGGCGCTGATGCTCTTCGTGGCTTCCGGCGTAATTATCATTAGCTTGGTTGCCGCAACTATCATGTTGCCGCTAATCTCAACTGATAAACAACCCTTACAGACCCGGGCGAGTGTCAGTGATGAGATTGCCAATGAGATTGATTTAGACGACGAAGTGGAGGAAGAGTTTCCCGAGGAACCAGTCCGACAAGTCAGTGAAGAGGAAGCCAGAGCCTATATCATGCGACTGGCGATCTCGAAGATTGAAGAACTCAGGCGGCCCAACAACCAACGGGCAGCCTACGATTTAATCTTAGACTACCAGTTCATCATTCGACGTTTAGAAATGAGTTATCGTGCCGATACGGCAATGCAGAAAGTCTTAGACGATGAAATTAAATTGCGTGAGGTAGCGATTTCCGGTGAACGTGAGTCCTTGGAATCGTTACTGGAGGGTGAGAAGATCACCCAGACCAGTTACGTTGGGGCTTTGCGGCGAATTGAAAAGTTAGAATCACGGCTGACGCAGGTCTCTGGGCACACCATGCCGGGAGTCATGCATTACTGGGTACTCTTCTTCCGGCACATGTGGCGGAATACGCGTTACTGGTTGCATTCGGAAGATACCGACCGTCTGCACGCTGAGAACAACCTTATCGAACGTGAGACGGCCAAGAATGCCATTAAGGCCCTGTCACAGTATCTGGCGCGGACTGACGTTGATGAGACTCAGTTCGACAACCAGGCGGTTTATCACCTGCTCGTCCACTACCGTAACCGAATTGAACGTGCCAAGGCCGCCACGGGGCCGAGCCATGAGGATGATTATCAACATCAACTCAACAAGCTCAGGGTGCGGGCCTTAGGGGCCGAGAGAAATGGAATTCAAACGTTGTTGGAAGCTGGTAACATCAGCTGGACCAAGGCCACCCACCTCCGTCAGTACGTCAACTATGCGGAAAACGTGTTGGTGATGTCTCTCAATAACGAGGAAGGCGAGTAGCCAACGCTAATTGAAACTTGTGTAAGTGTTGCTGACAGTATGGCGGTTTTCGCCTTACCGGTCGGTCAAGGTGAGCTGGAACGGAGCGAACACAACTTGAAGCCTCGAGAATCACGAGCCTACAAGCTTGGCTTTCACCTGATCCCATCTCAATCGGCCTCACGGTTGATACGAAAGGTTTCCTGTTATGGTTGTATGAATGGCAACAAACTAAAAATTTAGAGATAGTGAAAAACAGTAGGTATCGTTTAGCATAAGCTATACGGTACCTACTGTTTTAGTATTCAGATAATTTGACCAATCTTAAGTGGTGGGACTGAAGTGATGATAGGATCAGAGCAGAAATAATTAATCGTTGTCGCAGAATCCATTGATCCTAGCCGGAGGAGGCCAGGGATGGGGCCGGCCGTGGTGGTGATGTTAGACCGAGTGGTTTTCTCGGCCTTACATCACGGGCGACTTTGAAGACGCGCGTTCTTCGCGGCTTCAAATCGAGCGAGAAGCCCAAGGGGCTGAAGCGTCCCCACAGCAGGCGTAATCCCTGACAGCCGCAGGCGGCCAAACTATCACATTTTAAAAGGGTCCCAACGACAAAGTCGTTAGAACCCTTCAACACAAACTTTAGTTAGAACTAGAAGGCATGGCCGAGTTGCTCATGATGAGATAGAGAATCCAGTAGCTGAATAGTTGCAGGAAAGTCATCAGAATCACAAAGATCCACATGTTTGGCGTCCACATCGAGAGAATCGGATTGATGAACTGTTCCGGATTGATGAAGAGGTAGACGGTGTGAATCCGCAGAAAACGGCCAATGTAAAGGCCGACCGAGGATAGGAAGGTCAGGAGCACCACAATGGTGAGGCGGACCCAACGATTACCCTTGGCAACTCGGGTACTAATCGTCTGACTGACGTAATTGAGGCTCCAGAAGCCCAAAAATGAACAGCTAACAGCGCTGACCATCATATAGGTAAAGTAGATCCAGAGATGCGGTGTGACCCTTAGAAGGCCACTCAGTGCGTATGGCTGGAGGAGCGATAAGTGGAAGAGGTCGGTCAGTAAGTAGGGAGCATTGGGATAGAAGAGCAGCCACAACACCACAATGGGCCAGAATAACCAGCCGCTGCGCGGTGTGACCTTGCCCAGATGAAAGCTAATCTCAATAGGCAGATAGCCTAGGAAGGTGTTTAGCACCAGAAAGGAGAAGGGATCCTTGGCTCGGAAGTAGAGAAACACGAGCCAAATGGCAAAGAATATTCGGATTTCCCAACGCGCTCGCCGATTCATCGCAAGCCCTCCTTTCAAGTTAAAATAGTGAGGTCCGTTCGTCTTTATTTTGCTAAAAAGTGAAGGACAGAACTCACTCTTATTTTACCGCCCATTACCCAAAAACGAATGGAATATGACTTCTAGTTTACCAGAATGAACCCATGAAGGTAGCCACTGGTGGGGACCTTAATAATTCTGTAAGTTTTGTGACATGATGAACTGGAATTGACTGGATAATCGGCAATCGGGGCGCAATGTTGGCGGGGCCGTGCTATAATAAAATCTGAATTCGATTTGGAGGGAAAGTCATGAACCTGGATTGGGGCAATCTCCTTACATTGGGGAATTTAGTCAACTTACTAGACATCTTAGTGGTCTGGTTTGTCATTTATGAATTAATCGTGATGCTCCGAGGAACGAAGGCTATCCAGCTCTTCCGGGGGGTTATTTTGATTCTGCTGGTGAAGTTCGTGAGTGCCTATATCGGACTGAACACCGTCTCTTGGTTGGTGGATCAAGTCATCAACTGGGGGGTTATCGCGATCATCATTATCTTCCAGCCGGAAATTCGGCGGGGACTGGAGCACTTAGGTCGGGGATCACTCTTTGTGCGGATTCGCCACGAAAATGAGGCGGCAAACCACATGATTGAAGGTCTGGACAAGGCGATCCAGTACATGTCCAAGCGGCGAATTGGGGCCTTGATGACGATTCAACGTGATACCGGTCTGGAAGACTACATTGAAACGGGGATTGACTTGGATGCCGAATTAACCGGTGAACTCCTGATCAACATCTTCATCCCCAATACACCACTCCATGACGGGGCGGTCATCATTCGTAATAACCGCATTGCCGTCGCCGCGGCCTACCTTCCCTTGTCGGAAAGCAATTTGATTCCGAAAGAGTTGGGGACCCGTCACCGGGCAGCCGTCGGCATCTCTGAAGTGACCGACGCGCTCACCATCGTCATTTCCGAAGAAACCGGAGAGGTCTCGATTACCAAGAATAATGAACTTATTCGGGGTTTGACGCAGGCTGATTATATGAAATTTCTCCGTAATGAATTGGTGAATGAGGAAGCCGCCGATAATAACAACGTGTTGGTTAAGTCCCTCGATTGGTTTGACCAACGCTTTAGAGGAGGGCGCCGTAAATGAAAAATCAACGCTATACGACTTGGCTTTACCGTATTCTGGCGCTCATCCTGGCGATCTTGCTTTTCTTCTATGTGAATAGTACGAAGTCGGCCACGAATTCCCAGTCGAGCAGCTCGACGGGGACGACATCGCTCACGGCCACCAAGACGGTGACCGTGTCCGTCCCGCTTCAACTTAACGTCAATAGTAATAAATACTTTGTGACCGGTTATCCCCAGAAGGTGAAAGTTAAGCTTCAGGGACCTTTAGCTCTGGTGACGACGACGGCCAATACGCAAAATTTTAAAGTTTATGCCGCACTGAGTGACTTGGGCGTGGGCAAACACAAGGTAACCCTGCATCAAGAGGGATTGAATCACGAGAGTGAATCCACGATCTCACCCGCCAAGATCACGGTGGATATTGAACCACGGCGGACAGTGTCCTTCCCTGTGAAGGTTCAGTATAATAAGCAAAACATCGCACCGGGGTACTCTGCCGGTAAGGCAACTTCCGATGTGACGAGTGTTAAGGCAACGGGTGCGGCCAATGAGATATCTCGGATTACCAGTGTCGTGGCCCAATTAACCCTGGCTCAGAACGTGAAGAAGACCGTGAATAGTCAAGCGGTCATCGAAGCCCTGGATAAGAATGGCAAGACGGTGAACGTGATTTTGACACCGTCAACGACCACGGTTAACTTGCCGATCACTTCCGATGGGGAAAGTAAGAAGGTCAGTGTCAACCTGAATGCGAAGAATGGCTCGTCCGGGACGACGTATAAACTAAGCAGCAACGTTTCCAAGGTGACCGCCTATGGGAGTGCCGCCCAATTGAAGGCGCTCCAGAGTGTCGCCGTGGACGTTGATGTGAGTGACGTGAAGAACCAGGCCACCAAGACGGTGACACTGGATACCAGTGATAATGACGTGACGGCATTTGATCCCACCACGATTAAGGTGACGGTCAAGGCCAGCGCGGATTAACGAAAATTTGTTCTAGAAATGAGGAGTTTGACAATGAAGTATTTTGGTACTGATGGTGTTCGGGGAGTTGCTAATCAAGAACTAACGCCCGAATTAGCTTTTAAAGTTGGCCGGTTTGGCGGCTATGTTTTAACGCAACACGCTGATAGTGAGAATGCACATCCCCAAGTCTTAGTGGCACGGGATACCCGGATTTCCGGTCAATTACTGGAAAATGCCTTAGTTGCTGGACTTCTGTCTGTCGGCATCGAAGTGCTCCGGTTAGGCGTGATCACGACGCCAGCCGTGGCTTATTTGGTTCGGACGCAGGGCGCTGCCGCTGGGGTCATGATTACGGCCTCACACAATCCAGCCGAATATAACGGAATTAAGTACTTTGGTAACGACGGCTACAAGCTTTCCGACGAAATGGAAGAAGAAATTGAAGCCTTGTTAGATGCTGCTGAGGACAACTTGCCACGGCCAACGACTGATGGTTTGGGGACCGTTGAAGACTATTCCGAAGGTAGCCAAAAGTACATTCAATTCCTGGAACAGACGATTGCCGATGACCTCGATGGGTTACATATTGCGGTCGACTCCGCAAACGGGGCCACGAGTGGTCTGGTTTCTCGGCTTTATGCCGATCTGAACGTAGATTTCGATACGATCGCGACGACTCCTAATGGGGTGAACATTAACGATCAAGTTGGGTCGACGCATCCTGAACAATTACAGAAGTTTGTCGTTGACCAGGGGGCCCAAATTGGTTTGGCCTTTGATGGTGACGGTGACCGGTGTATCGCGGTTGATGAGACCGGTAAATTGGTCGACGGGGACAAGATCATGTACATTTGTGGGAAGTACCTGGCTGAACATGGTCGCCTGAAGAAGGACACCATTGTGACGACCGTTATGAGTAACCTGGGGATGTACAAGGCCATGGAAGCCCACGATTTGAAGTCGGTTAAGACCAAGGTTGGGGACCGTTACGTCGTTGAAGAAATGCGGAAATCCGGCTATAACCTGGGTGGCGAACAATCCGGCCATATTGTCTTCTTGGACTTCAACACCACTGGTGACGGTCTGCTGACCAGTCTGCAATTGCTCCACATCTTAAAGGTGACGGGGAAGAAGCTTTCCGAATTAGCAGCCGATGTGCAAACCTATCCACAAAAGTTAGTTAACGTGAAGGTGGCTGATAAGCAAGCTGCCCTGGAAAATCCTCAAGTTCAGGCCATGATTGCTACTGTTGAAAAAGAAATGAATGGTGACGGTCGCGTGCTTGTTCGGCCTTCCGGGACTGAGCCTTTGCTCCGGGTCATGGCAGAAGCCCCAACGGAAGAAATCGTTGCGGGCTATGTCGACCGGATTGCCGACGTGGTTCGGGCCGAGGTTGGCGTGAAGTAAGTTAAATCGATAATGTGTAAGGAGCTCTGGGGCTGACCCGGGGCTCTTTTTTTGGCGAATTTCTGGGGGAGCACTTGGCTTCCATGGGAGCCAAGTACGGCTGCGATAAATGATGATTATTTTCATGAAAACGGAGTCGTAAAGTGGTGATAGACCAGTTGTGGTTTTTATAGTTGACAACCCCCAAAGAAGGCTGTAAAGTATAGTCATCCGGAAACGTTATGAAAGACGTTTCAGTCTATACCAATTTATAAGAAAGCTGATACATTTCTAAAAAAATCAACCGACCCTCCCGACTAACGGGGGCGGCGTCGAGAAAAGGAAGACTAGTTATGTGTGGAATTGTTGGGGTTACTGGAAATGACAATGCCGTTAAGATCCTGTTGAACGGCCTGGAGAAGTTGGAATACCGGGGGTACGATTCAGCCGGTATCTACGTCAACGACCAAAAGGGTCAGGATTATTTAGTTAAGACTAAAGGTCGTATCTCTGAATTACGGTCTAAGGTGACGCCTGACGTCCACGGGTCAACTGGGATCGGTCATACGCGTTGGGCAACCCATGGGGTGGTCAGCGTCGATAACGCGCATCCACATTTCTCCAACGATGACCGGTTCTACCTGGTGCACAATGGGGTGATCGACAACTTCCAAGAACTGAAGGCCAAGTACCTGAGTGATGTGCCTTTCAAGAGTCAGACGGATACCGAAGTTGTCGTTCAATTGATCGACAAGTTTGCCGTTGAAGACAATCTGGATGCCAAGGCGGCTTTCCTGAAGACCTTGAGCCTGTTAAAGGGATCCTCATATGCCTTCCTGATGATGGACCGCGAACAACCAGACACGTTATTTGTTGCTAAAAACAAGAGCCCCTTATTGATTGGGGTCGGTGATGGTTTCAACGTCGTTTGTTCCGACGCTTTAGCTATGCTCAAAGAAACCCATGATTTCTTGGAATTAATGGACGGTGAAGTTGTGACGATCACACCTGGTAAGGTGGCTATCCAAGACGCTGACGGCAATGCCGTTGAACGCAAGCCATTCCACGTTGACATGAACGCCGACGAAACGGATAAGGGAACCTACCCATTCTACATGTTGAAGGAAGTCGACGAACAACCAAACGTGATGCGCAAGTTGGCTCAAACCTACTTGTCAGAACACGGCGAACCACAAATTGATGACAAGCTGATCGCCGCCATGGAAGCTGCCGATCGTCTGTACATCGTGGGTGCCGGGACCAGCTACCATGCTGGTTTAGTTGGGAAGCGGTTATTTGAAAACTTAGCCCACATTCCAACGGAAGTTCACGTTTCATCTGAATTTGCCTACGAACAACCAATGCTGTCTAAGAAGCCATTCTTCATCTTCTTGACGCAATCCGGTGAAACAGCGGATAGCCGTGAGATGCTGGTCAATGTTAACGATGCTGGCTACCCAAGCTTGACGATCACCAACGTACAGCACTCAACGTTGTCCCGTGAGGCAACCTACACGTTGTTACTCCATGCCGGTCCTGAAATTGCCGTGGCTTCAACCAAGGCTTACACGGCGCAGATCGCTTTGGAAGCTATCTTGGCAAAGTCTTTGGGTGAAGCAACTGGCCAAATCGTGGCCCAGAACTTCAACATTCGCCAACAACTTGGTTTAGTTGCCACGGGAATGCAGGCCATCGTTGACGAAAAGGATAAGCTGGAACAGTTGTCTAACGACTACCTGATGAAGTCCAACAAGGCCTTCTACATCGGCCGGGGGATTGACCATGCGGTTTCCTTGGAAGCTGCTTTGAAGTTAAAGGAAATCTCCTACGTTCAGGCTGAAGGTTTTGCCTCCGGAGAACTCAAGCATGGGACGATTGCCTTGATCGAAAAGGGCACACCAGTGATTGGTTTCATTACGCAGGCCAAGACCGCTGGGTTAACGCGGAGTAACTTGCAAGAAACCATGGCTCGTGGGGCCAAGACCTTGACGATTGTTCGTGAAGGCTTAGCTATTGAGGGTGACGACCTGATCTTGCCAGACGTTGACGAGATGTTGATGCCATTGCTGAGCGTGGTGCCAGCTCAATTGTTGGCTTACTACACCAGCCTGAACAAGGGCTTGGATGTTGACAAGCCTCGTAACCTGGCTAAGAGTGTGACAGTTGAATAAGTTAAAATGAATTTTGGAAGCGTTCGGGAATTTTCCGAACGCTTTTTTTGTAGTGGCGATCCAAGGTGGCACGGCTCGTCTAACTTGCGAAATGCCGGTTTTCGTTGTATAGTACACTTACGAAAAGTTATGAAAACGTGAGGTGAAAACGATGAAATATACGAAACGGGTGGATTCCCACAAGAACCAAAAACAACGTGACGCCACGTTTGAGAAGTTCCGGAAACAACAAAATGAATTAAGTGCCAACCGGCGAGGTATTCGTCGGAAATAGGGCGATCACTGCTTGGACAGTGGGCGTCCTTTTTTGTTGAACGATAAGAAGTTTTTCTGAGCAAAAGACTTGCAAAATTGGTCTAGATCTTTTATCATTGGACTATACCATTAGAGAGGGAGATTTCGGGTGATGACACAACTTACAAGTAACAACATGAATATTCAAATCGTGAAAGACCAGGCTGCTGGAGGCCGTGCCGGGTTCCAGATTTTTCAACAAGCCCTACAACAGGGGGCCAAGGTTCTGGGGCTAGCGACCGGAAGCACACCAGTGACGATCTATGATGAACTGGTTGCCAGTGACTTAGATTTCAGTCACCTGACCTCAGTTAACCTGGATGAATATGTGGGCTTAGGGGCCGACCATCCAGAGAGTTATCACTACTTTATGCAACAACACTTGTTCAGCCACAAGCCGTTTGCCCAATCATTTGTGCCAGATGGGATGAACGCAGATGCCGCGGCCGAGACCAAGCGTTATGATGACGTGATCGCGCAACACCCCGTTGACCTACAATTGTTAGGCCTGGGACAAAATGGCCACATTGGGTTCAATGAACCCGGGACTGATCCAGCATCGACCACACATAAGGTTGCCTTGACAGCGTCAACTATCGAAGCAAATGCGCGATTTTTTGACAATGCTAACGACGTACCACGATACGCTTACTCCATGGGAATTGGCTCGATTTTACAGGCCAAGGAGATCCTGATCGTGGCCTACGGGGCAGCCAAGGCAGATGCTGTCGCCGCAATGATTCAAGGGCCTGTGACCCCTGAAGTTCCGGCCAGTTATCTCCAGACTCACCAAAATGTGCAAGTCATTCTCGATGAGGCGGCTGCTAGTCAACTGGCCTAACGAACCTTGAAATAGCGCGAGTTATCCCCATTTTTACTTCCAGTAAAGAGTCAAGTTATGTTATTCTTGACGTGAAAGCGATTTTAAGGGGGAAACCGAGAATGAAGCGAAGTAAACGATGGCTACTAGCCGCACTCCTGTTGGGAAGTGCGTTGGGTAGCGTCAGCGGGACCGCCCATGCGGCAACGACGAATCCCCAAGGATTTATCAGCGAATTGAAGAGTCCCGTCACGTCGGTTGCGAATCAGTATAAACTGTATCCATCCGTGATGATGTCTCAGGCAGCGTTAGAGAGTGCTTGGGGGACGAGCCTTCTGACGACCCAGGCCAACAATTACTTTGGGGTAAAGGGTAGTTATAAGGGGCAATCCGTCGCGATGCCAACAACCGAGTACGATGCCAATGGCCAGCTCTATCACACAACAGCTAACTTTAGAAAGTATCCGAATGCCAAGGCCTCAATGACGGACAATGCGACCCTGCTTCGTGGGGGAACCAGTTATAATCCTAAGATTTACAGTGGCACTTGGCGCGAAAATGCCAAGACCTATGCAAGTGCGGCCAATGCCTTGACCGGCGTTTATGCGACGGCGCCGACCTATGGTAGCTCACTGATCAGCATTATTAAAACCTATAATTTAGATACCTTACTTGATGGTTCTGCGCCGGACGTGGCGACACCAGCTCCTAAACCCAAAGTCTATTCTAAGGCGAAGTACTATGGCACGTCGGGCAACCAAACGGCGACGCTCAGTAAGGACTATGCTTCCGTACGGTTGTATAACCATGTGAAGGATACGCGAGCGGGTATCACCAAGACGTCCTGGAGTAAGGTTAAGGCCGCCAAGGAAAGGCAGGTCTATCTGGACCTACGCGCCGTGAGAACGGCGGCTAAGTCTGGCAATAAGACCACTTGGTATCGGATTCGATTTGCCCAGAGTAAGTCGTCAACACGCTACTGGGTCTACAGCAGTGCCGTCAGCTTTCCGAAAGTGACCTACATGGATGGAAAGGCCACGATGAAGGTGAATACCAAGGCGGGCGGCAGTACCTATAACCACGTCTACAATTCACCATACCTGGCCCAAGAACAGGAGTCGGTGAAAAAGTTAACCGCTAAGTCCTATACGGCAGATAATGAGGCCGTGAAGACGCAAGATGGCGTTAAGACGACTTGGTATCGGATTAAGGTTGGTAAAAAGAAGACCTGGATTGCCGGGACAGTTGCTCAGCCGCAGTACGCTCAAGTTTTCTATACCACCGCGAGTGGTAAGAAGACTCTGAGCAGTAAATTTAAGAAATACAATGTTTATAATCACGTCACCACGACCCACTTCAATCAACAGACGTTGAAGTGGCCTAAGGGGAGCAAGAAGGGAACCAAAGTGACCGTCAATCTTTGCGGTTTCAAGGCTTCCAACAAGTCAACCTGGTATCGGATTCGATTTAGTGGCAGTAAAACCAATTACTGGGTCGACGCACGGGCCTTATCCTAAGCGTTTTGACGCCGGGTTATAAGAAAATGGTAAAGCTATCGGAATTTTTACCAATTCGGTAGCTTTTTTTGGTATAATACAACAGATTAGGCCGGGGAACCTCGGTGCGTTAGAGAGCGTTAATATTTGAGTTAGGAAGTTTAATTCATGGATAATTCATATAAAATTAAGGTGCAAAACGTTACAAAAGAGTATGACCTGTATAAGACCCAATCTGAAAAATTGCGGTCGTTCTTTTCCCTGAGTAACAGCAAGGTGCCACATTTCTGGTCCTTGATGGGGATCTCACTTGAGGTTAAGTCCGGTGAAACATTGGGCTTGATTGGGGTCAATGGTTCCGGTAAATCGACGTTGTCCAACATCATTTCTGGGATTATCCCACAAACGACGGGGACCGTTGAAGTGAAGGGGGATACCTCGATCATCGCCATCGGTGCCGGATTGCGAGGCAACCTGACCGGGGTCGAAAACATTCGGCTCAAGGCATTGATGCAGGGGCTAACTAATCCTGAGATTGATGCGTTAATGGATGACATCGTGGCCTTTGCGGATATTGGCGATTTCTTATACCAACCCGTTAAGAGCTACTCCTCAGGGATGAAGTCACGGCTGGGCTTTGCTATCGCCGTGCACGTCAACCCAGACATTCTGATCATTGATGAAGCGTTGTCTGTTGGGGATGATACCTTCTATCAAAAGTGTGTGGACAAGATTGCTGAATTCAAGGACTTGGGGAAGACCATCGTCTTTGTCAGTCACTCCTTGAAGCAAGTTGAAATCTTGTGTGACCGTGTGGCCTGGATTCACTATGGGTCATTGAAGGCCCTCGGACCTACTGAGGAAATCGTTCAGGATTACCGTGACTTTACCAAGTGGTTTAAGAAGCAGACCAAGAAGGAAAAGAAGCACTTCCAACGGACGATGAAGGAAGGGCAAAAGTCCTTTGATATCGATGCTTACCAAGCTCAGGTAACCAAGGAACGTCAGGCGGCAACGCCAGATGATCCACATGTTGCTGACCAAGTGAAGAAGGACTTCTACGGGTCAGTCATCAGTGAAAAGATGAGCTGGCGTAACCGAATTCTAACGGGTGTGGCCATTGTTGCGATGCTCTTCGCCTGTGTGGTCAACATTTCTGGTCACTCAGTAAGCGATGTCATCTCAAATCCAGCGCATATTGTGCATCCGGAAACGGTGTTGCATGATCCCAACGCAACCAGTAGTGTTAAATAAAAATTAGAAAATGATGATAAAAGGGATAGATTTTTATCATTTAGCGTGGTATCTTTAAGTTACCATTTATTTACCCCTTTATCTGATTTCCCAATGAATCGAATAAAGGATCTATCTCTCATTTGGTGAAGACTAAATGGCGGGGCCGGGAGGGCATGCTTCCCGGTCTCTTTTTTTGCACTTTTTAGCCACGATTAGTTACTGGCCAGCCTCATTTAGAAGAATAATGGTCAAAAGTCATAATTATTTCCGTGAAAGCATTGACAGCGCTTACAAATACCGGTATATTATTAGTCGTAAGGTATTAATAATTACCTTCTAATCAATTCTCTTTCTCTCTTATGCCGACCACTACCATTCCCTGGTAGTGGTTTTGTTTTGCCCTAAAACCTAGTATAATTGGAGAGATGGCGTTAGGGGACTATCGCCCTGACGTTGACTGAGGAGGCATTTGGGATGAAGAGTCATGAAACATTTACCTTGATTGAAGAAATTACCCGACTGGACGGGAGCAAGTACATGGAGATTAGCAACATGGTCCAGAACGGTCGGGCTGAGCTGGCGGTTGAACGCGGGCTCATCAAACAGGTTCGGATTCTCCAGTTAAACATCGCCCATACGCCGCACGTTCAGGCCTACGAGGACTACGTGAATGAGCACTATGCGATGCCAGAGGAGGATTTTACCACCTTTGACGAATGGAAGAAGCCGGAGGATGTGCAACAGGAAGTTAATGCCATTCTGCGTGAAAATCATATTGGTTAATGTCAGTCAACACGCCTAGTCGATGAGTGGTCATCGGCTAGGCGTCTTTTTTACACTCACTGTTCACCTGATAAATGAATAGATAATCAATCTGTTTTAGATGTTAAGTATTAATCGTGGAATGGATTTCAAAACAGTGCTACGATGAAAGCGTATTCATTGACTGTATCATTAAACTTTTTGGGAGGAATTAATGATGAAGAAAACAATGACAGTGTTGGGTGCGGCCCTCATGTTGGCAGGCGTCGGCGCCGGCGTGCCGCTGGCTGCGGTCACCACCCCGACGGTTGCTCAAGCGGCAGCGTTGAACGCCGCTAAGTTGCCGAATGGGAAGTATAGCGTTCCTGTA
Source organism: Levilactobacillus paucivorans (assembly GCF_001437125.1). Lineage (GTDB taxonomy): Bacteria > Bacillota > Bacilli > Lactobacillales > Lactobacillaceae > Levilactobacillus > Levilactobacillus paucivorans. Next base: position 68,781 of record NZ_JQCA01000072.1, on the reverse strand, counting down.
CATATCTACAAGACTGGCACGACGACCGCGTCTGAAGCCGCGCAATACTTTAATCTAACCGCTAAGGTTTCGGTCAAGAGTAAGCGGGCCACGGTTTCCTTAACCACGACCAAAGCCGGGAACCAGTTCATCAAGGCCATGACTTTAGATGGTCACGCGGCTAAAGTGACCGCTCACAGTACCGGGAATACCTATACGTTTAGTAAGGTGAACTTGAAAACGAGTCATGCGTTGGGCTTTACCCTCGTGGTGCCGATGAATGGTCAGGAGATGACCATGACTCAGTCAGCCAAAATGACGTTTAAGACCAGTGCGATCAAGGCCACCACGAAGGTCGCCCTGATGACGTCAAAGGTGAAGGTCAAGGCTAAGAAAGTTACTGGGAAGACCACCAAGGGTGCCAAGGTAACCGTCAAGCATGGCAAGACCACATTGGGTAAGGTAACCAGCAAGAAGGCCACTTACAAGGTGAAATTGAAGCGAGCCGTGAAGAAGAACTGGAAGCTGAAGGTGACGGCATCTAAGGCCGGCTACAAGACGGTTTCCAAGACGATTAAAGTGAAATAAGTCGCAACGGCTACCGCAATACGGTGGCCGTTTGACTATCAAACGCTAACAAACAAAGAATGGAGTGAGTCAACATGAAAAGAAGTTGGCGAACACTGCTCCTGGGGCTACTGACGGTGAGTTGTGTCTGGCTATTGGGGACCGGTATCGTGGCCAAAGCCGCGACGGTTAAGGATGGTCTCTATCAAGTACCAGTCAAGATTTTAAAGGAGAAGGAAAAGTCGACCTCGACAGCGGATCAGTTTTTCGGGTCCCAGGCCGTGGCTCGCGTTACCGGGGCACAAACGACGTTGATCCTGATCAGTAACGGCGCTCAGTTCATCTCGTCCATGACGGTGGCCGATCAACCGGCCGCAGTGGTGAAGACGGTTGGTAAGCAGGCTCTTTACCAGGTTACGGTCGCGGGGCAGAAGAGTCCGCTCGCCGCGAGTTTTAAGCTGACGACTCCAGTGGGTAAGATGACCGAGGCTGCGCGAGTCGCATTGGATTGGGCGAAGGTCAAACCGCTCAGTGACAGCGTTGATACGGCGGATCTGCTTGCAGCAGGAACGACATTGGCCCAACAGCCGGCTAAGGCGGCCTCAGCTAACCCAGCAATTCCGGCGACGGCTGAAGCCAAGTCAGAGACGACCCCAGTTGCTAAACAATACTGGCGCTATCGCGTTTTGCAGGGTGACCGGATGAACGTCTCACAGGCTAACCAATATTATACCAACGTGGCCACGGTGGCCCCAAACGGGAGTGGCTATCGTGTCACATTGAAGGTTCAATATGCCAAGTCACTCAAATTAGGGGCGCGAGCGGTCGTGCCTGAGAGTATCAATGGTCAAGCGGTTCCGGCGAGTCACGTGACTTATGGTGAGTCGGGACAGAATGAAACGATGACCTACTGGTTCGAAATTTCAAAGTTGAGTCAGCTAACCGCTAAATTAATTCCGGGTCAGATTCACGTGACGGTGCCCGCATTAAATATGAGTCAAGTTTTCCCGGTTCGTTTTCAATTTGCGGCCAGTGGTGCTGCGGATCAGGCGCAGGCTGCCCAGGTGGCAGCCTTACCGAATAAGACCACGCGGGCAACCCCAACGGCTAACCCGACAGCTGATCAATCCGCGCCAAAATTGCCAGCCACGGGTGACCAGACTTCCAAGACGGGGATGCTAGTCGGCCTAATCCTACTCAGTTTGAGTCTTATCTGGAGGGGAGGCTGGACTCGTGAAACACGTTAAACGCTGGCTTTTAATGAGCCTGTTGATCGTGGTTGGTTTGGGATGGCCAGCGATTGGTCATGCGCAGTCGCTGGATTACACGGCGCTGAAGTATGGGACGTCGCAAACCTCGATGGCGGGAAAATACTTCGTACATCCTGCCAAGGTCCAGGTTGTTCAGCATGCCTATCAGGTCACAATGGAAATCAAGACGGCTAAGCATTTAAATAAATGGCCAGTCCGGGTCCTCAAGATAGCGGGCCAGACGCCACAGAATGTTCAGAAATCACGAGACAGCGCGGGAAACTATCTGTTGTTCTATACGTTTACCACGACGCACCTGAATCGTGATATCACCGCCAAACTGGCGATAAATGTTCTTGGGGTTTACAAAGCCACCCATAAGTTGACCCTGGCCTTCCAGACGGCTGACTTACCGGCGTTATCACAGTCTAAATCAGCTACGAAACCAACGTCCGCAACCAAGGCCACAACGGCTAAACGGACGCAGTCGACGCCGGCAAATGACTCGTCACAGAAGCCGACGTCAAAGAAAAAAGCGGCATCGGCTTCAGCTGCCGCGGCGTCTACAACGTCATCTAACAGCTCGCGTGCCGCAACGTCGTCAGCCACAGCCTCTCAGGAGGCTGATGCGGCCGATCAAGTTCCTAAGCAGAAGACCAATTGGATGAGCTTGCTGGGCGGTAGCCTGGCCATTGTTATCGTGGTGCTTGGGGGTTCTTGGTGGTATTTTGGACGACACTAACACAGATCTAAAAAAGCCTGAGATAACAGTCTCAGGCTTTTTTCGCTCCGAACATCTATAGTCGAAACGTGTGACAAAAGGCAGTCAACTCCGCTTAACCCCGATAGACAAACAATCCAAGACCGGGATTATTCGTCTATCGACGTTAATGCTCATTGACTAAACGCCTTTTGTCACACTCTTTAGTCTTTAGCGTCATTCTTGATTTCATTGATTCGGTTGAAGAGAATGCCGTCACGCAGGCCGGCATTGGAGAAGGTGATCTGCCGCGAGTCAAGTAACCGCATCAGTAGGGTTACGGGGATGAGACCACCCACAATGATGTCGGCGCGGTCCTTAGATAGTCCAGGAACTTTCTTGCGACCCGCGAGGTCCAAGCCAAGCAACTGGGTCAAGGTGGCGTAAACGTCATCAGCGGTAAGTTTGTAGCCGTGAACGTCCTCGAAATTCAAGAAGTTCTTGCGTCGACGGTTAATCTTGGCCAGGGTTCGGTTAGCCCCACCCAAGCCGATGACCGGAAGATTCGTGGCTTCGCGTAACCACCAAACGTCGTTGAAGACGTTGTTGACGAAGGTCATAGCGGCGAAGAGTGAATCAGACTTGACCATGTCGCTTTCCAAGTAGGCTTGCGACAGGGTTACCGACCCCAAGGGAATGGAAACGACATGCTTCATTTGCCGATTTTGAACCAGAATCAATTCCGACGAGGCACCGCCTGTATCGACCAGCAAGCCATTTACGACGGGGAGGGTATTGATGACCCCCAGGTAGTCGTAACGGGCCTCCTGGGCCCCAGAAATGACCGTAAATGACAGGTCAAACTGATCCTTGACCAATTTGAGAAATTGTTTCTGATTGCTGGCTTGGCGAACAGCTGCCGTGGCCACCGCTTGAATATCGGGATTCTTGAGCTTGCTGTAGATGGCCTTGAATTCACCGAGAGCGGCGAGGGTTCGTTCGATGGCGGCAGGTTGGAGCAGACGCTCTTCACCCATATTTTCTGATAAACGTACGTAACGTTTGACTTGTTCGATGGTTTTATGGTTACCATCACCATCGATTTCGCTGATAGTCATACGAACCGAATTCGAACCCAAGTCAATGACGACTAAGTTTTCCATTACTGAGGACTCCGATCAATGGGGGATTTTGGTTGATTCTTCGGGCTGAGCATCGGTTTGAACTGCCGCGGGGCGTTCTTCGCCTGAGCTGGTCGTACCGTTGCTGCCTGATTCCGCACGGTTGCCTGGTCCATGAAGTCCGCCTGAGCGTTGAGCGGCTCTAAGCCGCGCCGGTCAACCCGGGCAAATGTCCGGTCCGGCAACAACACTCTAGTCTTGACGTTATCATGCCAGAGCGTTGCGAAAATGTCAAAGACCCGTTGCTTCAGATTTTCCTGCAGAATTGGGAAGAGGAGTTCCACTCGACGGTTGAGGTTCCGCGTCATGAGGTCGGCACTGGACAGGTAGACTTGGGGGTCACCCGCGTTAGCGAAGCCGTAGATTCGGCTGTGTTCCAGGTAACGACCGACGATTGAATGGACCTCGATGTTGTCGCTGATGTCTGGAATACCCACGTTGAGACAACAGATTCCCCGCACGATAAGTTTGACGTGAACGCCGGCATGAGAGGCCTCATAGAGCTTGGCGACCATATCGGAATCGGACAGCGAGTTCATCTTCATTTCGATCCAAGCGGGTTGGCCGGCCTTGGCGTTCGTGATCTCCTGGTCGATCTTCGTGACGATAAATTCGCGGATACCATCGGGTGACATGTGCAATTGGTGGAAATAAGGGGGTTCGGAGTAGCCGGACAGCATGTTGAAAATGTTGGAGGCATCGATCCCCATGTCCGTGTTGGTTGTCATCAACCCGAGGTCGGTGTAGAAGTGGGCGGTGACATCGTTGTAGTTCCCGGTACCCATGTGCATGTAACGCCGGATACCATCGGGTTCACGACGGACAATCAAAGTGAGCTTACAGTGGGTCTTGAGGCCGATGAGCCCGTAGATCACGTGACAGCCCATCTTTTCGAGTTGTTGCGCCCAGTGGACGTTGTTTTCTTCGTCGAAACGGGCCTTAACTTCGACCAGCACCGTCACCTGTTTGCCATTCTGCGCAGCGGAGCCTAGGTATTTCACGATAGGCGAGTTGGCAGACACGCGATAGAGGGTCATCTTAATCGCCAGGACCTCATCGTCATAGGCTGCTTGGCGGATTAACTCGGTCACCGCTGAGAAGCTGTCATAAGGGTGGTGGAGCAGGACGTCGTGTTGACGAATCGTTTTGAAAATATCATCGTCGGCGGTAACACCCGCCATTTTAGCCGAGCTGAAGGCTGGGTAGTTGAGGTCGGCCGGACCCTTGATCTGCTTGGTCCATTTACTCAAGAAGGTCAGGTCGATAGGACCGCTGATGTTGTAGACCGCGTAGTTGTCGATTTTAATGAGACTAGCCAGTCGCTGTTGCAGGGCGTTGGTAATGCCGGCTTCAACTTCGAGGCGCACGGCACTCCCGTGTTCTCGACGCTTCAGTTGTTGCTTAACTTCCTTTAAGAGATCCGAAGTATCCTCTTCGGCGACGTCCAAGTCCATGTCACGAATGACGCGATAGGTCGCGGATTCTTTGACTTCATAGCCCACGAAGAGATTGCCAATATAAGTTTTAATGATGTCTTCGAGGAGGATGAAATCGTTGTCGGCGCCGGGAAGTCGTACAGTCCGTGGGAAAATCCCAGGAACTTGCACGGTGGCGAAACGCTTGTCCTTTTTATTGCCATTCTTATAGAGCCGTAAAGCCAAGTTCAACGTGTTATTCCCAATAAATGGGAAGGGCCGTGAACTGTCGACCGCCATGGGCGTGAGTGCCGGGGAAATTTCATCATTGAAGTACTTTTCGATGAACCGGGTCTGTTGCATGGTGAGATCGCTGGGTTCCTTCAAATGGATGTCGAGGTTCGCCAGCAATGGCAGTAACATACGATTGAGCGTGGAATACTGCTTGACCACTTGGTCGTGGGCCTTTTGGTTGACCGCGATCAATTGGTCCTTAACCGTTAAACCAGAGGCATTGGGCTTGGCATAGTTGACCGCGGCTAACTTAGAAAGGGAAGCCACGCGAACCATGAAGAATTCGTCGACGTTACTCTGGGTAATACCGAGAAAACGAACGCGCTCTAAGAGAGGGTTCGCCTTGTCTCGTGCTTCTTCCAGTACCCGGTCATTAAAGTCCAACCAACTTAGTTCGCGGTTGGTGTAATACTTTGGTTTATCAAAATTAACCGTCATTTGTGAGACCTCCTCTGCTTAAGCACGGGCTTTAATCCGAAAACGTCCGTAAAGAATTGCGCTTTATAGTTGAAAGCCCAGTGAATTAACGACAACTCATCGTCACTAAAGGCCGTAATGATGACCTTGCTTGGCCGAACGGAAACGGAGATACGGCTGATAGTCTGCTGGTGAGCATCATCTAAGGCGTCGGCCAACCGGAGGATAGCGGCCAGTTTGGCCACGATCAACCGTTTGTCAGGCGTGAGTTGCTGGAAGTGTGCCAGGTCTTCTGCCGGCGTCCGTGTGCTGTGATAGCGCGATACAGCCGCAATGATCTGGGTTTCTTCCGCCGAGAGTCCTAAGATTTCAGATTGCTTGAGGACGTAGTCGGAGTGTAAATAGTGTTCATGGGTGTCGATGAAACCGCCAATATCGTGAACGATGGCCGCAACTTGAAGTAACAAGCGGTCACGATTGGTCAGGTGGTGCAACGACTTCAGTTGGTCGAACAGGTGTAACGAGAAGTGGGTGACCAATGCCATGTGGTGCGGCTCGACGCGGTAACGGTGGGCCAGGTCGGTGGCGGCGGCAATGATCTGTTCCTCGAAATGTTCATTAGGGTGGTAGCCCGCGGCGATTTGCTCGTTAGTGGTGAGGCCGTCGAGTACGTTGAGGTTGACCAGATGTAAGGCATCCGCGTGCACTACCGTCAGAAGCTTCTGAATCAACAACACTTCTGGAAGAACGAGTTCTACGTTTTCTTCGGTCAGGTGGAGTTCTTCCATCAAGAATTGATTAGAAGCATCCATGACTTGATGGGTAAATGAAGCAAATTGTTTACGAGTCAGGGTCCGACTATTCTCACCGGTCGGAATAAAGTAATTATTGAGTGGCGCCGCGCCGACCAAGATGACTTGATTGGGCGTGGTCCGCAGGGCTTTGGGTAAGAATCGATAGAAGTCGTCAACCTTACTATTGATGTAGTCGTCAAGCACGTCGACCGGATTCGGCGCCGTGGCCCGGAGATTCTGGAGTACCTCTTTGATGCGGATCGGCCCCAATTTCATATTGTGTGATGCGACTAATTGGCTATCCGCAAAGAAGGAGAAGGTCGTGCTCCCAGAGTTGAGGCCAATAATCGCGGCATTCTTGGCCACGAGTTGTGGGTATGGCTTGAACCTGAGGGCGATCGCTTCGTTTCGAACAAAGGACTCTTGAGCCAACGACAGCCATTTGATACTGAGGCCGGTTCTACTCAGAATTTGGTCGCGAATGAACTCGGCATTTGGTGCAGCCGAGAGGGCCTGTGATCCCCAGAGTTGGTAGTTGGTGATCCCATAGTCCTTGATGATCTGCAGAAATCCGCGGAGGGCTTCGGCGGCCTCGGCGACGTTCTCAAAATTGATTGCCTCATGGTTGTAAATGTTTTCCCCAATGGCGACGGTGGAGCGGACTCGTTCGGTCTGCGTCCCCGTTTTTAAGTTAACAATCGATAGCTCAATACTGGAGACGTTTACCAGCATGGCGCCAAAATAGTTATCAGCCATAAACCCATCACCCTTTTCTAATTTAATCGGTAAAGACTTGGTTATCCATGATGACCTTTTCTAGATGTTTCTCCGTCCGCTGATTGGCCGGCGGCAAGGTCATAAAATCCCCATACATACGTGTCAAAATGTTAGCATAATTTGCCGGAACTTGAACAGTCAACTGCTCAAAGGGCAGAGGGGTTAAGTCGGTTAGCTCCGCAACGGTAAAGGTTTCCTTAGCGTAAGCATATTGCGAGGCGAGGTTCTTCACCCGTGGTAACGTCGTGTTGGATTCATACTGGGTCATCACGGCCTGCCGCTCGGCTTTCAGGGAGCGCGCATCCGCCAACTGGTCGGGATTGAGTCCCGACTGGAACTTGCGTAGCGGAGTGTCTACCAGGTGGTAACGAAGCTGAAAGAGTAGCCGCGTATTTAACAGTTGAAACTTGGCCATCTGTTCACGCTGTTGGTTGGGATCGTTCGAAATGCGGTCCAGGGGGAAGATGTCGATAAAGATTCCCTTGCGGGCGCTGTTGACGTTATTCTTTTCTTCAATGTAAGTGTTCCGGTCTAACAGTTTGGCATAGCTGAGACCGTAATTCTCGTCGCTAGCCGGTGTCTGAAGAAAATAATGGGTATCTGCTAGGAGCGCGGGTGCAGCGGCCAGGAGGCGGTCGTAGTCGGCTCTGAGCATACCGACGTCAACATCGTCGTCCCAGGGGATGAAGCCTTGGTGGCGAACGGTGCCCAAGAGCGATCCCCCCATCATAAAGTAGGGCAGGTCGAGCTGCTCGCACAAGTGAATGAATTGGAAAAGATTTCCTAGTTCGATTTGATGAATGCGTTCAATAAGTTCGGTCATAGTTGGATCCTTTCGACAACAAATTTTAAGACATCGGGTAGCGACTCTGATGAATGGTGTGACCGTTGCTATCCTTGAAGGTTATGATAACCGGATCCTGATTCTTGGGTTCAAATGTGGCCAGACCCGTCACGGACTTACCGGAGTCTAACGGCATCACGGTTCGGTTTAACCGGTTGTTATCTTGAGTCTGATCGGTGGTGAAGGCGAGATTGCCAGTGGTGAGTGTGTGCCCATCTTGGGTGGCACTGACCGCCGATTCCCAGAGATCGCTGGGCACAATCGACTTACCTTGTTGGTTGGTTACGGTATAATAGAGAACGAACAACTGGCGGTTAGCCGTTGAACTGGCCGTCACCTGTTGACCAGTGAGCTTGAAGGTCACGTGTTGCGTGGTAAAGGCCTGATTCTTGAAGGTCGCCGTAATCGGCTGGCTAGATGAACTTGAGGCCGGCTTAGCGTGACTGACAGCCTTTTTGCTGGTCTGGGTTTGACTGGATTTTTGGTGGGTTGTGGTCGTTGTTTGACCGCAACCGACTAGGAGCGTTAGGGTTCCTAGAGCAAGAACACTTGTTATAAAATGTTTCATATATAGCTCCCCCTTTGTGTTCAACTCTAGTTTAGCATAGGTTGGCCCTAGCCACGGCCGTAACGGGCGGAAAAAGCTGGTATTTGTCAGGCGTAAATGCTAATATAAAAATCGTATTTTGAGAATTGTAGGTGGGGTTAATCATGGCTGAACAGGAAGAGTCCTTGTTGGACGCCTTCATTGATGTTTACATGAATTCAATCAAGTACTTAGGTGAGTTCGTTTCTGAGCCCGCTAAGGAGTTTCACTTGTCCTTTGAGCAGTACCTCATTTTGCGTGATATCACGCAAAACACCAACGTCACGTTGATGGATATTGCCAGTAAACGACAGGTGACGCGGAGTGCGATCTCGCGGCAGATTAAGGTGTTGTTAAAGCAGGGTTACCTGCAACAACGGCCGGACGAGAATGATCGTCGCCGTTTATACCTGTTAGCGACCCCGGCCGGCACCCGTGCCGAACGGGTGATTCGTCAGCGGATCAACAGCCGGTTTCAAGGCTGGATCGATCTGTATGGGGACGATCGGGTTCACGAGGTACTGGATTTTATTCGTGAATTCAGTCAGGTTACCCGCATGAAAAAGTAGCGGCAAACCAGCTACAGCGAACCAGTGGACTAGCGCTGGGTAAGAAGGAGATTGAAGTCAATGAGCAAAAAGCGCATGAGTGATGAAGAGGCAAAGCGCTGGCGCAAGATTGTCTTCATGGAAGATGGCCACGATGACAAGCGGTCGGCACGGCAGAATCGGTCGTTTGTCTACAGCGAACCGAACGCCCGCAACTCGTGGTGGGACCGCGTCAAGCAACGTTTTACACGGCATTAAGAATAACAAATGGGCCACACAAACTGACGGATTGTCAGGGCGTGTGGTCCATTTTTATTTTGAACCATGGCGGGGTTAAGCCGTGGGCATCGTGAAATTAATGTGATCAACCAGGACGATTTGAACGTTGGCATTTCCAGCAAGAAGTTTAGCGACGGGGCAACGACGCTCGGCGAGATCCACCATGCGCTGTGCGGTAGAGGCATCGACGCCGGGGATGGCAACCTGGGCGGTCAAATAGAACTGAAATCCCCGATAGTCGCGGGCAAATTCAACTAGCGTGTGAACCTGGGAGGTGTGCGGCAAGCCGTCGCGCTTCTCGATGGCCGCCAGAGTGGCATTGAGACAGGTACTGAGCGCCAATCCTAGTAGTTGTTCCGGATTGGTTCCAGGCTGGTTGTTGAGGGGATCGCTGGTTAAGACATCTAAGCCACCGTCGGTAATGTAGGCGTTACCCTCTAAGCCGGCGTCGTTAGCGGCAATGGTCTGGTAGAGGGGCGGAAACTTTTCGCGATCAGTTGGCATGTGGACGGCCTCCTTTTAATTTACCCTAAGGTTACCCTGTTTAGCGGAGAAAGACAATCAATATGCAGAGCAGGTCGCGGACCCAAACCACTGACCGTTGATAGTTTAAATCATTACGATGATCCAAGATTTGCCTAGTTGTCAAACGGTTGCACACATCACCTAGACCAATTATAAAACAACTTATTATTTAGCCTAATGTTGAGTAATTCGTCACGCCCCTAAAACGTCTAGGTACCAGTATAAAGCCTGATAAATGGTGATTGTAAAATTTTTGTATCAAAATCAAAATAAACCTAGACCGCTTCAGATCAAATGTATATAATGTACTTAACGGTAACAGAACACTGGCGAATTCTTTTGGGGGGAGCCATATGTTAACGGAAGACTTATTGACTGAACGTAAGAAGTTTCAAATGGTGTCGCGCCGGGCTCAAGAGCATGGCGCGCAGGTCATCGAGCGTGACCTGATGCGCCAATTTACGGCGACAATTGCACAACAAGAGGCAATTGTGGCAGCCGCCCGTCGGCGGGAAGCCTCGCCGGTTGGTTAGGCCACTTAGATTAGTCATCGAATTTTGGTTAAAACTCGGGGACGAGTTTGGTTCGCCGTGTTAGGCTTTGCTTAACTAGTAAGGGGGCCAAATTATGAAACATCCAGTGGTGTATTATCTTTATTACGTGAGTGGCACACTTTTTGTGGGGGCAATGGGTGTTGTCATTTATCACATGCTGAGATTGTGGCTTGCAGCGAGTCGAATGTAAATAGGAAGCTAGTCGCGGTCGGGACGTTGTCCTGACCGCTTTTTAATTTTGGGTATAAAAAAAGCTAGTTACGAATGAACGCAACCAGCAGAATAGAAGTATGTGTACGGCTTCAACGGTGTTAATAATGGCTAAATGTCAATTAACTCCTCCAACGATTGAAATGCCGTGGCAGGTCTTAACCTGAATATGTACTGTTATTATAACCTATGTTCTCGCACCTGTAAACACTTACCCTAAAGGTTTGGTTAAATTAACAAGGTTAGTAAAACGAGTAACGCGACAAGCGACGGCATTCCTTGAAGCCAAAAAATTTCTTTCTTGACGGTCAGACTACCGAAGAGGGCAACGACCACAATGAAGATTAGAAAAATTGCGGTTGTGAGGAGTTGTGAACGGCCACTGAGAACCCATTGGCTGATCAGCAAGCTCACACCGACCATGCCATTATAGATACCTTGATTGGCCAAGGCTTTTTGGGCAGGGACTTGGCGGACGAATTCGAGTGGCATGCCAAAGGCTTTAGACTGGGTCTCCGGGCGTCCCCACATCTCCAGCCCCATAATGGCCAGGTGTTCAAGCGCGACGACGTAGATTAGAAAAGTGAGTATGATATCCATAAGTGATTCCTTCTTTCCAAAGTAAGTTCATGTTAGAATAACAAGTTGTTAGGGGTCACCAATAAAACCAAAAAAGGTTGGGACTTTAAGCTAGTTTTTAGTTTGATGTGTAGAATAGTATTGTAAGCGTTAAGTTAACGGAGAAGAGCGGAAAGAGATCGGATTAATCTGCGGCATATCAGGCTTGATGACTAATTGAATGGAGGAATTATTTATGAGACTCCTAGATTTAAGTGGACAACAATTCGGCAGACTGACGGTTATTCGTCGTGACGGAACTGCGAAGAACGGCAATGCCACCTGGCTGTGTAAATGTAGCTGTGGGCGGTTAGTCACAGTGGATAGTTACCGCCTGCGCCATGGCATCACGGTCAGTTGCGGTTGCTACCGTCGCGACATCAGCAAGGCACGGTTGACTCAGGATCCTCGGACGCGAAAGCAAATTGGGAATGCCACCAACCTGCCACTGGTTAATGGCTCTAACGTTGCGGCCTTAACGAAGATTAGTTCCCGCAACATTTCGGGGGTTATCGGGGTTAGTTTCGACAAACGCTCCGGTAAATGGGCTGCACGCCTATTTTACCACGGTCGTTACGTCTTGAATCAAACTTTTAGTGACTTTGACGATGCAGTCGCTGCTCGGCGGCGGGCAGAACAACAATTAGCAAAGAATAATCAAGTTCAATTGGCAGAAACTGTCGAGGGTTAGTGGCAGTCCCAAGTTGAAACGAAAGTAAGTCATCTTCAACGAGATGGCTTTTTTTGTGCGTTCGATTGGGGGTCGCTTGACGTAGACGACGCGGGCCGATATGCTGGATCAAGAGATTAGATGAGAGAGGCGTGATGAGATGGCGTATCGAGAAGAAGCGGATACTATTGGCACGGTGAAGGTTCCTGCGACGGCATTGTGGGGGCCTCAGACGGAGCGTAGCCGCCATAACTTTATGACGGGGCCACTGATGCCCTTGCCAGTCATTCGGGCTCTCCTGCGGATTAAGCGGGCAGCAGCGGTGGCCAATCGTGACCTGGGCGAGATTCAAGAACAGAAAGCCCAGTTGATTATTCAGGCGGTTGATACCTTATCGGCTTTGGATGATGCCAAACTGCAACAGGACTTCCCGCTCCACGTTTATCAGACGGGGTCGGGCACGCAGACCAATATGAACGTCAATGAGGTTATCGCGCATCAAACGCAACGCCTCGATGTGACCAGCGGGGTCCTGGCGAATGATGATGTCAATCACAGTCAGAGTTCCAACGATACCTTTCCCACGGCGATGACGATTACAGCAGCGGTAGCGGTTCACAACCTGCTAGTGGTAGTGGATCGGTTGATTGCTGAATTTCAAAAGAAGGAAATGGCTTACCAACATGTGGTCAAAGTTGGTCGGACCCATCTCCAAGACGCGACACCGCTGACTTTTGGACAGGAAATTAGTGGGTGGGTTAGCATGTTGACTCATGACCGTGACTATCTGAAGACTTTGGCCCCGACATTACTGGAATTACCGATCGGGGGAACTGCCGTCGGAACGGGATTGAACACTGCTCCGGGCTTTGCGGCCGCGGTGGCGACCCAACTGGCTGCTGATTATGATCTGGCCTTTACCGCCAAAACCAATAAGTTCTTTGGTTTGGCTGCCCACTCTGGTTTGACCGTGGTGCATGGGGCGCTGACCACGCTAGCTAGTGATCTCATGAAGATTGCGAATGATATTCGTTTTCTGGCAAGTGGCCCGCGGGCTGGTTATGGTGAGCTGAATATTCCCGCTAACGAGCCGGGTTCTTCAATCATGCCAGGAAAAGTTAATCCCACGCAGGCAGAGGCTCTGACAATGGCGGCGACCCGGGTGATGGGAAACGACGTCACCATGACCGTCGCGGCGTCACAGGGGAATTTTGAGATGAACGTGTACAAGCCTATTTTGATTGCGACTTTCTTAGAGTCGACGGATGTTCTGGCGGGAACGGTGGCTGGATTTACCACGAAACTCGTTCAGGGACTGACCGTTAATGCCGAACGGATGGCCGAATTGGTGGACCAGTCACTGATGCTAGTTACGGCCTTATCACCGCACATCGGCTACCATGCCAGTGCGGCGATTGCTCAGGAGGCTGAACGATCCGGGAAAACACTACGTGAGGTTGCTTTGCAATCGGGAAAAGTGACGGCTGACCAGTTTACGGCTTGGGTTGACCCATTGAAAATGACCAATGTGGATCGGCAAGATTAATGTAATGAATTGCGGCCTTGAGTGATGGCACCTGTCACTTGGGGCTTTTTAGGTGTGTCGAGGACCAGGCGGTTACGGGGTTAGCATTGCGTATAATTTAGGAAATCGAGAAAACTTTCAATTAAAATGTGACTTTTGGGGGAGTTCGTTCGTTTACTACGCAGAGGGAGGGGAGACATGAGGTTGGACAAATTATGAAGCGTTTCTGGTGGAACTAGCCACGGAACTCCAACGATATCTGGTGATTCGGGGTGCGCTGTCTCTTGATTCTCCGTTGCGATCAAGGACTATCAATCAAGGAGATTTCGGCGCGACTCGGTCGCCGTCCGGAAACAGTGAAGATGCGATTGCGGCGAGTTCCCTCGGTTACAGCGATCCACGGGATCCGGTTCAGCTTAATCAATAAAAAACACTAAAAAACGACGTGAAGTTTTCGGACTTCACGTCGTTTAATGATCTCATTTATAACGACTCAACGGCCCACACGAGGGGTCCAACGCCGCCAGTCGGTGAGGGCATAGGTGGCGCCAGTCGCAACTAATCCGGCCAAGAGGACAATGCCAAGACGGTTCAACACGTGTGACCAGCTAGTTGTGGTGGTTCCGGTGGCTTGTTTAATCGCGGACCAACGTAGTGGAATCGTCGCTGCCCGTGTGATTGCCGTGTGAGAAACCGGAGCTAAACGGTAGGAGTCGGTGGCAATCATTGACCCAGGGGCCACTAACTTGGGCCGCTCAATTGGGAGATTATCATTGACTGGCAGTCGGTCGGCATGACCTATCACCGGTGAAGCCAGAATGAGTAACCCTAAGCAGCCAATTACAGCAACGATACCAGTGCGCCAGAATTTTTTCATAAAATCACCCTCCAGTCAAATCTGGGAACTCTTCTTTACTGGCAACGACCATAACTTACCACCTTTAGTGGGAAGGGGATCGATCGTGATCCTTATTAGTTAGGTGGATAGCCAGACTAGATTGGGGATCAAAAAAGGACGACTGAGCGTGTCAGTCGTCCCATAGGTTAAGAATTAGTTTAAGGTAATGTAGTAGCTAGGAGCCCAGTAGGTTTGGCTGAAGACGCCAATCCCGTCATTTTCGTTTTGGGCGGCGACGTATTGGCCGTTACCCAAGGAAATTCCATCATGGTAAGGCGCACTTTCGGAACCCCAGAACAAGATGGCACCGGCTGGCGCGTTCGCCACATCGTAATGGTGGGTGCCCAGGTTCGTTTGTTGGTAAGTGGTCCGGGCGCTCAGGCCAAAGGCGTATTGAACCAGACCTGAACAGTCGAAGCCAGATAGACTGCTACCACCGTAGACGTAAGGTACGCCACTGTTGGCAACTGATAAGGCTTTGGCCACAGCGCCAGAAGCGTTGCTGGTCGTTGCCGTATTCGTCGCAGTCCCTTGACTGTTCGTGTGGTTGTAGCTCGTGTTTGTAGCCGTTGCGGTCGTCGTTGCGGCCGTTTGGGTCGTTTGCGTGGCTTGAGTTTGTGGCGTTGAGGCCGTCATGTGGGCCGAAGCCGTTTGCGTGCCGGCAAGTAACATGGCCGCTGCCCCTAAAGTACCGATTAAAACTTTTACAGTTGTGGTATTGATAATGCTCACTCCGCTTTTTTTAGAATTTGTCATCGCAATTAACTAACGATAAGGTCAGTATACCCCGTGAATTTTGCGAGGGAGTTGCGTCGAGATGACAAATGAAGACAGTTCGATTACCAATATGACGGCAGCGACAAATTAGTAACGTCCTCACTTATTAGAATGAAAAAAACATGAGCCACCAAACGGCACTCATGCTTTAGGTTGTATTTGGATTATCGGTGAAACAAGTGAACTAGTCGGTGGATAGGTGACTGGAACGCTTTCCCGTGACATGGTCCAAGGACATTTCGTAAACGGCAAAATTGCCTTTTTCAGAGGCGATGTACTCGCGACCGCCCTTTAATAAGCCGGGGGCGTATTTCTCAGAAGTCATCTCCATCGCGTGTTGCATGATCTTGGGATTAGTAACCAAAGTTGCCGTTCCGAAGGCGATCACACTGGTGTAGTACATGGTGTAGGAGGTGGGTTGAACGGAGTGACTGCCAACCACAGATAAGGAAACCTTCTGGTGGTGAGTCAGCAGATCGTTCTTAAGGCCCGTTGTGGCCCCATGAAAGTAGATCTTCTCGCCGTCATAGACATAACTAATCGGGACAGAGTAGGGATAGTCTTCCCCCCATAAAGCCAGAGTCCCATAATCGGCATCCTTTAAAATTTGGGCCGTATCGGCAGCTGAAAGTTGTTGTTTAGCTAAACGCATGTCACGAAACATAGGCGATTCCTCCAAGATCATTAATTGCCAGCGAACGGTCGTACTGAATGGTCGTTGACAACTATTAGTATAACACTTTTGTTGTAATTGCAACATAGATCCTGGCTGATTTCGATGACAAGGCAAGCACCTGTTCGGTAGCCATTGTGGTTTCAGTCAAGGAAAATGGAGAGGTTGCCTAACCCACACTAGCAACAGTGGGGAGGTGAGTCCTTATGTTACAAACTTTTTTTGCGCCACTTGTTGTTGGCATCCTAATAGCTTTATTTACGGACTGGTTAGACCGTAGGCGTCACAGGTAGTTTTAGGTAACTGCTAACCCACCCGTTTATTGTTATACATAGACGACAAATTTACAATTGAAGTGCAACACTAATTGAATAAAAAGACCCATAGCGGGTACAATTACTTAACGACCAAGAAAAGTAAAGGAGTGCTCGCTATGGGCTATCACCATCTTACTATAAAAGAACGAGAAAGTATTCTGGAATTATTGGCAAGAGGTCTATCTATCCGAGGTGTAGCCTTACGGCTACATCGTTCACCAAGCACTATCTCCAGGGAAATTCGCCGAATACCACGGCATTATTCTCCTTCTGAGGCCCAAGAATCTTATCACTCCAGGAGACAGCACAGTCATAAACCAAGACTTCTAGAACAACTCCCAGAAGTATGTGCTCAAGTAATTGAAATGACTCGTGAACATCACTGGTCCCCGCAACAGATCTCTCAACGCCTGAAGTTAGAAAACAAAGTGACGGTTAGTTATAACACGATTTATCGACACATTGAAAACCATAATTTGAATTTACCGTTCTCTTCACATGGAGATACAGGGATTCGACGAGATCTCAGACACAAAGGTCGAAAGCGGCATCACCCCGGAGACCGTAAACATCGAGAACCTAAGGTGGACTATATTCCTATTCAAGAACGACCTAATTTTGTTAACAACCGTACTAGAATTGGTGATTGGGAGATAGACACCATTCTTGGTAACGTCGGCGAGTCTGTTTTAGTGACTGCAGTAGAGCGACTAACTCGATACACTTTGATTCAAAAAGCCAAACGAAAGAATGGTCAATCAGTGAATGAAGCCCTCACAACAATGTTTGATCAAATTCCTAAGGAATTTGTTCTTTCACTTACTCCGGACCATGGAACAGAGTTTTTGAACTTAGCGGAAATCCGTGAAAAACTTGGTGTTACTATCTACTGGCCAGATCCATATGCACCTCAGCAACGAGGCACAAACGAGAATACGAATGGTTTGATTCGAGAATACTTCCCTAAAAATAAAAGTCTGGAACCGCGAACGGACGAGGAAATTAAGAGTTGCCAATGGCAGCTAAACCACCGTCCGAGAAAGGTTCTAGACTATTGTACCCCTGAAGAAGTTTTATTTGATGAAGTGTTGCATTTGGTTTGACAATTCGTCACGTATAAAAAAGGCCCTGACTACTTGCGATAGTCGGGGCCTTTGGTGAGTCCGATGATACAAACTTCTTTTGTACCTTCAGTATAACAGAGAACGGCGCAAAGGGGTGAAGAACGGTCAAATAAAATTGCCGGTCATGCGGAAAGGCAGTTCATACCTGCTATCGGTCTTTTATTCAATCAGTGTTAAAATTCTTTTCTTCAACGTTGTTATTTCTTCGGCGTTTGAAAATCTTTGTTAAGGCCATTATCTTTTGCGTTTCCGTACATCGAATTAATTTGATCAAGATCTGCAAGCTTAAAAGCCACACTCAAAAAATGTTTCTTGCCAACAGTTATTCTTCGCATGTAAACGTAATGATAGGTGTGCTTTTTTACAGGTACCAGGGTAATATCAGTGGCTTTTAACCGATAAATGTTTCTTTTTCCTGTCTTTGAGTTTTTAACCTTCTTATAGGAAACAACTTTTGTGCCATAGGCATCTGATTGAAATCTAGAAGAAATAACATAATGTTTTGTTACTTGTGTATACATGTAGGATTGTCGATAAAATTTACCTTTATGATACTTGTATTCAATTTGATTTACCCAATTACCACGTAAAATTTTTGGAATGGTTACGGCTTTATCTTTAGCATACGCGGATGGCCCTATTAAGGCAGTGCTTGTTCCTGCAAGTAACAGGGCAATGGAGATGACTAATTTAGATTTCACTTTATGTATAATCTCCGTTCTAATTTGATTTTTAATTAAGAAAAAACTGCTAGCCCGAAGGTTAACAGTTCAATTCCAACCACCGCTATTTATTTGATAGCCCACACGGAACACCACTTTATGGGTTTGTGTGAAAGCTCAAAAAATAGAAGCGTTGATTCATTAGGCTCATGGGCGCCTATGGTTCTCTATGAAAAGCTTTATGGAGCCGGCGGGGATCGAACCCGCGTCCTAGCATATTGCCACCTCAACGTCTACACGCATAGGCAGACTATTTAAAATTTCGCTGAGCAACTTGCCGTCTGTCAGGGCCCTCATGCTCAGCTAACCTGATTTTTCTCTTCTAACGTACTTCAGGTGGGAGTCGTTAGCGTAAGCCCGTTAAATTTAGGACCCAGATCTAGACCGCGAGCAAGCCTAGGAGGATCTACGTTAAGCGCCTATTAAGCAGCTAAAGCGTAAGAATTGTTATTATTTTTTGCAGTTATAATAAACTGGACCTTTTAACGTAGATGCCGCTACGGCGCGCAGCTCAGGTTCAACCTATACCAGTCGAATCCAGAACGGCCCCATGACAATACTGTTCTAGTCTACCATAATGTCGGGGAGCTGCAAACAATTTAACTTGTTGGGGGCGAATTTAAGGAAAATTTCCATCTCGCGGTATAGTATAGTAGGTAGTTAAGGAACCACATGGCTAAGGGACTGCCGGTAAAAGTTACAGAATCTTCATTATTCTGTCATGACGCCTTCTGATTCTCCTGTTAATTTCAGGACACTATGGCGCACCAACCTTTTACCGGCCCCGAATTTAGTAGCCCTAACTTTGGAGGTCACAATGAAGTTATTAATGATTGAAGATAACCATTCGGTATCACAGATGATGTCGATGTTTTTTAAAAAGGAACAATGGGATGCGGAGTTTGCCTACGATGGCAATGAAGCCGTGAAGATGTTTGCCGCTTCACCCAACGACTGGGACATGGTCACGTTGGACTTGAACCTTCCCGGACTGGATGGGATGCAGGTCAGTGCGGAGATTCGCAAGTTATCACCAACCGTGCCAATTATCATGCTGACGGCGCGTGATTCGGAGAGCGATCAGGTCTTAGGTCTCGAGATGGGGGCGGATGACTATGTTACCAAGCCCTTCAGTCCGATTACCTTAATCGCGCGGATCAAGGCTTTGCATCGGCGGGCTGAGTTGGGGACTACGACTAAGACGACGGCAACTGAGTCCTTGGATGACACCGAATCCTTTGATGTGGTGACGGAGAACTTTAAGTTGAACACTAAGACCCGTGAAGCCTACCTCAATGGCAAGCAAATTCACGATCTGACACCCAAGGAATTCGACCTGTTGAAGACCTTGGCGCAGAAGCCCCGGCAAGTCTTTTCCCGTGAACAACTCTTACAGTTGGTTTGGGATTACGAGTACTACGGGGATGAACGGACTGTGGATGCCCACATTAAGAAGCTTCGGCAAAAGATTGAAAAGGTTGGCCCTCAAATTATCCAAACTGTTTGGGGGGTAGGTTATAAATTTGATGATAGTGGAGCCGATCAGCGATGAAGTTAATGTATCAACAAATGCTTGGGTTCTTTGCGGCCATCATGATTATTTTAATTATCATGGGAGTTTCATATTCGCAGATGACCCGGCATATGGTCTACAGCAATACCTGGAATTCTCTCGAGAAATATTCCAATAGTCTGATCGAGCAGTCTCTGCGGATTAACTCTGAAGACAGTCGCGACGTGGATTTCGATACCGAGTCCTTGGAAAGTAGCGAACAATTACTGCAAAACCAGGCTGTGAGCACCACCATTTACAGTGCCAGCAACAAGGTGGTTTTCCCGGCAAATGTCTACCAACAAGCCATCAACCAGTCGGATTGGAAGAAGCTCAAACAAAATAAAATCATTCACAAAGTCGTGGACAAACGGGTGCGAACCAAGAACGGGCGCATCAGTCCCGCGATGACCGAAGTCATGAAACCCTACTTCTATAATCATCGACTAGTGGCGGTTGTCGTGATGGGGGCCTTCGTGTCCGACATTAATACCAGTGTCAATCAGATTAACCGCAATCTGATTCGAGCCCTCCTGGTGTCAATCGTCGTGGCGATCGTGGCGAGTTATCTGTTGGCTCGTTACTATACATCACGGATTAATCAGCTTCGAAAGGCGACGAATCAGGTTGCCAAAGGAAACTACGATGTCGAAATGGCCAGTCGTAATCGTGATGAAATTGATGATTTGATTAACGACTTCAACGGCATGACGCAATCGTTAAAAGACTCACAAGAAGAGATTCGGCGACAGGAACAGCGGCGGCGAGAATTCATGGCCAACGCTTCGCATGAAATGCGGACACCGTTGACCACTATCAACGGACTTCTCGAAGGTCTGGCGTACAATGCCATCCCCGAGGAGAGTAAGGAAGAGAGTATTGACCTGATGCGGAGTGAAACCAGTCGGCTAATTCGGTTGGTTAACGAAAACCTGGATTACGAGAAGATTCGGTCCAATCAGATTTCACTCAATCTCCATGAGTTCAATGCTGTCGATGCTCTTCACAATATTGTGGAGCAGTTGAAGCAGAAGGCCGATGACAGCGGGGACCAATTGGAGTTACAGGCACCTCAGGAAATTCCGGTTTACGCCGACTACGATCGTTTTGTGCAGATTATGTTTAACATCACGCAGAATGCCATCCAATTTACCCAGCAGGGGACCATCACCATTTCCGCACAACGGGGCTATGAGGAAACGATTGTGAAGGTTGCCGATACGGGGATGGGGATGTCCGATGAACAGCTCCAGAACATTTGGGAGCGTTACTACAAGGCCGATCCTTCCCGGAAGAATACCAAATACGGGGAGTCTGGGCTGGGACTCTCTATCGTGCACCAGCTAGTTCAGCTGCATCATGGTAAGATTAGTGTGACGAGTAAGGAACACCATGGGACCACGTTTACCGTGATCTTCCCTGACCAACACCAGACAAACTCGCAAAGAGCTAAGACAAATTCGTAAATTGCCCGGTACTCGGGGTGTTCCCGTGATACAATGAGAAGAATCATTAAGGAGGAAACTTTTGAAGCAAGTACAAATTACAGGGAAGTCTGTCCGTAAGTTCGAGGACGGCTATCCAATCGTGTCCGTGACCGATTTAGAAAACAAGAATGATTTTGAAAACGGGGCCTGGGTCCAATTAGAGAACCATGGCCATTTCGTTGCCACCGCATATTTTGCCAAACAACCTCGAGGGATTGGGTACGTCCTGAGCCTACGGGAAAATGAAAGTATCGATGATCGTTTCTTTGCCACCAAGTTCAGAGCTGCTGCGGCTCGGCGTTCAGCAATTACTGGCAGTTCCGCTTACCGTTTATTTAACGGCACCGGTGATGGCCTGGGCGGCTTAGTCGTTGATGTGTATGACGGGACCTACGTCTTCCGCTGGCAGAACACGGCCTTGAAGCAGCAGGCCAAGTTGATTTACGCTGGCTTTGCCCGTGCTATCGGGAAGGACCAGACGATTGTGGCCACCACGCCAGACCAAGAACATGGGCAACTTATCCAGGGTGACCTGGGCAAGCAACCTCTGACGGTGATGGAAAATGGCGTGGCTTATCCTGTCGATCTGTTAGCAGGACGCCAACAACTTGCCTTGGAATTCCGTGACATTCGGGCCTGGGCTAAGGAAAACAGTCAACAACATCGGATCCTGAATCTCTTCAGTGCCGAGACGGGGATTGTGACTGCAGCCATGATCGGTGGCGCCGTTGAAGCCGTCACAGTTGATCCAACGAACCGGGCTACGACAGCCTTACAAGCGCAATTGGCTGCGAACAACCTGGATCAAGCGGCCGTTGAGATGCGGACGATGGATGTTGCCAACTACTTGGACTATGCCATCAAGCATGACCTGAGTTTTGATACCATCTTCATCAATCCACCAGCCTTTATCCGTGGTAAGAAGCGGACCTTCACCTTGGAACAAGATCTGCAAGACTTACTCGAACAGGCTCTCAAGGTGGCCCACACCGGGACGCAAGTCGTCTTGACCACGACCACGCCAATGTATGGCATGAAGCGTCTCAAGGAGACGGTTGGCGATGCCTTGCAAAATTATACCGGTCATGTAAGTGTTTCCAATAATTACCTCTCACCAGTAGATTTCCAAACGAATCAGGCTGACCGTCACAGCGAATCTTTAAAAGGCTTACTGTTGACCGTTAACTAATGAAAGCTCAATGAAAACGATGTAAAATTTCCCGATTGGTAGGATAGACCACTTGCCATTCGGGATTTTTTTAGAGAGTTTGAGTTTACAATTCGAATCGAAACTATTAAACTTACTAATGCTAATTGAGAAGGCTTACAATTATACAGGACTAAGTTGAAACGAGAGTTGAGGTTTACAAAATGAATATCTATATTTTAATGGCTTTAATCCCCGCGGTCTGCTGGGGAAGCATTGGATTAATCAGTGGTCGCCTAGGAGGAACGTCATACCAACAAACGTTAGGGATGACGGTCGGGGCGGTAATCTTTAGTCTTTTTGCCTTGTTCTACTTCCACAGTCACTTAACTGGTATGGCGTTGTTGGTCGGGATCGTTTCAGGTCTCTGCTGGGCTGTTGGTCAATTTGAACAATTTCAGTCCATGAAGTTCATCGGAATTTCACGGACAGTGCCCATCTCTACCGGGTTACAACTGGCCGGGACGGCGTTGGCTGGGGTTGTGCTGTTTGGTGAATGGAATACGACACGGATGATCACCTTAGGGACGATTGCCGTGATCATTCTGATTGCCGGTGCTGTCTTAACGTCATTGCGGGATCCAAATGCCAAGGTGGCGGTTGGTGACAAGCAGATCCAGGCAGGTAAGGGGACCGTCGCCCTCGTGATTTCAACGGTGGGTTACATTCTCTACACGGTTATCGTGAAGTTCTCTGGTCTTAAGGCACAAACGATTCTGTTCCCACAATCACTGGGGATGGTCTTGGGGGCCTTGATCTTCGTGATCTTCTCCCGTCAACAAGTGTGGCACAAGGCCACAGCCAAGAATATCTTGACTGGGATTGTCTGGGGAATCGGGAACTTCTTTATGTTCATGGCGATTCCACGGGTCGGCTTGGCCATCAGTTACTCTCTGGCACAATGTGGGATTGTTATCTCCACGTTCGGGAGTATCTGGTTACTGGGTGAAAAGAAGACGGGTCGCGAAATGGTTTATATCACGATCGGCTCGCTGCTCGTTGTTGCGGGTGGGGTTACCTTAGGAATTATGAAATAGCAATTTAGCGGGATTGACCGGGAACGGCCAGTCCCGTTTTAAATGTTAAATTGGACTAGGCCATTTACATTTTAACAGGATGCGTTATAATTAACTCGTCAATAACAATAAAAGTGAGGTTATCTAAATATGGCACATATCGCCTTTGATCGTTCCAAACTTGAACCATTTGTTCACGACAATGAACTCGGAGAAATGCAAGCGCTTGTGACGGCTGCAGATGCCGAATTACGTCAGGGTACCGGTGCCGGTAGCGACTTCCGCGACTGGTTAACGTTGCCTACGGACTTTGACCGGGATGAATTTGCTCGGATTCAAGCCGCTGCTAAGAAGGTTCAGTCTGACTCCGAAGTCCTCGTTGTCATTGGTATCGGGGGATCTTACCTCGGTGCGAAGATGGCCGTTGATTTCTTAAACGACACCTTCTTCAACTACTTGCCAGCCGACAAACGTCAGGCACCACAAGTCTTCTTTGCCGGGAATTCCATTAGCCCCGACTATGTGCACGACCTGATCAACTTGATCGGCGACCGTGACTTCTCTGTTAACGTTATTTCGAAGTCCGGGACCACGACGGAACCTTCCATCGCCTTCCGCCTCTTCAAGGAAATGTTAGTGAAGAAGTATGGTGAAGATGGTGCCAAGAGCCGGATTTACGCCACGACCGATAAAGCTCGTGGGGCCCTTAAGACCGAGGCCGATGCGGCTGGTTACGAAACTTTCGTCATTCCTGATGGCGTTGGTGGTCGTTACTCCGTCTTGACTGCCGTTGGGTTATTGCCAATTGCCGCTTCTGGCGCTGACATTGACCAGTTGATGAAGGGGGCCGCTGCCGCTCAGAAGGATTACACCAACCCCGATCTGAACGAAAACGAAGCCTACCAATATGCCGCATTGCGGAATATCCTTTACCGGAAGGGTTACACCACCGAATTGCTGGAAAACTATGAACCACGTCTGCAATACTTCGCAGAATGGTGGAAGCAATTAACTGGTGAATCCGAAGGGAAAGACCAGAAGGGGATTTACCCATCCTCAGCTAACTTCAGTACCGACTTACACTCCTTGGGTCAATACATCCAAGAAGGTCAACGTAAGCTGATGGAGACCGTTATTACGGTCGACAAGCCACAACATGACGTGGCCGTACCAACTGCTGAAGATGACCTCGATGGCTTGAAGTACTTGGAAGGCAAGCAAATGAGCTTTGTTAACCAAAAGGCCTACGAAGGGGTTGTGTTAGCCCACACCGATGGTGGCGTGCCTAACATGAGCGTCCACATCCCAGATCAGACCCCATTTACTTTGGGTTACCTGATTTACTTCTTCGAAGTTGCCATTGCTATTTCTGGTTACCTGAACGGGATTAACCCATTCAACCAACCAGGGGTTGAAGCCTACAAGACCAATATGTTTGCCTTGTTAGGTAAGCCCGGCTTCGAAAAACTCAGTAAAGAATTGAACGATCGCCTCTAAAAATAAGGTCGATTTGAGACTCCCAATCCGCTAATGACGGGTTGGGAGTTTTTTGTCGGGAAGAGCTATGGTAAAATTAAACGCGGACCTTGTGGTGCCAGTCTTCATAGATTGGCATTGTCTGGCGGAAATTGACCGTTGATCAGAACGGTCACGGCATTAACTAAAAAATAATTTAATGATTAATATATTTATGAGGCGGAGGAGTTAGTCATCATTTCCATGGGAGAGAACAAACCAGCATCACGAAAGAATTACTTGGTCTATACGGCTATCTTTATGATCCTCACGATTTGCCTGTACGGGATCTTTATCCTGACGGGAAAGTCCTTTATTTGGCAAGGCGACGGACTTGCACAACATTATCCGGTTCTAGAAAAGTTCTATACGTGGCTCCATCAGGGCAGCCTCACGGGCTGGTCATGGGATTTGGGGCTGGGAGCCGATAAACTCACAACCTTCTCGTATTACGTCCTCGGAGACCCGTTTAGCTACCTGATTGCCCTCTGTCCGAAGGGGCATCTGGAGATGGGCTACAACCTGTTAATTCTCCTACGACTCTACGTGAGTGGTCTGGCGTTCATGCTGTTCGCTCAGCACCGGTCGTTCAAACCGGGAAGCCAGCTGTTGGGAACCTTGGCCTACACGTTCACCGGTTACTCGCTATATGTTAGCATTCGTCATCCGTTCTTCCTGTTGCCGATGATTCTCTTTCCACTGTTGGCTTATGGGATCGACCGCATTTATCGGGAGAAATCCTGGGTGCCATTGGCCATCTTCACCGGCTTAGCCTTGATCAGCAACTTCTACTTTGCCTATATCTTAGCGATCGGTAGCCTCGTCTATGCGATCCTGCGCTACCTGTCGGTGAGAAATGATCGTCACCTGAATGGCTGGCGGACGCTGGGTAAGCTAGTGGAAGCCGGTATCGTGGGCTTCCTGTTGGCTGGCATCTTACTGGTACCATCGCTGATTGGGGTATTGCACTCCACGCGCGCTACGGCTCAGTTTGCCAATGGTTACTTTGTTTATCCGTTTAACTACTACTTAAAATTACCCAATGCGATTTTGACCACGGGCAATGCCATGTCCTTTTGGGCTAACGTGGGGATGGCTGGACTGACCTTTCTGGGTTTAATCTATGTCCTCCGCCACTTCCGCCGTTATCTCTGGTTGAATATTGGGATTCTGCTACTAGTTGTGGGGTCACTCCTGCCAGAGATTTCTGGGGTGATGAATGGGCTGACAACACCATCCGAACGCTGGCTCTTACTGGGCTGCCTGGTCTTTAGCCTGGCACTCATGAACTTTGCCGATCGGCTAGGTGAGTTAACCCGGGGCGATCTAACGACGCTGATGTTAGGCGTCGTGGGCTGGCTGGTTGTGATTTGGGCAGCTAATGGCTTTATCTTTAGCAATAGTCGCCATGATCTGGTCACCTATGGCTGGCTCTTGGTCACGCTGGGGGCCCTCTTAGTTGGCCAATTCTACCAGTGGTCGACCCGTCGTCAGTTGAGGGTGCTCCTAGCGATCCTGAGTCTAAATATTATTAATAACGGGTACGGCTACTTCAGTCCTAATTCCGGGAGTGCCAGCGCTGGCCTGACGCCGCGTGGCGTGGCCACTAAATATCAGAAAAACTTCTACGATGGGGCCGAATCATATGTGAAGTCCCGTCCTGGTTTTGGACGCACGGCTACCAGTAACTTTTACTACTTTAGTAATGAGGCGCAGACCAATCTGGGGATGAATCTGGGAACCCACGACATCATGTCGTATTTCTCTATTCAAAACAAAGCAGTAGGGGACTTCAGCCAGGAACTGAGTAACACCCAGTTCAAGATGAACAAACCCATCAACCAGGCAGATAGCCGGACTACTATGAACAACTTACTTGGGGTGCGCTACATTTTCGTGCGGAGTAACCAACGGGGGCAGCAGGCCTTTCCGTATCACTATCAAACGATTGAGACGGCGTCCGGCAAGTCGATGAAATTCAAAGACAAACCGGTCCACCATTTTGGAAATAATTACGATACGATTCTCCTGAAGTCTAAGAATGCTCTGCCATTGGCTTATTTGCAAACGCAACAATTGTCGGCCAAGCAATTTAAACAGCTGAATGGCAGCGACCGCGAACAGGCCTTGACCTATGGGGCGCTGGTGAACGGCTCGGATGTGACTGGGGTGCCAACCACAACGTATCGGAGTAATCAACGAACGCTCAGCTATCAAACGGTCCCGGACACCACTAACTCCCTGAACAGTTTGGCCAAGGTTGCCAGTTTCCGGCAAGCCGGTAATCAGACCGATCCGGCGGCGATTGCGGCCATGCAGGCGACCCTCAATCAAGGAAATCTAGACCGCTTTGTCAGCATTACGACGGATAAGAAACGTTTGACGACCCTGACCAAGCAGAACCATACGAGGATTCAACGCAATGCTAAGAAGAATCAACATCAGTTAACCAAGATGGTCAGTGACAACCAAGGAAATCCAGTTAGTTATGATTTGAAGTTTGACCGACCGGAGCAGACCCATGGGACGGAACTTTATCTCGAACTCGACGGGATAAAGGCGCAGCGATTCACGGTCAAGGACAAGTATCAAAATGCCCGTAATGACAACATCTATAAGAACCAAATGTTTACGGGAATCCAACGGTTGAATAATTTACGGCAGTCTCTCTGGAACATGAGCGATGGGGCATATGTCGTTACGGCCAATACGTTTAGGAATATGAATAGCTTCAGTCAGTTTGGCCAGTCAAACCTGTCAAACTACCAGAAGAAGGATCACGTGTTGCTGAACCTGGGTTATTCCGCCACGAAACGACAGCATGTGCTGTTGACCTTTAGTGGGGTTAAGAGTCTGTCGTTCAAGTCGGCGAAGATCGTTGCCGTGCCATTCGGTAAGTCCTATGACCAACGGATGCATCACTTACGGCAACACGGTCTGCATGGTCTGAAGGTTACAGATAATCGGGTAACAGGAACCGCGCAAGCCACGACGGCCAGTGTCTTAACCACCTCGATTCCTTACACGAAGGGGTGGCACCTGACTGTGGATGGGAAGACGCAACCCACGACACGGGTTAACGTCGGCTTTGTGGGGGCTAAACTCCCAGCCGGTAAGCATCGCGTGACGTTGACTTATCAGACGCCCGGCTTAAAGGTAGGACTCTTGGCCACACTAGTTGGCCTACTGGTCCTGCTAGTTACCGGGGGCTATCGGTTGTGGCGTTGGCGACATTAATCGAGCTAAATAAGTAATCAAAAAGTGTTGTAAAACCAAGACGGTTTTACAGCACTTTTTTGTCGTTATGGGGGCTTTAGAACGGCGAATACGGTGCAAAGTGCACGCTAATTTTATCGGCGATTTTGGGACAAATGAAAAGACCACAAACGTTGATATATCAACGTTTGTGGGCTATAATATCACCCGCACGGGGCTCGAACCCGTAACTCCGCCTTGAGAGGGCGACGTCTTAAACCAGTTTGACCAGCGGGCAATGTCATTTACTAGCAATGTCTAATTTACGCTATTCGCCAAAAAATGTCAATCTTTCTCTGCATAAAATTGCATTGAGCTGGGAATTCATACAGTTTAGCGAACTTTTTCGTGGAAATTTGTTGACACTAATAGCCAAACAAGTTACTATTAAATAGTTGTTTCGACAATGGAAACAGGCTTATTGGGTATTAGCCAAATTGGTAAGGCGGCGGACTCTGAATCCGTAATTTACTGGTTCGAGTCCAGTATACCCAATCATTAACAACTCGGCAGTCGTTAGTGTGACGTGAAAACGTTGCACTGACGGCTTTTTTGTATTTTTAACTAACGGTTTTTTTAATTTGATATCTATTGGCAATCCTGCTACTATTCGGCCAAGATTATTTATGCGCAGACGCAAAGGTATTGATAAAAATCATAAAGGGCGATGACGACCTTGGTTTACAAGATTAGTGCCTTATATAAGAAGTCGTTCTACGTGTCCATTGTCATTTACTTGTTTGAATTTGGGCTCTCACTAGCTTCCTATCCACGGTTAAAGAGTAGGGTCCCCTTGCAACTAAATGTGAGTGGTGTGGTTGCTTTGACCACTGCTAAATATGTTGTTTTGCTTGTGCCGTTAGCATGCCTGTTTGTTGACTTTTTATCGCGACCAGAATTTATCGATACGAGATATGGTGAGGAAAGTCCAGTTGGTAACGAGGTGAAAATAGCATTTTTGCTCGTACAACTGTTATTGACTGTTAATTCTCTGACTTACTTATACCTTGTGCTTACGACTTATCTGAAATAAAGCTACTAGAAATAGTAGTTTTTTTAATGCCAATCAGTTGATTTGCCAGTGGTGGTGCCCCACACAACGGCTAAGTTTTTGAAACGACAGGATTTCAAATAAATGATAGGTCACCTTGTTTAGTCCTCCGTTTGTTCAATATAAGGTTATTCAAATTCGCCAAATAGATCAAAAAATCCATCCACAAGGGATGGATTTGTTTCGTTAAAGTTTAAAGAGGTGTGGTTTACCATAGAACCAGCCTTGCCGGAGGTCAACCCCAATGCGGTTGGCCATATCGTGTTCGGCTTGGTTCTCGACGCCTTCTAAGATCAGGCGTAGCTTATACTGTGACGCGATCTTCTGCCAGAAGGCGAGGGCATTCGGAATTTCAGCCTCTCGTTTTTCCTGGCGAAAGTTTTGCATCGCGAACTTGATTTCGCTGGCGTAGGACAGGATGGGTTCGAGATGGTCATAAGTATTCAGCCCCGTGCCAATGTCATCCAGACTCAGCTGGATACCATGCTCGTCGAAATAGTGAACCTGATCGATGATTTGTTGATGGGAGACCTGCTCATCCGTGACTTCTTCCGTGACCTCTAGGACCAGATTAATGGGATAAATCTGATGCTGGGCATTGATAATTGCCGCGGCAATGGTTGGATCGACGAACTGGCTTTGATTGACATTAAATGAAACAGAGCCAATCTTAAGCATGAGCTTCTTAGCTGTTCGTTGGATCAGATCCGCCTGAACATCAATCGGGATTGAGGCAAAGTCATGGGGGAGGACCCATTTGTCATCAACCTGTTGGCGGATCAGTAATTCATAGCCAATCAATGAGTTATTAGAAACATCTAATTGTGGCTGCAGAAAATAACGATACATGTTTACAATCCTCCTTACAGGCTGTCTGTTACTATCATACTTTATTTTTGATGGTTTAAGTAGGGAAAATAGGTAAAACTTTTCGGGGACTAGCAGTTAACTAGTTACTGAGTAGGTCGTTTATCTTATATAAAGATTTATGGATTTATTAATCATCATGATTTATGATAGAAGAGTGCTGGAATTTTTCAGCCAAATCCAGTGATAGTTGTGGCTATCACTAATTAAGGAGCGCGTTGAGTATGGCTTGGTCACTTTGGCTAGTTCCCCCAATTATTACCAGTATCTTCTTCGTTTTGGGTGTCATTACCCTGTACTGGGCTATTTTCAACTGGACAACGTCGCGGGTGAAAGAATCAAACAAACCGATCGATGTCAAAAAGGTACAAATTGCCGTAGGGACGTTTTGTGCGGTGGTGTCAGTCTTTGCCCTACAACTCCTGGTTCGTAACAGTCACTTGTCATGGACCTTTACGACCTTTCAATTATTACTCTTAATTTTTGTTGCTTACTTCCTGCAACTACGGATTCCATACTGGGTGATTTTCATTGCGTCTGTCGGCTTCATGTTCTTAAACGGCAATGTAAATCAGCCACTCTCATGGGCCTATACGATTCTGTTTGTTCTTTTCTATGTGGTCTCGTACCAACAGAGTATCCATCTGTGGCGTCGACCTTTTTTGCGTTACCTGGGCATCGCTGTGATCTTTGCCGCGGCGCTTTGGGGCATTGTCTGTCTCCGTTTCCACTTGGACTGGCAGACGTATGCCGAGGAGCTGGGAAACTATACGATTCTAGTCGTCCTGATGTATGGCTACTTCCAGATTCAGGATCGCGATCGGCGAATCAAGGAACGGCTTTTCCAATCGGCCAACTGGGATGCGCTGACTCACGTGCAGAACTTCGCCGCCTATGACCGGGCAGTGGGGCATTACTTCCGGCATAGTGCCAAGCACCAGACGAGTCTGGCCATGATTATGTTTGATATTGACCACTTTAAACAAGTGAATGATACCCACGGCCATTTAGCTGGCGATGAGGTTCTAAAACAAGTTGCTGCAAAAGTTACGACGGTGTTAAAGCAGGATGACCCGAAGGCAGTGCTCTACCGGACGGGTGGGGAAGAATTCAACATTCTTCTACCAGACTACGATCTGGCAATGAGCAGCGCTGTGGCTCAACGGGTGTTCGATGCCGTAAAGCACTTGGACATTGCTTATAACGAGGTTAATATCCAGGTGACCGTCTCAGTCGGTGTTTCTGAGCTTCGGGAAGCGGATCATAACCCTTTGGATTTCTACAAACGAGTCGATACCAACCTGTATCGCTCCAAAAAAAAATGGTCGGGAACAGATTACGGTTGAGTAATTAAAATTTTTATCAAACGCGGAGGCTCTCCCGTGAAACTTGTGGGAGAATAGTGTAAACTGGCTCCTAGTTATAATGAATGGAGCGATGATGGTGATTCTTTTATTATTAGGACTTCTTCTATTGTTCCCAATCCTACGTCTGGTTTTTGGCCTGGCGGGGTGGGTCTTAGGATTGGTTGGCACCCTGGTGATTGGACTCGTCATTCTCGTGGCCTTCGCCGCCCTGTTTCGGTTTTTCTTAGTGGCGGTACTGGTCGTTGGTGGTGGCGTTTGGGCCGGACGAGCCTTATTTAATTGAGATAATCAAAAAGCTTCGGCAATGCCGAGGCTTTTTTTCAGGTTACTATTCAAATGAGAGTTCCACGAGGTAGGTCTTTTCCGCAGTAACATAGCCGGTGGTAATCCAGACCTCTTGGTAATCTAATTTGGAACTGGTGGTCCGTTCGAAGAAATCAGCGAGGAGATCGCCGTTCTTGGCTAGGAAGTCGTCGTCCATTCGGCTAACCAATAAGTGGTTGGCTGGAAAGTAGATTTCGGGGTCCGAGACCGTTACGGAATCGGGGACACCAATGGCGACAACGTTACTGTTGACCTGTGGAATAAAGGTCACCTTTTGTGGGTTTCGATGAATATAGGTTAAGACATTATAGATTGAATCTGAATTACTCGCCACGGTTCGATTACTCCCTTCGGTGTCTTCATTGTAACAAATATTTGGGGCTTTACCAGTGTCTAGTTTGTTTCGAAATCCTGTATTGCAAACGGATTTCAGGCGAGTATAATTATCGCATATGTAGTTTACAGAGTTACTCGATTGTCAATTAAAGAAAGAAGGCCAAGATTCAATGATACGACTTGCCCGAAAACATTTGGACTGGTGGGCGGTATTCCTGGCAGTGGCATTCATGGTGGTTCAAGTTATCTGTGATTTGTCATTACCCACGCTGACCTCCGATATTATCGATAAGGGGATTGCCCAAAATGATATCGGTTATATCTGGTCAACCGGTGGACGGATGTTACTGTTAAGCTTCATCGGTGTACTGGGCTCCGCAGGGAACGTTTACTTTGCGGCAACACAGTCGCAGAAGATGGGGCAACGCATCAGATCGTCGATCTTTAAGAAGGTGACGTTCTCCTCAACTGAAGAGTTTGAAACGGTTGGGAATGCGTCCCTGATTACCCGGACCACCAATGACGTGGTTCAGATTCAAAACGTCATGGTGCAAATGCTCCGGATGATGTTAATGGCGCCAATTATGTTGATTGGTGCTGGGGTGCTGGCTTACGTCAAGAGTCCTCGACTCACCATGGTCTTCCTGGTGGCATTGCCTGTATTGGCGGTATTTACCGGCACGATCATGTATTTTGCTGTGCCATTATTCAAGAGTTTACAAAAGAAGATTGATCGAATTAACTTAACCTTTAGAGAAGGGTTAACGGGGGTTCTGGTTATCCGGGCCTTCAACCAAGACCAATTTGAACAGGACCGTTTTGAAGAGGCTAACCAAGACTACACGAAGACTGGGATTAAGGTCTTCATGATTGTTTCACTGATGTTCCCCGTGATTACGCTCATTATTAGTGGGACTAATATTGGGATCGTTTGGTTTGGGGGACAATTGATTGCCAACCAATCCATGGCAGTGGGGAACTTAGTGGCGTTCATGACCTATGCCACGCAGATCCTGATTAGCTTCATGATGGTTTCCATGATCTTCGTCTTCGTGCCCCGGGCGCAGGCCTCTGCTGCACGGATTAACGAGGTCATGGACCTGAAGTCGAAGATTAACGATGCCGATCAACCTGTTAGCCTGAAGGATAGCAAGTCAAGCCTTGAGTTTGACCACGTGAACTTCCGTTATACGGGTGCCGAGGAGCTCGCCTTAAAGGACGTGAACTTCAGTGCTACGGCTGGACAGACGGTTGCCATTATTGGGGGAACGGGATCGGGTAAATCAACACTGGTTAACCTGATTCCCCGGTTGTTTGACCCCGAGAGTGGGCAAATTCGGGTCAATGGGACCGCGTTAACGGCAATTAGCCAACACGATCTGCATGACGTGATTTCTATCACGCAACAGAAGGCGGTGCTGTTCTCTGGTGATATTCGGGAGAATATGACCTACGGGATGGCCGATGCCACGGATGACCAAATTTGGCATGCCTTAGACGTTGCCCAAGCCAGTGACTTCGTCAAGGAAGAAGGGGGCCTCGAGGCCGTCGTCGAACAAGATGGGGCGAACTTCTCTGGTGGTCAACGGCAACGACTCGTCATTGCCCGGACAATCTTGAAGCGTGCCAGTGTCTACATCTTTGATGACTCCTTCTCTGCGTTGGACTTTAAGACGGACTCCCTGTTACGGCAGGAATTACGTAAGGACCAACAGGTTCAAGATGGGGTGACCGTCATTGTGGCCCAACGGGTCTCAACGGTTGCCGATGCCGACCTGATTTTGGTCGTCGACGAAGGTGAAATCGTGGGTCAAGGGACACATGATGAACTGAAAGCAAACAACAAGACTTATCAAGAAATTCTCGAATCACAACTGCGGAAGGGGGATGTTGTCGATGCGTAATGGACGTGGATCGGCCATGAAACAACGGCCACAAAGCTTTTGGAAGACGACGTTCCGCTTATTCCGCTACATGAAACGTTGGCTGGTTGGGATCTTCATTGTCCTGGCCTTTGCCGCGGTAGCGGTTATTCTGCAGATTAAGACCCCTAAGATTTTAGGGAAGGCCACGACTGAGTTATTTAAGGGTGTTCTGAAGGGCCAAGCTGAACTGAAGGCGGGGCTACCAATTCATGGGTTCCCTGTCGACTTTGGTAAGATTGGTCAAATCTTACTGGTTGTTGGGGTTATGTATGGGGTTGCCGCGATCTTCAACGTGATTCAGTCCATTATCATGAACTGGATCGCTCAAAAGGTAGTTTACCAATTGCGGAGTGACTTGAAGCATAAGATGCAACGGTTGCCAATCAGTTACTACGATACCCATAGCAATGGGGATCTGATGTCCCGGATGGCCAACGATATGGATAATATCGGGGGAACTTTGCAACAAACGCTGTCGCAAATGGTGACAAGTATTCTGACCTTCTTCGGGGTCTTATACATGATGCTGACGATTAGTGGCTGGCTGACCTTAGTGGCTTTACTTTCCGTGCCACTGAGTCTGGTTGTTGTCATGATTGTGGCGCCTAAGTCACAACGTTTCTTCGCTGGTCAACAAAAGAACTTAGGGCTACTGAACAATACGGTTGAAGAAACTTACGCTGGCCACACGGTGGTTAAGACGTTCAACCGGGAAAAAGCTACTCAGGAACAATTCGAAGAACACAATAAGAAGTATTATCAATCAGCCTGGAAGGCCCAATTCGTCTCCAGTCTGATCTTCCCATTGATGAACTTCGTCAAGAACCTGGATTACCTGGCTGTCGCCGTGATCGGTGGGATTCAGGTCGCTCATGGTCAAGTGAGTTTAGGGAACGTGCAGGCTTTCCTGCAATACACCAACCAATTCTCACAACCTATCACACAGATGGCCAACCTGACCAACACGATTCAAGCCACGATTGCTTCCGCAGAACGGGTCTTTGCTGTGTTGGATGAGGAAGAAATGACCGAACCGGAAACGACGCCTTTACCAACGGCAACTGCTGCTGGTGACAGTGTGATCGAATTCGATGACGTGGCCTTCCAATACAACGAAGAGAATCCACTGATTGCGGACTTCAATCTGAAGGTCAAGCCGGGTGAGATGGTGGCC
Source organism: Levilactobacillus paucivorans (assembly GCF_001437125.1). Lineage (GTDB taxonomy): Bacteria > Bacillota > Bacilli > Lactobacillales > Lactobacillaceae > Levilactobacillus > Levilactobacillus paucivorans. The sequence goes on along the minus strand of NZ_JQCA01000072.1, from coordinate 33,461 downwards.
ATTGTTGGACCGACTGGGGCTGGGAAGACCACGATCATCAACTTGTTGGAACGCTTCTACGATGTCAACTCCGGGCAAATCAAGTACCGGGGTCAGAATACGATGACCGCGCAACGGTCGGACCTCCGTCGTAACTTTGCCATGGTGCTCCAAGATACTTGGCTCTTTACAGGATCGATCTTCGACAACATCAAGTATGGTCGTGAGAATGCCACGGAAGACGACGTTTACGCCGCTGCCAAGGCTGCTCACGCCGATACCTTTATCCGCCAATTACCGGAAGGGTACGACACCATCCTGAATGAGTCTGCAACGAATATCTCACAAGGGCAACGTCAATTGTTGACGATTGCGCGGGCCTTCGTGGCGAACCCAGATGTCTTAATCTTGGATGAAGCGACGAGTTCCGTAGATACGCGGACCGAAATGCTGATTCAACACGCGATGGAACGGCTGTTAGCTGGCCGGACCAGCTTCGTGGTGGCTCACCGACTCTCGACAATTCAAAATGCCGAGAACATTGTGGTCATGAATCATGGACACATCGTTGAAACGGGTAACCATGACAGTCTGCTGGCCGCCAATGGCTTCTACGCCGACCTGTATAACAGTCAATTTACTGGAAATAACTTAGCTTAATTCGTTTAACTAGAATGAGGACCCGTAGCGCTTAGCGTTCGGGTCCTTTTTGGTAAGCATTTGGTAAAATTCTGTCTTCCAGTCGGGGACGCCATTGCATTCGGTGGTGGTCGATGGGTAGAATGGGAGAAAGAAACAGGAGGTGGCAAGATGGGTTATCCACAAACGAAGGCGGCCCTCCAGCGGATCGTCACGGAACACGTGGTGCCGGGGGTCAGTTATGCTTTGATCGATGGCGATCGAGTCGAGACCGGTCAGATGGGAGTGGCCGCGCTGATTCCCCAACGTGAAGCGTTGCGGCCGGGGATGCAATACGACGTGGCTTCCCTAACGAAGGTCGTGGGAACCCTGTCGGTGACCTTGCAACTCCTGGCACAGGGTCGACTTAGCTTAGAGGATCCGATTACCCGTTGGCTACCGGAATGGGGAGATGCGCGGGTCACGGTGCGTCACCTGTTGACGCATACCTCCGGAATTACGGGGTATATCCCCAACCGAAACAAACTACCGGCTGAGGCGTTGAAGACGGGGTTGCTGGGGCTCCACGTGGGGCCCACCTTTAATCGGCAAATGGTTTACGCTGATGTGAATTACATCTTCATGGGATGGATTATCGAACAAATTCTAGGGATGTCCATCCAAGCGGCCGTTACCCAACGGGTGTTGGAACCCTTGGGTATGCGGCACAGTACGTTTACGCCCAATGATCCGTTGCAATGTATTCCCACGGCGGTGGAACCCGGTCGGGGATTGGTCAGAGGAATCGTTCACGATCCCAAGGGCTGGGTCTTGGCCCGTCACTGTGGGTCGGCCGGTCTGTTCAGCACCGTTGATGACCTGGTGCTCTTCTGCCAAGCTTACCTGCATCCCGAGACGGCGGCCAGCGTGTTGCCACCGGTGTTGATTCACGACTTGCTTCGAGACTGGACACCAACTGGTCGGGCTGGCCGATCCCTTGGCTGGGCACTGACCACGGCCGCTTGGCCTCAGCCACATCGGGTGCTGTGGCACTCCGGGTTCACGGGGACTTATCTGGTCTTGGATCCTGTGGCCGATCAGGCGATGGTCTTTCTTTCCAACCGGGTTCATCCCGTTGCTCCGAATGAACCGTACCTCGATCAGCGAAATGCGGTGATTGGAACCTACTTGGCTGAGAAGACGCGTTCATAAAAATGAACATAAAAAATGCCGCTACGAGAAATATTCTCGAGGCGGCATTTTGAATTTAAATTTAGAAGGTTGCGGGAATGGGTAAGGCTTCCTGTTGGCTGAAGTCAGCTGTAGGGAACTTCCGTTTCAAGGCAGCAACCAAGAGGTGCTTAGCGATGTCCCCGTTCCGGGTCAAGATCGGACCGTGGAAGTAGGAGCAGTAAACGTTCTTGTAGATGGCGCCTTCAGTCCCGTCCTCGCCGTTATTACCCTTACCGGAGACCACGTTACCCAAGGGGCGTTCGTTGGTTCCCAGAAAAGTCCGGCCTTGATGGTTTTCGAAACCGTGGTAAGTCTCGCCGGTTTCCTGGTTCTTGATGACGATGTTGCCAATGAACCGGTTGTTGTCCTGGGCCAACGTATAGTGGTCAAGGGCGCCAATGCCAGGTAGCTTTTCACCGTTAGCCCCAATATAGTAGTGGCCTAAGAGTTGAAAGCCCCCACAGATAGCGAGCAACGGACCGTCGGATTCAATGAACTTGGTCAGTTCGGCTTTCTTGGTTTGAATATCTTGGGAAACAATGGTTTGCTCAAAGTCCTGGCCCCCACCAAAGAAGGCGAGGTCATAGTCAGCGGCATGAAACTCTTCTTCCAGGCTGACAACCTTAACGTTTAAGTGGACGTCCATTTGTTTAGCGTAGTAGTTTAACGCCAAAATGTTCCCGACGTCTCCGTAGGTGTTCATTAAGTCTCCGTATAGGTGAGCCACGTTTAATTCGTAGGTCATACGCCCAATCCCTCCTTAATGTAGCCCTTAGCGGCTAAAATCTTACGCATTTGTAGCATGGCCGTGTAGGTGGCCAGCACGTAAACACGTTCGGTTGGCACCTGTTTAATTTGTTCGACGACCTTTTCTAGATCGGGTTCCACGATGTGACGGCTATCCGGAATCCCGGCCACCTTGAAGCGGAAGGTGATGTCTTTGTAGCGTTCGCCACCGGTGATGACGGTTGGAATGTCCAGATTAGCAAGTTGTTCGAAGTCGCCATCCCAGATCCAACTCGTATCGATCCCATCGGCATAGTTGGCGTTGAGCAGGCCGACCAGTGAAAATTGGTGGGTGTCTGTGCCAATCATATGCAGGACTTGGTCCAAGCCCACGGGATTCTTGACCAGAATGATTGTGACCTGTTTGCCATCAACGTCAATGACTTCTTGACGGCCAAAGACCCGTTCGTTCGCGGTAAAGGCCTGCGAAATTTGGTCAGGTGAAACCTCGAGAAACCGGCCCACGGCATAGGCGGCCAGGGCATTGTAGATGTTATAGGTTCCCCCGACACCGATCGTGTAGGAATGGCCGTCCAAGTCAAAGGTTGATGACGTTGGGGTCTGTTCGCCCAATTTAGTCAACCGGTAAGTCAACTCTGGACGATGGAAGCCACAATTGGGGCAAAAGTACTTACCCTGGTTACTGTAGGTTAAGGAATGATAGTGCAGAATGTGTTCGCAGACGGGACATAGGACGCCGTCGGTATTGGGCTTCGCCTTGAAGTCACCATCTGGTTGGTCGTCAAATCCATAGTATTGAATGGGGTTTGGCAGTTCCTTAGAGTTAAAGATTGGGGAATCGCCGTTGGCAATAATGGTGGCCTCAGGGGCTAAAGCCACCCCATCCAAGATTTTTTGATAGGTTGTGTAGATTTCCCCGTAGCGGTCCATCTGATCGCGGAAGATGTTTGTGAAGACGAAGGCCTTAGGCTGAATGTACTTGGTGACCTTGATCACGTTAGCCTCGTCGACTTCTAAGACGGCAATGGGCCGACCGGTCTTGGGACGTTTAGCATTCAGAAAGGTGGTGACAATCCCTTGTTCCATGTTGGAACCGGTCGGGTTCGTCAGGATAGACGGGTACTTCTGACCCAACACGGAGACGGTGAGGGCCGTGGTCAACGTTTTCCCGTTGGTTCCGGTGATGACGATGACGTCGTAGTTGGCCCCCAACGCCTTCAGAATATTAGGGTCGAGCTTTAAGGTAATTTTTCCAGGCAGGGAACTGCCCCCGTGAAGAAAGGTGTGGAGAAACCAGTAAGAGGATCTCCCCGCAAAGGTGGCAAAGCCGCTTCTCAATGACATGAATTGTCGCTCCTTAATTGCACTAATTTTTTAAAATTGCCGTTTCATTAATATTCAAACATTCATTTTAGCATTTTTTCCGGAAATAGGGGAGCAGCGGGCCTGAACTTTGTTAAATCGCAAGGAAAGTTTGCACGGTCTGAGGTCGAATTTTCAGGTGTAATCAGCTATAATAGATAGAAACTGTCAAAAAGGTGGGAGTAACGTGGCACAGCTATTTTTTCGGTACGGTGCAATGAATAGTGGGAAAACGATCGAGATTCTAAAGGTCGCGCATAACTACGAGGAACAACACAAGCGGGTCATCATCATGACCAGTGGCCTGGACACCAGAGATCAGGTCGGTTACATTGCCAGTCGAATTGGGCTGAAGCGAGAAGCCCATCCAATTTTTGAAGAGACCAACTTGTATGACGAGGTCAAGCGCATCGACGAGCACGCCAACTGTGTGTTAATTGATGAGGCGCAGTTCCTCACCAAGGATCACGTGTTGCAATTGGCTCGTGTGGTGGATGAGTTAAAGGTTCCCGTCATGACGTTTGGCTTGAAGAATGACTTTAGAAATGAACTGTTTGAAGGGTCTAAATATCTGTTGTTGTATGCAGATAAGATTGAAGAGATGAAGACCATTTGCTGGTTCTGTGCCAAGAAGGCCATTATGAATCTGCGATTCCACGACAACCAACCGGTTTACGAGGGCGAACAAGTCCAAATCGGGGGGAATGAAGCATACTACCCCGTTTGTCGGCGGCATTATTTCAATCCACCATTAGATCAGATCGGTAAATAACGAAACGAGGTTAAGTAGAGAATGGACGAGATGTTTGAAAAACTGCAAGCCGTAGCCGACCGCTATGACGAGCTGAACGAATTAATTAGTGACCCCGCAATTATTGCGGACACCCAGCGTTTCATGAAGCTTTCGAAAGAAGAAGGCGAATTGCGGGAAACGGTGGACAAGTATCACCAATTTGAAGATGTCACCCAGCAAATCAAGGATGACGAGGACATGTTGTATGAAAAATTAGACGACGACATGGCCACGATGGTTAAGGAAGAATTGAAGGATCTGGAAGCCCAAAAGGAGCAGTTAGAAGAAGACATCAAGCTGTTGCTTTTGCCTAAGGACCCTAACGATGATAAGAATATCATCATGGAAATTCACGGGGCTGCCGGTGGGGATGAAGCCAGCTTATTTGCGGCCGACTTGTTTAGCATGTACTCCAAGTACGCCGAACGCCAAGGTTGGAAGATTGAAGTTGTTGACGAGAACGCCACCGAAGTCGGTGGGTTCAAGGAAATTGTTCTCATGATTACCGGGGACAAGGTTTACTCGAAGCTCAAGTTCGAAAACGGGGCTCACCGGGTTCAACGGGTGCCCGCAACCGAATCAGCCGGTCGGGTGCATACCAGTACCGCAACGGTTGGGGTCATGCCTGAGGAAGAAGAAGTCGACATTGACATCGATCCTAAGGATATTCGGACCGACGTTTACCGGTCTTCTGGTGCCGGTGGTCAACATATTAACAAGACTTCATCTGCCGTGCGGATGACCCACTTACCAACGGGGATCGTCGTGGCCATGCAAGATGAACGGTCACAACAACAAAACCGGGCGAAGGCCATGCAGATTCTGCGGGCCCGAGTCTATGATTACTACAAGCAACAGGAACGTAGCGCCTATGATGCCGAACGAAAGTCCGCAGTGGGAACGGGGGACCGGTCCGAACGGATCAGAACCTACAACTACCCTCAAAACCGGGTGACTGATCACCGCATCGGCTTGACGTTGAATAAGCTGGACCGGATTATGAATGGGGAACTCGATGACATCATTGATGCCTTGATTCTTTCCGATCAAGCCGCTAAATTAGAAGATTTAAAGAACAATGACTAACGCCCACACTTACCTGACGGCATTGCGGTGGGGTGAGGACCAGTTACAGGAAACGACGGCCGATCCGGCTGCCGCACAATACCTGTTGCTGGAGAGTCATGGGTGGTCATTTACCCAGCTGGTTCAGCATTATCGTGAGCCAATGCCGAATGCCGAGTGGGTGACCTATCAGCAGCGAATTTCTCGGATTGTAGCCGGCGAACCTGCCCAATATATCTTGGGTCAGGCGCCGTTCTACGGGCAAGGCTTTCGCGTCACACCAGCCACACTGATTCCCCGTCAAGAAACGGAGGAATTAGTCGCCTGGATCTTAAACGATGTCGTCGCTGTCAGCCAACACGTGTTAGACGTGGGCACTGGAAGCGGCGCCATTGCCGTGACCCTCAAGGCGCAACGCCCCGAGTGGGTAGTGACGGCCACGGATATTTCGGCTGAGGCGGTAGCAGTTGCTCGTGAGAATGCCGCGGCCCAACACGCCGAGGTGATCTTTGCGGTCGGAGATCTATTTACCCCGGTAGCTCGTCAACGTTTTGACGTGATCGTGTCCAATCCGCCCTACATCGATCGGTCGGAGACGGCCGTGATGGATGATAGCGTGAAACGCTTCGAGCCTGACCAGGCTTTATTTGCGGCGGATCACGGTCTGGCGTTTTATCGCCGTTTTGCCACGGAATTAGCCCAACGACTGACGCCGACGGGGCAATTCTTTGCGGAAATTGGCTATCAGCAGGGCGCCGCGGTTCGGGCGATCTTTGAAACGGCACTGCCTACGGCAACTGTGACGATTCGCCAGGATATCAACGGGCAAGACCGAATGGTTCGAGTTCAACTCTAAGTTTAGGGAATGGGAGAGAAGAGACGGAATGGAAACGAAAATTTTTAAACCCAATCAGATTAGCGAAGCGGCTGCTGCCATCAAGGCAGGCCAACTCGTGGCCTTTCCCACCGAGACCGTGTATGGTCTAGGCGCGGATGCCACCAATGAGGCCGCCGTGAAACAGGTGTATTTGGCCAAGGGACGTCCGAGTGACAATCCACTGATTGTCCACGTGACGGGTCAAGCTACTGTAGAACAGTATGCCCAACCCTTGTCAGATAAGGCCCAAGCACTCATCAAGGCTTTTTGGCCAGGTTCACTGACGTTGATCTTCAAGTTACAGCCAGGGGCCTTATCGCCGGCTGTGACTGGTGGATTGCAGACGGCTGCTTTCCGGAATCCGGACAATCAGGTGACGCTAGACCTCATCAAAGAGGCTGGAGTACCCCTGGTAGGGCCATCCGCTAACACTTCTGGTAAACCTAGTCCGACCTTAGCCAAGCACGTTTACCATGATTTAAATGGGAAAATCGCGGGCATCTTGGACGATGGCCCTACTGAAGTGGGAGTCGAATCGACGGTCTTGGATATGTCGACCGACGTGCCAACGATCCTACGGCCAGGCGCCGTGACCGAGGAAGAACTGGAGGCCGTGATTGGCACCGTGCGATCAACCCATCATAAGGTTGGGGCGACCGAGGTTCCTAAGGCGCCGGGGATGAAGTACAAACACTACGCACCTAACGCTCAGGTCTACATTGTCGATCACGTGACGGATTGGGCGGCAGCGCTCAAGTGGGCCGGTCAACAGGATGATGCAATTGGGATCATGGCGCTTGACCACACGTTGAGTGGGTTGACCTTACCTCAGAATGCCGAATTCTTTTCACTGGGCCGCGACTTACCAAGTGCCAGCCACCGGTTGTTTGCCGGATTACGACACTTTGACCTGGAGTCCCCCGTCAAGGGCATTTTAGCGCAGGGCTTCTCCGATGAGGGCTTGGGTGCGGCTTACATGAACCGCCTCAATAAGTCTGCTGGCCAGGTTCATTTTACAAAAGATCAATTATTATAAGTTTGATGAGCAAGGCGGTCCCGCCAGAGCTGAAAGTTTGGTAGAATGAAACCAACTACAGTTCAGGAGGGACCGCCATTGAATTTTAAAGAACAAGATCCAGCTTTATGGGGCGCCATTGCGCATGAGGAACAGCGGCAAGAGGATACCATTGAGTTGATTGCCTCTGAAAATATCGTCAGTCACGCCGTCCGCACGGCACAGGGCTCCGTTCTAACCAACAAATATGCTGAGGGCTATCCTGGCAAACGGTATTACGGGGGAACCCAGTACATTGACGTTGTGGAACAACTGGCGATTGACCGGGCTAAGAAGCTCTTCAACGCCGAATATGCCAACGTGCAACCCCATTCCGGTTCACAGGCCAATCAGGCGGTCTATGCGGCTTTCTTGAAGCCTGGGGACACCATCTTGGGGATGGGCCTGGATGCCGGCGGTCACTTGACCCATGGGGCCAAGGTGAACTTCTCTGGTAAGCTCTACCAAGCCTACAGCTATGGGTTGAATCCGGAGACCGAACTTTTAGACTATGACATGATTCGCGACCTCGCCTTGAAAGTGAAGCCACAATTGATTGTGGCCGGGGCTTCAGCTTATTCACGCACGATTGATTTCCAAGCCTTCAGAGATATCGCCGATGAGGTTGGCGCCTACCTGATGGTGGATATGGCGCATATTGCCGGTTTAGTGGCGGCAGGTCTGCACCCATCGCCAGTGGGAATTGCCGACGTGGTCACCACGACGACGCACAAGACTCTTCGTGGGCCACGAGGGGGCCTTATCCTCTCGCAAGCGGAGAATGCCAAGCGACTGAATTCAGCCGTCTTCCCTGGCACGCAAGGCGGTCCTCTGGAACACGTGATTGCCGGTAAAGCGGCGGCGTTCTTTGAAGACCTCCAGCCAGCGTTTACCGACTATGCGCAGGCAATCATTGACAATGCCCAGGCCATGGCCGATGAATTTAACAAGTTACCAACAGTTCGCGTCGTTTCCGGCGGGACGGACAACCACTTGATGACCTTAGACCTTTCTGCCACTGATTTAAATGGGAAGCAGGCGCAGGAACTGCTGGATAGCGTCATGATTACGACGAATAAAGAAGCTATTCCGAATGAAACACTGAGTCCTTTCAAGACTTCAGGTATTCGGTTAGGGACACCCGCGATTACAACGCGCGGATTTAATCCGGACGAGTGTCGTGAGGTAGCTCAGCTCATCGTGAAGACCATCTTAAACCCTAATGACGAGACGGTGTTAGCTGAGGTCCGGGACCAGGTTAGAACGTTGACGGCGGCTCATCCACTGAGTGCGTTAAATTAATTAACGAAAAAACGTTTTCATTTTAAATTAGTCCGTTGCAATGGCTTAGATAATGGTACAATTGTAAGAAATCACAAAGGAGCGTTTATTCATGGGGAAGTTTCAAGTACTTGACCACCCGTTGATTCAACACAAGTTAACAATTATTCGGAACAAAAACTGCGGCACTCGTAGTTTTCGCGAGGTTGTTAACGAAATCTCGACGCTGATGGCATACGACGTTTCACGCGACATGCCATTACAAGACAAGCAGATCGAGACACCAATGGGCCAGATGACGGCAAAGGAGTTATCTGGTAAGAAAGTTGCCATTGTGCCGATCCTGCGTGCTGGTATCGGAATGGTCGATGGTATCCTAGAATTGATTCCAGCCGCTAAGGTGGGTCACATCGGGATGTACCGTGACGAAAAGACCTTACAACCCCACGAATACTTTGTTAAGTTGCCGTCTGACATTGACCAACGACAGATCTTTATTGTCGACCCAATGTTGGCAACCGGTGGTTCTGCTATCATGGCAATCGATGCCTTGAAGAAGCGGGGCGCTAGCAACATGAAGTTTGTGTGCTTAGTTGCCGCACCAGAAGGTGTTAAAGCCTTACAAGAAGCCCATCCAGACGTTGATATTTACACGGCTGCTTTGGATGATCATATAAATGAAGATGGCTACATTGTTCCGGGATTAGGCGATGCGGGTGACCGCTTGTTTGGGACAAAGTAAACATAATTTTCAAGTCTGACCGAGTCCCCGGTCAGGCTTGTTCTTTTTATGAAAATATGATGAGTAAGCGACCTGATCGGCGGCCTGATGGGCTCCACCTGGAAGCGTTCTCATTGTTTTCACAGCGCTTTTTGCAAAGCTATGAAAGAAAATGATTTTCTTGGTAAAAAGTGGGAAATATGCTTTGTCTTTTACCTATTTTGGTGGTATCATTTTTATTGTGTTTGAGCACGCTTTCTTGCGTTCAAAAATTCGCAACAATGGTCTTAAATGATTACAGGTTGAAAGGACCAGGCGAAAATGTCTTTGAAAAGAGGTGATATTAGGTGGGAAGTGGTACAGTTTCAACCTTTCGAATTTGGAAGTTAACATTTAGTACTGCTAATGTGGTGTCAGGTTTGGTGGTGTTCATCCTGGCATTCGCAGTTATCTTCTTTACGTCTCGACATGTTTCGATGCGGCCTTCAAAAGGCCAGAACTTTCTCGAATGGTTAATTGACTTCACCAATGGTATCTTAAAAGGGTCAATTCCAGCCAAGGAAGTTAGTGGATTTGGACTTTGGGGATTCACGTTATTCCTGTTTCTCTTTCTTTCAAACCAACTTGGTTTATTCTTCAACGTTGCAATCAATGGTTCTGCAATTGTTCGAAGTCCAACATCTGATCCAATTGTAACGTTGACGATGTCAATGATGACAGTTGTTTTGGCTAATTATGCTGGCCTCAAAAAATGGGGAACCAAGGGCTACTTGGCAAGCTTTGTTAAGCCATCGCCAATGTTCTTAGCATCGAACTTGTTTGAACAAGTCTCAAGTTTTCTGACTCTCGGTCTTCGTATTTTCGGGATTATCTTCTCTGGTGAAGTCTTACTGGAAATGGTTTGGTCTCTGGCTGAACTAAAAGGTATTCCGACGTTGATCGCGGCTGTACCAATTGAAATGGCTTGGCAAGGACTCTCAGTCTTCTTGGGCTCCATTCAAGCATATGTTTTCTTAACACTATCTTCAGTATACATTGGTCGACAATTAGAAGGTGAATAGGCAGTAAGCCTGTTCCAAATTCAAGGAGGAAATATTAATTATGGGTGCATTAGCAGCAAGTTTTACTATGATGGCAGCAGCATTAGCAGGGGCATTCGGTGACGCGATCGTTATCGTTAAAACCCTTGAAAGTATGGTTCGTCAACCTGAAATGGCCGGTCAATTCCGTACCACGATGTTCATCGGTGTTGGGTTAGTTGAAGCTATGCCAATCCTGGGCTTCGTTGTCTCACTGTTGTTGATGAACAAGTAATGTTCCAGGTTACTTTGGATTCAGCAAAAGTTGACAATGAAGGAGGTGTCAATAGATGCTCTCACATTTAGTGATTGATGCAACTCTCTACAACGGTGATTCGATCTTTTACGTTGTAACCTTCCTTCTGTTAATGTGGCTCGTCAAAATTTTCGCTTGGGGTCCCATTACGAAGATGATGCAACAACGGTCGGATAAAATTTCCGATGATATTGACCATGCCGAGAAGTCACGGGCCGAAGCTGCTGATTTAGCAGACCAACGTCAGGAAGCCTTAAAAGGTTCCCGCGTTGAAGCCCAACAAATCGTCAGCACGGCGAAGAGTGACGGACAGGAACAACGGGGTCAGATCATTAATAAAGCCGAAGCCGATGCACAGGCCTTGAAGGCCAAAGCCAAGGACGACATTGCCCAAGAACGGGAAGCCGCTTTGGTTGGTGCACGGAACGATGTGGCGGATTTATCTATTGAGATTGCTTCCAAGCTAATTCAGCGTGAATTGAATGCTAGTGATCAAAAAGAATTGATCGATTCTTATATCGAAGGGTTGGGGAAGCCACATGAGTCTTAATCGAACAACTGCAGCGAAGCGTTACGCCAAAGCATTGTTTGAACTCCTGGCCGAAAAGGACCAGTTAGACTCCGGTTACAGTGATCTTCAACAGCTTCGGCGAATCTTCGAAGACAATCCTAGTTTGAGTACGGTACTTTCGAATGCTAGTTTAGAATTGGACAAACGAGAAGCCATGGTTGCTGATTTAAAGCGCGATGCTTCACCTTATATCCAAAATTTAATTCAAATGGTCTTTGACTATGATCGTATGGATATCATGGTCGCCATTATCGAGCAATTTCAAGTTTTATATGATGAAAAGCAACAAATTGTCTATGCAGATGTCACGACTGCGGTTGCGTTGGTTGGAAACCAGGCCGACGTCCTTAGCCAGACATTTGCCAAGCGCGTTGGCGCCAAGAAAGCAATTTTGCGGTGTCAAGTCGACGCTTCTATTCTGGGCGGAGCCATTGTTAAGTCTGCTGGGATTGTCTACGATGGTAGTCTCCAGACCCGCATGAACCAGTTGCGGCAACGACTTTTAGCTTAGATTCTATGGAGAAAGAGGTGAAACTTTCATGAGCATTAAAGCTGAGGAAATCAGTGCTCTAATTAAACAACAATTAGAAAACTATACAGATGAACTCTCAGTTGAAGAGACTGGTACAGTAACTTACGTTGGTGACGGGATTGCCCGTGCCCACGGTTTAGACAACGCCCTTCAGGGTGAATTGTTACTGTTTGATAACGGGGTTTATGGGATGGTCCAAAACCTCGAAGCCAGTGACGTTGGTATCGTTATCTTGGGTGATTTCACTGGAATCACTGAAGGCGACACCGTTAAACGGACTGGCCGAATCATGGAAGTTCCCGTTGGTGATCAATTGATTGGCCGAGTTGTTAACTCATTGGGTCAAGCAATCGACGGTAAAGGGGACATCAAGACCGATAAAACGCGACCAATCGAACATAAAGCACCAGGTGTTATGGAACGGCAAGGGGTTAGTGAACCCCTACAAACCGGGATCAAAGCCATTGATGCCTTGGTTCCAATTGGCCGAGGTCAACGTGAGTTGATTATCGGTGACCGTAAGACTGGTAAGAGTTCCATTGCGATCGATACCATCATTAATCAAAAGGGTCAGAACATGATCTGTATTTATGTGGCAATTGGTCAAAAGGACTCCACTGTGCGGTCACAAGTTTCCACTTTGGAAAAGTTTGGCGCCATGGATTACACCATTGTCGTCAGTGCCGGACCATCTGAACCAGCACCATTACTGTACATCGCACCATATGCCGGTGCAGCCATGGGTGAAGAATTCATGATGAACGGCAAGCATGTGTTAATCGTCTATGATGATTTAACCAAGCAAGCCGATGCTTATCGTGAACTTTCCTTGATTTTACGTCGGCCACCAGGCCGTGAAGCGTACCCTGGGGATATTTTCTATACCCACTCTCGTTTACTCGAACGTGCAGCCAAGTTGAATGATGAATTAGGTGCCGGATCTATGACCGCGTTACCAGTTATCGAAACCAAGGCTGGAGACGTTTCTGCCTACATTCCAACCAACGTTATTTCCATCACCGACGGGCAAATCTTCTTGAATAGTGATTCCTTCTATTCAGGGATTCGGCCAGCCATTGATGCCGGGACTTCAGTTTCTCGGGTTGGTGGGGATGCTCAAATCAAAGCCATGAAGAAAGTTGCCGGGACCTTGCGTTTGGACTTATCCGCATACCGGGAACTGGAATCATTCGCACAATTCGGTTCCGACTTGGATGCCGCTACCAAGGCCCGTTTGGACCGTGGTGCTCGGACCGTGGAAGTCTTAAAGCAAGGCTTGCATGAATCCGTACCCGTTGCCAAGGAAGTTATCATTCTCTACGCCTTGACCCACCGGCACCTTGATAAGCTCGAAGTGAGTGACGTTTTACGTTACCAAAACGAATTGTTTGCGTTTATGGACACGTCTTACAAGGCAATCGAAGATGAAATCACCAAGACTGGTAATTTACCAGAAGGCGATGCATTGGATGACGCACTTGCTGAGTTTGATAAGACTTTCCAACCGACCAAGCATAATGCTGAAGCGGACGACGATGATTCAGCAGAAAACTAGAATTGCTTGAAGGAAGGATGGTGAGAAAAAATGGCTGAATCTATCCATGACGTCCAACATCGGATTTCGTCAACCAAGGCAACCCGACAGATTACTGCCGCGATGCACATGGTGTCGACTGCGAAGTTGAACAAGATTCAGAAGCATACGGCTGGCTATCAAGAGTACGTCTCAAAGATCAAGTCAGTGGTCATGCGCTTATCTCAGTCTCAACTGTTTGATAATTCCTCAAACAAGTTACAGGCAGACCGTCCAGTTAAGAAAACGGCTTATTTAGTCATAACTTCTGACCGCGGTATGGTGGGGAGTTATAACAGTAGTGTCTTGCGCGAAGCCAATGAATTCATTGACAAGCAGACACCCAACCCAGATGACTATATGATTCTGGCTGTTGGGGGTACCGGAGCAGACTTCTACAAGAACCGAGGCATTAACGTGGCTTATGAATATCGTGGTGTTAGTGATGTTCCTGAGTTTAACGAAGTCCGGGAGATTGTAAAGACTGTGACGACCATGTTTGATAACGAAATCTTTGACGAACTTTACGTTTGTTATAACCATTTCGTTAACCGTATTACGTCGTCATTCCGGGGTGAAAAGACATTGCCAGTGGACCGTGAAACACTTGCGGGTGAAGCTGTTAGTGAGACGCCTACGTCCAATCTTGCAAACGATTATGAAACAGAACCTTCAGCGCAGGAGGTCTTGGATTCTATCCTGCCACAATACGCTGAGAGTCTGGTTTATGGTGCTATTTTGGATGCCAAAACTGCTGAACATGCATCAAGTTCTAATGCGATGCAGTCAGCCACTGACAACGCTGACGACCTGATCTCGGATCTGCAATTACATTACAACCGGGCTCGGCAAGCAGCGATTACGACTGAAATCACCGAAATTACTGGTGGTCAAGAAGCCTTAAAGAATTAATGACGGGAGGAATTAACGAATAATGAGTACTGGTAAAGTTGTTCAAGTTATCGGACCAGTTGTCGACGTTGAATTCCCATTAACTGATAAATTACCCGACATCAACACTGCCTTAAACATCAAACGTGATGATGGCACTGTCCTTGTAACCGAAGTTGCCCTTGAACTGGGTGACGGGGTTATGCGGACGATTGCCATGGATGGTACTGATGGTCTTCGCCGGGGCATGGAAGTTGAAAACACTGAGGCTTCCATTTCTGTTCCCGTTGGTGATGACACCTTAGGTCGAGTATTTAACGTTTTGGGTGATCCAATCGATGGTGGTGCCGAATTTGGGCCTGATGCCCAACGGATGCCAATTCACCGTGACGCACCGAAGTATAGCGAATTAAACCCTACGACCGAAATCCTAGAAACTGGGATCAAGGTTATTGACTTACTCGAACCTTACGTTCGTGGTGGGAAGATTGGGTTGTTCGGTGGTGCCGGTGTTGGTAAGACCGTTTTAATTCAAGAATTAATCCATAACATTGCGCAAGGCCATAACGGGATTTCCGTCTTCACCGGTGTTGGTGAACGGACCCGTGAAGGTAACGATATGTATTGGGAAATGAAAGGCTCCGGAGTTCTGAAGCAAACGGCCATGGTTTATGGTCAAATGAACGAACCTCCTGGTGCCCGGATGCGGGTTGCCTTGACTGGTTTAACGATTGCGGAATACTTCCGTGATGTTAAGGGCCAAGACGTTCTGTTGTTTATCGATAATATTTTCCGGTTTACGCAGGCCGGCTCTGAAGTTTCTGCCCTGTTAGGACGGATTCCTTCAGCCGTTGGTTACCAACCAACGTTGGCTACTGAAATGGGTCAGTTGCAAGAACGGATCACGTCAACGAACAATGGGTCGATCACCTCGATCCAAGCCGTTTACGTGCCTGCCGATGATTACACCGACCCTGCTCCTGCCACGACTTTCGCCCATTTGGATGCTACGACTAACTTGGAACGTTCTTTGACGCAACAAGGGATTTACCCAGCCGTGGACCCATTGGCTTCAACGTCAACTGCCTTGGCCCCTGAAATTATCGGTCAAGAACACTATGACGTTGCGACCGAAGTTCAACATGTTTTGCAACGTTACCATGAATTGCAAGATATCATCTCGATCTTAGGGATGGATGAACTTTCTGAAGAAGAAAAAACGATTGTTAACCGTGCACGGCGGATTCAATTCTTCCTGTCACAACCATTTACTGTGGCTTCCCAATTCTCTGGTTTACCAGGGAAGTACGTGAAGTTGGAAGATACCATTGATGGATTCAAGCAGATTCTGGAAGGTAAGTACGACAAGTTGCCAGAAGATGCCTTCCGTAACTGTGGTGGTGTCGAAGACGTCGTGGCTAAGGCCAAGGAAATGAATGACGCCGTCGCCAACAACTAGGGAGGAATTCTAATTGGCTGATAAACCAGTTTTATCCGTTAGCATTGTGACTCCCGATGGTCGGGTCTATGAACAGAAGGGTGACTTTCTGATTGTGACCACGTCCTATGCGCCGATGGGGATCTTGCCAAATCACGTTCCCGTCCTTGCGACGTTGAAAGTTGATGAGGTTCGTTTCAAGCATGACGGCGAACAAGACCGGATTGCCGTTAACGGTGGGTTCATTGAATTCTCCAATAACGTGGCAACGATTGTTGCCGACAGTGCCGAACGCCAGGGTGACATTGATGTCAGCCGGGCGCAGAGCGCTCAGGAACGGGCTAAAAAGGCGATTGAAAAGGCAAAGGCCGAGAAGGATCCCGATAACTTAGCACGGGCTGAAGTGGCATTACGCCGGGCTATTAACCGGATTAACGTTGCCAATCACTAAGCACGATGCAAGACAATAGTCCTGAATAGGACCCAGAAGCAGCTTTCCTTTAGGGGAGAGTTGCTTTTTTGTTGTCGTGAATCTCATGTTTTGGCGTTTTACGCCGCTTAAAGTGACGTTACACATTGGCTGAAATGGGGCAAAACGACGACTTAAAGCCAAGAAAAATTGAATTAATTTCCGAACAATGGTCTGGCTTTCAATGTGAAAACAAGTCGTTCGATTTAGGAAGAGTAATCACCAATTTGGAAATAATTTCACCACGTAAAACCTTTTAGGTCGCCGTTTGGTCGGTCACCGGTCATAAACGGATGAAATGTAATATTACAAACGCCGATTTTACAGGAATTTCGCGGACAACCATGAAAAATTATGATATAGTGGGTGAGAATGTTTAGAAAGGATTGGGCGAATGAAACTCATTGGGTTACAGGGAATATTAACGATTGTTAGCCATTTAATCTTTATTGCCCTTGCATTTTGGGCAATATCTGCGTTACACATTGAACGGTTAATGACGTTTTACCCGCGTCAGTCACGAGTGCTTATCGTGATGCTGGCGGTGGCCATCGGCTTTGGCTGCAGCTCATTCTTCCTAGACTTCATTAACAACGTTCGTAACCTGGGCTATTTACTTTAAAGCAGCAAACGGCTCATAAAATTCTTTGGAGGTATCCCATGGAAAAAATTATCGTTCATGGTGGGAACCGCTTAACTGGTGTGGTTCAAATTGAAGGCGCTAAGAATGCCGTTCTTCCAATTTTGGCGGCGTCAATTCTTGGCCAAGATGGCCTCACCCACTTAGCAAATGTTCCGGTTTTATCTGATGTTTATACGATGAATAAAGTCTTACGCTTCCTGAATCTCCGCGTTTATTTCAACGAAGAAAAACGGGAAGTCACGATTGATGCGACACGCCAAGTTTCTAGTGAAGCGCCTTTTGAATACGTTTCCAAGATGCGTGCCTCAATCGTTGTGATGGGTCCGCTCTTAGCGCGGTTGGGTCATGCTCGGGTTGCCTTACCTGGTGGTTGCGCCATTGGGACGCGGCCAATTGACTTACACTTGAAGGGCTTAGAGGCCCTCGGTGCCCGGATCGAACAACACGATGGCTACATTGAAGCCTTCGCTGATCGGTTAGTCGGGAACCACATTTACTTAGATTTCCCTAGTGTTGGGGCCACTCAGAACATTATGATGGCCGCTTGTTTAGCTCAAGGAACGACTGTGATTGACAACGTCGCTCGCGAACCAGAAATCGTGGATTTGGCCAACGTCTTGAACAAGATGGGGGCTCACGTCCGCGGGGCCGGTACGGAAACGCTCCGGATCGACGGGGTAGAAAAGATGCATGGGACTGAACACAACGTGGTTCAGGACCGGATCGAAGCCGGCACCTTTATGGTCGGCGCTGCCTTGACTCACGGGAATGTCTTGATTAAAGACGGGATCGTTGAACACAACAAGCCACTGATCTCCAAGTTACAAGAGATGGGTGCCACGGTTACGGAAGAACCAGAAGGAATTCGGGTTATCGGTCCAGAAAAGTTACAACCAACGGACGTGAAGACCTTACCGTATCCTGGTTTTCCAACTGACATGCAGCCACAAATGACCATCTTACAGTTGGCCGCTGCCGGAACCAGTACCATGACCGAAACGGTCTTCGAGAACCGCTTCATGCATCTGGAAGAACTTCGGCGCATGAATGCTCAGTACCAAGTGAACGGTCGGACCGTTGTGATGCATGGGCCAACCGACTTTAATGGGGCCGAAGTGGCCGCTACCGACCTGCGGGCCGCTGCGGCACTGGTCTTAGCCGGCTTGGTTGCGGATGGGTACACTCAGGTAACGAATCTGAAATACTTAGATCGCGGTTACTATGACTTCCACAAGAAGTTAACGGCATTGGGCGCACAAGTTGAACGCGTGACGGTTGCCGATAACGACACTGTGGTGTTAAAAAACTCACACGTAAATAACTAGACAACAAGGGGTGGCGTAGGGCCACCTTTTTGTTTGATCGAGAAATCATTTAGAGTTTAATGAGAGTATGTTATAATGATATGTTGAAAATTGGCATTTAAAATCAGGAGGGCACATAAGTATGGCGAAAGATATTGGGATTGATCTGGGGACTGCGAACGTTTTAATTTACGTGGTCGGCAAGGGTATCGTATTAAATGAACCATCCGTCGTCGCAATTGACACGAAGACGGATAAGGTCCTGGCAGTGGGTTCAGAGGCTTACCGCATGGTGGGTCGGACTCCAGGGAATATTCGGGCAATTCGTCCTTTGAAGGACGGGGTCATTTCCGATTTTGACATCACTGAAGCCATGCTCTCCTACTTCATCAATAAGCTTAGCGTTAAGGGGTTCTTGTCCAAACCAAACATTATGATTTGTGCACCAACCAACATCACCGAGATCGAACGGAAGGCCATCATTCAGGCTGCCGAAAAATCCGGTGGCGCCAAGGTTTACTTGGAAGCCGAACCTAAGGTCGCCGCATTAGGTGCTGGGATGGATATCTTCAAGCCTAGTGGTAACATGGTTATCGACATGGGTGGGGGAACCAGTGATATTGCTATCCTGTCCTTAGGAGACATCGTGGCGAGCCGCTCTATTCGGGTCGCTGGTGACCGGATGAATACTGAAATTGTGAACTACATGAAGCATGAACACAACTTGATTATTGGGGAACGGACAGCGGAAACCATTAAGATTAAGATTGGGACTGCCTATCCAGAACCTGACAATGAACAGAAGACCATGGCTGTTCGTGGCCGTGATTCAGTCAGTGGAATGCCAACCGAAACGACGATTACCGCCGCTGAGGTCGAGATTGCGATTCACGATTCCGTGGACCAAATTGTGGCTGCCGCAATGTCAGTTCTGGAAACCATTCCACCTGAGTTGGCGGCGGACATCATTGACCGTGGGATCATGTTGACTGGTGGGGGAGCCTTGTTAGATGGTATCGACAAGCTCTTCTCAGAACGTTTGACGGTTCCCGTTATCATTTCCGAAGACCCCTTGGACAACGTGGCTAAGGGTGCCGGTGTCCTACTGGAACACATGGATACCAAGACGGCAAAACAAAACAACGACTAGCATCCAGGAGGTGGCGTGATGCGTTGGCTATTGACGATGTTCGTACGTGGGTACCAGCGATTCATTTCGCCACTATTCCCACCGACCTGTCGGTATTATCCGACTTGTTCGAATTACATGTTGCAGGCGTTAGCAAAGCATGGGGCGCTTAAGGGCGGCCTCATGGGAGTGGCCCGGATCTTACGGTGCCATCCATTCGTACGGGGTGGGATTGATCCCGTGCCGGACCACTTTAGTCTCCGCCGCAACACGAAAGCGGAAGCAGCATACCGAGCGGCGATGCATCTGGATCAGCTGCCGCCCACTAAATAAAGGAGAGTTGGCATGAGTAAACGAGAAAAAGCAGTGCAAGTGACCATCGATGAACAACAATTACCAGACGGCCAAACGATGTCCGTTCTGAAGATTGGCTCAGAAACGATCGGAACCGTCACACCTGACGACGACCGCTTCTCAGCTCAGTTGAATGATGGGGACGTTTACCGGGTAAAGACAGTCGACGAAGGTGTCGAGTTGTTATTACGCGATTACCATTTACACCGGGGATAATAAATTTTCGTAAAGTTGGCCGGAGTGCGACGTGTTCGTCCACTCCGGCCTTTATAATGAAGACAAATCTTAGTTTGAATTAAGGAGCAATCATAGTGGCAAAGAATGCGACAGAACAGCGGACCGAGACCGAGTCGCGTATCGACTGGGGGATTATCTTCTGTATCCTCATGTTGGCGTTGATCGGACTCGCCTCCATCTATGTAGCGGCGACCCACGATAGCGGGTCGACTAGCATTACTTCTGCGGTGGTTTCCCAATTGGTGTGGTATGTCATTGGGACCGTGGCAATTATTATTATCATGCAGTTTGACTCCGAACAGCTATGGAAGGTGGCGCCTGTGCTCTATGGGTTAGGGATCTTCCTGCTGTTGGCAGTATTGGTCTTTTACAGTCGGACGTACTTCAACAATACTGGTGCCAAGAGTTGGTTTGCGATTGGACCTTTGACCTTCCAACCTTCCGAAGTGATGAAGCCAGCCTTTATTTTAATGCTGGCACGGGTGGTGACGGAGCATAACAATGCCAATCCGGTCCACACGATGCGGACTGACTGGCAACTGATTGGTAAGCTAATCCTTTGGACCTTACCGGTTGCGGCGCTCTTGAAATTACAAAATGACTTTGGGACGATGCTGGTGTTCTTCGCGATCGTTGGTGGGGTGTTGCTGGTTTCTGGGATTACCTGGAAGATTATTGCCCCAGCTTTCTCCATCATTGCGGTGGTTGGGGGCAGTGTCTTGGCACTGGTCACGACAGATGGTGGGCGTAAACTCCTCGAAAAAGTAGGCTTCCAGGCCTACCAATTCTCCCGGGTTGACACTTGGCTCCATCCGTCAGCGGATACCTCTAACCAGGGTTATCAACTCTGGCAGAGTATGAAGGCGATCGGGTCCGGTGGGATCTTTGGGACAGGATTTAACGTCTCTCACGTCTATGTGCCAGTTCGAGAATCCGATATGATTTTCTCCGTTGTTGGGGAAAACTTTGGTTTCATCGGGGGCTGTGTCCTGATTTTCCTGTACTTCCTATTGATCTACCAAATGATTCGGGTGACGTTCGACACCAAGAACGTGTTCTATGCCTACATCTCAACGGGGGTCATCATGATGATTCTCTTCCACGTGTTTGAAAACGTAGGGATGAGCATTGGTCTGTTGCCACTGACTGGGATTCCGTTGCCATTCGTGAGTCAAGGGGGGTCCGCGTTGATCGGGAACCTCATTGGGATTGGTTTAATCATGTCAATGCGGTATCATTATAAGAGTTACATGTTTAGTCGAAACGAGTCTTTCGAATAAAAAGGAGCGGTTAGTATGGCTGAAATGGTGCAGTATTTTTGGACGAAAAAGGTGGCTGATGGTACTCGAATCGGTTTGACCAGTGAGGGCCAATCCGAATTGGGCACGATCAGTTTTGCCAAGTTGCCGGCTGTTGGCGATCACGTCGCTAATGGCGAAAACCTCTTGAGTGTCGAGGCAGATAAAGCCGTTTCCGACATTGCGAGTCCTGTTACCGGGACCGTGACGGCCGTCAACCCCGCCTTGGATGCGGACTTCGACGTCCTGAACGGCACTGACGCGGATGCAGCCTGGTTCGTCGATGTGCAAGAAGCTTAAACTAATTATTAAAGTGACCGACTCTTTGCTGGCAAAGGGCCGGTTTTTTAGTGGTTTCCTAGCCAGTCGGGTATAATAAGGATAGTTGACGTTTAGGGGGGGGCGGTGCGTACCGTCACGCTAGACTGAACAAATGGGGAATGGAGTGAGTCCAAATGAAAGAAAAGAATGTCGTTCACATGAACGGGTATCTCGGACTGCTATTGGTTTTGGCATTGATTATATTTGCCGGCTGGTTGATTGTGATGGCGGGGATGATTGTGACAGGGACGGTCCTGCTGATTGTGGCGATTCTGGCTGCTAGCAGTCTGACTATCATCAGTCCTAACCAATCTAAGGTGCTGACGTTCTTCGGCCAGTATATCGGAACGATCCGCGAGTCGGGGTTGTTCCTGACAATTCCACTGACCAATAAGGCCACGGTATCCCTGCGAGTTCGTAACTTTAACAGTGCGATTCTCAAGGTTAATGACCTGCAAGGGAACCCCGTGGAGATTGCCGCGGTCATTGTCTTCAAGGTTGTGGATACCAGTAAGGCCCTGTTCTCCGTCGAGGACTACGAACAATTCGTGGAAATTCAAACGGAGTCGGCCGTCCGTCACGTGGCCTCCGAGTACGCTTACGATAACTTTGGTGACGGTGAGGCATTGACCTTGCGGAGCAATCCCACCGAGGTCTCGAATCGGTTGACGCAGGAACTTCAGGAACGGCTCGACGTTGCTGGGGTCGAAATTATTGAAACGCGGTTGACGCACCTGGCTTACGCCACAGAAATTGCCTCGGCCATGCTACAACGGCAACAATCTCAAGCCATTCTATCGGCGCGAAAGATTATTGTTGAAGGGGCTGTGTCGATTACGGAGGGTGCCATTAGCAAGCTCGCCGATGAGACGGATTTGAAATTAACGGACAACCAAAAGATTCAATTAATTAATAACATGATGGTTTCAATTATTAACGAACGGGGCTCACAACCGGTGCTCAATACCGGGAAGATTGAGTCTTAGTCGGATGCTCAGGAGGCTTATTTGATGGATGAACAGATTGGGACGCTTCAACAACAGTTGGCGGACCTCAATGCAGAATTGAAGGCGGGACAGGTGTATCAGTCCCTGGGACATCGAATTGGGGAGGTTATGGACGGCATTCACCGACGACGGCGAACGACCGTCGAGCTACCGGACGATTCAGATGGTATTCAGGAACTCCTGGACCAACTCAATGAGCAGCTTGCTCATCAGGAAAAATTAGCTCTGACGCCGGCCAACCTGCTGTTTCTTTTGCGTCACTTGGCTTCACTGGATCCTAAGATTCGCTACAATGGGGTGAATTTCACCTTGTATGACGCCCTCCAACAGGACGCTATCGGCGAACAGGGGATGCGGCGGTTGATCTCGACGCTCAGCAGTGACCAAGTTCTCTTTAATCACGTCCTGGAACCCGCGAACGTCGCTGTCTTTGGACGGGCCAGTTCGGCTTCGCTGCTGGCGGTTGTCTTGCACTTTGTGAATGAACAGTCGACACCGTTAGACTTGGACTGGCATCGGCTTGTGATTCAGGTGGCAACCTATATTAGCGTCGAGACGGACACGCGTGGCTTCGTGAACCAACAGGGCTGGGCCCACGCCTATGCGGCCATGGTGGACCTGTTAGCCGTGTTAGCGGCCAGCGACCAACTGACCCGTGCGGACAAGCTCTTTCTGTTGGTGACTTACATGGAGCGCCTCAAGCGGGTGACAACACCGCTCATCTATGGAGAGAACGACCGGATGGCCGCGTACCTGGTGGAACTTACGAATCGGCACAGTCTGTACGAGACGGCCTTTCTGGACGCACTGAAACAGTGGCGTCAGGAAGTGGCCAAGCGTCGGCGACCCGATAACCTTGCAGGGTGGAATCAATTCTTTAACCGCAAACGCCTGTTGGATGCTTTACGATTGAAGGCGGGGCTCTCGCCGGCTATAAAAAAATATTTAAATTCAACTATCGATTTTTTAGGTTAAAAAATATACGCATTTTTTTAGAGAAATGGTATACTGAAGGCTAACCGAAATCTATACGATAGGATGAGTGACAAACAAGATGGAGAAGAAAACAAAGTTACACGTAGGTCTACTATTCGGTGGAAATTCTTCGGAGCATGACGTTTCCAAGCGTTCGGCCCACAACATTTACGATGCGATGGACAAATCTCATTACGACGTTAGCCTATTCCTGCTGACGCGTAGCGGTTTTGTTCTGAGTGACGCTGCTTCACGGCGCGTATTTGACGGCGAGGACGAGGCAACGGTCGCCGCAGAAGAGCTCACCAAAGTAGATTCTTCCAACCCCTTGGCACCCATTTGGAATTTATCTCAGGCAAAGGACATTGATGTTTTCTTCCCAATTATTCATGGTAACTTGGGTGAAGACGGTACGATCCAAGGGCTTTTCCGTCTCTTGAAAAAGCCTTTCGTGGGGAGTGGCGTCTTAGCATCAGCGACGTCCTTTGATAAGGACTTAACGAAGCAAGTGTTGACCACACACGGTATCCAGAACACCAAGTACGTGGTGATTACGCCGGAAAACCGTAACGAGAACGACTACGAAACGATCAAGGCTAAGTTGGGCGCCAATGTCTTCATCAAGCCCGCTAACCAAGGATCATCCGTGGGGATTCATAAGGCAACGAATGCAACGGAATATGACGAAGGCCTTGCCGACGCCTTCCGTTATGACTTTAAGGTGTTGGTTGAAGAAACCATCGCCGGTCCAGAAGAAGTTGAGATTTCCATTTTGGGTAACGAGAAGCCACAAGCTTCCCGCCTGGGTGCCATTCGGGTCCCAGAATCCGATGTCTTCTATGATTACAACAACAAGTTTGTGGATGCTAGCGGCGTGACCTTTGAAGTGCCAGTCGACTTACCAGCCGACCTGACGACTGAAATCACGACGATGGGTCTGCGGACGTACGCGGCTCTTGGTTTAAAGGGGATGGCGCGGATCGACTACCTGGTTTCTAAGGATGGCGTGCCATACGTTGGTGAAGTCAACACCTTACCAGGATTTACCAACATCAGTCTTTATCCACAATTGTGGCAGGCTTCCGGGATCAGCTATGCTGACCTGATCGACCGACTGATTCAGTTGGCGCTTGATGAATTCGACTATCAAGGCGAATTGGCTTACGACTTTATTCCGTTGGACAACGCTTCAGCGGCATCGACCTACAAGCCTAAATCAAAGTAAGTTTAAACGTCGGTGGGCCACGGTAACGTGACTCACCGATTTTTTTATGGGGAGGATTTTCTGTGCAACGGTATCGACACCAACTAAATCGTGTTTGGCGACTGAGTCTCACGCAACCTCGACTTCTGATGGGGTGGGGTGGCTTAATTAGCCTGTTACTGGGCGTGCGCTGGTTGAGCCAGCGTTCTGGCTGGTCGGTCTCACTAGTCCTGACTATCGCGGGTCTTTGCGTGGTTACGGCAGCGCAACTCACTCAGGTGGCGGTAGCGGTCGCTGGTAAACCGACGACTGGGTCAGAAATCTGGCACCGTGTCTGGCAGCGTAAATGGGCGTGGACACTGGTCCTTTTGATAGCGGTCATTCTGGCCTTGCCATTTGGGTTGTGGGGCCTGGGCAGCCGTTTCTGGGCCCGTCTGGTGCTACCGGCATCCCTGATTAATTTTGTGACGCTGCATCGCCGGCCGGTTCTGATGGTCGTGGGAGGACTCTATTTGCTCCTGGCTGGGATTTTCTGGTTATGGGGGCCACGTTGGTGGTTTCGTCGTGAATCCTTAACTGGTGGGTCGGTACGACAAATTGGTGGTGCCCTCGGGATTTGGGCTGGCCTCACCGTGGCTTGGCTTGCCGGCAGTGAAGGCTTAGTTGCGGTCCTTCACGTGGCGACTGACCGGTTGCTGTTGCTGGTTGCCGTATTTATCGTCCTGTTGGGATTCTGCCTGGTCACCATTCTAGGATTAACGACAGTTGTTTGGGCCTGGTGTGGGCAGCCACGGCAATTATTAGTTAGACTGGAGACCCGTGGTCTGCCTGGGACGTTGGCTTTATCGCTAGTCAGCCTGGTGATGATGGGAATGGTAACATCGCAAACGGTCTTCGCCCAACCGGCCTGGGGGCCAACCACCCTGATCAGTCATCGTGGAGTTGACCACGGCCGTGGCATTCAAAACACGGTCGGGGCCTTACGCCAAGTGACGACCCACCATCCGGACTACGTGGAAATGGATTTGCACGAGACCCACGATCGGCAGTGGGTCGTGTTGCATGACGAGAACCTTAAAACGTTAGCTGGTCGGAATGTGACGCCTCACGATCTGACCCTCCAGCAGTTACAACGACTGACGCTCCATGAAAATGGGCAGCAGGCCCGACTCAGTAGTTGGCCAGCTTACCTGCGGGTGGCGGAAGCCCGACATCAACGGCTGATGGTGGAGATTAAAACCACACCGCACGACTCACCGGGCGCCATTCGACGGTTTGCCGCGACCTATGGTGACCGGTTACAGCGTGATGGGAGTGTGGTTCATTCGCTGGATTACCGGGTCGTGCGGCAGTTACGTCGGTTACAGCCACACTTAAAGGTCGGGGTAATCCTTCCGTTTAATTGGGTTAATCCCCGATCACTTCCTGCGGACTTCTATTCCTTTCAACGGTTGTCCGCGAGTCAGCAGTTCATCGCGGCGGCTC
Source organism: Levilactobacillus paucivorans (assembly GCF_001437125.1). Taxonomy (GTDB): domain Bacteria; phylum Bacillota; class Bacilli; order Lactobacillales; family Lactobacillaceae; genus Levilactobacillus; species Levilactobacillus paucivorans. Next base: position 6,965 of record NZ_JQCA01000072.1, on the reverse strand, counting down.
ATCAACAGGGGGCACCGGCGTACCTCTGGACACCCGACACGCCAGCAACTATGACACGGATGTGGGCGCTAGGTGCCGACGGCCAGATTACCAATGAGTTATCGCGATTACGTGAGGTGACTCGGCAATCAGCGGCAGCGACGCGGTGGGCAGTCTTGCAAAACTTTGTTTTAAGCTATGCATAGGTTGCTGGATTAGCAGATTAATCGATTATTTACGTACAATAGAAACTAAGGCGGACAAGACGTCCGCCTTTTTGAAATTTTATTATTATAGTTTTTATATAAAAATGAGTGAATGGACTAGACAGATTAGATTTTCTTAATGATATCGCATATTGCTTGTAATTCTCTATAAATCGCCTATTATTGTAACTAACGATAAACAGGCCGAGTCTGGCCAGTCATTACCAGGGGCTGAATATTAACGGCTGCAACAACTTAAGTGTCGGGGAATGGTCGTTAGTCACGTTTTGAGTAATGTTCGGTTTTATCAAGTTGACGGTACCTAACGTTACGACTCGTGAGGGAGAGATGAGATGCGTTTATTAGGGAGTAAAGTTAAACAATATCGGAAGCAGAAGAACTTGTCACAACAGGAATTGGCCGAAGGGATTTGTACCCAAGCGACGGTCAGTTTGATGGAAAAAAAGAATAAAGTACCGAGCATCAAGATTATTTTACAGATTTGCCGGCGGCTCAATATTTCGTTAAATGATGTTTTATCCGGTCTCGGGAGTGGGATGGATGAACAATTCGACGATATTGCCGGGGCGATCCGTCGTGAAGACTATGCGCTCGCGGATGATCTGCTGGGTAAAGTTAATATGACGAATGTTCAGAATGCCTTTGACCGCGAACGTTACCATTACTACCGCGGTTTTGTGGAGCTTGGCGCTCGTAATCGGCCGGACGAAGCAATCTTTCACTTTAACTTGTTGCTTCACCGGGCCTACCGGATGCCGTGGGATTTGTATGCGATTGTCGGTAATGTCGGCATGGCCACAGCTTACCTCAATCGGCAAGAACTCGATAAGGCGCGTTTCTATTTGAACGCGGCGGTCGGGTACCTTGATGATTTCGAATGGCATGATGAGGATAATTTCAAGCGACTCATCTGGGCCCGTTACCAGATTGCTCAGATGTACCTGAAGTTGGAACAGCCACAACTGGTGATTGATAACGTAGAAGCCGCTTTGCGGGCCGTTAAGCACCAGGGGTCACTGTATCTGATCGATGTCTTGTATGAGATGAAGGGGGAGGCTGAGAAGGCCTTGCTGGCGACGACGGCTTCCAAACGAAGCTTGACGATTGCCCGGACTCTCGCCTTGGTAACGCACAACGTTGCCTTGCAGGAACGGTTAACACCTCAGGTTGGCAGCACAATTATTGCCGATTAAATGACTGTATCAAAAAAAGTCGTTGTCCCATAAGGGGCAACGACTTTTACTGATTAATGAGGCTTAGTTTTCTGGATGAGTCTTCTTGGCGGGCTTGTTGTCCAAATCAGTCCGGACAACGATAACGTCGCAGACAGCCGTCCGAGTAACATATTCGGTAACAGAACCAATCAAGAGACGTTCAACGGCATTTAACCCCGTTGCCCCAATCATGATTAAGTCCGTATCGTTATCTCGCGGAACATCACGGGCAATGATTGTCTTTGGCGCACCATACTCAATCGCGTAATCGATGTTGTCTAGGCCAGCAGCCTTAGCATCGGCAACGTACTTATCAAGCGTCTTCTTCGCCGTTTCCGTGACTTGTTCAACCATGCTGGTATCGAAGCTGGAAATGTTTTGGAAAGCCCGCGTATCAACAACGTGAACGAGATGTAAATCAGCATCGTTACGCTTAGCCACAGCGACCGCTTTCTTGAAAGCTAATTCTGCTTCGTAGGAACCGTCGACTGGTACTAAAATGTGCTTATATTGTTGTAACATATTGTTCACCTCTCATTACTTTATACTCTTATCATACGTTATTTATGGGCAAATAAAAAGCAAAATGGCAGAAATTTTCAGAGAAAATGAAACCGGTTACGCCTTGGGCAACCAGCGAACCATTAAAATTTGGAGAGCCAAAATCACGATAATACCCGCTAAGAGGGCGATGATAATGAGGATCGTGTTGTTTAGAGCGGTCGCGACTGCTGATAAAATGCCAACAAGTAAAAGCAAAATACCGCCGACCTTTAGGATGTTACTGAGGGCCGCATTTTCTTCGGGATGAAAGACCAGAAATGGTCGGTTACGGTGGCTATAAGCCCCCCAACCGATGCCGAGGGCTAGCACGGTGTAGCAGATCATTAGAATAGTTATGAGCACGAGGTGTTCCTCCTTTAATTTGACAAGAAAAGGACCATTCAATGGAATGGTCCTCAAAGCTGAGCTTTGGTTGATCTAAGTGGTGCCGTTAATTGTCCAGTCATGTTGACCCGCGATGACAATGCAGGGGGGAATGTCTGTTGGAGTGTCTGACTTCCAAGTGAAAAGGCCTGCCATCTTCTCCACCATAGAACATTCCCATATATAAATTACTTGTTCGGCAACTTGTAGTGAGACAACGCGTACACCTTAGAACCAACTTGATATTAGCATATTATAGGGTAAAGTTCAATTTATCACTTTCGATTGGCCTGACGAAGACGCTGGTATTGTTCGGCCAACTGACTTTCGAAACGGCCATTGGTTTTGGGATGGTAGTATTGGGCCGACTTGAGGCTATCCGGTAGGTATTGTTGCTTGACCCAGTCGTTGGGAAAGTCGTGAGGGAACTGGTAGCCATTTCCGTGACCCAGCTTCTTGGCGCCACTGTAATGTGCATCCTTGAGGTGTTCGGGGACGGCACCATTGTGGCCGCCCATGACGTCTGCCAGAGCGTCGTCGATGGCGGCAATCCCCGAGTTGGACTTAGGAGACAAGCACAGCTCGATGACGGCGTCTGCGAGGGGAATTCGTCCCTCGGGCAGGCCAAGCTGTTGCGCGGCTTGTACGGCCTGTACGGTACGTCCTGCGGCGGGGAGGTTGGCGAGGCCAATATCCTCGTAGGCAATGACCATCAGTCGCCGACAGATCGACGGGAGGTCACCGGCCGCAACCAACTGTGCCAGATAATGTAGGGCGGCGTCGGTGTCGCTCCCACGAATCGACTTCTGAAAGGCGGAGATGACGTCGTAATGGGCATCCCCGTTCTTATCACCCACCAGGGCCTTACGTTGCAAACAGGTTTCCGCAACCTCACGGGTCACGTGAATCTTGCCATCTTCAGCCGGTGGGGTGGACTGTGCGGCCAGCTCCAGGCCATTTAAGGCGCTGCGGAGATCCCCATTGGTGGCCCCGGCAATGAAGTCCAGGGCATCGGCGTCAACCTGCAGGGGTAACTCACCGAGTCCGCGTTCCTTGTCGGTAATGGCTCGGTTCAAAGCCACCTTGATGTCATCTAAGGAGAGGGGATGCACCTCGAAAATTTGCGTTCGACTCCGAATGGCCGGGTTGATGTTGATGTAGGGATTCTCGGTGGTGGCCCCGATGAGAATGATGCGACCGCTCTCCAGGTGGGGCAGTAAGAAGTCCTGCTTGGTCTTGTCCAGTCGGTGAATTTCATCGAGTAACAGGATGACGGTCCCGCTCATCTTGGCCTCGGCCGCGACAACCTGAAGATCTTTCTTGGAGTCTGTCGCAGCATTTAATTTGCGAAAGGCGTATTTTGTCGATCCGGCGATCGCACTGGCAATGCTGGTCTTCCCGGTTCCCGGTGGACCGTAGAGAATCATGGACGACAGGAGCTTGGCCGCCACCATGCGGGCGATGATCTTGCCGGGGCCCACCAAGTCTTGTTGGCCCACGATGTCTTCGAGACGTTGGGGCCGCATACGATAGGCTAATGGATGTTGTGCCAAAGTGAAGTTCCTTTCTTTAGTGGTGGCCGAAGAGGCGAGCTAACCAGCCAGGCTGTTTAGCCGGTGGTGTAGCCTGAGTTTTGGCCGAAGTTGTGGGGTATTTAGCAGTTAGGCTGATGGGATTCTGGTCGATCGCGTGGTCACTAGCGACGACGAGGCCTAGGTCCGTGGCTTGATGACCGTAGAAGTCATCTTGGCGAATCGTAAATTTTAAGTTGTGTTGACCGGTGGCCTTGAGGTAAGGGGCCAGGTCACTCTGGTCGATGTGACCGTTAAAGATCACCTGCAGGTCCGGATGGGCGCTGATTTCACGCGTGAAAGCCCGGACATTCTGAGCGTTGGTAACCTCGGCAATTGTCATGGCGAGGGAGACACGTTCACGAAACGTCCCCAGGTAATGGCGTTGTTCATCGGGGTGAACCATCGGTGTGCCATACACCGAATTCTGTAGATGCTGTTCCATTTGACTCTTCTCAGCCATGCGGATCCCTCTTTCCAAGTTAGTTCTATTAGTATAACATGGAATCAATTGAACGTTTAGAAGGGGGATTAGCGATGTACGAGGACCAAGATTTCCGAGTCTTTGAGGACCAAACGTTGCCTGGACGATTAGGCAAGATTAGGGAACAAATTGATCCCAAATTTATGATAACGGTGGCAGCTCTCCAGCCGGTCTTTGCCACACTAGCGGTACCAATCTATGATCACGTTTCCAAACATTTGCGCCGGACCAAGAATCCGCCAACCGATACCTGGGTAGCTTTCAGTACGTCCAAGCGGGGCTATAAGATGTTACCGCATCTGGAGATTGGCTTCTGGGACGACCGCTTCTTCATCTGGCTGGCTGTGTTACAGGAGGCCAAGAATCGTCAAGCTTTGTTGAGTAGCCTAAAGGAAGATCTCGTCATGACCCTGCCCAGTGATTTCGAGTGTGGTAGTGACCATACGGATAAGAATTCCGGGGTGCCACTCACTCGTGAGGCTTACCAGGCCTTAATGGCGACCCAGACCGATCGGCATGCCGAATGGCAGGTTGGCCGGCAATTCCATCGTGGGGATGCCTTCTTTACGTTGACACCGGAGGATCAGGCGGCCACAATTAGAGAGATTGTGACGGCGTTGTTGCCGGTGTATGATCAATTGATTCGAATTTAAAAGCGATACATTTGAGGGGGAGTTCTTGTGATTGCATTTCTCAAACGGATCTGGCAAAATCCGTTGACGATGACCTATGTCGCCTTAGTCTTACTAATCTTTATTGCCTGGCAGGTTCGGTCGTTTCTGTCATTGGCCTTGTTTACGGTGATTTTTATTTACCTGGGAAACGCCGCCATTGTGGGGATTGAACGACACTTGCATTTGCATCACTTGTGGGCGACGTTGTTGGTTTACATCCTGTTCCTGGGAATTCTCGTGGCGGCATTTTCACAGATTATTCCACCACTGGTATCAGAGGCTTCGAACCTACCGAATACGATTGATAAATTAATCGATACTTACCCACAACTGCAGAGTCAAGTGACTAAGATGGTTAAGAACCTCTCGCAGAATGCGTCGGTGATTAGCAATGGGAAGAATCTACTGACCAGTGGCATTGGCCAGCTTTCCCGATTGAGTTCTGGGGTTGAAACAATTTTGTTGGCTTTCTTCTTCAGTTTTGTTTTCAACCTGACCAAGGTTCAGCTCCAGACGTTTGTCCACGCCTTCACGCGGAGTCGGTTTGCCAGCTTGTTCGTCCCAATGGGCCAACTGATTATGAAGTTTGTTCACATCTTTGGGACAGTCATCGAAACACAGTTACTGATCTGTACGATTAATACGATTCTGATGGTCTTGGGTCTGTGGGCAATTGGCATGCCAAGCCTACTCATCTTGGGGATTATGGTCTTCTTCCTGGGACTAATTCCCGTGGCCGGGGTGTTGATTTCACTGATTCCGTTAACGATTGTGGCCTTCGTGACGGGTGGCATTATTCGGGTGATCGCCGTGCTGGTGCTGATCGTGGTAATTCATATGTTTGAATCTTACTTCCTGCATCCACGACTGATGGCCAACGCCACTAACTTGCCCATCTTCGTGACATTCATCACCTTAATTGTCAGTGAACAGATCTTTGGCATGTGGGGGCTGCTGGTTGGGATGCCATTGATGGCGTTCTTCCTGGATGTCTTCGACGTTCAGTTGAAGCCTCACCGTGTGACGTCAGAAGACGCAGACGTCAAGTCATAAATTGAAACCATTTTTGAAAGGAAGCGGCGTGATGAAAGAAAAGAAAACAGGCTGGTTTACCAAACAGTCGAAGTGGCTGTGGGGTGGTCTCATTGTCTTGGCCTTAGTGGGCACCTTCACGCCATTTGTCCCGAGTAATGCGGTTCGTCTGAACATTCTCCAGCAGGGCCATCCCGTGGCGGCGTTGTTGTCGGGGCCTTGGAAGATGCCGCAGTCGACGGTTAAAAATTATGCTGGAAACCGCAAGGCGCAATACTACCAAGTCAGTGCACGCTTCTCCAATGATAGCTCGGATGTCCACGTGCTGGCGGTTGATAAGGTTTCGGGATTTCATATCCTTAATCGGTATGTGGCGAAGCCTGCTGTGCCGAAGAAGTAGTTGGGAAACACGATAATCGAAGAGATTGAAAAAGCAGTCGCAAACCACTTGGAGTGGGGGTGCGACTGCTTTTTTGATTTACTTGATATTCAGCATGATGCTTAATACAGTCCCTGAATGTAATCAGTAGCTGCTTGGGCATCCTCAGGAGAAACAGCATCTGCACCGGTCGTGCCCAGAATCGAACCGACATATTTCCATCCTAGATCGTTAAGATAAACGAAGAATTCTTGTTTACCATTGGTGACAGTAATATTGTATCCATCACTGTCAGCATCCTCGAACAATGCTTGAAAAACGCGGCCCATTTTAAAAGTTACGCGATAGAGATAAGTTTTACCAGATTTAACTTTTTTGGTGACAACGCCCTTCACTGGTTTTGCTAAGTAATAGGTTATGCTGGGAGTGTCAAATTTTTTGTGTAAATGGAAGTCCTCTCCCATTAGCTAGCTTCTAA
>NZ_JQCA01000008.1 GCF_001437125.1 Levilactobacillus paucivorans | reverse complement strand
GGCAAATTACAAGTTTAATCCGAACAAGCCCGGAATCTTTCAATGGCAGTCTGTTGATGATGTATTTTTAATGGTCGTTGATTAATTAGTTCAAGTGCTGCTAGGATCTCATCAGTCGTTACTTGGCTAAAATTGGTCTTTTTCGGGAAGAACCAGCGTAACCGTCTATTAAAATATTCATTGGAACCTCGCTCCCATGGTGAATATGGATGGCAAAAATAAACTTTGATCTGATAATCCTGTTCTAAGGCCTGATAATTGGCAAACTCTTTACCATGATCAACAGTAATGGATTTTACTTGGGGACCGAAGGCCCCCATAAACTTGCCAAAGGCGGTGTTTAGAGCCTTAGCCGTTCTATTAGGGGCTTTGATGGCCCATAGAAGTCGGCTCTTACGTTCTACGAATGTAACCAGACATGATCGTGACTCACTTCGACTAGAAAGCACCGTATCTACTTCCCAATGACCAAAAGCTAACCGTTGATTAACAGTTGTTGGCCGTTGTTCGATGGAAGTCCCACTTGTAAATTTCCCACGATTTTCGCTCACTCGGTGCTGGCGGACATTCCGATTGGGTAGATCAGTCAATTTGAAGGGGAGCCAGCCACGATTAAGCCAATTATAAATTGACGCAGTGCTCAAGTTATAAGCGGCCGCAATGGTTTCTGGCGACCAGGTTAATCGTAAGTGATTGGTAATTAAAGTCGCTAATGCTGCCGTCAGCATCGAACGACGACCGCAATTCCGCCTTTTGCGATCTGCATCTTGCTGAGCTAATTCTGGATCATAAGGTTTAACCCGGTCCAACTCATAGCTAATCGTAGCTTTGGCGACGCCTAAGGCGTCAGCCATTACTTGGTAAGATTTATTCCCCTCATTGACCAGTTGTGCTAGTGCGCCACGTTGAAAACGTGATAAAGTAGATGTACCCAAAGTAATCACTCCCTATATTGGTTGGAATTAGCTACTACCATTGTAAGTGATTGCTTTGGGCTTTTTAATTTCTGTTCGGATTAATTATAGAATTTGCC
>NZ_JQCA01000001.1 GCF_001437125.1 Levilactobacillus paucivorans | reverse complement strand
TAGAATCAAGATAAATCTGCTTTAATCGCTTAAAATCAACATCAAAACCATTTTTTTGCATTTCTTCAACAAAAAAATTATCCAATCTCATCATCATAAAAAACACCCCCCTACCACATAAAATAATTTTGTTTATTAAAATCCCATTTTGCGACAACCTCTTCCGCAGCTTCCATTTGCTCTTTGGTGTAATCTTCATCGCCAACATGAACCAAATCACCATTTTCAACATCTTCAAGTTTCAAATCTTGCTTAATTTGCTTAAACAGACCACCATAGCTGATTTGTCGTGTTCCAGCTAAGGCATACTCTAAATCTTTAATCACCGTCAAATTACGCTCATCATCAGCCGTCATGTAATCAGCCGACTTCACTTCATACTTGGCAGTTTCTTCCGCACTAGCTTGCAAAGAGTCAGTTCCTTTGCGTTTATTAGCTTTAACAGCCTGCACATGTACCACAGGCTCATAATCAGACTTTAAAGCTCTTTGCCACAATTTTGCCCATTCTTCTTGCTTAATATAATTCACGCTATCCCCGGTAAAATAACTAGATTTTACAAACAATAAAACATGTAAATGCTGGTTATACGACCCATCTTGTTCATTGACGGTTATTTCCGTTGAACGTAAATAACCCAATAAATTTTTATGGACTTTCTTGTATTTAACTAATTTATTAAATGCCTTAGTTAAAGTTCGTAAAGACCCTTTTAACTCTTCTGCTGAATAAGCATTCTTAATGGTCAAAGTTAAAAACAAAAACCGCCCTTTAGGCTCTCGCGCAACCGCCTCTGCAATAATTTGTTTTAATTGGCTCGAATTTTTCATACTTTTTCTCCAGTTGCATAGCGGACATAACCGCTTTTTGCAAAACCAAGTCTGATACAGCTTCAAATGCTCCCCAATCTTCCGAAAACGTAAAACTTCACCACAACCTCGGACATCATGTGCCCGTTTAAATTCTAAAATTGACAAATATTCTGCATAGCGCACATTTTCAATCTTACGTTCTCGCCAAGGTCTTACTTTGCCATTTTCTGTTTTATCTTTAAATACTTTAGACATAAAAAGCTCCTTCCGTTCTATCCACGTGAAGGAGCTGAAATATCATTTTAGCTAAGCTTACAGCCTTGACAGAATAGGGTTTTCCCCCTAGAATAAGACTATAAATCGCGAATGATAATCAACTCACGTGCTCGGACGACCAAATCAGAGACTTCACGTGGGTTTTTATTTTGTATTTCTTTATTAAAATTTATACCTCAATAATACACCAAAACCCTATAATAGCAAGGCATATGTACAAAAACAGCAAAATCCAGTTGTTTCTACTAGTATCAAGATAAGAAGAAACCGTCGAAAAACGACGGTTTCAAACCCCAAAAAAGCAGATCAGCAAAAATCGCTGAACTGCTTTTTTAAGACCATGGCTTTCAGCCATACTGACCAGCTGAACCAGCTGGACCCCACAAATGAGCGGGAGCCCCCGCTCAAACTCACCCCGTACTCGCCGTAAGGCAGGCAAAAAAAGCAGGGGTGCTTTTCTTTGCATGCGCAAAAGTATTCTAATCCAGTAGTCAATCAACTCCTTAAAGCCTCAAAAAGGGACTAACTGCTAAAGCAGGAAGTCCCTTTAATTCGATTTACCGTTGACTGACGGCCATTAAACAGCTCCAATACTCGTCAGCGGTTAAATTAAAGCCATAGACCAGATTCAAAGGCTTGGACCGTCTAATTCATCATGTTGTCCCTCTGAACGCTCCTGTGGCCTCTGAGGGGCTTTTTTAGACGGTTCTTTTAGTCCAGCTCGTTCTAGCCACTTGCTTGGTAAACCAACCCCTAATTTGCGCTGTAAGAAGTGGTCAACACTCCGAACAATTCCTTGTAGCGTCCCGACTAGCTTTTGAAGACGACGATTCTCAATATCTAACTCCATAGCCTTACTTTCAGCTTTAATCAGTCGGTCTTTTTGAATATCCATATCAGACCTTTGGGACAATGTTTCAGTAAAATACGTATCCGTTAAGCTGGCACCCTGTTTAAGTTTATCAAAATCAAAACGGTCAACCAGCACATACCGCTTATGGAAACGAGATTCCTTCGTTTTAACACTATTCACATCAAATTTAGTGGCTTGATACGTCTTAAGTTTCGCTTGGCGCTGCTTAGTTTCATTTTCAACCGCTGCTAACTTTTGCTGCCCCTGCTTAATAGATTCCCGCATGGCTTTATATTCTGGTACCGTTAAACTTTTACGTTCTGATTCTTGAACCCCACGCTGAATATTGAAACCATGCTGTTGTAAATAAGTCGGTAATTGATCTTGAATATCTCGCAAAGCTGTGCGATTAAAAACTCGTTTAGCAGACAATTTATGTTCATCATCAAACGGGACAATCCCCATATGCATATGTGGGGTGCTCTCATCAAGATGAACAATTGCATAACGAATATTTTCTTCACCAAATTTTTCAGCAAAATAGTCCTTCGCTGTTTCAAAATATTTACGCGTATCAGCTGCCGTTAAATCGGCAAAGAAATGACGATCACTTGAGATAATCCATTCATTGACCAAGACCGCATCTTTTCTAACTGCTCGCTGACTCGTTTTATGCTCGTTAATATAATCCTCAATATCGGTTTTGAAATGATTAGTCCGACCAGCGACCAAATCATAATTTAAAGCCGAACGGTCAACGTCAATATCCGGATTTTTATGATGTTGAGTCCGTCGTTGATCATGATTACCCAAACCAACTAAATTATCAGCTTTTAATTTCTGCATATTAGCGACTAAATAACTCATCTCACGGCCCCATTTCAAACAGCTAAATTTGGTTAGAGCATAACACATAATTCGGCAAACCTCCATGCAAGGTATAGCCCACTATACTTTACTTCGCAAAGTGTGGTCTCTACCGAGGGTTGCTTTGCCAGCAGGACAGACCCCACCGCTCATTTTCCTACTCGGAAAATCTTGCTCTCGTGGCAGTTAATTTTGGCTGTTCTCTTCCGCCAAAATAATCGCCACTCACTAGCTTAATTTTTCTAAGAAAAATTGACGCCCGAATTAAAAAAAACCTCGGCTATCTTTTCCGCCGAGATTCCTTTAATTCGCAAAACCGAAATTTTGATCCACAAAAACCATGGAACAAAATTTCAAAAATCACTAAACATGCAATGTTTATATCCGACTTTCGTATATGCCGTCATAGACTTCCGCTTTAACAACATCCATATCTGTACCGCCGTTATCAACATATTTCAAAATATTCCACAAAGAATTATGCAAATATTCAGCTTCAATCACTAACTCTTTTTTACTCATATGGCTGTATTCACTATTTTTATCTAAGTCATGCTCATCGTAATAATCTTCAAATAATCCCATACTCATTTATCTCCTAATCTTCATACTTCAAGCGCTCATTTAAAGCACGTACTTTTCCCTTTTCAATATCATCAGAATGTCTATTTCTAGAATCAAGATAAATCTGCTTTAATCGCTTAAAATCAACATCAAAACCATTTTTT